>NZ_CP012160.1:0-726875 GCF_001187845.1 Octadecabacter temperatus | reverse complement strand
GGTTCCAAAGAACGACTTTTCACGCGCGAAGGTGCGGTCGATGAAATCGCTCACGACCACAAAATCACCCGGGGCCATGTCCTCGCGGAATGATCCGCAAGCAGACACTGAAATCACATCCGTGCAGCCCAGCCGTTTGAGCGCATCAATATTTGCGCGATATGGCACGGTGCTGGGCGAATGCACATGCCCACGCCCGTGACGTGGCAAAAACGCCATTTCAATTCCATCCAACGTACCCGTCAGAATCGCATCAGATGGCGCACCCCACGGGCTGTCCACATCCACCCAAGCTGCACCTTGCAACCCGTCGATGTCATACAGTCCAGACCCGCCAATGATCCCGATTTTCGTTTTCATATCAAAACCCTTCCGCAGTCCCTCAACTTTGCCGTGCAATCTTCTGCTTGTGAAGGCCACAAATGCGGAACCATCGGGCGCTGCGGGGGTGACAGCACAGACCCCTTGGGCTACACGGCGCGCAACACTCCCCAATTATTCAGGTGAATCTGTGCGCCAATCCATGCTCGCGAGCTTTGTTAACCGTCTTGAAGAAGCCGATCTGAAACCGTCTGGTAAAAACCTGACGCCTGATCGCCTGCGGATCGAAATTCTCTCTGGTCTTACCGTTGCGCTTGCACTGGTTCCTGAAGCCGTGGCCTTTGCCTTTGTGGCAGGGGTTGATCCGCTGGTTGGACTTTATGCTGCGTTTATCGTTGGCCTGATTACGGCGTTGATTGGCGGTCGGCCGGGGATGATTTCCGGTGCGACGGGTGCTTTGGCTGTCGTGATGGTCGCGTTTGTCGCCCTGCACGGCGTTGAATACTTGTTCGCTGCCGTTGTTTTGATGGGGTTAATCCAACTGGTCGTTGGCTTTATGCATTGGGGGAAATTCATCCGCCTCGTGCCACACCCAGTGATGTTGGGCTTTGTGAATGGCCTCGCGATCGTTATTTTTCTTGCGCAGCTCGGCCAATTCCAAGTTCCCGGCACTGCACATGGGGGTAGCCACGGCATTCCGAATGGTGACTGGCTGACGGGTACGAAGCTTTACCTGATGCTGGCGCTGACTGCGTTGACCATGGCAATCATCTGGATTTGGCCACGAATAACGAACCTGATCCCGTCTCCTCTTGCGGGCATTGGTATCATTGCGATCATCGTGATTGGTCTTGGCCTTGATGTGCCGTTGGTGGGTGACCTTGCCAGCATCGAAGGCGGCCTGCCACCTTTCCACATTCCGATGGTCCCACTGACGCTAGAGACGCTGTGGATCATCTTGCCATTCTCCCTGGTACTCGCAGCAATCGGCCTGATCGAAAGCCTTCTGACGCTGAACCTTGTCGGTGAAATCGTGGGCAAACGTGGTGGCGCAAGCCAAGAATGTATCGCTCAGGGCGTTGCCAACACAGTCACTGGTTTCTTTGGTGGCATGGGTGGTTGTGCGATGATCGGTCAGTCCATGATCAACGTGAAATCTGGCGGCCGCACGCGCATTGCGGGCACCGTTGCTGCGCTGTTCTTGCTGGCATTCATCTTGTTCGCGTCTGGCTTGATCGAAAAAATCCCACTCGCCGCGTTGGTTGGTGTGATGTTTATGGTCGTGATTGGCACCTTTGCGTGGAACAGCTTTAAGATTATGACGAAAGTCCCACGCATGGATGCATTCGTGATCGTGCTGGTCACGGTCGTCACGGTCCTAACCAACCTCGCGATTGCGGTTGTGGTTGGCGTGATCGTCTCCGCGCTGGCATATGCATGGTCCAACGCGCGCCGTATCCACGCAGAAACCGAAACAACCGAAGACGGCGCCAAGATCTACAAAGTGAACGGCCCGTTGTTCTTTGGCTCCGCTGACGGTTTCGTTGAATTGTTTGACGTAGCAGGCGACCCGAAGTCAGTGATTATCGACTTCGCAGGCTCACGCGTTGCCGACCATTCCGCTTTGCAGGCCATCGAAGATGTCGCCGCAAAGTACGAAGAGCAAGGCAAGTCAATCCAACTGCGTCACCTGACCCATGATTGCCATTCATTGTTGTCCAAAGCAGGCCACCTGATTGTCGACAGTGACGATGACCCTGACTACGAAATCGCGGTCGATTATTCCGTCAAAACGGGCATCATCGGCGGCCACTAAACGCGAACGTTATGCGGGGCGGTCCAATTGGAACACGTCCCGCACGACGGAATAGTCACGATACCCACCCCGTGCGAGCGGCTGAAAACGTGTGACGTCAAACGCGCCATCGACCATGCAGTCATCACGCATCTGCACACCGACAACTTCCCCGAACACAGCGAAATTCGCATCCCCTTCGATCTTGATGATCTGGGTAACACGGCATTCCAGCACCGCAGGCGCACCGGCAACGCTTGCGCAATCAATCGTGCGGCAAGCGGCCTTTTCGATGCCTGCATCCACAAACTCATCCACTTCGCGGCCCCACGGCCCGCTGGTCTGGTTCATTGCATCGCGCATGGCGTATTCTACGATGTTGACCGCAAACACGCCGGTCTCTCGGATATTGGAAACACTGTCCTTGGTGTCCCCGCGATCAGGCTTGGTACTTGTTGACGAAAACATCACCTGTGGCGGCTCGTATGCGACGGCATTGAAGAAGGAATATGGTGCCAAATTATCGGACCCGTCCGTGCCACGGCTGGAGATCCAACCGATTGGGCGTGGCGTAACGATCGCATTGAATGGATTATGTGGCAGCCCGTGCCCGTCTTTAGGTTCGTAAAACACGTAATTTCCTTCGATCAATTGATTTTCGCCCATAACCTGTTTGCAATGAAAGCGAAACACGGGTTCATCTAACCCTATGGAGTTGCGGAACGAAACACCTGACGATTGGTGGGGCATTGAAAGCCTCTATGACCTGACGTTCGCGCCGGGCCGAAAGGCGCTGTCGTCTTATCGATTGCGCGATGACGTCCCCCCTGTTCCTGCGTTTTGCCGCGTATTTGCGACCGACGACGGAGTCATCGGCGGGGCGATCCGCTGTTGGCCAATCCGCGTCGAAGATCATAGCGCCTTGTTGCTTGGCCCCGTTGCAGTCCACCCTACCCGTCAGGGTGAAGGCCTTGGTGGGCTCTTGATCCGCGATGTTTTGGAACGTGCAGGCCCTGCCGGTTGGCCGCGTGTGTTGCTTGTTGGCGATGCGCCCTACTACGAACGCTTCGGGTTTAAGCTGCTCAACGGGGTGGTGATGCCGCCGCCAACGAACCCAGCACGTGTGCTGGGTTTTGGGGCTTGGGCTGGTATTCGGGGGCGCGTTCGCAAGCGCTTGGATTGATTTTTCGCCTTTCGACCCTATCTGTAAGATATGACAACAGATCCAACGACACTGCATCTCGTCAATCCAGACGCCCCTTCAACCCAACTTGATGATGACGCACGCGCACGTGTTGCAGCGCTTGCCGCACGGCAGAATGATGCGACGGGCGTGTTGATGCAGGTCGTGTCCTTTCTGGGCGGACAGGTCGAAGACGGCATGAAGCTGCTCCCTGAACGCACACGGACCCGTCTTGATGCGGCTGCCAAGCGTGGCCTTCGCGCCAGTTATGACGCTGCTGGGCGCAGCAAGGGTGGTGTCGGGCGCTTTGTCGCCACCGATCGTGCGCATAAGGCCCTTGCAACGGTGTCAGGCGCACTTGGGGGTTTGGGTGGTTTGCCAACCGCCCTTGTTGAGCTCCCGCTCGCCACGACCGTGATCTTTCGCGCAGTGCAAGGGATTGCGGCTGAACATGGCGAAGATCCCATGACAGTTGAAACACGTTTTCAGTGTTTGCAGGTGTTCGGCAAAGGCGGGCTGGGTGATGAAGACGATGGTGTTGATACATCGTTTGTCGGGGCGCGTGTCGGACTGTCCGGTGCCGCGATAAACAAGCTCATTAGCAAGATCGCACCGCAATTTGCTGCTGTTTTGGGGCAAAAACTCGCCGCTAAGACCGTGCCTGTTTTGGGGGCTGCTGCAGGCGCTGGCACCAATTACACTTTCGTGACGTATTATACGGAAATCGCCCATGTGCATTTCGGCCTTCGCAAACTTGCGCGGACTTATGGCACGGATCAAATCGCGGATGCGTTTACGCAAGAAACGATCAAGCTAAAGAAACCACTTCTAAAAGCCTGACCCGCCCGCGTTTGGGCCGGCGGCCTTAAACCTGTTTGCGCAGGTATTCCGTAACTGCACTACGAACAGATTGGTCCCCGCGAGCGCGGGACTCGTCGATTACGGCTTTGACTTCATCCAAATTCAGGCGTCTCAGAAGATGCTTAACTGGCCCAATCGACGCGGGACGCATGGACAAATTGCGCAAACCGAGTGCTGCAAAAACCACAGCTTCAATCGGGCGACCTGCGTCTTCACCACAAAAACTGGCAGGTGTGTTGTGCGCGTTGCAGCGCGCGATCAGCTGCTCCAAGAACGTCAGGAAGCTTACGTTTAGGGTGTCATAGCGGCGGCGTACACGCTCGTTTTCGCGATCTGCGGCAAAAAAGAACTGCTTTAGGTCGTTGCCGCCAATCGAAATAAAATCGACCTCTTGAAAGAACACGTCCGGCGCAAACGCGAGGCTTGGCGTCTCAAGCATCGCGCCGATTTCGAAAGACGACGGCAGCGGATGCCCAAGGATACGTTCACGTTCCATCGCTTTGTCAAACTCAGCCCGCGCCATGCGGTATTCTTCAAGTTGGGCGACAAACGGGAACATCACCGTCAGGGGCCTCCCATTCGCAGCCCGAATAAGCGCCTGCAATTGCATCCGCAAAACGCCCGGCTTTTCAAGGCCAACACGGATCGCACGCCAGCCCATCGCAGGGTTCGGTTCGTCATTGGGCTTCATGTAGGACAGGACCTTGTCCGACCCGATATCTAACGTGCGGAACGCCACGCGTTGACCATTCGCCGCATCCAGAACACGCGTGTAAAGTGCGGATAATTCGGCGCGTTTTGGCATTTGGCTGCGGATAAGGAACTGAAGTTCCGTCCGGAAAAGCCCGACACCTTCGGCACCCGAACTCGGAAGAGAGGGCAAGTCGGCCATCAACCCAGCGTTCATAGTAAGGGAAATCACTTTCCCACACTGCGTTTGGGCAGGTAGATCACGGATACTGGCGTAGCGTTTCTGTGCGGCCGTTTGCATCGCCATTTTGTCGTTAAACGCAGCCTTAACGGTGTCGTCAGGACGCAGGTGCGCAATGCCCTGATCCCCGTCCACCAAAATCTGATCGCCGTTCAACGCCTGCGCCGTAATTTCTGTTGCACGGATCACAAGCGGGATCGCCCAAGCACGCGCGACGATGGCCGCATGGCTGCCAACGGACCCTTCCTCAAGGACGATGCCTTTGATTTTTTTGCCGTACTCCAGCAATTCACCCGGGCCGATATTACGGGCGACAAGGACGGGGTTATCGGGCATTTCCGCACCGGTGGCATCGCGTCCCTGCCCCGTCAAAATGCGCAACAACCTGTTGGACAGGTCATCAAGGTCATGGAGGCGATCACGCAGGTAACTATCGGCCGATTGCATCCGCGTGCGCGCTAAGGATTGCTCTTTTTCGACAGCGGCTTCAGCAGATAGACCTTGGTCAATATCGGCTTCCATCCGCTTCATCCAACCGCGCGAATTGGCAAACATGCGGTAGGCTTCAAGCACTTGTTTCTGGTCGTTGTTTACCGTCGCCGTCTGCGTCAGCATTTCATCGACCGAAATGCGCAATGAATCGACGGCTTCGCGTAGGCGTGTCAGCTCGACCTCGGGGTCATCTGCAACCACGTTCGTCACGACCACGCGCGGCTCGTGCAAATAGACGTTACCGCCTGCGACCCCTTCTTGGCCGACGAGTCCCTTGAACATGATCGGTTCCTGATGGCGCGCGCGCATTGCGGCACCCTCACCGGTAAAGGCGCCAAGCTCATTCATCTCGGCCAGCACCATTGCGACGACTTCTAAGGCGTAGATTTCGTCTGCTGTGTACTCACGGGACTCGCGGCTTTGAACGACCAGAACGCCCATCGTTTCGCCAACGCGCTGAACTGGGATACCGCAGAAACTAGAATACCGCTCTTCGCCCGTTTCCGGCATGTAGCGAAATCCACGTTCAGACGGGGCGTCTGCAGTGTTAACAACACGACGCGTTTTCGCGACCCGCCCTACAAGACCTTCGCCCAAACGCATCCGCGTCTGGTGCACCGCTTCTTGTTGCAGACCCTCAGTCGCGCAAAGCTCCAGTGTCTCATCATCGCGAAAAAGGTATATAGAACAGACCTCTGCGCTCATCGAGTTCGCAATAAGGCGCACGATTTCGTCCAAGCGCGCTTGGCCAGCTTCACCACTGGCCATAACATCGCGCAGTCGCACAAGTAGCTTGCGGCTTTCAGTCTCGAAACCTTGTGGCATTTAGTCCCCCAGCGCCTTCGAAAAGGAGACTATAGGCCAGTGCATAGGGTCGCAATGGGGTTAAACACGCGAAAGTTGCGTCAAAACGCCCAAATTTCAGACGTTTAGATCGTAAGTAACCCAAGCCGTTTCGTTGGCGATCTTGTCATAAAGCCCACGTGCGCGTGCATTGTCCTTGGCGGTAATCCAGCGCACGACGCTATGGCCGTCTGATTTTGCGACATCCCGCACGGCATCAATCAACGCCCCAGCAGCACCTGTGCCACGCGCATCTGGCGAGACGAACAAGTCATCCAGAAACAGACCCGTCGCGGCGGCTAAGGGCCGTGCGAACACGCGGTAATGAGTAATGCCAACAAGGGCACCGTCCAGCTCAGCGCAGAACCCATTCACCTCATGGGCATGAGTCGTCAGCCATCCAAATACGCGCTCGCGCATGTCTGCTGTTTGATCGACACCATAGAATTCAGCGTAAGCCTGATAGAGCTCATCCCAAGCGGCGTGGTCTGCAACTTCAATAGGGCGAACAATCAAGTTCAAGCTGCTTTCTCCAATTCGAACGCGTCATGCAGAGCCTGCACGGCAAGCTCCATGTACTTGCGGTCAACCAAGACAGACGTTTTGATTTCAGATGTCGTGATGACTTTGATGTTGATGCCTTCATCGCGCAACGTCGCAAACATTTTTGCCGCGACGCCTGCGTGGGATCGCATCCCGATGCCGACAATCGAAACCTTTGCAACATCCGTATCAGCAACCAGATCGTGGAAGTTGATGTCGTCCCGTGCTTTGGCTTCGTCCATCGCCTTTTGCGCGTGCTTCACTTGGTCGATCGGGCAAGAGAACGTCATATCTGTGCGCCCCTCTTCCGAAATGTTTTGAACGATCATATCGACGTTCACACCCGCTTCGGCCAATGGCCCAAAGATCGCAGCCGCGATGCCAGGGCGGTCAGCAACCGAAATAAGCGTCATCTTTGCTTCGTCACGGCTAAACGCCACGCCAGCTACTACATTGGATTCCATGATTTCTTCCTCCGCACAGACGAGCGTTCCGGCTTCGTCAGATTGTTCTTCAAATGATGATAGCACGCGCAAGCGCACTTTGTAGCGCATCGCCAACTCAACAGATCGTGTCTGCAAAACCTTCGCACCCAAAGACGCCAGTTCAAGCATCTCTTCAAACGCGATCTTGTCGAGCTTGCGTGCCTTATCCGTGACACGTGGGTCCGTGGTGTAAACACCGTCAACGTCTGTATAAATATCGCAACGATCCGCTTCAAACGCGGCGGCAAACGCTACGGCAGTCGTATCAGACCCGCCGCGGCCCAGCGTTGTGATGCGTCCTTCGGGGCTGACCCCTTGGAAGCCTGCGACAACGGCTACTTTCATGCCTTCACCGAATTTCGCATTGATGTTGTCTGTCGGGATTTCCTCAATCCGCGCCGATGAATGCGCAGACGTGGTTTTCACAGGAACCTGCCAGCCCTGCCAGCTGCGCGCTGGCACGTCCATTTCTTGCAACGTCAGTGCCATTAGACCTGCCGTCACGTTCTCACCTGAACTCACGATCGCGTCGTATTCGCGCGCATCACACATCGGCGAGGTGTCGTTCACAAAACCCACAAGTTTGTTCGTTTCACCGGACATGGCCGATACGATCACGATCACATCGTAGCCCTTAGCCACTTCAACGCCGACCTTCTTGGCCGCCCGCTTGATCTTGTCCACGGTCGCCACCGATGTGCCGCCGAATTTCATCACCAGAACTGGCATAATCTGTCCTTAGTTTCTTAGTCCGCGCCGTCATACGGCGCACGGCTCAGCGGCGCAAGGTCACGCCCCTATTTGGCCCGTAATACTGCACCTGGGTTCATAATGCCGCATGGATCGAGCGCATCCTTGATGGCCCGCATCATCACCAGCTTTGTTGGGTCGCCGTAAGTTTCAAGGTCTTTGACCTTCAAGCGCCCAATCCCATGTTCCGCACTGACCGATCCACCGAATGAATGCGCCAGATCATGCACCGCTGTCTTGATCGCGTCACGTTGATCTACAAACTCGGAACGATCACGCCCCTTTGGCGGGAACACGTTGTAATGCAGGTTCCCGTCCCCCAAGTGGCCGAAACAATTGATCCTAAAATCCCCAATCTTAGCAAGGATCGCTGGTGCACGGTCAATGAACTCCGGCACACAAGAAATCGGCACCGAAATATCATGAGACGAGATCGACCCGATCCTCTTGTTCGCTTCAGGAATGGTCTCACGGATATCCCAAAGCGCCTGCGCCTGCTGACCAGATTGCGCAATGACACCGTCTGATACCAATCCATCCCCCGCCTCAAACAGCGCTTCTAACGCGTCTTGCGGTGATTGTCCTTCCGGCAACCCAACCTTCATCAAAACTGACCATTCAGGCGCCTCCTCAAAGGGGCGCTTATGGTCAATCCCGGCCTCCTGAAGGAAATCAAACCCTTGCCGGTGGATCAACTCGAACGCTGAAATCGTCTCGCCAAGCCGCTCACCCGCCAAGGCCAACAGTGAAACGGCGGCGGCTGGCGAGCGCACAACAAACATCGCCGTCGCCTCTTGCGCGGGGCGCGGCATAAGACGCAAGGACGCGCCCGTGATTACGCCCAACGATCCTTCCGAACCGATCATCAAGTCGCGCAAATCATAGCCCGTGTTGTCTTTGCGAAGACGGCTCATCCCGTTCCAGATCGTGCCGTCTGCCAGTACAGCCTCAATGCCCAAACACTGTGCCCGCGCATTTCCATACCGGATTACATTCAACCCGCCCGCATTGGTCGCTAACAATCCGCCAATACGCGCTGACCCTTCTGAGGCGAGTGAAAGCGGGAACAAGCGACCAGCATCCTCCGCCGCGCTTTGCACATCCTGCAAAATCACACCCGCATCCACCTCAATCACATTTTCATCTGGATAAACCGCCCGAATCTCATTCATCCGCGCCAGCGACAGAACAACCGGCACAGGCCCGTTTTCAACCACTTGCCCACCGACCAAACCAGTCCCACCTGCATACGGAACCACCGGAACCGAGGCCTCAAAGCACGCCGCCATAAGTGCCGAAACCTCATCGACTGACGCAGGCGACACAACAACGCCTTGCCCAATCCAACGCCCGCGTGGCTCAACTAAGAAACCAGCCGGATCAGCTGCGAATGCCGCCTCCGGAAGGATTGCCCACAACTTTTCAACGAAAGCAGTATCCGCAGAATTCAATGCCATCTCAGCAACCCTATTTGTCTTTGTCTTCTAAATATCCTGGGGGGAGTCGCTTGCGACGGGGGGCTAGCCCCCCTCATTGCTCGCGGCACGCGCTTAGCGTAAGCTCATCCCACATCCGTCTTTCCACGCCGATCATGACGTAGATTGGCGTATAGCACATGGTTTCGCCAGCGCCCGTTGATCTGCAAATACGCCTGCGCCACGCCCTCGTACTTAAACCCGCACTTTTCTAATAATGCGCGCGACGGCGCATTCTCTTTCAGGCACCCCGCCTCGATCCGGCTTAGGTCGAGCGTCGTGAATGCGTAATGCACAACGGCCTCAATCGCCTCACGCATATAGCCTTCACGTGCAAAAGGTTCGCCGATCCAATAACCTGTCGTGCCAGCTTGTGCAGGTCCGCGTCTAATATGATCCAGCGTGATTGCCCCTAAAAGCACATCATCGCTACGCCGAATAATAAACAACGGCAAGGCTGTGCCATTGGAAATCGACCGTTGCGCCCAGTAGACGCGATTGGTGAAACTTTTACGGGTCAAGTGGTCGGATGCCCATGTGGGCTCCCACGGCTGTAGGAATTCGGATGATTCATGACGTAACGCGGACCATGCGCGGAAATCTGAATGGATCGGCGGGCGCAGCGTCAACCGTTCGGTTTCAAGACGAACCTTTTTGCGCGCCCGAAGCATCAGGCAACCAACCTCGCCTTCAAAGCCTCAAACGCAGGTGCATTGTCAATCGGGCCATACAGCGCCATCGCGCTTCCGGCGTCCGTGATCAGCTTGCTCCCGAAGGCGCGCACATCACCTGTTGTCACTGCATCGATACGTTCAATCGTGTCCTCGATGTGCGGCACGTCGCCCCAAATCGCGACCATACGCGCAAGACGTTCGGCACGGTTCGAGGGGCTTTCCAACCCCATCAGCATGCCCGCTTTCATCTGCGCACGCGCACGCGCGACTTCTTCGGAGGACATATCGTCTGCTGCGCGTTTCAACTCATCCACAGTCAGCATTGCCAGCTCGCCCAATTGTTCGGACGACGTGCCAGCATAAACCGTCAGCATTCCAGTGTCGGCGTAGGCCCCTGCTTGGGCGAATATTGTATAACACAATCCACGGTTTTCCCGCAGCTCTTGGAACAGGCGCGATGACATGCCGCCTCCCATCGCGACAGCATGGATCTGTGCCGCATAAATGCTTGGGTCACGGTAGTCCGGCCCCTCAAACGCAAGTGCGAAATGGGCTTGTTCCAGCCCCTTCTTCACGCGCTTCTCTCCACCCGCAAAGGCAGCCGCTTCTGCAGCACTCGGTTCTGAACGTGGTGGCAAATGACCAAACAACTTTTCAGCCAATGCGAGCAGCTCATCGGGGTTCACAGCACCCGCTGCCGACAGGATCATTTGATCCGGTCCGTAGTGTTCGCCAATGAAGTCGGACAGATCACCGCGTGAAAACGAGCTCACGCGTTCGGTCGGGCCCAAAATCGTGCGGCCCAACGCTTGGTTCGGGAACGCCTCTTCCTGAAGCCAGTCAAAGATGATGTCGTCAGGCGTGTCGTGGGCTTGGCCAATCTCTTGCAAAATCACACCGCGTTCGACTTCGATTTCGTTTTGATCGAACACAGGGTTCAACAAAATATCGGCGATAACATCCAGTGCCAGTGGCACATCGTTTTCCAACACGCGGGCGTAATAGGCCGTCATCTCGCGCGAGGTATAGGCGTTGATATAGCCACCAACATCTTCAATCGCCTCGGCAATCTGCAACGCCGACCGCCGCTCCGTTCCCTTGAACGCCATATGCTCAAGGAAATGGGCAATCCCATTCTGGTCCGAACGTTCGTGGCGACCACCCGCCGTGACCCAAACGCCAATTGACGCGGATTGAAGCCCGGGCATTTGCTCTGTGACGATGCGAAATCCGTTGGACAGCGTGTGTTGTTGGACGGTCAATTTTGGATCCGCTCTTTGATTAGGGTTTGCAGTGCGTCCAGATCGCTTGGCACACGGGTTACACGCTCGTCACGCTCAAATAGATCGGCCATGTGCGGTGGCAGGTCTGGGTGTTGGCCTGTCGCTTTTTCGACCGCGGCCGGGAATTTGGCTGGGTGTGCTGTGGCCAATGTGATCATCGGCGTTTCGCCCAAGTGGTCACCCGCTACAGTTACGCCAACTGCAGAATGCGGACAAAGCAACTCGCCGGAAAGCATCAGCTCGGTTTTGATCGTTGCATAGGTTTCATCCTCGGATGCACGACCAGACGCAAACGTGTCGCGCAGCATGTCGATAGCACCTTGGGAAATCGTGAATTCGCCCTTGTCTTTAAGCTCGTCCATTTGCTCGGCCACAACAGCGCCATCGCGTTCGTAGGCTTCAAACAGTGCACGTTCAAAGTTGGACGACACCTGAATATCCATGGATGGCGAAATGGACGGTGTCACACCTTCCTTAACTTGTGCGCCGGTTTCCAGCGTGCGGTGCAAAATGTCGTTTTGGTTTGTCGCGATGACCAGCTGATCAATCGGCAGCCCCATGCGTTTGGCAATGTAGCCTGCAAAGATGTCCCCGAAGTTGCCTGTTGGCACGGTGAAGCTGACCTTGCGGTGCGGTGCACCAAGGCTAACCGCAGAAGAGAAGTAGTAAACAACCTGCGCCAATACGCGGCCCCAGTTGATCGAATTCACACCAGCAAGGTTCACACCATCGCGGAATTCGAAATCGTTGAACATGTCTTTTAGCGCGGCTTGGCAATCGTCGAAATCGCCGTCCATCGCCAAGGCGTGCACATTGCTTTCGACCGGCGTGGTCATCTGGCGGCGCTGCACTTCGGACACACGGCCGTGCGGAAATAGGATAAAGACATCGACGTTATCAAGACCGCGAAACGCTTCAATCGCGGCGGAACCCGTGTCACCGGACGTGGCGCCAACGATTGTGATGCGTTTGCCAGATCGTGTAAGGGACGCTTGAAACATCTGCCCGATCAACTGCATGGCGAAGTCTTTGAAGGCCAGCGTCGGGCCGTGGAACAGTTCCAGCAAGAAGTGGTTGGAATCCAGCTGTTTCAGCGGCGCGCGAGCGGCGTGATTGAAACCGGCATAAGCTGCCTCAATCAGGTCGCGAAATTCGTCGTCCGTGAACGTGTCGCCGATAAACGGACGCATCACCGTGAACGCGATTTCCTCATATGACTGGCCAGCCATCTCAGCGATATCATCATGGCTCAGCGTTGGGATCACGTCCGGCACGTAAAGCCCGCCGTCGCGTGCAAGGCCTGTCATCATCGCGTCTTCGAACGTCAGTTCAGGTGCGGTGCCACGGGTGGAAACGTATTTCATATCAATCGTCTTTCTTGCGCAGAATTCGCGCGGTGTAGAAGGAAGTCATCGCAAGCCAAACGACGGCAAGCAAGAACCACGTGATCGCATATTCAAGATGGTCATTCTTGATTGAACGCGTGTCCACTGGCAACGGCGTTAAGCGCTCGTCATACTGGGTCGCGGCGTAAAGGACGACCAGAACTGGTTCCGTTCCTAAAGCCTCAGCCATTGCGGGAACGTCACGCGCGTACCATTCACCGTCTTGCGGGGCTTGTTTGGAAATATCATCCGGCCAAATCAGGTTACCCTGCACTGTGACTTCATCGGTGAATGGCGTGCCTGTTTCGGAATAGAGCGGCAGCAAACCTTGATCGAGCATGATGCGACGACCATCGACAGTTTCAAAAGCGGTGATGATGCGGTGGCCTGTACCAGCTACGGTGCCGCTATCCAGAAAGCGGATCTCTTCGCCGGTAGCCGCACCTTGCATGATGACGGTGCGGTAGTTGTCTTCTTCAAATGTCGGCGCATCTGGTAGCGGGGCAGCATCTGCCGCGAGGCGCGCCTCGATTTCCCCGATGATACCCATCTTCCATTCGAGCCGGTCCATTTGCCAGAAGCCGAGATACAGCAGCACAACAAGACCGCCGAGGCCTGCCACAAGAGGAAAGAGAAATTTCCGCATAGTTAATGTCCCAAATAAAGAAAGACGCGCAAGGAGTTATCCTTGCGCGTCTTGTCGTGTCAAACCGTTCAGGTCAAGGTCGCTTACTGGCCCCAGACGTAGACGGCTGCAAACAGGAACAACCATACAACATCTACAAAGTGCCAGTACCATGCCGCAGCTTCGAAACCGATGTGCTGCTTAGCTGTGAAGTGACCGCGACGAACGCGCAGGTAACAGATGAACAGGAAGATCGTACCGATGATCACGTGGAAACCGTGGAAGCCCGTCGCCATGAAGAAGTTCGCGCCATAGATGTTGCCAGCAAGGCCGAACGCCGCGTGGCCATATTCGTAAGCTTGGAACACAGTAAAGATCACACCCAGAATGACCGCAAGGATCAGACCGGACTTCACGTCTTCACGGTTGTCTTCATGCACAAGCGCGTGGTGCGCCCAAGTCGCAGCAGCACCGGAACACAACAGGATCAACGTGTTGATCAGTGGCAGGTGCCAAGGATCGAACGTTTCAATGCCCGCTGGCGGGAACTGGCCATCAATCGCTGGGGACTGTGGACCCATTGGGTACATTGCGTGCTTAAAGAAAGACCAGAACCAAGCGGCAAAGAACATGATTTCGGACATGATGAACATGATGAAACCATAACGCAGGCCGATGGTGACAACCGGCGTATGATCGCCTTGGTGCGCTTCAACGATAACTTCAGCCCACCAAGCGTACATGCAATACAACACGCCCGCGAAACCCATCAGGAAGACGTATGGGCTGTCGCTGGAATCCATCCAGAGAACGGCGCCAAACAGCATAACAAAGACAGAAACCCCTGTCAGAAGTGGCCAAACAGAAGGCGGTAGGATGTGGTAGTCGTGGTTCTTTTCATGGGCCATGAGTTTCGTCCCTTTACGGCGTTGGTCTTATTAATTCAGGTCTGTCGGTTGCACTGTTTCCAGCGCGGTTTGTTCGTCCACCCGAAGGGTGGCTGTATCATAGTCAACGGGCAGATCGTTCCGGTGGAACGTATATCCCAAAGTAATCGTATGCACATACTGCCCTTCGCGGTCATCCACGATGGCAGGATCCACAAAGAATGAAACAGGCATACTTACCGTTTCACCTGGTTGCAGAATTTGCTGTTCAAAGCAAAAGCAATCAATCTTGTCGAAGAACGCGCCGGCCTCGTAGGGGGCAACGTTGTAGGACGCGGCACCTGCGATAGGTTCGCTTGTTGGATTGGTGGCTTCATAAAAGGCCAGAACGGTTTCACCGATGCGCACTTCCATTTCACGCTGCACAGGTTTGAAATCCCATGGCATGTCAGCGGCTGTTGAGCTTTCAAAGCGGACTGTAATCGTCTGATCGAGGACCGTCTGGCTTTCCATCGTCGCGACGTTCGTTACGCCACCGAAACCGGTGACACGACAGAACCAATCATAAAACGGCACGGACGCCCAAGACAGCGCGCCCATCAGGACAACAACACTTACAGCTTGTGCAGCTGTGCGGTTCGGGCCTTCGGGGATACGGTTAAACGGGTTCAGGCTCATTCGCTGGCCTCACTTTCCGAAGCGGCTTCAAGATCAGCAGCGCGTTGCTCCGCCGCTTCCAATGCACCCGGCTCAAGCTGCGGACGGGCGACGTGGTCGAACCGTTCCAGCTGACGGATGTCCGTCAGACCAAGAACCTTTACGACAGTCAGACCAAAAACGATGCCGATAAAGCCCAGAAGCAGCAGGCCAACGCCAAAGTTGCGCCCTTTGCGGCGCGAATGGATTTCATGTTCAGCTCTTATTGCCATTTTACCACCCCGCCCATGACGTCAGGCCGTAGCTGCGCAACAGCGCCTCAACCATCAGGGCACCGAAGTGGCCGAACAAGTAGTATATAGAGACAACGAATGTGCGGCGCTCAACAGCGTGGTTGTCGGCATCAGAATCTTCGTCCGTACGCGTCCAGATGCCGTAGCAACCTTTCAAAAACCAAACGTTCAACACCAGTGCGACCAGCAGGTAGAAAGGGCCACCAATTGACGTAAAGCCAAGCCAAAACGCGACCACAACCAGCGGCACACAATAAGCAAGGATATGGTTGCGCGTAACCTTGCGGCCATGGGTTTCCGTCAACATCGGAACGCCCGCATCGCCGTAATCAGATTTCACAAACAGCGCGAGCGCCCAGAAGTGCGGCGGCGTCCACATGAAGATCAGGCCGAACATCAGAACGGATTCGATCGAAACAGACCCAGTCGCAACAGCCCAACCAATCATCGGAGGGAACGCACCAGCGGCACCACCGATCACAATGTTTTGCGGCGTCGAACGCTTGAGCCACATGGAATAGACGACAGCGTAAAAGAAGATCGTGAACGCCAGCAGGCCCGCGGCCAATGCGTTTGTCGCCAAGAACAACAACACAACGGCAAAAGCCGACAGTGTCACGCCAATCGCCAGCGCTTCATTTGGCTGCACAGCGCCCGACGGGATCGGCCGGTTTACTGTGCGCTTCATGATCGCGTCGATGTCAGCGTCCCACCACATGTTCAACGCACCGGATGCACCGGCACCCACAGCGATGCACAAGACGGCAACGAAACCAACGAACGGGTTCACACCAACAGGTGCAACGACCAACCCAACAAGGGCCGTAAACACAACCAACTGCATGACGCGCGGCTTCATCAGGGCGAAATAATCGCCCATCTGCGCTTCTTGCGTCTGCGTTTGGTTGGTCACGTCAGTCATTACGATCCTCGATTAAAGATAGGCCCAACGATTAAGCTGGGAATTCTTCTTGTGCGCTCGCTACCCACTCTTCGTAGACAGCTGGATCAACCACTTTCACAGTGATCGGCATATAGGCGTGGTCTTTACCGCAAAGCTCTGAACACTGACCAAAGTAGATGCCTTCTTGCTCAGCGTTGAACCACAGTTGCGCGAAACGGCCAGGAACGGCGTCTTGCTTTACGCCGAATGCTGGGATCGTCCACGAATGGATCACGTCAGATCCAGTAACCGTCATAACAACAGTCGCACCAACAGGAACGATCACTGCTGTGTCTGTTGCCAAACCGAACTCGTCTTCGGAATAACCAGCTTCTTCAAGTTCAGCGATGATGTCATCGTTGATGTTTTGCGCGTAGCCAATCATGCGGCTGTCAAAATAGATCGCTTCGTCTGTGTACTCGTAGCTCCAGAACCATTTGTTGCCTGTCACAGTGATATGCACGTCGCCCTCAGGGATTTCCTGCTGCTTGAACAGAACCGGAAGGGAGAACGCGCCGATAAAGACGAGGACGACAATTGGAACAATCGTCCAAGCAACTTCGAGCGGCGAGTTATGTGTGAACGTCGCAGGTGTCGGGTTGGATTTCTTGTTGTAACGCAGGACGACCCAAGCCAGCAGGCCAGTCACGAACAGCGTGATAACCGCACAGATCACCAACAACATGCCATCCAGCCACTGCAGGTCGCGGGCCAATTCTGTCACGGCCGGCTGAAAACCAGTTGCACCTGGTGTCGGTGCGCCAATGATCTCAAGATCTTCAATGGCGGTTTGTGCATGGGCTGTTCCCGCCAGCGCGACGCCAGCTGCGGCAAGTCCAAAACGTTTTGCGATGTTCATCATCTGCATGTGATCCCTGTGATGTAAGCGCGAACGGTGCGCGATCTTCAATTCCTCCGCGACTCCGCAAGCGGAATCCCGTTGTATTCGTCTTGGGTCATCCCATATCCTGTAGGCCAACTCAAGCGATCCAGACGTGTCAAAGGGTCGCTTTTTGATCCAAATCAAAGAAACAGACAGGAATCCCGAATGTCGCACGATCCTTTCCGCCCTTTTGAGACGAATCTAGATCAGGAAAGTGCCTTGGCAATGCTGCGTGATGCCACTGCGGGGGCAGATGATGGTGAATTGTTCCTCGAGCGCCGCCGTTCCGAGGTCTTGTCTTTCGATGACAGCCGGATTCGCACCGCCAGCTATGATGCCACCGAAGGTTTTGGCCTGCGGGCTGTTCGCGGAGAGGTCGCAGGCTATGCCCATTCAACCACAATCGACGAACATGCCCTTCGCCGCGCGGTTGCTACTGCGCGTTTGGCGGTTGGGGATGGTGGCGGCACGTTGGCCGACGCCCCTGCCCGCACAAACACGGTCCTATATTCTGACCAAGACCCGATGGCCGAGGCGACATTCCCTGCCAAGATCGACCTGTTAAAAGAAATCGATGCATTCTGTCGCGACCTCGACAAACGCGTTGTTCAAGTCAGCGCGACCCTCGCCGCGTCCCACCAAGAGGTTGTTATCCTGCGACCCGAAGGCACGCTTGTGACCGACACACGCCCGATGAGCCGCCTGAATATCTCGGTCATCGTCGAAGAAAACGGCCGCCGCGAATCTGGAGGAATGGGCGGCGGCGGACGTGCCAGCCTGATCAACCTGATCGGCCCAGACCATTGGCAACCCGTCGCACGTGAGGCCCTGCGCATCGCGCTAGTGAACCTAGAAGCCGAAGCCGCGCCCGCTGGCGTTATGGATGTTCTGCTTGGCCCAGGTTGGCCCGGCATCTTGTTGCACGAAGCCGTCGGCCACGGGTTAGAGGGTGATTTCAACCGCAAAGGCACGTCTGCTTTCGCCGGACTGATGGGCGAACAGGTTGCCGCCAAGGGCGTGACCGTACTGGATGATGGCACGATCCCTGATCGTCGAGGTTCGATTACCGTGGATGACGAAGGAACGCCCAGCGCCAAGAACGTGCTGATTGAGGACGGCGTCCTTGTCGGGTTCATGCAAGACCGCCAGAACGCGCGCTTGATGGGTGTCGAACCTACTGGCAACGGACGCCGTGAAAGCTTTGCCCACATCCCGATGCCACGTATGACCAACACCTATATGCTTGGCGGACAGGACGACCCCAAAGACATGCTCACAGGACTAAAGGACGGCATCTATGCCGTTGGCTTTGGCGGCGGACAGGTCGACATTACCAATGGGAAATTCGTGTTCAGCTGCACCGAGGCCTACCGCGTCAAAAACGGCAAGGTCGGCGCTCCCGTCAAGGGCGCAACCCTGATCGGCGATGGCGCAACAGCCCTGAAACAAATTCGCGGCATCGGCAACGACATGGCGCTCGACCCCGGAATCGGCAATTGCGGCAAAGCGGGACAATGGGTTCCGGTCGGCGTTGGCCAGCCAAGCCTAATGATCGGTGGGCTGACCGTTGGCGGCGCTGCGACATGATCACGTCGCGCTACCCCGTCTGGCGCACCAATCCGGCTGGGTTTCGCGTAGCGGGCCACCTGCCGATCCTTACAGGGACGTTGGCCGTGCTTATCGGTCCCGTAATTCTAGGAACTATAATCGTTGGCCTTACTGGGCTGTTTACGGTGCCTATCACCGAAGACCCTCAGGCTTCGCCTGTTCTCGCGATCGAAACCATTGGGATACTTCTCGTCGCCTCGCCTCTCGTGTCTTGGTGCGGATTACTGGCAGCAATTCCCCTTAGCGCCTTCGCTGCCGCGCGTGGTTTTGCAGGATGGGGTGTTGCGGTTCTTGGTGGCTTTCTAACCGGATTACTCGCCGCATTAGTGATGAATGGCTTTGCCCCATCGCAAGAAGCCATCGTGATCGGCTGTGTCGGCGTCACTCTTGCAGTGGTGTATTGGGGCGCGATCCGTTTTGTCCACCCAACGGCAATAGGTGTTGGATTAAAAGCCCCACTTTCATGACGCCCAGCCTGACCATTCTTTGGGTCATGAAAAAACATGTGGTTAATAACCTTCCGTTAACTTGCCTAATCTAGACCTGATTTTGCAACAGACGGGGAAAACGATGACTAAGAGCGATTGTTCTTCCACTCACCCCCCACTCCCACCCACCACGGAAGATGACCGTGTCGATCATCTCCGTCTGTTGCGCTCTCGTCGCGTTGGCCCCGTCACCTATCGCCGCTTGCTGGCTGAACATGGCTCCGCTGCCGCCGCGCTTGAGGCTTTACCGCGTATCGCGCACGAAGCTGGTGTTCCCGACTATAAGATTTGCCCAGAAGGCGTTATTCGTAGCGAACTCAAGGCCGGCCACGCCACCAAAGCACGGCTTGTCTTTGCTGGTGAGGATGATTTTCCCGTTGGCTTAACCGAAGTTGAAGATGCTCCAGTGATGTTGTGGATGACCGGTTCCCCGAGCGTCCTCAAACGTCCGATGGTTGCCCTTGTCGGTGCGCGAAATGCGTCTTCTCTCGGAACCCGAATGGCCCGCAAACTTGCACTAGACCTTGGCGCGGCAGGATTTACCGTTGTGTCCGGTCTTGCACGCGGTGTTGATGCTGCGGCCCATGACGGATCACTCGCCACGGGAACTGTCGCAGTGGTGGCAGGCGGTGTTGACGTTATTTACCCCGCCGAAAACGCGAACCTCGCGCAGAAAATCGCTAAACAGGGTCTTCGCCTGTCCGACCAACCAATAGGTCTGCACCCGCACCCCCGCCATTTCGCCGCCCGCAACCGTATCATTTCCGGCATGGCCCAAGCGACCATTGTTGTTGAAGCCGCGGCCAAGTCCGGCAGCATGATCACTGCGCGCACAGCGCTGGACCAAGGGCGCGACGTTCTCGCCGTTCCCGGTCATCCGTTTGATGCCCGCGCTGCCGGTTGCAACATGCTGATCCGTGATGGCGCGATCTTGGTGCGCGGCGTCAATGACGTGTTAGATCATCTCGGCGACCCACGCGCGCCCGCCCCCGAACTACCGCTCGACACCCCCACACAACCGCGATCTTTGCGCGAAACCGCGCTGCTTCACACAGATATCCTCGACCGCCTAAGCCCCGCACCAATGGCTGAAGACCAGCTCATGCGTAGCCTGTCTGCGCCAGCAACTGCCATTGCTCCTCTTCTTGTAGATCTTGAGCTTGAAGGAAAAGTCATTCGTCAGCCGGGTGGATTACTGGCTCGTGCGGTTTAGTGCCTACTAATCGCAACCGTCAAAATCTGACCCGCCAACTGGCCCGCCACAATCACCACCATAAATCCCAGTTTCTTTGCCTTTGAGCTTTCTACTGATCCAATGGGACGCCGGCAGATTTCCGATGGCACGCTCGACAATGAACAGAACCACAATTATCGCACCGACGGTGACTCCTATCGCAATTTCAAACATTCTTGTGTTTTCCACTTTTGGGGCACTCAGTTCCCCTCAATAATGCAAGATTTGGGCGGCAACGTGGCGCGCATTTAGGGGGAAACGATTAAATCTTAAAGCATTGGCAAGATGCTGCATTGACAATCCCTTAAGCCCAACCACATTTTGCCCAACCATTACCAATGTGTGTTTTGAAAGGATTCCTATGCCTGTTGTTGTCGTCGAGTCTCCGGCTAAGGCCAAGACAATCAACAAGTATTTAGGGTCCGACTATACAGTCTTGGCCTCATACGGGCACGTCCGTGACCTGCCGCCAAAAGACGGTTCTGTTGATCCAGACAACGAATTCGACATGCTTTGGGAGATCGCAAGCGACTCGAAAAAGCATATCAAAGCCATTGCAGACGCTTTGGCGAACGATAACGAACTGATCCTCGCGACCGACCCCGACCGCGAAGGGGAAGCGATTTCTTGGCACCTCGAAGAGGCGTTGCGCAAACGCAAGTCGATCAAGAAAGACACCCCCGTTTCGCGCGTCGTATTTAACGCCATCACCAAATCCGCCGTTACTGAGGCGATGAAAAACCCGCGCGTTGTCGATCAGCCCTTGGTTGACGCCTATCTCGCGCGGCGCGCGTTGGACTACCTTGTTGGGTTTAAACTCAGCCCTGTTTTGTGGCGCCGCCTGCCTGGTGCGAAGTCTGCGGGCCGCGTTCAGTCAGTCACTTTGCGCATCATCGTTGAGCGTGAGATGGAAATCGAAGCGTTTAACAACCGCGAATACTGGTCCGTAAAAGCCCAGCTGCAGACACCGCGCAACCAATCCGTTGATGCGCGCTTAACTGTGCTTGCTGGTAAAAAGCTGGAAAAGTTTGATCTTGAAAACCAAACGCAGGCAGAACTGGCGCAACAAGCAGTGCAGTCCCGCGACCTGAGCGTCAAAAAGGTCGAAGCGAAACCTGCGAACCGGAACCCATCCGCACCGTTCATGACATCGACGTTGCAGCAAGAAGCCAGCCGTAAATTCGGCTTCGGCGCACGTATGACAATGAACGCGGCCCAACGTTTGTACGAAGCGGGCCTTATCACATACATGCGGACCGACGGCATCGATATGGCACCCGAAGCGGTGACTGAAGCGCGCGAAGCGATTGCTGCCAAATTCGGCAAGGACTACGTGCCGTCCAGCCCACGCATCTACAAGAACAAAGCGAAGAACGCCCAAGAGGCGCACGAATGTGTGCGCCCTACGGACCTGATGAAGGACGCAGAAGCGGCTAAAATCGCTGATCCCGACCAGAAGAAACTCTACGATCTCATCTACAAGCGCACCATCTCAAGCCAGATGGAAGCTGCGCGTATGGAACGTACCACGGTCGATATCGGCTCGGATGATGGTCAGGTCGAACTGCGGGCGACAGGGCAAGTTGTACTATTTGACGGCTTCCTTGCTGTTTACGAAGAGGGCCGCGACGACGAAGACGACAAGGTCGTGGATGACGACGACAAGCGTTTGGCGCAGATGGCTGAAGGTGACGCTATCACCAAAACGTCCGTCACGCCTGAGCAGCATTTCACGCAGCCGCCCCCGCGCTACACCGAGGCCACTTTGGTCAAACGGATGGAAGAGCTCGGCATCGGCCGCCCGTCCACCTACGCGTCCATTGTGACAACAATTCAAGATCGCGAGTATGTTCGCAAAGACAAGAACCGCCTTATCCCCGAGGACAAAGGCCGCCTCGTTACGGCGTTCCTGACCAACTATTTCCGTAAATATGTTGGCTACGACTACACCGCGTCGCTGGAAGAAGAACTAGATCACGTCAGCGCAGGCGATGCCGACTATAAGAAGGTATTGGCCGACTTCTGGGGCGACTTCAAAGTCACCATCGACGAAGCGATGGACAATTCCATCACCGAAGTTCTTGATAAAATTAACGAAGTTCTTGCGCCACATATCTTCCCACCGAATGAGGAAGGCACAGACCCACGACTTTGCCCCAACTGTGGCAATGGTCGTTTGTCCATGCGCACGGCCCGTGCCGGCGGCGCGTTCATCGGGTGTTCCAACTACCCTGAATGTAAATACACCCGTGCGTTCGGCCCTCCTGGTGCCGAAGATGCATCAGGCATTCCACCAGAAGGTAAGATGCTTGGCGAAGACGACGGCGACAAAATCTGGATCCACAAAGGTCGCTTTGGCCCGTATGCCCAGCGTGGCGAGGTCACAGAAGACAACAAAAAGCCGAACCGCCAGTCTATTCCCAAGGAATGGCCGCCCGAAGAAGTCACGCTGGAAACAGCAGTTAAATTGCTGTCTCTGCCCCGTTTCATCGGCACCCACCCCGAAGATGGCGTAAACGTTTTCGCAAACATCGGTCGCTATGGCCCGTATTTGAAACACGCAGAATCCACGTCGGATCGCGGTGGCACCAATGCGAACCTCGAAAGCCTTGAGGATGTGTTTACGGTTGGTATGAACCACGCTGTTGAACTGCTGGCCGCCAAGGTTGCCAGCCGTGGCCAACGTGGCAAAGCCGCCGTGCCTGTGCGCGAATTGGGTGAACACCCTGATGTTGGCGGACCGGTAAATGTGTTTGATGGCAAATATGGCCCCTACGTGAAATGGGACAAAATCAACGCAACGATCCCCGATACGATCGAAGTCGCTGATCTGACGTTGTCACAAGCGGTAACGCTCATCGAGGAACGTGCAGCTAAGGCTGGCAAGAAAGTCGCACGAAAAGCGCCCGCTAAGAAAAAGGCGCCTGCGAAAAAGGCCACAGCCAAGAAAAAACCGGCAGCAAAGAAGGCGACAACCAAGAAGAAAGCAAGCCCCAAGAAAGATTGATGCCTGCGATCAGAAAATTTTGCCATTAAATTGCGCTGCGGCGCAGCAATTTCATTGACTTCCCGTCAACCGCTCGCTTGAATGCGGCAAATTTACACGGGGGGTTAAATGAAGAAGATCTATCCAAACGCCGCTGCGGCCCTTGATGGGTTGCTACATGACGGCATGTTTATCGCGGCGGGAGGTTTTGGCCTTTGCGGTATTCCAGAATTGCTACTTAGCGCAATCAAAGACGCTGGCACCAAAGACCTGACATTCGCATCTAACAATGCAGGCGTTGATGATTTCGGGATCGGGATTTTGCTGCAGACCCGTCAGGTCAAAAAGATGATCAGTTCCTACGTTGGCGAAAACGCAGAATTCATGCGTCAGTACCTGTCCGGTGAGCTAGAGTTGGAATTCAACCCACAAGGCACACTGGCCGAACGCATGCGTTCAGGCGGCTGCGGCATCCCTGGGTTTTACACCAAAACTGGCGTTGGCACCGTGATTGCGGATGACAAAGAGCACAAAGATTTCCCGACCGGCCCTGATGGCGCCATGGAAACTTACATCATGGAAAACGGCATCTTCGCAGACCTCGCCATTGTGAAGGCATGGAAAGCGGACGAAACCGGCAACCTTGTGTTCCGCAAAACCGCACGCAACTTCAACCCGCCAGCCGCCATGTGCGGGAAAACCTGCGTCGTTGAAGTCGAAGAAATCGTGCCGACAGGCTCGCTTGACCCCGACAGCATTCACTTGCCCGGCATTTACGTGCACCGGATCATTCAGGGCGACCACGAAAAGCGCATCGAACAGCGCACCGTTCGGGAGAAAGCATAATGTGGGATCGTAACCAAATGGCTGCACGCGCAGCTGAAGAACTCGAAGACGGTTGGTATGTAAACCTCGGCATCGGCATTCCGACGCTCGTGGCAAACTACGTCGGTGACAAAGACATTACGCTGCAGTCCGAAAACGGCATGCTGGGCATGGGTCCCTTCCCGTTTGAGGGCGAAGAAGACCCTGACCTGATCAATGCGGGCAAACAGACCATTACCGAAATGGACCGCACAGCCTATTTCGATTCTGCGCAATCCTTCGGCATGATCCGTGGCGGCAAAATCGCGGCTGCGATTCTTGGCGCGATGGAAGTTGACGAAAAAGGTGACCTTGCGAACTGGATGATCCCGGGCAAGCTCGTTAAAGGCATGGGCGGCGCGATGGACCTCGTGGCTGGCGTTGGCCGCGTGATTGTCGTGATGGACCACACCAATAAGCACGGCGACAGCAAACTCCTCAAGGAATGCACGCTGCCGCTGACAGGTAAATCAGTCGTTGATCGCATCATCACCAACCTTGGTGTTCTCGATGTTGTTGACGGTGGCCTGAAGATCGTTGAATGCGCCGATGGCGTCACCGAGGACGAACTTCGCGCCGCAACCGAGGCAACAATCGTCTAAACAAACAAGGCGCTAGCCCTTGCTTTTGTTTCAAAAATATCCCCGCCGGAGGCTCCAACATAAGCCCCGGCGCGGAACAGCCCAGTTCTCATCACCTCACCTCAATCTGTGACAAGAACGCGCGCAAGCGCATATTTTCCCCAAACATCACTAAAACCGTTTCCGAATTGACAACAAAGTCATAGTCTCGCCCTATTCTGTCGCTAATCGCGAAATGATGACGATGAGCAGTACAAACACAACTGAGAGAAACTCAGCACAGACGACAAAAGGGCCTGCAAGACGGTGGCGTGATATCGCCCTGCTTGGCCTGCTCTTTGCGTTTGTGATCGCAGGGCTTGTCGGTTTGGCAGTTGCGACGGGTTGGGAAGAAACAAAACATCAGCTGATGCAGCTAACGCTTTCCCAAATCGTAATCCTACTCGCCCTTAGTCTTGTGAATTACCTATTTCGCGGTGCCCGTTGGCACCTGTTTTCCAATCGCCTCGGCCTCTCAACGACGCTGATCCAAGACCTTCGCCATTTCTTGGGCGGTTTTGCGATGTCCGTCACCCCCGGCCGCGTCGGTGAACTTATTCGCATGCGTTGGCTCAAGCGTGAAACAGGTTGGGCGGTTGAACGCACGGCCCCGCTGGTCCTGATGGACCGCGCATCTGACCTTGCAGCGATGGCGCTTATTCTTGCAGGTGGCATCGCGCTTTCTGCAGGCGGCATCAAAATGGCAATGCCCGTCGCCCTCCTTGCGCTTGCTGCTGCTTTTGTCGCGACACGCCCTAAACTCCTCGCGGCCTGCGTCACACTCCTTTATCGCACCATTGGCAAGTTCCCTCGCCTGATGGCCCGCGTGCGCAGCGCTGCGCGTTCCCTTACTGTCTTTTCCAGCGGCCCAATCATGGCCGCCGCCCTCGCGCTTGGCCTTATCGGTTGGGTCGCTGAAGGCTACGCGTTTCATCTGCTGTTAATGTGGATGGGCGCTGACATCGGCTTTGCGAAAGCAATCGCAATCTTTACCTTCTCCACCCTCGCAGGCGGTTTGACCGGAGCCCCCGGTGGTGTTGGCGGTGCCGAGGCGGCGATGGTCGCGCTGCTCTCACTTGAAGGCATCCCACTCGACGTCTCAATCCCTGCCACCGCCGTCATTCGCCTCACAACGCTCTGGTTCGCCATCCTGATCGGCGTTGCCGTGTTCCCGATGGCCGAACGTATTTCACAGAAGGCCGCCACCGCATGATCTGGGCCAAAGACCAAACCTATTCTGGCTGGGGCCGCGCGCTGAGCGCGAAGGGTGACATCGCCATCCCTGACACCGCCGAAGCACTACGAAACGACGGCCCCGCAATCGGCAATCGCCGCTCTTACGGGGATGCGCCGCTGAACTCCGGTGGCAAAGCCATCGACATGACCAAACTTGACCGCATCATCTCGTTTGATCGCGAAACAGGCCTACTGACGGTTCAGGCTGGTATTACACTCGGCGAACTCACCCGCGTATTCGCGCCGCAAGGCTGGATGCCTGCCGTTGTTCCCGGCACGGGCTTTGCGACGGTTGGCGGCGCAATTGCGATGGATGTACATGGTAAAAACCACCACCACGCAGGCAGTTTTTGCCAGCACGTCACCGCCATTACCCTGATCCAAGACAAGCCGCGCAAGATCACGCCAAAAACGGGTGCGCTTTGGCTCGCCACCTGTGGCGGCCTAGGGCAGACGGGCCTAATTGCGCAGGCGACCCTACAACTTGTCCGCACACGCGGCGACATGATGTTGGTGACAGAACAACGCGCAAGCGATTGGGATGAACACCTGTCGCTCCTCGACAATTCCCAAGCGCCCTACACAGTTGGCTGGATTGATGCGACTGCAACGGGTGAAGATTTGGGTCGTGGCATCGTTGAAGAAGGCGAAACCTGCAAAGGCCTGCGCCCAACCGCGCGTGGCACCAAGAAGGTTCCCTTCAACGCGCCGCATTGGGCCCTCAGCAGCCCAATCGTGAAGCTGTTCAACGCTGCCTATTACCGCCGTGTTCCGAAAATCGGTCGTACCGTCGTGCGCACCGTGCAAGATTTCTTCTTTCCACTGGATAAAATCCACGACTGGAACAAGCTTTACGGCAAGCGCGGTTTTCATCAATTCCAATGCGTTGTGCCACTGGATCAATCCGAAGCCCTGCGCACGATCATGCAAACAATCGCGACCTCCGGCCTTGCCTCCCCGCTTGCGGTGCTGAAACGCATGGGTGAAGGGCGCGAAGGGTATCTGTCATTTCCGATGGAGGGCTACACCCTCGCCGTAGACTTCCCCAACCGCCCTGCTGCACGCGCGCTTATCAAACGCCTAGAAGCGGCAACGTTAAACGCGGGCGGGCGACTTTACCTCGCAAAAGATGCGCTTTCGACAGGGGCCGCGATCAAATCGATGTACCCTGAACATTCCAATTGGGCGCGCGCTGTCGCCAAGGCTGACCCTGAGGGTCAGTTGCAAACCGACATGACCCGCCGCCTAGACCTAAGGACACCCCAATGACCGACACGAACACAAACCAAACATGGATCATCCTCGGCGCCAGCTCGACGATCGCCAAAGCCTTTACACGTTCTGTGGCCGAGCAAGGTGCACATGTGATCCTAGCAGGACGCCGGATGGACGATTTGAAAGCTTCGGCCGACGACGCCACGGCCCGTGGCGCAAGCGCTGCGACACCTGCAATCTTTGACGCACGTGTTCCAGACACGTTTCAAGCCATCATTGATTTGGCGAGTGCACAGTCAGGAACCATCAACTGTGCGGTCTTCGTGGGCTCTATGCCTGCGCAAGATGCGATCGACGCCGATCCTACCCTTGTGGATGGTACTATTGCAGACAGTTTCACAGGCCCCGCGCGTTTCTTACAAATGCTCGCCCCTGTACTGATTGAACGCGGTACTGGATCCGTCGTCGGCGTTGGTTCCGTTGCAGGCGACCGCGGACGCGTTGGAAATTATGTCTACGGCGCCGCCAAAGCTGGTTTTGCGACCTACCTGTCTGGCCTTCGTAACGCACTAGGGCGCCACGGTGTGCACGTTCTAACAGTCAAACCAGGCCCCGTGGATACGGTCATGACGCAAGGGTTGGGCAAGCAACCTTTTATGACAACCGCTGACGCTGTTGTTCAAGACATCCGAAAAGCGCTGCAAAAGAAACGCAACACGCTTTACACAAAGTGGATCTGGTGGCCGGTGATGACCATCATCAAACTTATTCCTGAACCGATCTTTAAAAAAATGTCGATCTGATCTTCGATCAGTACCTGCGGCGAGCGTGGAGGGGGCTAGCCCCCGTCCTTCGGACTCCCCCAGGATATTTTCGAGACAAAGACAAACAGCAAGAAGCCCGGCACACCTTAAAAGGAATGTACCGGGCTTTGGATCAAGCGATACTTGTCTCCGTCTACGGCCATCGGCGTCCCCGCCTGTACCGCATCGCTGCATTTAATTGAGCATGGTTAAGGTAGAGTTACTCCACCTTGCCTTTGTCTCTTAAATATCCCCGCCGGAGGCTCCCCCGCCGCCGCAGGCGAACAGCTATTAAGCTGGATCCTTTTAGCCGAACATGCGCCCGTACCATTCGGACCACAAACCCGCTGCGTAAAAGAGCAGTGACAATGTGATGAGGAGGAATCCAATGCCGCGAATGTCACTCATGGCGAAGACGATTGGATCATAATCCATTTGGCCCATGTAGCCCAATTTGATCATCCGATAGAGCCACGCCGCGATAGGGAGGAGTGCGACCCACATCAACCATTGGTCAGGATAAAGAGCGAGTGCTTGCTCGGAGAAGGAGTAAAGAAAGAAGATGACCAACGCACCGATCATGCCCACGGCAGACATGTTCAGCAGATCCCCCATATCACGGCGCGCGTAACCTCGACCTGGCAAGGGGTTTTCATCTTTGGCAAGTGCAAGTTCAGTCATTCGTTTGACGCAGCCCAATGAGATGAAGACCGGGAAGATGAAGATCAGCATGAATACCGAGGCATCAACGCCGCTGGCGGCAGCCCCAGCAACAACGCGCAAAGTATAAAGCGACGCCAGCACCATAATATCGATCCAACGCATGCGTTTGAGCCGCAGTGAGTAGGCCAATGAGAGCGACATATAGAACGCCACGACGCCGAACATTTGCACAGACAGCATTGCTGCGACCCCAAGTGCAATCACCCCCAAGGCTGCGCAGGTCAGCATCCCAATCGGTATAGGTACTGTTCCGGCGGCGAACGGGCGTTTACATTTCTTAACGTGCAGGCGGTCCGCTTCGATATCGAGCAGATCGTTGACTATATATATGCACGAGGCCGCTGCTGAGAAGCTGATGATGCCAAGACAGACCGCCAAGAAGGTGTCTAAGAAGAAGGCATGTGCTGCGATCATCGGCAAGAACAACAGTACATTCTTAACCCATTGGTGCGGGCGCATCGATTTCAGAACCGCGCGTGGCGACCACCCACCGTTAACCTTAACGACGTTTGTTAGCCCTTTGGCCCCACCGCCTGCGTTGCCAACGACAATCGCGCCATCGCTGTGGTCCCAGATCTTGCGGTCACTTTTATCGTTACCCGCGTAATCGAACCCTTTTTCACCGTAAGCTGCGACAAGTGCGTCTGCTTTTGCGCTGCCTTTAAGGTTAACGCCATTTTCTGAGGCGAAAACGCGTTCGATGCCGTAGTGCTCAGCCAAAGGCTGCACGAGTGAGATATCTGACGCTGATGCGATCGAAACTTCGCGCCCTGCGTCTTTCGCCTCAACAGCCATCGCGGCGATATCACCGTTAACGGGCAATAAATCGATACGTAGCGGCGCGATCCGTGCGATTTCTGTTTTGAAAGCGGCGCGATCCTTAATCAAAGCGAACGCTTTCAGCGTCGCGGCCGGATCAGTGCCTAGTCCCTTCCAGATTCCTTCAAGAAGCATATCGGTGCGCAGCAAGGTGCCGTCGGCATCCAAGACAAGTGGTTTAGTGGACATTTTAATCCCTGTTCACGTTGAAGACGCAGCCATCTGTAACCAATTCGGGCGGCGTGATGCACAAGCCCCGCGCAACTTCCCATGCGGCCAATACTTTGGGCACATAAGCACGCGTTTCTGGATACGGGGGGATGCCGTTGTTGTTGCGCACGGCACCTTCGCCGGCATTATACCCTGCCAACGCGAAGATTACGCCATTGTCGAATTCGTTCAGCAACCAATCGAGGTAAGCTGTGCCACCTTTTAAGTTGTCTTGCACGTCAAACGCATCCGTCACGCCAAACCGCGCGGCGGTTGGCGGCATCAATTGCATCAGACCTTGGGCACCTGCCCCGCTAACGGCATCCGAGCGCCCAGCGCTTTCAACCGAAATGACCGCTAATACCAACGCGGGTGAAACGTCTGTGCCAATCGTCGCCGTTAGGATTTCTACCCCGTAACGATCTGCGAGTTCTGTCATGCCCTGCAATCGTGGTGCCGGAATGCCTTCACCGCTAGGTGCTGTGTCCAATGCGGCGACGGCGTCTTCTAAGCTCAGGGTGCTTGCGTCGTCCAATGAGGGGGAAATCGTTTCCCAATACCAATCCGTTCCACTTGGTGCGGGTGCCAAACCTGCAATCGCGGGTTGGCCTGGTGTTCTGGGCGCTGCTGTCGCGGCGCCGGCTGCTGATGGTGCTGATGGACCGGAGGGCGCGCTTGGCGCAACCTGCACGGTAATCCGGTTCGTTGCCCCTGCTTGTGGTACGCCAACGCGCCGAAAGGTGAAATCATCTTGCAACCGATGACTCTCCGCCAACACGGATGTGGCGGTTGTCGCCCCACAAAGGGCGATCAGAACTGACATTATAATGCTGCGCCGCATTTGTGCGGTCTCCGCCTGCTTCTTGTTGTTGACTATACTTAACGCGAATGCGGCCCAGTAATCTACTATTTCGTGAACAATAGGTTTTTCAGCCCAATACTAGACACGATTTTGCAACGATCAAATGCACGCGTTAACTATTTTAAAAAGTAAAATCATTTAAATTCAAGCCACTAAGAGTTTATTTCGCAAGAATCTAATTGGATACAAAATTGCACGAATGCTGTCCCATTCTTGCCCCATTCGGAGTGCAAAAACTCCTCATCCAAGACGGGAACGCACCAACAAGAGGCCGGTGCAACGAACTCCCGGCTAGATACTGAAACTGAGAAAACCCTGAGGAGGGACTACAATGCTTAACTTTATCAAAAACTTCCGCAACGACGAAGACGGTGCTGTGACTGTTGACTGGGTTGTTCTGACAGCCGCTATCGTGGGCCTCGGCATCGCCGTTCTCACATCTGTAGGCAACGGTACAACTGCCCTGGGTGACAAGATCTCTTCCCAGCTGTCCGCACAGACAATCGCTACTTACTAATTCGCCTAACGGCAAACACACATCAAATTTTTTGGAGACTACACATGCTTAACTTTATCAAAAACTTCCGCAACGACGAAGACGGCGCTGTAACTGTTGACTGGGTTGTTCTGACAGCCGCTATCGTTGGCCTCGGCATCGCAGTTCTGACATCTGTTGGTAACGGTACAACAGCTTTGGGCGACAAGATCTCTTCCCAGCTGTCCGCACAGACAATCGCAACGTACTAATCTACGTCACGATTTGAAAGAAAGGTCGCGCCTTCGGGTGCGGCTTTTTTCGTTTAAAATACAGCACCTTAAAGACCAGAAACCATCACCTGGCCAACTTTTTTTTGCCACATTGTTTGGTTACAAAAGGGAAAGTTTGAAACGCCCCAACAAGTGGAGCCACCATGTTACAGTTTATTAAATCATTCCGCGCACGCGAAGACGGTGCCATCACTGTCGACTGGGTTGTGCTAACGGCCGCAATCGTTGGCTTGGCCATCGCATTGATCGCGCTCATCGCTGCAGGTGCTACGGATAAGTCCACCAGCGTTGGCGCATTCCTGAGTTCACAGGAAATCGTTACCCACTAGTTCGCACAAAACGCGATCTTAATTTCATAGCATGAACACGAATGCGGCACAAAGTGGCCGCATTCTTTTTGCAGTATTGGAACACGTAAATCCGTGCCAGCAGGAATTGGCACAAACTCCGAAAGGAAAGACAATGCGAGCAGTATTCGGACTTGTCCTTATCGTCGGCATGGGCCTAGCAGGCTTTGCCATCTATATGGTGCAAGGGTATTTTCAGGAACAGAATAACAATTTAAATCTGCAACGTGCAGCTTTAGCTCAGGCGGTCCCGACTGTGGACGTCTATGCCGTGAACCGTATTATGGAGCACGGCGAACAGATTACGGCCGAAGACATCGTTGTGATCAGATACGCTGAACCCTTTCTCCCAGAAGGCGCATTTCGCACCGAAGAGGAATTGTTCCCTAACGGTCCAGAAGAGCTTCGCGTTGTGACCCGCCAGATGGAGCCAAACGAGGTCATCTTGGCCGCCAAGGTTACTGCTCCAGGCGAAGTTGCTGGTATCAGCGCCCTTCTCGCACGCGGCATGCGTGCCTTTACGATCGAGGTCGATGTGTCTTCTGGCGTTTCCGGCTTCCTTAACCCGGGCGACCGCGTTGACGTTTACTGGACAGGCCGCATTCAAGGTGTCGGAAGCGGCGGCAACGGCGAAGTCACAAAGCTGATCCAAGAAGGTGTACAATTGGTCGCCGTCGACCAAACGTCCGAAAGCGGCCGTACTGGTGCGACGATTGCACGGACTGTAACAGTGCAGGTTTCCCCCAACCAAGTTGCAGCACTTGCCCAAGCGCAAGCAACCGGCAACCTGTCCTTGTCACTCGTAGGACGATCGGATGACACCGTTTCCGGTGCGATTGAGGTCGATCAGGCAAGCCTTTTGGGAATTGTGCCAGAAGCACCCATTGCAGAGGTCGAAGCAGAACAAGAATGTTCAATCCGAACTCGTCGTGGCGCAGAAGTGATCGACATTCCGATCCCGTGCACAAATTAAGCTGACCTTACGGAAACAGCTAACTACCTGATTTGACGTTGTTCAATCAGTACGTGTGCCGCTCGCATGGCCGTACTAATTGCACAAACTCAACCTAAACCCGACAGACGCCCTGGCCCCGCCACGGGCGTCTGTTTCAGTTTAAAACGAACGTGCCAACACTCAACTGTTGCCAGTTACCCACATAAACAAAGCACCCCAACACATTGATTCTTGCAAAAAATGTCAATTTGGCGCAGGTTCGACCTAATGACGGGCAAAAGCCCGCTTCGGGCGTGGCATTAGAGGCAGGTCACAATGACAAAAAATAGATTTATCAAGGCAGCCCTTACTGGGTTGGCTCTTACGTTTACGAACCTTCCGGCTCAGCTTCCCGCTGAGACCCTTCAAGTCATGCGGGGCGCTCCTTCGAGTGCGCTCAACGTGCCGATGAACCGGGCGGTTGTTGTAGAGAGCGACGTTCCATTTACTGAACTTTCAATCGCGAACCCAACGATTGCTGACATCTCGTCGCTTTCGGATCGCACGATTTATGTTCTGGGTAAGGAACCGGGTCGTACCACACTTACCCTTCTGGGTGGTGACGGACGTCTTATTACGAACGTGGAAGTCCACGTGACACCAGACATCGCAGAATTCAAAGAACGCCTTGAGCAGATCCTGCCAGGTGAAAACATCGAAGTTCGCACTGCGAACGACGGTATTGTTCTTTCTGGTACGGTTTCCTCCGTTGCGCGCCTTGATCGCGCACTGCAATTGGCCAACCGCTACGCACCTGATCGCGTTTCCAACCTCATGAGTGTTGGTGGAACGCAGCAAGTTATGTTGCGTGTACGCTTCGCAGAGATGCAGCGTTCCGTTTCTAAGTCGCTTAGCTCCTCGTTATCCCTTGGTGGCAGCACATTGGGTGGTGATCTTGGTCTTTCAGCTGGTACCGGCACGACTGTCGGCTCAACTGCACAAAACTTAGCGCTTACCGGCACAACGCCGGCAAGCAATGATAATGCAGGCGCATTCCTGTTTGGTTTCAACGCTGGTGGCGTCGAAGTCGGCATCCTTTTGGAAGCTTTGGAAAGCCGCGGCGTTGTTCGCACGCTTGCAGAACCAAACCTGACGGCCCTTTCCGGCCAAGAAGCCAGTTTCCTCGCCGGTGGCGAGTATCCGGTGCCAATTTCACAGGACTCAGGCTCTGTAACCGTTGAATATAAACCGTTCGGTATCGAGTTGTTCTTTATTCCACGTGTTGTTGATGGCGACATCATTAACTTGGAGCTTAAGGCATCCGTTAGCTCGCTTGATCCGTCAAATGGCTTCTCACAAGACGGTTTCACAATCGCGGCGTTTAAGACGCGTGAAACATCCACGACCGTTGAGATGCGCGACGGCGAAAGCTTCGCAATTGCCGGGCTTTTGTCTGATGATTTCGTTGATCTGTCCGGTCAGGTTCCTTGGGCGGGTGATATCCCTGTTCTCGGCGCGCTGTTCCGTTCCGCTGAATATAGCCGCCAACAAACCGAGCTGGTTATTATCGTAACGCCGCATCTTGTAACGCCGACCCGTGGCGAGGCGCTCGCGCTTCCGACGGATCGTGTACGTCCACCTACCGAACGTGATTTGTTCCTCTTTGGTCGCGTCGCGGCAGAGGACGCGCCACAACAAGGTGGCGCCGGTGAGGTTGCACGACAAGACTTCAGCGGTTCATATGGCTACGTGTTGGACTAAATGATGGGATTCGGGGCAATGAAAACGACAGCAGCTTTGACCGCAGCAGTACTTGTCCTTACGGGCTGTACAGGTGGCACCGCTACACAGTGGCGCGACTTCAACACCCGCGAAGCCGGGTCTGAGATTGATACAGGCTACTTTGGCAACGCGACCATGAACAACACTCAGGTCCATTCGGGCCAATCGAGCATCATGGTCAATTTGAACCGCCGCTTCGCCTCTGAGGTAAATTCAACGGTAACTTTCCCGTTTAACTCCACGGTCTTAGACGCCAATGCACGCGCTACGCTGCAGCAGCAGGCTTCGTGGATCCGTCAGTTCCCTGAAGTGCGTTTTAAGGTTTTCGGCCATACCGATTTGGTTGGCTCAACATCTTACAACCGCCGTTTGGGCCTACGCCGTGCAGAAGCGGCTGTTCTTTACCTGACAAGCCAAGGTATTGACCGCGGCCGTCTCGAAGCCGTTGTATCCTTTGGGGAAACACAGCCATTGATCGTGACACAAGGGCAAGAACGTCGGAATCGCCGGACCGTGACCGAAGTTTCTGGTTTCGTTCAGTCAAACCAGTCAGTGATTGACGGCCAGTACGGCGCAATCATTTTCCGCGAATACGTCACAAGCGCGACAGCACCTACAACGGTTGGTGGCGGTGGTGGCGGTGGTGATTTCAACCCTGGCGGCGGCTAAAACATCAGCAAAATATAGTGTTTCAGGGGCCTTTCGAGGCCCCTTTTTCGTTTCCAAGCGCGCTCAAGATATGGAAACAACCGTCTGAAATTCTCGTTACCGTCTCCAAATACCGCACAAATGGGCAGTTGTGGCCCCATTCCTGCCCACATTCGTCAGCATAAACACTCCTAACAAGGCCCCCAATGCGACTTGCGTTCAGGGCCAAAGGACAGGAGTGGCGCAAAATAAGCGCGCCGTCGATCTGGTGTAAAAGGACTAAAAGGCAATGAGTAGTACGAATATGTTACAGCCTGAACCACAACCAATCACCGCATGTACGGTGAGCCGTGATGTACAAAACTTCGATCTGTTGATCGAAGATATGGAATCCTGCCTAGGCGAAAGCTGGGGTGATCTTGGGTTCGGTGATGCGTTGCCATTCCTTGAACAGCCCGAGGCGGCTGATCTAGAGTTTATTGCCATCGCGCTGGACGCCGATGATGAGGGCGATTTGTCCATCATCTCCGAAATCGTTCGCGCGGCAAAACAACGCAATATCAAGGTATTACTGATCGCAGAGGATGTATCCCCTGCGTCCCTGCACGGATTGCTGCGCGAAGGCGGAGACGAATTTGTCCCCTACCCGCTTCCTGAAGGGGAGCTTGCACAGGCAATCGACCGCGTTTTGACACCACCAGAACCGGCGCCTGTTGTACCAGAAATTCAAAATAAACTGAAGGCCTCGGGCGACCACAACGGTGTTGTGATCCCTGTTCAGGGCATGTCCGGCGGCACGGGTGCCACGACTTTGGCGGTGAACCTCGCTTGGGAGCTCGCCAATATGGAGCCACCAAAGGTCAAAGGCGTCGACGCACCGCCAAGCCCGCGGGTCTGTATCCTTGATCTCGACTTCCAGTTCGGCTCAGTTTCCACATACTTGGACCTGCCGCGCCGCGAGTCAGTTTTTGAAATGCTGCAAGATACCGAAAGCATGGACAGCGAAAGCTTCATGCATTCCCTGTTGTCGTTTGAGCAGAAATTGCAGGTTCTGACAGCGCCGACAGATTTGATCCCGCTCGATTTGCTGTCTCCGGAAGACATTGAGCGCATCATCGAGATGGCGCGCACGAACTTCGATTACGTCATCATCGACATGCCTATGACGATGGTCGAGTGGTCCGAAACCGTGCTGCAAAAGGCACACGTCTATTTCGCGACCCTCGAGTTGGACATGCGTTCTGCGCAAAACACGCTTCGCATCAAACGCGCGCTCCAGAGTGAGCAACTGCCGTTCGAAAAACTGCGTTTCGTGCTGAACCGCGCTCCTAAGTTCACTGATCTGAATGGCAAAAGCCGGATCAAGCGCCTCGCTGAAAGCCTCGGCATTTCTATCGAAGTGCTGCTTCCGGATGGTGGCAAGGCCATTGCCCAAAACGCCGATCACGGCGTTCCGATGGCTGAAGGTATCGGTAAAAACCCGCTGCGCAAAGAGATCGCGAAGCTGGCCAAATCTGTGCACGAGGTCAATTCGACCGACGTAGCAGCAACCGCATAAAGGAGAGAATAGATGTTCTCTAAGTACAAAAAGACCGACCCTTTGGTTGCCAAAGCAATGGCCGCACCGGCAGCAGATGCCGACGCAAACAATGTCACCGAATTGCCCGCCGCCGCACCAGAGGCGCCGCGCAAGTCGATCATGAAAGCCGCCCCTGTTCAGGCGGTCGCTGTGGCTGGCGACAAAGAGAAAAAGCGCAAAGAGCGTCTCGGCGACATTAAGCTAGAGCTGCACAAAGCACTTTTGGACAACCTGAACCTCGCCGCACTTGAAAACGCGACGGATCAGGACCTGAAAGCAGAAATCCAGTCTATTGCCCAAGAATCCTTGGACGAAATGGGCGTGGTTTTAAACCGCGAAGAACGCCAGACGTTGACCAAAGAATTGTTCTTTGAAGTCAAAGGTCTCGGTCCGCTTGAAACACTGCTGCAAGACGAAACAGTGAACGATATTCTCGTGAACGGGCCACAGCAGATCTTCGTGGAACGCGATGGTAAACTGCAACTGACAGATGTGACGTTTAAAGATGAAAAGCACCTGTTGCGGATCATCGACAAAATCGTTTCCGCCGTTGGCCGTCGTGTTGATGAATCAAACCCTTACGTCGATGCGCGCTTGCAGGATGGTTCACGTTTCAACGCCATGGTTCCACCAGTTGCGGTTGACGGATCGCTGGTTTCCATTCGTAAGTTTAAGAAGGACAAGCTGGGCATTGATGACCTGGTGAACTTCGGTGCTTTCACCGAAGAGATGGCCGCATATTTGCAGGCCGCTGTGTCTACCCGCCTGAACATCATCGTTTCCGGTGGTACGGGTTCTGGTAAAACGACAACCTTGAACGCGCTGTCATCCTTCATCGACAACGACGAACGTATCCTGACAATCGAGGACACGGCCGAACTTCAGCTGCAACAGACGCACGTTGGCCGGATGGAAAGCCGCCCACCAAACGTTGAAGGCAAAGGCGAAGTTTCCCCGCGCGACTGTCTGAAAAACGCGCTTCGTATGCGTCCTGACCGCATCATCGTTGGTGAAACCCGTGGCGAAGAAGTTATCGATATGCTTCAGGCCATGAACACCGGTCACGATGGATCGATGACAACAATTCACGCCAACTCTGCGCGTGATGGTGTGTCACGTCTGGAAAACATGATCGCGATGGCCGGTATCGAAATGCCGCTAAAGGCGGTGCGCTCGCAGATTTCATCTGCGGTGAACTTGATCGTGCAGGCATCGCGTCTTCAGGATGGTTCTCGCCGCATGACATCCATCACCGAAATCACCGGTATGGAAGGCGACGTGATTTCCATGCAGGAAATCTTCAAGTATCAGCGCGTCGGCCTGACGCCGGACAATAAAATCATTGGCCACTTTACGGCCACCGGGGTGCGTTCGCACTTCTCAGAGCGCTTCAAGCTTTGGGGTTACGATTTACCACCAGCCATCTTTGAACCTGTAGCAGCCCAGTAAGGTACTGAAAAAATGACCATTTCAGCAGAACCAATTATCTATGGCCTGATCTTTGTGGCCTGTATCGTATTGGTGAACGGCATCTACCTCGTTGCCTTCGGCAAGAGCATCAACTTCAACAACAAGGTGAACCGTCGCCTTGATCTGTTGGAAAAAGGTGGCAACCGCGAGGAAGTTCTGGACCAGCTCCGCAAGGAGATGAGCCAACACATGAGTTCAAAGAACATTCCTTTGTACTCATTGCTGGCGTCCAAAGCGCAGAAAGCCAACATCGCCTTCACCCCTGCCCAGCTGATGATGTTGATGGTGGTGCTGTGCGGTGTAGCATTTATGGGCCTAACCGTTGGTACGGCCACGTCCCTGCCAATCCGCGCGGCTGTTTCTGTTGCGATGGGTGTTGGCGGTATCTTCTTCTGGGTTAACGGCAAAGCCAAAAAGCGTATCGCCATGATCGAAGAACAGCTGCCTGACGCGGTTGAACTGATGGTGCGTTCCCTTCGTGTGGGTCACCCTTTCAGCTCTGCGGTTGCGATTGTTGCGCGTGAAGTTCCGGATCCACTTGGAACTGAAATGGGCGTGATCTCTGATGAAGCGGCCTACGGTCGTGACATGGGCGAGACCCTTAAGCAAATGGCCGAACGTATCGACATGCAGGATATGCGTTTCCTTGCGGTGGCCGTGACCATTCAGCAAACCGCTGGTGGTAACTTGGCTGAAATTCTGCACGGTCTAAGCCAGGTTATCCGCGCGCGTTTCAAACTGTTCCGCCGCGTGAAAGCGATTACCGCTGAAGCCAAATGGTCTGGCATGTTCCTGTCCGTGTTCCCGCTGGGCGCGCTGGTCATGATCAACCTGCTTCAACCGAACTACTATGACGCCGTAAAAGAAACATCCGCATTCATTCCAGCATGTCTGGTTGTCGCCGGTTTCTTGGCAACGAACGTATTCGTCATGCGTCGTCTCGTGAACATTAAGGTGTAACTGACATGGCTTTCTTAGACACCATCAACGCCAAACTGACTGAGATGCTCGGTCCATTCGGCCCCCTTATGGCCGTCCTGATGCTGGGCGTTTTGCTGATCTTGTTGGTTCTTCCAGCATTGCTTCAAAAGCAGGACGATCCACTGGACAGGTTGAAGGCCTCCGCGAACGCGAGTTCCAAGAACAGCCCTGAAAAGCTGCGCGCCAGTCAGGGTACGGACAAGCTTGATAAATACTCCAGCTTTCTGGAACCACAGGACGAGGAAGAATATTCCGCGATCCGACTTAAGCTGATCCAAGCAGGTTACCGCACGAAGTCCGCCGTAAAAAGCTACCACTTCGCGCAGTTCGCTCTTGGTATTACTCTGCTTTTGCTCGGCGTAGCCTATGCAGTCTACAAGTCTTCCACTGGTGATCCCTCGACCAAGAACACGATCCTGTCGATCCTTGGGCCAGGTATGGCCGGTTACTACCTTCCGAAATGGTGGGTTGGTAAGCGCCAGAAGGAACGCCAAGAAGAAATGGTTAACGGCTTTCCAGACTCTCTGGATATGATGTTGGTCTGTGTTGAAGCGGGTCAGTCCCTCGACCAATCCATTATCCGTGTGTCCCATGAGCTGAAGTCAGGCTTCCCTGCGTTGGCCGAAGAATACGAAACCGTCAGCAACGAAATGAAAGCCGGTAAGGATAAAACCCAAGTTCTGCGTGATTTCTCGGAACGCACAGGCGTGGCTGATATTGCGTCCTTCGTGACCGTTCTGATCCAGTCAACGCAGTTCGGTACATCCATCGCCGAAGCCCTGCGCGTGTTCTCTGCGGAAATGCGGGACAAACGGGTGATGCGCGCCGAAGAAAAGGCCAACACGCTACCGACAAAAATGACACTCGCGACGATGATGTTCACGGTTCCGCCGCTTCTTATCATCCTCATCGGGCCGTCCATCTATAACATCTACGTAACACTGAGTACCGCCAACTTCTAAAGGCTCAAATGCGTAGACTTGTAGCTATCCTAATCGCAATAAGCGTCCTCGCCGGCTGTGGTGAGGGCGCTTTTGCGCCAACTGAGGGTGATCGGGTCTTCGCCCCCGGTGTTTCGGGCAATTCCAGCATTGATGGTCTTGAGGTCGGGCATCGTTTGATGGCAGCCGGCGAATACGATTTAGCCCTGCGCGCCTATACCCGCGCTGCCGGTCAACAAGGCTTAAATGTTGATACCCTATCTGCGCTTGGCTCTGCCAACCTTAAGCTCGGGCGCCTGAACCAAGCCGAAAGCCTATTGCGCCGCGCCGTAGACGAAGACCCTGCCTTCCCCCCTGCATGGAACAATTTGGGCGTCATTTTGATGGAACGCGGCAAAATCAGTGAAGCAGCGCAAGTTTTTCGTCGCGCATTTGCCACGGATAACGGCAATTCCGACGAAATTCGGGACAACCTGCGCTTGGCGCTCGCAAATTTGGAAAATCCGTTTAATACTACTCAGCAAGAGAACGAACCGTTCCAATTGGTGCGGCGGGGCACCGGCGACGTGCTGCTCCTGTCGACACTGTAGAGGCAGAGCAGTAAAAGGACGCAACAAACATGCGCCACCCTATCGTTATTTCCGCAGCCCTGATGGGTACGTTGGCATTGGCCGCGTGCGATCAATCTGGCGAAGCACAAGTCGAACGCGCGTTGCAAGACGTGAATGTTGTCGACGAAACCAACCTTAATGATGTGATGTTGACCGTCGCGGACCCGAACGAGGCCGTGAACTACTTTTTGCGCGCATCGACCAACGACCCGGGTCGTATCGATTTGATGCGTGGCCTCGGTAAGTCCTTGATCCGCGCCCGTCGCCCCGCTGAAGCAGCGGCGGCATGGAAATCTGTGGTTGAGCATGAAGACTCGACCCTTGATGACCGCATCGACCTTGCAGATGCCTTGATCCGCACCAACGACTGGACCGCAGCGGAAGAAGTTCTCGACCAAATTCCGCCGACCCACGAGACGTACAAGCGCTACCGCCTTGAAGCGATGGTCGCGGACAGCAACGAAGAATGGGACAACGCGGACAGCTTCTATGAAACAGCGGCTGGTCTTACGACCTCCCCTGCTGGCGTCCTCAACAACTGGGGCTTCTCTAAGCTAACGCGTGGTGATTATTCCGGTGCGGAACGTCTGTTCACGGACGCCCTGCGCAATGACTCCGACCTATTTACCGCCAAGAACAACCTTGTTCTGGCACGCGGAGCGCAGCGCAACTACGATCTACCGGTTATTCAGATGTCTCAAGTTGAACGTGCGCAGTTGCTCCATACGTTGGCGCTTACGGCGATCAAGCAGAACGATCTGACCATTGGTCGCGGGCTGCTTCGTGAAGCGATCGACACGCATCCTCAGCACTTTGAAGCGGCCGTTCGCTCGCTCCGTGCGCTCGAAGATAACGTGACGAACTAAACGTGTTCGCATTTCCTGAAGTCTCGGTCACGGTTACGCAATCCATTGCGTTCCTGATCTTCGTCGCACCCCTGTGCATCTATGTTGCGTGGAACGATCTGCGGGCGATGAAGATCCCCACATGGTCCACCGACGCGCTTGCGATCGTGTTTGTGGTGGTGGGCTACTGGGTGATGCCGTTTAGCGATTATTTGTGGCGTTACGCACACTTCGGGGTCGTTCTTATAGTTGCGATACTTGCCAACGCGATTGGCGCGATGGGCGCAGGCGATAGTAAATTTCTGGCATCTGCGGCCCCTTTTGTGGCGCTAGATGACACAGGATTTGTACTTATGCTGCTTGGGGCCGGTATGGCGGCGGGTCTTGCGATCCATCGCATCGCCCGATCCATTCCAGCGGTGCGCAACATGGTCCCAGATTGGGATAGCTGGGCCCAAAAGAAGCGCTTCCCGATGGGCTTCCCAATGGGAGCGGTCTTGATCGTTTACCTTGCGATCCCGCTCTTCTGATCAACCGAGTTCATAGAGAATATAAAGCTCGGTACGGCGAATTTCCGTCGCTTCGATCTTTTCCTCACGTTCCTCGAACGCAGTGAGGATGAGCGCCTGCAAATCCTGTGCAACGGGGCACAGCGGCACCAACAGGTAATCCGCGTCCTCAATCCCAGGAAGGCCACCGTAGTACCACGGCGCGCCGTTTTCCATTGGCTCCAGATCACCAAACAACCAGTGGCTTGAGAACAAATCGGCCGCAAACAACGAGCGACCATCGGCAAGCCCCGCATCTTCCAAGTCGCGTACCATCGTTTCCATGATGATCGGAAGGCCCAGCTCAACCGTACAATTGGGGATCGTTTCACCCATGAACGTCGGTTGTTCGTCGCGTTTCTCATAGGGGGCCAGCCCCGCCACAACACCGTCCATCGCGACCCGAGCGTCCACGCGGTTCACCCGCAGATCAAGCCCTTGTAGGTCACGGTGGATACCACCACGCGACATGATCGGCGCATAGTCAGCCTCAACCACGTTCATGTGACGAAACGGGCTATAGGCGAGGTTAAAGAAGGACGGCGCCGTCAGCGCGAGAGCGGCCACAGCCACAACACCAATCGCGTCACGCATATTCCAACCCCAACCGTTCACCACATCGCCCACGTCTTCGCGCAGTGCCAACAGCAGAACCGCCAGCAACAACAGCCACTGCGGATCATTCCCGAAATTCTGATACGTCACATAGAAGAACCCCGGAATAAGCAGCAAAAGCACCAACCCGCCGGTCTCGACCTCGGCTTGGCGCAGGAAAATCACCCCTGCAACCACCGCCAATGATCCACCAATATAGGCAGGTGCACCCATCACCGCCGAAAGCTTCTCGCCCGGTGCAGAGCGCACTTCAGACCCCGCAACCGTCAGCAAATCTTGCGCATATGCGAACCAGAATTCGAGCCCTGTAAACGCCGTAATCGCACCAGCAATCACAAGCCCTGTGATCAAGCCGACAAGCACCGCCCGCTTTTGGCCTGTCAGAAACAAAGCCAGCAAAATCGGGGCGGCAAAAGATACAAAATAGGTCATCTTGATCATGACCATCACGCAGATCATCGCGCCGACAATCACACCATCAACCGTGCCACGCCCCTGCTTTGGGGGGATAAGGGCGGTCACAATCGCAATGAACGCCGCCGCCCACGCCAATCGATTATAATGCATCGACATCGAGATTGAACGTTGGGATTCCCCGTGAACCAATGCCAGCAGCAAAACCAATACAAACAGGCCAAACATCGCGCCAACCACAGGTGTAAACCGCGTGCGCACGACCCAAATGATCGCAGGAAAAAACAAGGCCGCCATAATGACTTGCGACCAAAGCACCGCCATTCCGATGCCCAATCCCGCGCTTACAAGCATCGCAATCGGCCAGAACGCCAACGCGCCAATGGGCGTCATGAAGTCCAGATGTGGGACCTGCCCGTCCGCCATGCGGAACACGATCTGCATCAAATGCATCGTGTCGCCCTCGTGACGGCCGATATAAAGGCCGCCCTTCAGGACTGCCGCCGCACCCATCGCCGCAAGGACAGCGAATAGGAATATAGTCACCACAATTGTCTTAGAATTTGTCATTTTGCCTGCCTCTGGAACGGTTTTGTCCCTTTTTTCGACACAATAGTCAGGCACACCGTCATTGCAAACCTTTCCCTTTGTGCGGCTGTCTTGCTGTGCAAATGGGCGAAAAGGCCACAGAAACAACGTGCTTTCACTTTTTTGAAGCGCGAAATACGGGCAGACAGAGATGAATATGCAAACCTCCAACGTCATGGCGCCACCCGCGCCCAAGACCCTTGAAGCAATGTCGCTTTCTCCAGTGATGATGCGCGACATCCTTATAAAGACGATGTTTCGCACCAACCTTGAAAACGTCAGCGCGATTGCCAAAGTGATCTGCCTGCCAAACAACGTCACCCAGCAATTGGTCGACGGTATTCGCGAACAAAACCTGTGCGAAGCCACCGGTACGCTAAACGCGAACAACGGCAATGAAATGGGCTATCAGCTCACGGATGCGGGGAAAGCACGTGCGTTGGATGCTCTGGCACAGTCTGAATACTTCGGCTCAATGCCTGTCCCGCTTGAAGTTTATCGCGAGCAAGTTGAACGCCAGTCCATCCGCAACATCCAAGTCACCCGTGACCAGCTGATCAACGCGATGGGCCATCTGATTTTGCCACCTGACCTGCTGGACCAACTTGGGCCAGCCGTTGGCGCCGGTCGATCTATTCTGATGTACGGCCCCCCCGGTAACGGTAAGTCCGCGATTTCAAACGGTATTCGCGACGCTCTTGGCGATAAAATCTACATCCCACGTGCCATTGAATATTCTGGTCAGGTCATCACCGTATATGACCCGATTGTGCACTCGGCCGCCGAAGAAGACGTGGACGACCCGAACTCATTGCGCCGCACATCCGGGCGGTACGATACCCGCTATGTGAAATGCGAACGCCCGACTGTTGTGACCGGTGGTGAATTGACCACAACCATGTTGGACCTTGTCTACAACCCGACCGCGCGGACCTATCAGGCGCCGCTGCAGCTGAAATCGTCTGGCGGTATCTTCATCATCGATGACCTTGGACGCCAAGCGGAACCGCCACAGGCCATCGTCAACCGTTGGATTGTTCCACTGGAAGAAAACCGCGATATTCTCGCGTTGCAGTCCGGTGAAAAGTTCGAAGTTCCATTCGATACGCTCGTCATTTTCTCGACCAACTTCCACCCGAACGAGATCTTCGATAAAGCGGCCCTGCGTCGTATCTTCTTTAAGATTAAGATCGACGGTCCGGACCAAGAAGGTTTCTTAAAGATCTTCGCGATGATGGCGCGTAAGAAAAAGATGCCGTTGGATGAGAAAGCTTTGGTGCATCTCTTGCAAAAGAAATACCCGACGATCGACAATATCTACGCGAACTATCAGCCGATTTTCCTGATCGATCAGATGATTTCAATCTGTGAGTTTGAGGGTATCCCATACCAAATGACCCCAGATCTGATTGATCGTGCATGGGCAAACATGTTCGTGAAAGAAGAGAAGATCGTCCACTAAAACCTGCGAAGGGCGGCGGAGGGGGACCAATCTCCCCTCCTGCGAACTCCCTGAGGTTTACGGAACAATAGAAGATTGATCTTAGTGGCACGTAACGCGTCGAGCTAAAGGTCGCGCCAGTTCCGTTGGCGTCATGTCTTAAGCAGTAAGTAAACCTGCCTCGACGAGATTAGGGCGATACTTAGGGCCAATCGGAATGACATTGCCACAAGGGAGCTCAACAACATCACGCCCGTCAGCTTGTTTGACGCACGAAATCGCAGCTTCCGAAACCCAATGCGAACGATGAATCCAATGCCCTGGCTCAACGTCGATTTCTACAACGGCATCACGCAATCGCATCAACAATCGATGTTGGGAGCCGTCCGACATTATCACGCGAACGTGATGGTTGTCCGAGTAGACCCTCGCCACACGTGCAGATTTATCGATCGATAGACGGTCCAGCAGGCGGTCACGGGCCGGAGCAGCTTTTGGAAAAGCAACGGACTCACGAACAACACGGCGAAATGTAATTATTCCAGCGGCGATCGCTAGCACGCAAACCATTCCAGACCAGACATCCATCACAAGATAAGCGTCAGGCCCGCCAACGATCCAATTCAAGAACGCAATCATAGGGGCGAAGACGATCGACAGCGAAACAGCGACGGCAATATCCTCATAGGTTTCAGACCTACCCTTGAAGACGTGCCGCCAAACAGCCCTGAAAAATATGGCGATTACGATGGCTGCGGCGATCAGAACGCTCCAATATGCCAGCCGCCAAAGAAACGTACGTGAGTCAAATGTACCGAAAGGTCCTGCCAAAGCGACGACAACAGATGTGAGCGCCCAACACATCCAAAGTGTCGGCGACACAACTTCCTTGACCATGGACTTATAACCAAGTCCGGTGGCAAACCAAAATCGCACGTTTTCTCCCCGGAAACCCGCATCGATAGGAATCGATACTCTCTGGTTGCGGAGCTTACACGGTTGAAACCAGAGCGAAAGTCCTAGGCTGTAAGACCTTCGGGTTCTGGCAAGCCATTGGATCGGCAACAGGCCGTCAGGGTGTTCGCCAACAGACATGCGATCGTCATCGGACCAACACCACCTGGTACAGGTGTGATCGCAGCCGCAACGTTTGATGCAGACCCAAATTCAACGTCACCCAAGAGTTTTGACTTACCCGGCTTTTCAGGGTGCGGAATGCGCGTGATGCCAACGTCGATAACCGTGGCGCCTGGTTTCACCCAATCGCCCTGCACCATTTCCGCGCGCCCTACAGCCGCCACCAGAATATCAGCGCGGCCACATACTTCGGCTAAATCTTTGGTGCGTGAATGTGCGATCGTGACTGTGCAATTTTCCTGCAAAAGCAGTTGCGCCATAGGTTTACCAAACAGATTGGAACGACCAACGACAACGGCGTTCATACCTGACATGTTGCCCAACTGATCACGCAATAACATCAAACATCCAAGTGGCGTACACGACACAAGGCCCGTTTCACCGCTTGCCAAAAGACCTGCATTTGCAACGCTCAGCCCGTCGACATCTTTGTTCGGGTCAATGCGTGCCACAACGCGACGTTCACTCAAATGGTCGGGAACAGGGAATTGGCATAAGATGCCGTGCACCTTCGGGTCCGCATTCAATTTGTCGATAACTTCAAACAAGGCGTCCTCGGAAACATCCGCTGGTAGTTTATGTTCGAACGACGCCATCCCGACTTCGACTGTCTGGCGATGTTTAGCCGCGACGTAAACTTCGCTTGCAGGATCTTCACCGACCAACACAACAGCAAGACCAGGCGTGATGCCGTGCTCTTCCTTCAACTTCGCCACATGCTCGGCCACTTGGCCACGCACCTTGGCTGCAAAGGCTTTTCCGTCAATCACTGTCGCTGTCATCGCTAATCCTCAAACTCTGATCATAATGTCGCTCCCGAAACGGGAGGGTGGGCGGGGCGTCTTTGGCGAATGCCAAACAGCGACGTCCCGCCCGTTGTTTTAGAACAATCCTTCGATTTGGCCATCATCATTTAGATGAATGTTCTCAGCGGATGGAACACGTGGCAAACCAGGCATCGTCATAATCTCACCGCAGACAGCGACGATAAAGCCGGCACCTGCAGACAGGCGCACTTCACGCACAGGCACGGAATGCCCTGTTGGCGCGCCACGCAAAGTCGGATCGGTCGAAAAAGAGTACTGCGTCTTCGCCATACAAACTGGCAAATTGCCATAACCTTGATCTTCCCACAGCTTCAACTGATCGCGGATCTTCTGATCCATCAGCGCTTCGTCGGCGCGGTAGATGCGTTTCGCGATTGTTTGGATCTTTTCAGCCAATGGCATCTCGTCACGGTAAAGCGGCGCGAACTGGCTGACGCCACTGTCGGCAATTTCTGCCACACGTGTTGCCAATGCTTCGGACCCTTTGGACCCATGCTCCCAATGTTGGGACAGGATCGCTTCGGACCCTTGTGTTGCCACATAGTCCTTAACCGCCTGCACTTCGGCGTCCGTATCCGTGACGAAGTGGTTGATCGCAACGATAACAGGAACGCCAAAAGACTTTAGGTTCCCAATGTGACGGCCAAGGTTTGCGCAACCTTCATTCACCGCATCAACGTTCTCCGCGCCAAGATCACCCTTTGCGACGCCACCGTTCATCTTCATCGCGCGCACTGTCGCTACCAGTACCACGCAGTCAGGGCTTAGACCTGCTTTGCGGCATTTGATGTTCATGAATTTCTCAGCACCCAAGTCAGCCCCGAAGCCAGCCTCGGTCACAACGTAATCCGCAATCTTCAACGCAGTCGTCGTCGCAATAACTGAGTTACAACCGTGCGCGATGTTGGCAAACGGGCCGCCATGAACGAACGCAGGGTTGTTTTCCAGCGTCTGCACAAGGTTCGGCTGCATTGCGTCCTTCAACAGCACTGTCATCGCCCCATCGGCCTTAATGTCGCGTGCAAACACGGGCGAGCGGTCACGGCGGTACGCCACAATCATGTCACCCAAGCGCTTTTCAAGGTCCTTCAGATCTTTCGCCAAGCACAAGATCGCCATGACTTCGGATGCCACTGTGATGTCAAAACCGGCTTCACGAGGGAAACCGTTAGCGACGCCACCAAGGGAGGCTGTTATCTGGCGCAACGCACGGTCGTTCATGTCAACAACACGGCGCCAAACAACGCGGCGGATGTCGATTTCCAGCGCATTACCCCAGTAAATATGGTTGTCGATCATCGCGGACAACAGGCTGTGCGCAGACGTGATCGCATGGAAATCGCCTGTGAAGTGCAGGTTCATATCCTCCATCGGAACGATCTGCGCGTAACCACCACCAGCGGCCCCACCCTTCATGCCAAAGTTCGGCCCGAGGGATGCTTCGCGGATACAAACAGCGGCCTTCTTACCGATGCGGTTCAGACCGTCACCCAAACCAACCGTTGTTGTTGTTTTACCTTCACCAGCGGGCGTCGGGTTGATCGCAGTCACCAAGATCAGCTTGCCGTTCTTGTTTTTTTGAACGCCATTGATGAACGATTGGCTCACCTTTGCTTTGTCGTGGCCATAAGGCAGCAGATCGTCGCTGCTGATGCCCAGTTTCGCACCAATCTCTTGGATCGGTTTCTTGTTCGCTTCGCGTGCGATCTCGATGTCGGTCTTGTAACCCATTGTCTTCTCCAAGTTAGGCGCGACTGCGTCTGAATCAATTGTGGTCCACACTAATCACGGCCCTGCCAGAACTCAGGACGTGATTGCGACATTTCCCACTCCGGAATCGTCCAAAAGGAACACCGCATGCGAATGTATCAATGAATTTTTTTGATCCGACAATCGTTCTCGTGAAATTTTTAGCATTTTTTTCACAAGACGTGATTGACGTGAACCCAGTGCGGCGGTTTAAGGCGCCCAAACAGGCTGATCTGGAATATGAAGGGTCAGCGTATCACCGACCGCCACGCGCCCTTCCGAAGCAACCCATGCACAAACCCCGCGCAGGTTCTTGGCGGCTGGTTTGAACCCCTTCGCCGCATCACCATGATCCACGACCAAGGATTTCGCAGGGAACTGGCAAGGGCGGTTCTCCATATCAACCGTCACCGTGGCCCCGCTTGGCGCTTGCAAACGCGAGGACGGTGGTACGTGGCTGAAATCAGGAATGCCCTTAACAACCATGGTCGCACCCAAGCGGCGTGGGTCCAACGTATCGACGCCCATTTCAGCCGCGATCTGGTCGATCTCTTCTTGGCTGACGATGCTCAATTGGCGTTCGTTCTTGATCGGGGTGCCTTTGGCGTATTGTGATTTCACGCGGCTACAGGACGCCCGCGTTACACCTGCATGAAACGCTCCCGCGACACCTTCAAACGTCAAATCAAGTGTCGCGCGTTGCGGTGACATCAGCTCGTCGCGGTCATCCGTCATGACCGATCCTAACCAGACGATTTCAGCAGTGTAATGGGTCGGCATCAATGCAGGCATGTCGGTCTCCTTTGTTCGTGAAAATGGCGCAGGGCCTCGCGACCCTCAACCCACTTCTTGTGACATGACGTTTCACCAGATTGGATATGTCAGCCTTTGCGCAAAACGAAAAACAGCCGGTTGAACGCAAACAACACGCTGCCGTCATTTTCTTTCGGGTAAGCGTCCTCTAGCGCCTCGTCATACGCGGTAAGAAAGGCTGCTTCGGCGTCCTGCGATAGGTTCTCGACATAGGGACGCATCACCGTACTTTGCGTGAAATGCCGCACGGGGTGCCCGTGATCCACCGACGCAAGGGATTGCAGGTATTCGCTTTCCCAAACGCTGACCTCTCCGGCACCCTGAAGCAGGCGCATATAAACCTGCGGTTCTGAAACGGGTGGCGTGAAGTCATGTACGCCGGCAACTTTTCGTATCAAAGCGTGGCTGGGGGCCGCGTATTGGCGTGGCATTTGCACGGCGAGAGCCCCGCCGGGGACCAACTTCCCAATTAGATGATTCAACAATGCTGGGTGGTCTGAAAGCCAATTCAGACAAGCATTAGAAAAGATCAGCGCTGGCGGCGTTTCTGGCGCCCAAGTCGCCACATCTGCTTGCACAAGAGCGTCATAACCTTGCGCCTTAGCCAACATTGACGCTGATGCGTCTACGCCAATCAACCTGCGTCCTGCAAAGCGCTGGCGCAGAGCTGGGCCAACAGCCCCGTCCCCACACCCAAGGTCGATAACGTCCCCATCTGGCAATGCCCCAACCTGCGCCAGCAAATCCAATGCAGGGCGCAAACGAAGACCCCGAAAGCTGGCGTAGCTTACGGGGTCCCAGTCGTTTTTGTTCTCAGCGACCAATTAAGTGGTCTCTGGATTTAAGTCGCCTTTGGGCTTGCGCGGCTTGGTCTTTGGAACCGCCGTCGCCGAACTGCCAGACGTTGGCGGAATATCCAAACCATCGTCTTCATCGTCGCGGTTCAGCGTTTCACCCGCCATGACGCGCTTAATCTCAGCACCGGTCAGTGTTTCGTATTCCAACAGGCCTTGGCCCAGACGTTCGAACTCTTCGTTCTTCTCCGTCAGGATTTCCATCGCCTTCTGGAAGCCTTGGTCGATGAACGCTTTAACCTCATCTTCAATGACACCCTTAGTATCGGCCGAAACCGAGAACCCAGCAGTGTTCCCCTGATACCCTTCATGGGCTTCAGCGTAGTCGATGTTCCCGACTTTGTCGGACATGCCCCAACGCATGATCATTGCACGGGCCAACTGGCTGGCCTGCTGGATGTCACCGGCTGGGCCGTTGGACACTTGGTCTTCACCGTATTTGATCACTTCGGCGGCTTTACCAGCCATCGTCATCGCAAGTCGCTGATGGCACTCATCGCGGAACATATTCAGACGGTCCATTTCAGGCAAGCTCATCACCATGCCCAAGGCACCACCGCGCGGAATGATCGTCGCCTTATAGACGGGGTCACATTTCGGCAGCGTAATACCGACAACCGCATGGCCAGCCTCATGGTAAGCCGTCATTTCTTTTTGCGCGTCCGTCATGATCATAGAGCGGCGCTCGGCCCCCATCATGATCTTGTCTTTGGCGGATTCGAAATCAGCCATTGCAACAAACCGTCGCCCGACACGTGCTGCCGTCAGCGCAGCCTCGTTCACAAGGTTCGCAAGGTCCGCACCGGAAAATCCAGGGGAGCCACGTGCAATAATGCGCAGATCAACGTCAGGACCAAGCGGCACTTTACGCGCATGCACTCCGAGGATCTTCTCACGGCCTTTGATGTCTGGGTTGCCCACAGTCACGTTCCGGTCAAAACGACCCGGACGCAGCAACGCTGGGTCCAACACGTCTTTACGGTTGGTCGCGGCCAGAATGATCACGCCCTCATTGGATTCAAAGCCATCCATCTCAACCAAAAGCTGGTTCAATGTTTGCTCACGTTCGTCGTTGCCGCCGCCCATCCCAACACCACGAGCACGACCCACCGCATCGATCTCATCGATAAAGATAATGCACGGCGCGTTCTTTTTGGCCTGCTCGAACATGTCGCGCACTCGGGATGCACCAACACCAACGAACATTTCAACAAAGTCGGAACCGGAGATCGTGAAGAACGGTACACCCGCCTCACCCGCAATCGCGCGTGCCAGCAGTGTTTTACCCGTACCCGGAGGGCCAACAAGCAGCGCGCCTTTTGGAATTTTACCACCAAGGCGGCTGAACTTCTGCGGATTGCGCAAGAACTCAACGATCTCTTCCAGCTCTTCCTTGGCTTCATCAATGCCCGCAACATCATCAAACGTCACACGGCCTTCTTTTTCGGTCAGCATCTTGGCCTTGGATTTCCCAAAGCCCATCGCGCCACCTTTGCCACCACCCTGCATGCGGTTCATGAAGTAGATCCACACACCGATCAGCAACAGGAACGGCAACAGGCCGACAAGGAATGTCGTCAGGCCAGATTGCTCTTGGGATTCAGCGGTCAGTGGAACACCGTTTTCGATCAACAGGTTCGTCACTTCGGCGTCTTCCGGCAGAATTGCGAAATAGGTGCGGTTGTCGGAACCGCGGTAGCGGATGGTTTCGCCGTCGATATTGGCTTCCGCCACTGCGCCAGCCTCAACAGACTGCACAAATTCGGAATACATCTTCTCGTTGTTGGCTTGCGTACCCTGCCCTTGCCCGAACAGGTTGAACAGAGAAATGACCAGAACGAAAAGAACGACCCAGAAGGCCAGATTACGTGCGTTGCCCAAAGCGCGAGACTCCTTTGAAAAGCTTTTGGCCCTCAAACCACAGATTTGGGGGCCACGTCCATAAGATAGAGGCTAAAAAGCCGAGTTCAACGGGAAAGCAGGAAAGACTCGAAATCCGCGACAATGCGCGCGTTAAATCCGTTCTGTAGCCCTGCAACAGGCGCAGAAATGAGCGTTTCACCGTCAAAGACCGCAGGGGATGCCATTAGACTGCTGCGTGGCAGACCAACATCGCGCCAATCGGGCACGTCTTTAAGAGACTCACCAAGCGCGCGAATGCATAGATTAGGCGCATGCGGACCGTCGATGGCCCACCGATCCCAAACCTCATCGCTGCGCGTTTGTAACTCGCTGACCACCGCGTATTCCCGTGAAAACCGGACCACAGGCGCATCATCGCGACGCATCATCACGCCCGACAACGTGCGCGTCACGTTCTTTGGCCCCTCATTAGAGCCAAGGATTTGCAATAAACGCCATTGTTCCTTTCCACGCGGGTCATAGGCTTTCCCCCCAACCCAGCGTAGCAACGCCATGATCACCCGCCTGCGCCGTTCAAACGCGGGTCCGGGCAATTTTGTGAGATCGACCAGCGCGTCGCCATTATCAATCGTCACCGCACGGCGCAAAATTTCTGAGGTGTCGTCTTCCAACGCGGTTTGCGCGTCTCGAATATGACCAGCGGCTGCAGATAACTTCTCAACGCTCAGACCGGCCTGCGCCAGTTGCGGTAACAACTTGCGGATTTTCACGCGGTCATAGGTGTCATCATCGTTGCTAGGGTCATCGATCCAATCCTGCCCCAACTCGCCCAGCCACGTTCGTAAGTCTTCACGCTCAAACTTGGTCAGTGGTCTCGAGAATTGAATGCCATCTCGTTTGAAATCCGGTCGCATTTCAGCCAGCCCGGCCGTGCCAGAACCGCGTGCGATCCGCATCAGGAACGTCTCAGCCACATCATTCTGCGTATGACCCAGCAATACCGGAAGGTTCTTTTGCGTGCGCGCCCATTCGATCAGGGCAGCGTAGCGTGCATCCCGTGCGCGGGCCTGTAGCCCTGTCCCCTTCGTCAAATTCGGAACCGTCAATGTGGTGTGAAGTGCGCCATGTTTTTTGCATAGCTCCGCGACCCACTGCGCCTCAGCCGCGGCCTCGGGCCTTAACCCATGATCAACTGTAACCCCATGCACCGTCGCACCTTGTGTCGCAGCAAGCTCAACAGCGCCAAGCAAAAGCGCAACACTATCACTGCCACCGGAAACGGCGACAGCTACGGAATAATTCGAACGGTCATGATAGTGGTGGCAAAAATCGGCAATCGCCTGCGCAACAGCAGACAGATCGGCCTCAGCCACAGCCGAGTGTCGCCATCGCCTGTGCGGCTTCACCAACTTCCGGCGTACCCGGAAAGCGCGTCGCGACTTCGCCCAAAGTGACGCAGGCATCTTGCTGCTGCCCCAATGCCGCAAGCGACTTGCCGAGCTTGGTCAACGCGGCAGGTGCAACTGACCCTTCAGGGTTGCCGCTGAACGCCGCCAAATAGGCGCGCGCTGCATTGGTTGTCTCGCCCAATTGCTCAAACGCTTGACCGCGCAGGAAATGCGCATCGGCCGCTACAGGGCTGCCCGGATAGCTCTCATTGAAGGTCGCAAGGAGGTCAACGGCGCTGCGAAAGTCACCAGAGGCGAGCGCCTCCTGCGCCCGCGTGAAGTCTTCCTGTTCGCCAATCGCAAGCGACGGGCCAGAATTAGGTACGGTTTCAACTGCAGGGGCCGTTGGCTCAACATCAACACCACCAAGGGACGGCGTGTCACCAAGGGTGCCAATATCGCAGCCCGCTTCCAATTCGCACAGACGGAATTCAAGGTCGCCAATGCGGTTGGTGCCATCACGCGTGATGCGCGTGATACGGAATTCGAGTTCTTCGGTCTTGGATGTCAGACGTGTCAGCTCTGCCTCGATCGAGTTCAAACGATCCAGCGGCGTCGATCCAGTCGCGCCCTGCCCAGCCTGACCAGAGGCCACAAGCTCGCTGCGCAGCGCGGTCACATCACCATAAAGCGACGACAACTCAGTGCGAATATCAGCGAGTGTTTGATCTTGTGCAAAAGCCGCCCCTGCAGGGACGGCCATCGCTAGAATAAGTGCAAAAGTGCGAAACATGTCTTCCCCCAGAAAGAACTTAGCTATTCTGACCAATAGAAATGATGGTCACAGCGCGGCGGTTTTGCGCATAGCAGCTTTCGGCTGAACAGACCTCAAGTGGGCGTTCTTTACCATAAGACACGGTGCGAATTCGGCTTGCCGCCAGACCTTTGGACACCAGATACTCGCGCACTGCGTTGGCGCGACGTGCACCCAGTGCGAGGTTGTATTCACGTGTGCCCTGCTCGTCTGCGTGGCCTTCGATCACGGCGAGGTAATCGGAATTCGTAGCCAACCAACCGGCTTGCCCGTCCAAAGTTGCGCGACCTGCTGCTGTCAGCGTGGATGTATCGACTTCAAACAACACGCGATCGCCAATTGTTTGGCTAAAGAACTGCGGGCTGGATGGGTCGTTTGCGCCTGTCAGACCAGTTTGGTCAATGTTGACTGGCGTGTTCAAACCGTTCTGCGCGTTCAGATCAACCGCGTCGGCGTTGTCAAACCTGTCAGCGTTGGTACAGGCGCTTAGCGTCAATGCGCCAATCACCAGTGCGGCTTTGATAAAATGTTTCATGGGTCTGTCCCGTTATTTTTTTGTTTGCTCGTTGCGGCGACTCTATCACGCCTTTTTGCAATTGAGAATCGCGAATGCGTGATCGCGCCCTTTTACCGCTGCAAGGGCCCCCACGACGGATCAGAGCCACCTTGTGGCGTGCTGACGCGGCGCAGGTTGCGGCCCGTGATATCAACAGAATAAAGCGCAGTCGTACCGTTTTCACCTTGGGTTTCCCGCCCGAACATGATGACGCGACCGTTTGGCGCCCATGTCGGACCCTCATCCAAGAAGGACGAGGTCAAAAGACGTTCTTCGGTTCCATCGGTGCGCATTACGCCAATGTGGAAGCGGCCGGACTCTTGCTTGGTAAAGGCGATCAAATCACCGCGCGGGGACCAAACAGGGGTGCCATAACGCCCATTTCCAAAGGAAATACGTTGTGGTTCGCCACCATTGGCCGACATGACATATAGCTGCTGGGTGCCGGAGCGGTCGCTTTCAAACACGATCTGGCTGCCATCTGGGCTAAAGCTTGGTGCGGTTTCGATTGCAGGTGTGTTGGTCAGTCGGGTGTTTTGACCCGTCGCCAAATCCGTGCGGTAGATGTCTGTGTTGCCGCCGTTGATGAGGCTGTAAATCACCTGACGCCCATCAAGGCTAAAGCGCGGCGAGAACGCCATATCGCCCGGCGCAGTCGTCAATTGTTGGCGGCCAACGGTTGCGACATCAAGTACGTTGATGCGCGGAAATCCGCTTTCATAACTGGTATATAGCACGCGATCGCCCGTTGCCGAGAAACGCGGCGCCAGCACAATCGCGCTGCTGTCGGTCAAATACTGCACATTCGCGCCGTCGTAATCCATGATCGCAAGACGTTTTGCGCGGTCATCCTTAGGGCCAGTTTCTGCGACATAAACGATGCGGCTGTCGAAATATCCGGCCTCACCCGTGATGCGGGAGTAAACGACATCTGCCACTTTATGCGACATACGACGCCAGCCATCGGTGGTGCCTGCAAACTGCAACCCCTCACCCATTTCAGCGCCTGAGAACACATCATAAAGGCGGAATTTCACGGTCACTTGGCTGCCATTCACCGCCACAGCGCCCGTCACCAACGCCTGCGCATTGATCGCGCGCCAATCGGCGAATTCAATCGGACTGCCGAAACCTGCCGGAGTAGAGATGAACGATGAACTTTGGATCTGGCGGAACAAGCCCGTGCCATTCAAATCTTCTGCGATCACACGGCTGATATCGGCAGCCATCTGTTCGGACCCAGCAACTTCCGCTTGAAAGTTTGGTATCGCAAAGGGCAGCGCCTCGATCACACCATCGCGCAACGTTAGGCGTAGCGGTTCCTGCGCTTGCGCAGCAGTGACGGAAACAAGTGCGATCATCATCGCGGCGATTGCGGTCATTAATTTGGTCATCATGGCGCGTATACTCACTTAATTACCCCTCTTTTCAACGGGGAGTTTTTTGCTCGGCGGATCACTGCACGCCACTTTTCGCTCATTCCAGCCCTGTGGCCGTCTTTCGATCTATGGAACATAGTAAAAGAACCTGATTTCAACGAACTGCCACTGCGAAAACTGATCGAGCGGCAAGTCATACCCATTCTGGCCGCACCGCGTAATCGCACGGCGCGCAGCTTCAAGCGCTTGCGCTTCGCCTGCACGGCCAGATGGCGCGCTGAGTTGAATGGTTTGCGCAAACGGGCGCGTGTTCGGTGCCATTTGAAAACTGACCGCTGCAAACGCAACGGGCCTACTGGTGTTACCACCGGGGCTATAACACTGAGCAATCTGCGCCTGAAAACTATCCAGCCAAACTTGGCTTCCAAGGCTCGGGCCGCTTTGTTGGGTTTCCGTGCCATGATCGGCCGCCGCAATGGTCGCCAAAAGCGAAAGAATTATTGCCAAGACCCGCATTACCGCTGCCTCATCGCTGTTGGATCAACCGTTAAAATCACGCGCTGCCATTGCTCGTACTGTTCGGGCGGAAGGTCGTAACCCGTGTCCCCTGTGCAGCGTAGCAAGGCGCGGCGTGCTGTTTGGAACGCCGCATCCGCGTCCGCCGCACTTCCACCTGTGAACCCATCTAGGCGAACAGATCCGCTAACGGGGCGGCCATCTGGCGTCATATCAAAGACCATATCAATGATGGTGTTTTGCGCGCCTGTGGACAGGGTGCCTGTATTCCAACACCCCCCGACTTGGCGCAGGAAGCCGGATTTATCGCCATCCGACAATTGCCCACCTGACAGACCAGGGGTCGGTGTGGTGGATGGTTCAGGCGTGGTAGTTTCCGCAGCGCCCGCTTCGGCCAAAGCCGCCGCAACTGGATCAACCGCATCCTCACTCGGCGTTTCAGCCACAGGCGTAGAGCGTTGAGGTCGCGTTTGTGGGCGCGATGAAATCTCAGGCGCGAATGCGGGCTCTTCTGCTTCCGTCACGATCTGATCCGCAGCCTCTTCTGGGGCGGTTGTTTCATCGACGGGTTCGGTTACTTCTTCAACAGGCGCATCAGATTGCTCCGTCGCGGCCTGTGCTACTTCTGGCGCAACAGTCGCGTCTGGCTCTGGCGGAGCGACAATTTCGGGTGCGACACGTGTTGCGGGCCGCGGAACAGGGCGCAGACTGCTACCCAGCTCGGCTGACGGCGGCGGCGCGACAATTGTTGGCGTATCAGGAATATCCGGCGCGACGTCTGTCACGACAGTTTCCGGCACCGTCAAATCAGGTGCTTCAGGCGGGGTTTCGGGCGCAGGTGGTTCAACAGGCTGAGGGGGCTCTGCGACCTCGGGCGGTGTTTCCACCTCAGGTGCTGGTGGCGTTACATCCTCAACAACAGGCTGTTCGATCTCGGCAGGTTCACTTGGCGGCAATTCAGGCTGCACCCCTTGCGTCATCGCCGCGAAGTCAGCGCCCGACACAACAGACACTTCCGTCACCTCAAACGGCAACGGCTCCGAGGACATGCCCCAGCCGACAACCATCCACACGACCAACGCCGCGTGTCCCGTGCCTGAAAGATAGGTGCCGACGCTCATGTGCGTTTACCCGTCTGACCCGTCCAACGTCGGGCCACCAATGTCTGTCACCAGACCAATGTTGTTAAATCCGGCCGCGTTCAACGCACCCATGATCTGCGCCACTTCGTTCCACGCATTCACACCATCAGCCCGCAGGAAAATCTGGTCGCTGTCGCGCTCATCCGCAATCCCGCGCAGGCGCGTTACCAGATCAGAACGATCAACTTCGGTTTCCTGAATGAACACACCACCTTCAGCCGTTAGCGTCACGGTTAGCGGCTCTTCTTGTGGCGTTGGCAATGCGCTGGCGGCCGTTTCTGGCGTTTGCACAGGAACACCGACGACGGACAAAGGTGCCGCCACCATGAAAATAATCAACAACACCAACATTACGTCCACAAACGGCGTGACGTTAATCTCGCTCATTGGCATGGAACGACGGCCGCGACGACGTGCGCGTCGACCGCCCCCACCGTCGGCTTGTTTCATGACACCCGCGCCCATTTAGCTGTCCAACTGACGGCTAAGGATCGTAGCAAACTCATCAGCAAAGGCTTCATAGCCACTGACAATCCGGTCCGCATCGGCGCTAAGTTTGTTATAGTAGATAACCGCTGGGATCGCGGCGAACAGGCCGAGACCCGTAGCAAGCAACGCTTCGGCAATACCAGGCGCAACGACTGCAAGGTTTGTGTTCTGCTGTTCCGCGATTTCAATGAAGGCGTTCATGATACCGATGACAGTACCAAACAACCCGATAAACGGAGCGGCGGAGCCTACCGTGGCCAGCACAGTCAGCCCGCGCTGCAGGCTTTCGGTTTCTTTGGCAATCGCCACATCCATGTTGCGATCAATACGCGATGTCGCGCCAGCAATCAGCCCGCCATCTTGGCGGTGCGAGCGGCGCCATTCCAGCATACCGGACGCGAAAATCTTTTCAGACTGGCCCTTCGGCGTTGCGCCGATCTTGTCGAACAGCTCGTCCAGTGGATTGCCAGACCAAAACGCCTCGTCAAACACCCGCGCTTCGGCGCGCGCTTTGCGGTATTGCACCCATTTGTCCACGATCACCGCCCAACACCACACGGATGCGACGAGAAGAATAATCATGACAAATTGTACGGGAATAGTCGCGTGGGCAAACATGCCCCACAAAGTGAAATCTGGTTCCATAACGCCTGCTCTGCTCTATCGGGCCGATTTTCGGCCTCTGATTAAAACCAGATGTAGCTTAGCTTGCACAAGATTGCCAACAAAACGCGCACAAATCGGCGTTAGGGCGCGTTTTCAGTGAAGATTTCGGCGAAAAGCCGCCGGAAGACGGGCCGGCGCGCCCGCTTCGTTGATCGCAACAATGGTCACGAGTGCGCTAAACAGTGCCACGCCATCACGTTCAACCACTTGGCGCACAATCAGACGCGCACCCGTCACGGCCTCAACATCGGTCGTCACAATTAGCTCGTCGTCATACCGCGCAGGTGCATGATAATCCGCCTCAACACGGCGCACCGCAAAGACAACGCCCTCGTCCCGCTTCATCGCGACCTGATCGATCCCCATCTCACGCACCCATTCACTGCGGCCCCGTTCGATGAATTTAAGGTAGTTGGCATAATAAACGATGCCGCCAAAATCGGTGTCTTCATAATAGACGCGCACGGGAAAACGATGTGTCATTGCGGAACCTCAATCCTAGCGGCCAAACGCAAGGCATGGCTGGCGTCCTGCGCCACGGCGGGCATCACAGGGTCATAAACCGCGCGGATTACTTCGGCGATGTCGGGGCGCAAAACCGTCTTGCCGTCGGCCATCGCCAACGGGTTCGTCGTCTTGAACGCAACATCCGACCACAAAACAATCGCCTGCACCGCCTGCCCCAAGGCAAGCGCCTCGGCGGGCACCTGTTCCAATGCGGCGTCCATGCGTAGAAAAATGAAACAAGCCTTGATCGCGCCCGCCTCATCAAACCGGAATATCCGGTACTGATTGGCATCCGCTTTGATCAACCGCGTGACAACATCCCCCAGCTCCGGCACCAAACGATCCAGATCAGGCACGCCCGTCAGCTCATCCCAATCGCGGCAGAACAGCATCATGACATTGACGCCAAGCTCAGCGTCCATCTCATCCATCTGGTGCCCGGCCATCAAGCAAACCACCTCAAACGCGCCTTTCAACAAGGCCACGGTGTCGTCTTCAACACCAAACACCACAGGCACAATCGGGCGACCCCAACGGGCGCAGAGGTAACTGCCGTCAGAGCGAGTGAAGAGGGGTTCAATATCAGAGGCGTTCATCATGTCGCCCTTGTTACGCCATTCACAATTGATCGAAAACCCCGCCTCGCAGCCACCCAGAAGTCCGCTATGCGGGACTTTCCCGCCGTTAGAATGCTGGGTACGTGCGTCTTCTCATGGCCCTAAGCGGTCATTGGTCAGACAGGTGCGGCACGGTTGAGGCAGGTGGTTTTTTGCAGGGGCCATTCAGGCGAAACTACACGGTAAGGTTGCTCCTGGTGCACGTAAGTAAGCGCCACCTGCGGCGCGTCGGAACACCCCGAACGGTTTCGCTAGATCAAGAAATCAGCCACATCCGTCAGACCCGTGATGTTCATGAACGTCAAGTCACTGACCCCGTCACTTAGCATGGTGTTCGTGCCATCATCGCTGGCAATGAACCATGCGCCCTCGTTCAACACATCGACCGTATCAAGGCCCGATTCAAAGTTGAAAATCACAAAATCCTCCACGGTGCCATTAAAGATCAATGTATCCGCCGCCAAGTCCCCATAGGGGAGAGAGAGGTTTCCGGACGGGTTGCCAAGCGCAACGCCGCTATTTGAGCCACCCGTCACATTGCCGTCAAACGTGATCGTGTCAGCACCCTCACCAGCATAGATCACAACAGACCCTGCAACACTGCCGAACGTGATTGCGTCGTCGCCCAACCCGGCTTCGATAAGGACTAAACCGCCGTTTTGCGCAGCATTATCGCCAATTATGATCGTATCAACACCGGAACCTGTTCTGATATCGATCGAACCGCCGTCACTGCCGGCGTTGTCCCCAAATGTGACCGTGTCATTTCCGCTAGAACCGCGGACGTCGACGTCCCCATTGTCAAAACCTGCATCATTCCCAAATGTGATGATGTCATCTCCTGCACCGCCGAGGACCGCCACAGTGCCATTTATCGCGCCTGCGTTGTCCCCAAAGGTAAATGTATCAGCCAGACTTGATCCAGATACGTATGTCGGAACGCCGGCATTCGTATAATCGTGGTGATGGGCAACCGCGACGGTCACGTCTTGGGTGACGGATGCACCAAACAGATCCGTCGCAGTCACGGCAATCGTATGATCGCCGACTGCGCTTGGCGACGCGGGGTTCGTCAGGGTCAAAACCCCGTTCGTAAGGGTGAAGTTGCTAAACAGCCCCGTCGCCGAAATAGTAAACGTATCGCCAGACGCGGCGTTGGCATCCCCAAACAACGTGTTGAGGTCTTGGGAATAGACACTGACAGGAGCCAGTGACCCAACGGCTGCGCTGTCCAGAATTGTTGTTGCACCGGTAAAGGTTGGTGCGACGTTCATTTCGAGGCCCGACACAAGGTCGGCGGCTGCGACGCCTGCAGCCCCTGTCACTGTGAAACTTTGCCCGTTCGTGCTGAACACAGCATCGCCAGACACGTCGGCAACGGTCCAGATATTCCCAGTTTGGCCCGCAAAGGTGATGGTGTCATCCCCGTTAACCCAGTTGTTGATAACCGTGTTGGCCCCCGTCGCGCCGAGGAATATCAGCGCGTCGGACTCGCTGTCCGCGCCCAAATCAACGGTCAAATCGGCAATGCCGCTGCCGAGGGTGATCGCATCCGCACCCATGCCCACATCGATCGACACACCCGTTTCGTAGAAGTCGACATCAAAGCTCGCGATGGAAATGACATCTGCGCCAGCGCCGCTGATCAGCGACCAAAAACCGCCTTCTTCGACCTCAACTTGGTCGAACATCATCGTGTCGCCAAGGCTTGTCCCTGTGAGATATAAACCCCCATAGAACGGCGCAGATACATCACCGTAGTTGTTGTTAATGGCCACAGAAACGCTGAGGTTTTGGGACACCGTCGCCCCTAAACTATCGGTTGCTAGGATCGTGATGGTGTGATCGCCCGCAGTCGTAAGAGCATTTGTCGCGCTCAGAACGCCGCCCACCAAAGAAAAGCCAGTCGGCAGGTTGCTTGAGCTCAAAGTCAGGGAGTCACCCGACGCACTATTTGCATCCGCGAACAGCGCGTTCAGGTCTTGCGAATAGGCTGCGCCGCCGGTTCCGACAACGCCATTGGGCAGGGTGGTTGTCGCGCCTTCAAATGTTGGTGCTTGGTTGATTTCCAAGCCCGAAACGATGTCGCCGCCTGCAACGCCTGCGGCCCCGACAACTGTGAAGCTTTGCGTTCCGTCAGCGCTGACAAAAACACGGTCGCCGCCATTATCGCTCACGGTCCAAATCACACCGGGTTGTGCGGCAAAGTTAATTGTATCTTCGCCCTGATCCCAGTTGGTGATTGTCGCGTCTCTGACTGTTCCGCCAAACGTGAGCGTATCAACGTCCGTATCATCTCCAAGGTCGATCGATAGAACGCCCGCGCCTGTACCAAATTGGATTACATCCGCACCAAGCCCGCCACTCACAAGTGTTGGAACGGTGCCCGATGTGGCGCCAATGGAAATGGTGTCGACGCCGGACCCGCCGGTAATCGACAAAGCATCATAATTGTCGCCAATCGTGACGGAATTGGTGCCATCGCCTGTCGCGATGGTAAATTGGACAACACTATCAATGACAGCGTCCCCTACAACAATGGTGTCGTTCCCGTCACCTGTCACAATCTCTATGTCGCTGGTTGCGTTGGAATACGTCACATCGCCAAATGTGATGGTATTGTTGCCGCTTCCGCCGTCTACCTCGAACTCCGTTGCACTCAACCCCGTATTGTCGCCAAATGAAATGACATCATCACCCGACCCACCGTATACGTCAAAGTCGTGGGCGAAGTAAGCGACTTCATCACCAAAGGTAATCGTATCGTCACCCGCGCCACCATCCACATCAAAGTCGGTCGCACCGGCCGCGGTAGGAATGCCCCAATCGCTGATGGAATTATCAAAGGTGATTATATCATTCCCGTTACCGCCAGAGATATCAGTTGTCCCCGAGTCCGCACCGAAACCCAATGCAAATGTTAGGATATCATCACCGTCACCGCCCGCGATTGAAGCGACGGAATAGCCGCCACTGACTTCACGATCGAAATAATTCAGATGATCGAATGCCAAAATGTCATCGCCGTCGCCTCCGTCGACCAATATATTCGCATAATATCCAAGGCTTCCGAAAGTGATCGTGTCTGACCCAGCGCCAGCGTCCACTTCGATCAGACCAGGATCAGGATAACCAGCCCCGGCTTGGTGGCCAAAGATGACTGTGTCATCGCCCCCGAACAATTCCAGTGACACATTCTCTGCATAAACGCCATATTGGAGATGATCTGCATGGCTTGACCCAGGAAGCGGGTCGGTTAAATCGATATGACGACTATAGTAATCCCCATAATTGTAGTTCAACGAAACGACGAATGAGATGACGTGGGTTGTGCTTGCCGACAGATCATTGTTTTGCATGACGACTGTTACATCATAGTCCCCGGCCGCCCAAATACCAACAGTGCCTCCGTAAATATACCCAACATCTAAGGAGAAGCTCGCATCGGCTAAAAAGAAGGGATTATTGTCATTGGTGAAAAGCGAAAGTATGTCGAAATAAAATGTATGCAAGCCATTGTGGTCGTTGTCGACACCAAGGAAAATTTGAGCTTCGCCAACATAAACCGGCGCGGAATCGGTGCGCCCGTCGATGGTGACTGTCACTTCGGTTTCCACGCCGTCTGTGGTGATCGCAGTAAAGCTGTCGGTCAGGGTTTCACCGGCTTCCAGCGATTGAATAGCCACCTGATTATTGGTTGCGCTGTAGGTCCACGTGCCGTCCGCAAGCAGGGTGAACAGGCCCAGCCCGTTGTCGCCCGCCACGCTGGTCTGCGTGACAAAATCCGTCGCACCGCGGTAGTCATCAACCAGATCAATGGTGCCCGCCGCAACCAATGTCGCAGCCTCGTCTTCTGTGACGTCGTCTGTCGTCCCGCCTGTCACGATCTCAAGGCCGCGCACATCTTCAAACGTCTGCGTGCCATCGTCGAGCGTCGTTTCCACGTAAATCAACGCACCGCTGACTGTATCATAGACCTTTTCAATCGTGTTCCAGACGGCGGCATTCAAAACATCCGTCAAAAGCCGGGACTGCACGACACCATCCGTGTAATTGCTTTCAATTGTGATGCCATCATCTCGCGTAACCACTTTGGTCGCGATAAGCCCGTTCGCATCAAATGTAGACACCTGAGTGTCCCATGAATAGGCATTCGAAACGTCATCAATGGTCGTCGAGGCCAACACGCCATCGATGTAGGTTGCAGTCAATTCGCGACCGTCATCATAGATCACTTCACGGCTGTTCAATTGACCGTTTACCCCATAGTCAAGCTGGTGCGTGCTCCATGCCATGACGTCATCGGCATCGGTCCAGTTAATTTGACTGCGAACACCATCCGTAAAGTCAGTCACTTTGATGCGCCCGTCATCATACTCGAACGTGCGCTGGTCGAGGACACCAGTCGCGTCATAGAGGCTGGTTCGACTGTCCCATGTGTAGATGTCGGCGGTGTCAAAGGCCGTTATGGTCTGCCCCAGCGGTCCAAGTTTGGGGCCTGACACGACAACAGTTGAATCATCATATGTCGTGGTGATCGTTAGCAATTCGCCTGTCATTACGTCCCAAGTGTAGACTTTCGTTGCCCAGTTCGCAGTGTCGCCAAGGTCCGTTACCGTGCGTTGACTGCGCAGGCCGTTGACATAATCTGTCTCCGCCGTCCGACCGTTATCGTAAGTGAACGTGACAGACGCTAAACGGCCTGCTGAATCGAAAGTCTGTGCTTTGCTCGCCCACGTGTATTCATTATCGACGTCCGAGACCGTGCGCGTGGCGTTCACGCCATCCGCATAGGAGGTCGTTATGCTGCGGCCATCGTCCATAATGAGTGTCTGGCTGGTCTTCAGGCCAGTGGTGTCGCTGTATAAGGTGGTAATGGTTGTCCAAGGTGCCACGTTAAGAGGGTCAATGATCTCAGCGTTGGTAACAACCCCGTCGTTTATGGTCGTGGTGCGGACCCGACCATCGTCAAAGGTCGTTGTCTGACCGACCAGAAAGCCATCTAAGTCGACGTAAGACGTTATTTCCGACCAAGTGTAGAGTTCAGACGTGTCGAATGTTGTGAAACTTGACAAATTGGCACCTGCATAATTCTGCGTCAGTAAAACGAAATGGCCAAATGCCATTGGTGTTGATCAACAATTAACGCTTATTGCCACAAGTTTGAGATTTTTCCTAAAAGTTTCGAACCTCCCTTTATCGAGCGTTAGATGCGATACGCTAAGGGCATCTTGAATGACCGTCGAAATCGCCATTCAAAAACCGATGCGCTTGATCGGCGTGCCTTGACGCCGGGGCATACGTTGTTTGCAGCGACAATCTGCTTTCCGCCCTTAGCAGCCGTTCACGCACTCTGCAGCATCGGTCAAAGTGGGCTCAGAGCAGACATTGCGCTTTAACTTGACGCAACCATTCAAACCACTACCCCCCAAACATATCGCCCTGTCCTTTGGGCGCAGCCATTCCCAAATGCGTCCACGCCTTTTGCGCCAACATACGGCCGCGCGGGGTGCGTTGGATCAGACCTTGCTGCAGCAAATAGGGTTCAATCACTTCCTCAAGCGCATCCCGCGCCTCGCTCAACGCTGCACTCAGGGTCTCGATCCCCACAGGGCCACCCTGATAGTTCTCTGCAATCAGCCGCAAATACCGTCGATCCGCACCATCCAGCCCCAGATGATCCACGCCCAGCCGCGTCAACGCGCTGTCCGCAATCTCTTGGGTGACGGTCCCGTCCCCTTCAACAATCGCGAAATCCACGACACGGCGTAGCAAACGCCCCGCAATCCGCGGGGTGCCACGGGCGCGTTTGGCGATTTCTTGTGCGCCATCCGGCGTCGCAGGTGCGCCCATCAAACGTGCGCCGCGGGTGACAATCTGATGCAATTCCTCGGTCGTATAAAACTGCAAACGCGTCGGAATGCCGAAACGGTCGCGCAATGGCGTCGTCAACAACCCCATGCGAGTCGTCGCACCGATCAGCGTGAACGGCTGCAGCTCAATGCGCACCGTACGCGCCGCTGGCCCTTCCCCAATCACTAGGTCCAGTTCGAAATCCTCAAGCGCTGGGTACAGCACTTCTTCAACCGCCGGATTAAGCCGATGGATCTCGTCGATAAACAACACATCCCGCGCTTCAAGGTTCGTCAGGATCGCCGCCAAATCACCCGCCTTGGCCAGCACAGGACCAGACGTCATGCGAAACCCGACACCCAACTCCCGTGCCATAATCTGCGCCAAGGTTGTTTTGCCCAAACCAGGCGGACCGTGGAACAACGTATGATCCATCGCCTCACCGCGCCGCTTAGCGCTCTCGATAAAGACCTTCAGGTTCGCACGCGCTTCGGCTTGGCCAATAAACTCGTCCAGTGCCTGCGGGCGCAATGCACGATCGTTGTCTTCAGATTGGCGCTGAGGCTGCAAGGATGGGTCAGTTTCGTTCATTTTTTCACTATGCCTCAGTCGTGCGGATGGAACCAGACGTCATCAACGCCAAGCCCCCAGCCACGACAATCAATAGAATTCCGAATAGGGTTGGCGCATCTACCGCTTCGCCAAACATCAACCACCCCCAAAGGATCGCAAACGCCAGATAACTAAAATCGAACGCCCCCAACATTGCGCTTGGCGCTCGTTGATAGGCAAAGGCTGTTCCGACCGCACCGATCACAATCGCAATCGCTGACACCAACATCACACGCCAACCAGCGCCCGACACGGGAACCCAAGTTGACCTCCAAACCTCCGTCGATGCCCCATCGGGGAGAAGAACCAGCCCCGCGCCGCCGACAGCAACAAACGTTACATTCAACCAAATCGCGAGCGTCCAAATACTATTCGTCGCGCAGCGGGTGCGCGTCAGGATCATCGACAAAGCGTACAACATCGCTGCGCAAAGCGGCATCAAAAGCCAAAGCGACACGCCCGATGCCCGTGGGTTGGTGATGATCAGAACCCCAACAAACCCAAGCACGATACCAATCGCACCGATCCCGCCAATTCGTTCTCCAGCAAACAAAGCCGAGAAAACGAGGATAAACAGCGGCAACGTATAATATGCCGCTGCAGCAACAGAGAACGGCATGCGCGACAGGGCGGCATAATAGAACACCCACATCACGGCCAACATAGCACTGCGCAGCAAAACCCATCTATTTGGCATAAAGGTCGTGCGCGACAAACGCCTTGCGCAAAGCAGTAAAAGAATGGGCAACGCGATAAGCGACCTTAGGAACACAATTTGCCAAATGCTCATCTGATAGTCGGCTGCCAGTCCCATCTTGCGCACCAAAGCATCGCCAAACGACAGTGCGAAGACTGTGCACACAAGGACGCAGACGGCCAATCTTGGACGATCCTGCGTCACGGACTACCCCTTCGGAGCCAGCAATTTTAGTGCCGCGCGGATTAGGGTCGCCGCATCTGCGCCCTCATTCTCACCGGCCGCTTGCGCCACAGCACTTGCTGCATCAGATGGCCCATACCCAAGATTACCCAACGCGGACAACGCATCAGATTGCGCCGCTCCGCTGGCCTCAACAGGTGCGCTGATCGGTTCAAGCACGGCGTCGTCCGCCGCGTCAGTGGTGGGCGACGCCCCCCCGCCCGCCGCAGGTGCAGCTCCGGCCATGGCCATCACACTATGGGCTTTGTCTTTTAGCTCCAGAATGGTCTTCTTGGCGGTCTTCGGTCCTACACCTTTGGCCGTCGCGACCGCAGCCCAATCGCCCAGCGCAATTGCGCGGCTCACACCGTCAGCGCCCAAGGTCCCCAAAATCGCCATTGATGCTTTCGCGCCAATGCCTTGCACGGACATCAGCAACCTGTGCCATTCTTTTTCCACCAATGTCGTGAACCCGAACAGCTGCAACAGGTCTTCGCGCACCAGCAGGTCCGTATAAAGCGCAACGGCTTCGCCGACGCCTGGCAATGTCGCCATCACGCGGTCACTGACATAGACAATGTAGCCCACACCTTTGACGTCAATCAGCACATGATCGGCTGCGCGATACTCTAGCCTTCCGGCGATACGCCCGATCATGCCATGATCCCAGCGTGCGTAGCTTTTGCAACCCTTGCCGTCGCCCGCGCTGATTGTAGATGATGTGAGTGGCAAATCGCGATTGCCAATGCGTCCGCAGCATCCGGTCCATTCAGATCGACACCCGGCAATTGCAGCTTCACCATATGAGCGATCTGCGCTTTGTCCGCATGCCCCACGCCAACCACCGCTTTCTTAATCGCATTCGGCGCGTATTCCCCCACAGTCAGCCCAGCGCGCGCGGGTACCAGCATTGCCACACCGCGCGCCTGCCCCAGCTTCAGCGTTGCAGCCCCGTTTGAATTCACAAAAGTCTGCTCCACGGCGGCGGCGTCCGGCGCGTATTGCGCGATCACAGCTTCAAGCTGGTCATGAAGCGCCAAAAGCCGCACGGCCAAATCACCTTTGCCCGACTTGCAAACACCATTTGCGACATGGCTTAGCCGTGATCCATCCACGTGAATCACTCCCCAGCCCATGTTCACCAAACCTGGATCAATGCCCAAAACCCGCATGCTCGCCCTCTTTTTCTTATTCGTTAAACACTCGTTAGCACAAAACGCGAACACCCGCCTAGCCCTTTCGACATTTTCGCCACAGACGCCTCAACCGATTTTGCTACATTTGAGGTTCAAAAACGTCAGCCCCCACCATAAAACCGACGTTTCCTAGCGGCACCTGATGCTTAATTTACTGGCGCGCTGCCTGTTTTTTGCGCCATGCGAAAACCGCATGTCACCCATGCCAAAATGACACTGGTTAGTCGCAGAAAGAGATCCTAATTGCGCCATAGAACGATAACTAAACTTTAACGGCGCTTAGCCCATATTCTCAGGAGACTTCACCATGGCAGCCATCGCTTTCCGCACTGCAAACGCAAAATCCGGTTTTTCCCTTGTTGCCATGATTGGCACATTCGTTTCTTGGAATGACCGTCGTATGACGCGCAACACACTTAACAAATTGTCCAACCGTGAGCTCGACGATATCGGCCTCGTACGCGGTGACATCGAAAACATCGCCCGCGGCAACATTATCCGCTGATTGCCACAAGGCTTTCGGCCTTTCGCCGGAACAATGAAATGACAAAGGCCGCGTCCAAATTAATGGACGCGGCCTTTTTGTGTTCCTGAGGAAGAAACGAATTCTTTTGTGTTCAGCGTTTTCTAGTTCTGGAAGAAAAACTGCTTAAGGTAGCCACCAACTGCGACAGTCACAGGATCTTCCTGCATCAACACAGCGCCGGCTTTCTCAACCATTGACCCAGACCGCAGACCTTCAACTTTTTCCGCGTAATTGCCCGCACCAAGCTGAGCAAACAGCAGCGCCTTAAATGCGAAAAACAGAACGACAATTAGGAAGGCGCCTTTAAGCGGAAATGCAGGGCGGACCAGACGTGGGCGGGACCGGATGAGGCCATCCTTACCAACGCGGCGAACAACGCCATTGCGGCGCATGCGCTCATGGTTGCGAACAACTTTGTTTATGCGTTTGTCTAAAGAAGCATCGATGGTCATTTGGCAGCCTACTTGTTACTCGGCCCCCACCGAACATGACTAAAATCCCCCTCAAATGCGGCAAGAATGTGGCAAACAGGTAAATTTAAGGCAAAAACTGCGATAAATGCGGTTTTACTGTGTTTCTTTACGTAGGGTTAGCGTCGACCAATCACCAATCTTATCGTGTTGAACCAAATTGTATCCATTGCGTGCATAAACACCGATAATTTCCTCGGCCTGTTCGTTCAAAAGCCCTGACAGAATCGCGAATCCACCCGGTTTCGCGTTCGCACCCATATCCGGCGCCAGCATGATAAGCGGCCCCTTGAGGATGTTTGCGAAAATCAAATCAAAAGGCGCTGCGTCCGCCAGTGCGCCGTCATCAAACCCAGCAGCAGTGACACAGGCAACAGCACCCGCCATGCCATTCGCGGCCATGTTGGCCTCAGCTACGTCCACAGCGACTGGATCGATGTCACTCGCGATCACCTTGGCATCCGTCGTGCGCGCCGCGGCCATCGCCAAAACTGCCGTCCCACATCCAACGTCAGCCACGTCTTCAAACACTTCGCCATCATTCAACAGCCGATCAAAGGCGCGCAAGCACCCCAGCGTTGTCCCGTGATGCCCCGTGCCAAACGCCATTGCCGCATCAATCAACAATCCGATGCGACCTTCAGGCAGTTCTGCTGCGTCGTGCGAGCCATAAACGAAGAACCGCCCCGCCTCGACGGGTGGCAATTCGCGTTTCACATGGGCGACCCAATCGGTTTCCGGCACCTCAGACACCACAAATGGCTTTGCGCCAAATGTCGCGGCCAATAGCGCAAGCGATGCGCCATCCGGTTCGCCCTCAAAGTATCCACCAACTTCCCAAAGCCCGCTGTCGTCTTCCACTTCAAACACGCCAACACCAGTTGGTGCAGGGTCCATCCCCTCCATCGCGTCGCTCATGGCTTGCGCGGCAGGTTTGCCCATCATCGTGGTCAGTGCTGTGAAGGTCGTCATTGTCTACTCCGCAAGTTGCGCCCGCAGGCGTACAAATTCTGTTTCATTTCCCTCAACCGGATGGCGGGGGATCAATAGGGAAAGGGCCAGTGATACGATCGCCATTCCCGCAGCGCACAGAAACACCAAACCCGGCGATGAAAGCCACAGATATCCCAGCAGGGCTGGCAAGAACACGGCCGCGATATGGTTGATCGTAAAGGCCACGGCCGCTGTGGGCGCAATATCCTGTGGATCGGCGATCTTTTGGAAATAGGTTTTCAACGCCAGCGCAAGACTGAAGAAAATCGCATTCGTAACATACAACGCCGCCGCAAGCGTTTCGCCCCAATCAAGGTAGTAAAGGCCCGCATAAAGCAGGAAGATCACCGCAAGACCGACGTATTCCACAACCAACGCAAAGCGTTCCCCAAACATTTGCACCACGCGCCCGATCAAAGGCGCAGTTATCATTGTCACAACAAGCGTGATCAACAGCAACGATGTCATATCGCTCACTTTGTAGCCGAATTTCTCGACCATCATGAAACCCGCAAACACAAAGAAAATCTGGCGCCGCGCGCCGGACATGAATTGCAGCGCATAATAGAGCCAGTACCGTTTGCGTAGGACAAACTGTGTGCGTTGTGGGTTGGGGCTTTCGAATTGCGGATACGCAAACATACAGAACAACGCGACAAGCGCCGTAATCCCACCTGACACCCAAAACACGAGCGAATAAGACAGGTCGTATTTTTCCCATGTCAGCACGATCAATACATAGGCTAAAAACGTCGCCCCCGATCCAGCTGTGATAATCCATCCCAGCGTTTGGGGCGCGCGTGCCTTGTCGATCCATTGCAACTGCAGGCTCTGGTTTACGGTCTCGTAATAGTGGAACCCGATGGAGCTCAGCATCGTGATCACCAAAATGCCCCCCATTGACGGGAACTGCGCCGTCAACGCCGTCGCGACCCCCAGCAAGACGAGCGACACCAACCCAAGCACTTGTTCGCGAAACAGCAGCAACAAAACGATCACGCCAACCGCAAGGAACCCCGGGATTTCACGCACGGTATGCAACCACCCAATGTCCGCCCCATCAAAACCTGCAACCTCAATTACGAAATTATTCAGGAGGGCAATCCACGTCGAAAACGCAATCGGCATCATAGCCGCTATCAAAAACAACAGCGTCACCGGACGTCGCCATAACGGCAGTTTTTGCGCATCAAAGAGGGAAACTGTCTTCATACGTCGGCTCTACGCCTGCCCATCACATTTGTCGAACCCGCATTTGACTGTACTATCCTTGGCAGGAGGCCATCATGAGCGACAAAATAGACGTCCAAAACATCAACACCCCCGGCAAAACCACCCGCGTGGATCGTGCAAAATACAACGCGATGAAATCTGCAATGCTCAAGGTGATGACGAAAACCGCCCCCGGTGACACCGCGAAAGACATCAAAGAAGCCGCCAAAGCGCATTTGCCCGATGATCTCTTCCCCGCAGGCGCGACTTCTGGATGGTGGCAAAAGACCGTGCAGCTTGACCTTGAAGCTAAAGGCCTCATTAAACGCGCCGACACCAAACCGCTCCGCTTCTACCTCACCTAAGCGCCAAAAAACGCGCCCTATTTGTCTTTGTCTCACAAATATCCCGGGGGAGTCGCGCAGCGACGGGGGCTGGCCCCCTCCGCCGCACGCCGCAGGCGCATTACCTAGTAAAAACTCTGCGGATCAATATCGATCGCCATGCGCAACTCGCCACGCAGCTTGAATTGCCCCGCCCACGCCGCAAGCGCCTGTTGCAAGGGCGCTGATTTCTCAGCCTTCACCAGAAGACGTACACGGTGCCGTCCGCGTATCCGTGCAATCGGTGCAGGTGCAGGGCCGAACACTTGCGCCCCGATCTTACGCAGCGGCCCATCCATTCGTGCCATCTCGGTGCCTAGGTCAAACACCTCCTGCACGTTGGTTGAACTCAACACGATCCCCGCCATACGTCCGTATGGGGGCACGCCTGCGGCTTTGCGTTCACCCGCCTCTGCCGCCCAAAACGCTTCTTCATCGCCCCCCAAAATCGCACGAATGACAGGATGCTCAGGCTGGAATGTCTGCAGCACCGCCTCCCCCGCGATCTCGGCCCGCCCAGCACGCCCAGCCACCTGACGCATCAATTGAAACGTGCGTTCCGCCGCCCGCAAATCAGATCCTTGCAACCCAAGGTCCGCATCGATCACACCGACCAACGTCAGCTTGGGGAAATTGTGCCCCTTGGCCACCAGCTGCGTGCCAACAATCACATCCGCCTCACCGCGTGCGATGCTTTCGATATGTTCTTTCAGCGCACGCGCTGATCCGTACAGGTCCGAACTCAGCACCGCGATCTTGGCGTCGGGAAACAGCGCTTGCGCCTCTTCGGCCATGCGCTCCACACCGGGGCCGACGGGGGCCAGCTTATCCTCGGCCTGACAGCTAGGGCAGACTGTCGGCATCGGCTTTGTCTCGCCGCACTGATGGCACATCAGCCGTTTAAGAAAGCGGTGCTCAACCATCGTCGCATCGCAATCATCACAACCAATCTGGTGACCACAGGCCCGACAGATCGTAACAGGCGCATAGCCGCGTCTGTTCAGGAACAGCAACGATTGCTCGCCCTTCTCCAAACGGCTCTCAACCATCTTTTGCAAAGACGGCGACACCCAACGTCCCCCCGGTAAATCCTCAACCCGCATATCAATCGCGGACATTTCCGGCAAAACCGCATCCCCGTACCGCGACGCCAGCGTCACGCGGGCGTATTTACCCGCCTCAACGTTCGCCCAAGATTCCAAAGATGGCGTTGCGCTCGCCAAAACCACCTGTGCCGAATTCAGCGACGCCCGCAGCACCGTCATATCCCGCGCGTTATAAAGAACCCCGTCTTCCTGTTTGTAAGATGTGTCATGTTCTTCATCCACGACGACCAAACCCAAATCACGATACGGCAAAAACAACGCCGAGCGCGCACCCACAATCAACTGCGCATCCCCCTGCCCAACCATGCGCCAGCAGCGGCGGCGTTCTGTCATGGTCACACCGGAATGCCACTCGGCGGGCTTCATCCCGAACCGCGCTTGAACCCGTGTGATGAACTCACTCGTCAGCGCGATCTCGGGCAGCAACACCAGTGCTTGGCGTCCAGCGCGTAAACACTCCGCCACGGCCTCAAGGTAAACCTCGGTTTTACCCGATCCGGTTACCCCCTTTAGCAATGTTGTGCCGTATTTTCCGGATCGAACAGCCTCGCGCAGCACCATTGCGCCAGCGGTCTGGTCTTCGGTTAATTCTTTACTGCCATAATCAGGATCCAGCCGTGGATAAGGCAGATCGCGCGGGCTGTCTTCTTCGGACACAGCGCCCAGTTTGACCAAACCTTTCACCACCGAACTCGTCACGCCCGCTGTGTCCGCGACTTCCTTTAGGGTAAACGCCAGCCCGCCATATTCGCGCAACACGTCCAACACTTTGGTGCGTGCCTCGGTCATGCGATCGGGTTCAACACTGCCCAAACGGTAGACCTTCCGCATGCTTGGCGCATCCCCAAGCCCCGGTGCGCGGGTCGCAAGCCGCAACATCGCGTTCATCGGGGTCAACGTATAATCGGCTGCCTTTTGCAAAAACTGGCGCATCTCATCGGCCATTGGCGCGACATCCAACACACGAATTACCGAGCGCACCTTCTTGATATCCCAGTCACCCTTACCGTTGCCCCAGACAACGCCCAACACCTTACGGGGGCCTAGCGGAACCTCGACGAAAGCACCCAAATGGCACCCACCTTCCGGCGCTTTGTAATCCAGAACACGGTTAAGCGGTTGCGCTGTTAAAACGCCGACCAACTCGCCCTCATGGTAAAATTCCTGATTCATACTGCCGCTTTACGAAGGGTGGCCGTCAACACGCCCATGCCAATCAACACACCACCGCCGATACGGGTCATCCAACCCAGCACCGCTGGCTTGCGGATTGTCGTGCGCAACCGATCAGCCAACAGCGCATAGATCATGACGTTCACTGCTGCGAGGCCAACAAACGTAGCGATCAAAATGGCAAACTGCGGCGCCAAAGCTGCGTCTTGCTGAATGAACTGCGGAACGAAGGCGATGAAGAAGACGATCCCTTTCGGGTTCAACGCAGTTACGAGGCAAGCGTTGCGAAACACAGCGCCCGCACTTAACTGCGGCGCACCCTCGATCTTGTCCAGCGTCGCACCGCCAGCGCTGCGGATCATGCCAATACCCATCCAAACCAGATAGATCGCCCCAACCCATTTGAGCGCTGTAAACGCCGTAGCCGAGGCCAGCACAATCGCGCCAAGGCCGACCAAAGACGTTGTCATCGCGATGAAATCACCCAACGCAACACCTGCCGCAGACGCAATTGCCACGCGCCGTCCTTGGGTCAGCGCATAGGTCAGCACTAACACAATTGTCGGACCGGGGATGATCAAAAGCACTATGGTTGCCGCCACAAATGTCATCCAGATTGATAGGTCCATGAGAATCTCCTGACGCGGCTTGAGGCCACATTAGACACCTGCACTTAAGGACGCACAACCGCCCCTTCCAGACTCATGCGCTTTGGGGTATCCATCCCCAAATTCATTCATCAGCCGGAGCGCAGCCCCATGAAATTCTTTGTAGACACCGCAGACGTCGCCGCCATTGCAGAACTCAACGACCTTGGCATGGTCGACGGGGTCACTACGAACCCGTCCATCATCGCCAAATCCGGCCGTGACATTCTGGAAGTCACCAAAGAAATCTGTGAACTGGTCGACGGGCCTGTTTCCGCCGAGGTCGTTTCACTCGACGCGGACAGCATGATCGCCGAAGGTCGCAAGCTCGCGAAAATCGCGGACAACATCACAGTGAAAGTTCCACTCACATGGGATGGCCTGAAGGCGTGTAAGGTTTTGTCCAGCGAAGGCACTATGGTTAACGTCACGCTGTGCTTTAGCGCCAACCAAGCACTGTTGGCCGCCAAAGCCGGTGCGACATTCATTTCCCCATTCATTGGCCGTTTGGATGACATCAACCTTGATGGTCTTGAGCTCATCGAAGACATCCGCACGATCTATGACAACTATGGATTTGAAACGCAGATCCTTGCGGCATCCATCCGCAACGCCAACCACATGTCCGAATGCGCGAAAATTGGCGCGGACGTTTGCACCGCACCGCCAAACGTCATCAAGGCGATGGCGAACCACGTGCTGACAGACAATGGTTTGGCCGCGTTCATGAAAGACATCGAAAAAGCGAACATCAAGATCGTTTAACGAATGCGCGTGCCGCGGGCGTAGAGGGGGACCAGTCCCCCGTCCTGCGGACTCCCCCTGGGATATTTATAAAACAAAGACAAACGCAGGGCGGCACTTTACATGAGTGTCGCCCTGCAACACTTTGGATTCATCATAAATAAAGCTATCCGTTGTGTGTGCAGGTCTGCTACATATTCCCCAACAATAAAATGAGACGAGTATGAGCAGCGATCCCCTTTTGACCGATGACGTTCGGTCTAAAATCATGTCCGACCCTTCGGTTCTTCTTGAAGATCAAGATGTTATGCGCGCACTTGTCGCCGCAAACGAAAGCGCGCAAGGCAGCAATATTGTCGATCTGCGCGGCATCGCGATGGAGCGCCTTGAATCGCGACTTGATCGTTTAGAGGACACGCACCGCAACGTAATTGCGGCGGCTTACGAAAACCTTGCCGGAACAAACCAAATCCACCGCGCGATTTTGCGGATGATGGACGCCACGAAGTTTGAACCGTTCCTGAAAGAATTGCGCGGCGATGTCGCCGACATTCTACGCGTCGATGCGGTTCGTTTGGTTCTTGAGTCCGTTACACCAGAAGCCGACCCCGCGATTTCCAAACTAAGCGATGTCTTGTCCGTCGCCGAACCAGGCTTCGTGCGCGACTACATCACACATGGCCGTTCCGTTACGGCCCGCCAAGTGACACTGCGCCAAGTGAAAACCGACGACACAGCGATTTTTGGTGACAAGGCCGACTACATCCGCTCCGAAGCCTGCTTGCAGCTTGATCTTGGTGAAGGGCGTTTACCTGGAATGCTGATCTTTGGTGCCGAAGACCCGCATCAATTCACACCACAACAAGGCACTGATTTGCTGACGTTCTTTGCGGGAGTGTTTGAGCGCTCATTGCGGCGCTGGTTAAGTTGATGATTTCGCCTGCCATGTCCGCCGCCCTGGACAGCTGGCTGGCCCATCAACGTGCGCTGAAGGGCGCGGCTGAGAATACGATCACGGCTTACCAGACCGACCTGCTCGGGTTCCTTACCTTCATGACGCAATACCACGGTGAAGCGCAGGGCCTTGGCCCGATTTCGCGTATCACAGTCAGCGATATGCGCGCATGGATGGCGTCCGAGCGTGCACGCGGCGTTGCTGCACGATCCTTGGCGCGCAGCCTGTCGGCCGTGAAATCCTTTTACCGGTGGCTTGCGGATCGTGAAGGGTTTGAGCCAACAGCGGTGTTGTCTACGCGATCCCCCAAGTTTCAAAAGAAACTTCCCCGCCCATTGGCCGTCGATGCCGCCCGCGCGATGATCGACACCGTCGAGGTGCAAGCCCGCGAACCGTGGATCGCGGCGCGCGATGTGGCTGTCGTTACCCTTCTTTACGGCTGCGGTTTGCGAATATCAGAGGCACTTGGTCTCACCGCAAGGGATGTGCCCCTTCCTGCAACCCTGCGCATCATTGGTAAGGGCGGCAAAGAGCGGCTAGTGCCAGTTATTCCAGCGGCCCGCGCCGCCGTGAATGCCTACCTAGACGCCTGCCCCCACCCTATGGAACCCGACGCTCCAATCTTTCGTGGCGCGCGTGGTGGTCCACTTTACCCCAAAGCGATCCAATCGGTTATGGCGCAATCACGCATGCAATTGGGACTACCTGCGACAGCAACGCCCCACGCGTTGCGCCACAGCTTTGCGACCCATCTGCTTAACGCAGGTGGCGACTTGCGTTCCATTCAAGAACTCCTTGGACATGCATCGCTATCAACGACACAGGCCTATACCGCCGTCGATACAGCGCGCTTGATGGAAGTTTACGACGCGGCACATCCAAGGTCCCAAAACGAGGCAGACAACTAAGCTCACTTGCCCTAATGCGCGAGTTGCGCCATGACAGCCTGATGAATGCACAAGCAAAAGCCCTCGCCGTCCATTTTTTGACCGCGACAGGTGCCGTCTTCGCCATGCTCGCCATCCTCCAAGCCATCCAGAAAGACTGGGCGATGATGTTCGTCTGGCTGATTGTAGCATTTGCAGTGGATGGAATTGATGGGCCGCTTGCGCGCCATTTCAACGTAAAGAAATATGCGCCGCAGTTTGACGGTGTCCTACTTGATTTAATCATCGACTACCTCACCTACGTCTTCATCCCGGCCTATGCGCTTTATGCGTCGGGCTTGATGGATGGCTGGTCAGGCTGGGTTGCGATCATCGTGATAACCTTCGGATCCGCGCTTTATTTCTGCGACACGCGCATGAAAACAAAAGACAATTCTTTCTCGGGCTTCCCGGGATGTTGGAACATGCTGATCCTTGTTCTGTTCGCATTGTCCCCGCCGTGGTGGGCCTGTCTGGTTCTCGTCGCGGTTCTGGCGATCGCAATGTTCCTGCCGATAAAATTCATCCATCCAGTGCGCACCAATCGCTGGCGCGCGATCTCGCTACCGATGGCCTTAGCGTGGACCGCATTTGCCGGCTTGGCAGCTTGGGAAGGCTTTGAACCTGCCGTCACCGTTTTCTGGGGCCTGATGACCACGTCAGCCTACCTGCTTGCCGCTGGCGCCGTTCAACAAGTGCTCCACGGTCCAGACGGTTAAGCGCCCATGTTTCTTTGGCTCTTAAATACTCATCTTTTGGAGCTAGATCAGAAACCCGCCCGCACCTTCATGGCGCAGCAACGCGACTTTCGTCTCAACACCACCTTTGCCAGAAAACCCTGTCAAACCTTTCGCGCCCATCACACGGTGGCACGGAATAATGACAGGTATCGGATTGCCGCCACAGGCAGACCCGACAGCCTGCGCAGGGGCGCCCAACGCTTTGGCGATATCTCCGTAGGTAACGGTGTCCCCAAACGGGATGGCAGACATTTGATCACAAACCGCGCGTTGAAAATCCGAGCCTGCAACCCGCAACGGCAGGTCAAACGCTTCAAGTTCGCCCAAATCATAAGCCCGCAATTGGCGTGCAGCCTCAGATAAAAGGGCGGTCTCATCGCGCCCATCGCCGTCCCATTCAACGCGCACAATCGCGCCATCTTCGTCATGAAGCGTTAAGGGGCCGAATTGGGTGGGGATGGTAAGGTTGGGCATGCCTAACCTTGGCCCGCTTAACGGAGCGGAGCAATCCGAAACATGTGCAAGCTCGCACGCCTGCGGCGGGCGGGGTGGCCGAAATCCTACGGATTTCGGCCACGTCCTCGTCGTTTAGCTGAGCGCGCTATTGCAGCGGCCACATACGCCTTCATGGCTGTGCGTGCCAACGTCAGGTAGGATTTTCCAGCAGCGTTCGCATTTTTCACCGTCCGACATACCAAACACTACGCCGACACCTTCAACGTCATCCAACGTAAATGCACCGTCAGGGGCCGCGCCTTCAGCAATCGTGATCTGGCTGGTGATACAAAGGTCCGCGAATGTGTCACGGTTGGTGATCACTTTCGCCAATTCAGCGCTCAGATAAACTGTCGGAGCGGCTTCAAGCGAAGAACCGATGACTTTTGCGGTCCGCTGCTCTTCCAGCGCCCCCGTCACAACACGGCGCACGGAACGCACCACATCGGAACGCGCCGCCAATTCGTCATCGCGCCATTCAGCAGGTGTGTCCGGAAAATCAACCAAATGCACAGACGTGTCATCGCCATTGCGTTCCAACCAGACCTCTTCCATCGTGAAGGTCAGGATCGGGGCCAGCCATGTCGTCAGACGTGCATAAAGCGCATCCAAAACCGTCAGTGCAGCCAAACGACGCTCAGTGTCGCCATCACAATAGAGCGCGTCCTTGCGGATATCGAAGTAGAACGATGACAGGTCCAGCGTGGCGAATTCAAAGATCGCGCGGAACACGCCTTGGAAGTCGTACTTGGCGTAGCCTTCGCGCACGACACCATCGAGCACCGCCAGTTTGTGCAGGATCAACTGCTCAAGCTCAGGCATATCATCGCGCGCCACAGCCTTGCTCGCATCAAAATCGCCCAATGAACCCAGCATATAGCGCAACGTGTTGCGCAAACGGCGGTAGCTGTCCGCCACGCCTTTCAGGATCTCATCACCGATGCGTTGGTCATTGGTGAAATCCACCTGCGCCACCCAAAGGCGCAAGATATCCGCGCCGTATTGCTGAACGATCTTTTCAGGAACAATGGTGTTGCCGATGGATTTGGACATCTTCATGCCCTTCTCATCCAGCGTGAACCCGTGGGTCAGAACACCGCGGTACGGCGCGCGGCCCATCGTGCCACAGCCCTGCAACATGGATGAATGGAACCACCCGCGGTGCTGATCGGTGCCTTCAAGGTACAAATCGGCCAAACCATCCTCGGACCCATCTTCACGGTCGCGCAGTGTGAACGCATGGGTCGATCCGGAATCAAACCACACGTCCAGAATATCCATGACCTGATCGTAATCATCGTGGTTGTAGTCACTGCCCAAGAACCGCGCCTTTGCGCCTTCTTTGTACCACGCATCTGCGCCTTCAACTTCAAACGCTTCAAGCACGCGGGCATTTACAGCCTCATCACGCAGCAAGAAATCATCATCGGTTGGTTTCGCACCCGCTTTGGTGAAGCAGGTCAACGGAACGCCCCACGCACGTTGACGTGACAGCACCCAGTCAGGGCGCGCCTCGATCATGGAATGCAAACGGTTACGCCCCTTTTGCGGCGTCCACGTCACCAGCTCATCGATGGAACGCAACGCACGTTCACGGATGCTCGTGCCGTATGTGTCCTGCCCGTCGCCAACCGCCTTATCAATCGCAGCAAACCACTGCGGCGTGTTGCGGAAGATGATCGGCGCTTTGGAACGCCAGCTGTGCGGATAAGAGTGCTTGATCTTGCCACGCGCCAACAACCCACCAACTTCGGCCAGCTTGGACATCACGGCAGCGTTCGCGTCGCCTTCCCAATTGCCCTTCTTGGCCTTGGCGCGAAGAATACGTTTGCCGCCAAAGAACGGCATGTCCTCGCGGAAGGAACCATCATCCATGACATTGTAGGTGATGACCTCCGCCAACATTCCTAAATCACGGTAGAGTTCGAATTCCTCCATCCCGTGGCTTGGCGCACAATGCACAAAACCCGTGCCTTCATCATCGGTCACGAAATCAGCTGCACGGAAATCACGCAGATCATCCCACTCGCCATTGCCGTCTTCAACGCCGTTCAACGGATGCTTCAGTGACAGACCAGCCAATTCCTCGCTCGGAACATCACGAACGCGGGTCCATTGATCATCCTCAAGACGCGCCTTCGCAAACACGTCTGCGGCCAACTTGTCGGCCAGCAAGAACTTCTCACCGACGTCTGCCCAGCACTCATCAGGCGTCGCAGTCACTTCGTACAAACCGTAGGAATACTTATCGCCATAAACGACCGCTTTGTTAGACGGGATCGTCCAAGGCGTCGTCGTCCAGATCACGACCTTTGATCCAGCCAAGTCACCCTCAGCCACGGCGAACTTCACCCAGATCGCAAAACTCTCTTTGTCGTGGTACTCGACCTCGGCCTCGGCCAGCGCCGTTTCCTCAACCGGCGACCACATCACAGGCTTGGAACCCTGATACAGCGTGCCCGTCATCAAGAACTTCTGGAACTCTTCTGCGATGACCTTTTCCGCATGGAAATTCATCGTCAGATAAGGTTCATCCCATTTACCTTGAACGCCCAAACGCTTGAATTCCTCGCGCTGGATATCGACCCAACCGGACGCGAAATCGCGGCATTCCTGACGGAATTCCACAACGTCTACAGCGTCCTTATCCAGACCCTTTTCGCGGTACTTTTCCTCGATCTTCCATTCAATCGGCAGGCCGTGGCAATCCCAGCCGGGGATGTAGCGCGCATCGCGCCCCATCATCTGCTGGCTGCGTACAACCATGTCTTTCAGGATTTTGTTCAACGCGTGCCCGATGTGCAAATGCCCGTTGGCATAGGGCGGGCCATCATGGAGCGTAAACGGCGCGCGCGTTTCAGTCTTCGCCTTCTCGCGCAGCTTTTCATAAACGTTCATCTCCGCCCAGCGCGCCAACCAATCAGGTTCGCGTTTTGGCAGACCAGCCCGCATAGGAAAGTCAGTCTTTGGCAGGTTCAGCGTGGTTTTGTATTCTACTTTATCGGCGCACATGTGGGGCGTCCTTCGGATAGGTCATTTCGGGAATTTGCAAATGGCGGTGCGGATCATGCATGAATTCATTCGGGGCACCTTGGTCCGACGTGTGGGGGTCACAACGTCGGGGATATAATTCGAATAATCTGGATCGCGCGGAAGTTCATATCGGGCTTATAGGCCCGCCCGTCCCTGCGGTAAAGTGCGCGGTTTGCGCAGTTGCCAACTTGCATGGTCGCACCAGATTACCCATACGCTAGCTATATAGTTTCTATACGGAATCTATACGCTTTCTATACGGGGTTTTTTGAGTATGCGTATCGCCATTATCGGGGCCGGAATGGGTGGCCTCACCGCCGCGAGTTTGCTGGCTGACCAAGGTCATGAAATCACAATCTTCGATCAATTCGACACCCCCAAACCCGTGGGGTCCGGCCTTGTGATTCAACCTGTTGGTCAACAGGTTTTGGCAGAGGTCGGCGCGCTTGAAACAGCGCTATCCTACGGCAACCGCGTAACCCACATGCTCGGGATCGAAGCCCAAAACGGCAAGCGCGTACTTGATGTGAAGTATGACCTCGTTGACCCAAACGCCTATGGCCTCGCGATCCACCGCGCGGCATTGTTTGATGCCCTTTGGAAGGCGATGCTGACTCGGGATGGCATCACACTTACTACCGCATCCGATGTCACCTCCGTGCGCCAAGACGATGATAGCATTGAGGTTTTCACCGCCACCCATGACGTGCATGGCCCGTTTGATTTGTGCATCGACAGCTCCGGCGCAGGCTCCCCGCTTTCCCCGATCAAGTCCAAACCTTTGGGGTACGGTGCAATATGGGGAACGGTCGACTGGCCTGAAACCGAAATCCCCAAACACCACCTCAGCCAGCGTTACGTCAAAGCCTCGCACATGATAGGTGCATTACCCATCGGCCACATCCCTGGGCAGAACGGCTTCAAAGCCGCCGTATTCTGGTCTCTACCAAGCGACAGCTACGCCGCATGGCAAGATGCAGGTCTGGACGCTTGGAAAGCCGAAGCCACAACCCTCTGGCCCGCCCTCGCGCCCTTCGTGAACCAAATCACCGACGCAGACCAAATGACCATGGCCCGCTACACCCACGGCACCCTAAATCGCCCTTACAGCAACCGCCTCGTCCACATCGGAGACGCCGCCCACCGCGCCTCACCACAGCTTGGCCAAGGGGCGAACATGGCGCTGCTTGATGCGCTTGCCCTGTCTCGCGCTCTGAACACACGCCCTCTCACTCAAGCCTTACCCGCTTTTGCGCGCGCCCGCCGCCTGCATACGAAAATCTATCAAGCCATGTCTTGGGCTTTCACTCCGATGTACCAATCCGACAGCGCCCTCTTACCACTGATCCGCGACCGCGCCCTCTTCCCGATTAGCCAAATCCCGCCAACACCTCGCATCCTCACCAGCTTGGTCTGCGGAACAATGGTCCCCCCAATCGGACGCCTCTAACTTCTTTTGCTCTTTGAACCTCGGGGGCAGCGTCCCTCTATCTGACCAACCTTCCCGACACAAAAAAGGGCCGCCCAACGGCAGCCCCAATTCATTAATTATACTGTGCGGCGACGCCGCTCTGTTTACTTTCCTTCAAGCGCTTCGATACGCGCCAATAGGCTGGCGTTCTCTTCGCGGGCCTTCTGCGCCATCGTACGCACGGCTTCAAACTCTTCGCGTGTCACAAAATCACGATCCGCCAACCAACGATCCACCATAGACGACATTGCTGTCTGCGCTTCATCCTTGGCACCTTGGGCCACGCCCATGGCGTTGGTCATCAATTGTGAAATGTCGTCAAAGACTTTGTTGCGGGTCTGCATGGCGTTCTCCATTCTGTTATCCGCTATATGGGCACGCTTTCCGCCCAAAACAACCCCGTAGAGCAGTTGACATCGTCGCACCCTGCGTCACAACAGGGCGCATGTTTGCAGCCATTCCATTCCCCGATATCTCACCCGAGATTTTTAGCATTTCCCTTTTTGGCTTCTCCTTCGCGCTGCGTTGGTACGCATTGGGCTACATTGTGGGCATCGTCATCGGCTGGTGGGTCGCCATTCAAGCGATCAAACGCCTGCCTCTTTGGCGCGACGACACGCCAGCCCTGACACGCGACCAGATCGAAGACCTCCTGACATGGGTCATCATCGGCGTCATCGCAGGCGGGCGTTTTGGATATGTATTGTTTTACGGCGACGGCCAATTCAGCGATGACCCTCTGTCGATCTTTCGTATCTGGGACGGCGGTATGTCGTTTCATGGTGGTTTCATCGGCGTTTGTGTTGCCGTCATCATCAGCGCACGCCGTTACGGGGCCGCGTTGGGCGATGTCGCCAATATCCTCGCGCTTACTGCCACGCCCGCGATTTTCCTTGTCCGCATTGCCAATTTCATCAACGCTGAACTCTGGGGCCGCGCCACGGATCTGCCTTGGGGCGTGAAATTCCCGTCCATGTGCGTTGATCCTGCGCGCCAACTTTGCGCGACGGTGGGCGACTGGTTTTACTACGGCGATGAACCCGCCCGCCACCCCAGCCAGCTATACGAGGCGGGCCTTGAAGGGCTGCTTGTCGGCTCAATCATTATGTACCTCGCGTTCAAACGTGGCTGGTTGAAACGCCAATGGTCCCTCGTGGCTGTGTTCCTCATGGGCTACGGGTTGTCGCGGTTTATGGTGGAATTCGTGCGCCAGCCTGACGCGCAATTCACCAGTGTCGATAACCCCATCGGTTGGGCTTACGATTTCGGCACATGGGGCCTCACCCAAGGGCAGGCGCTTTCCATCCCGATGATCCTTGGTGGTTTGATCGTCATCATCCTCACCCGTCGCAAAGCATGAAAACGCTGCAAGACCTTATCGCCGCGCGTATTGCGACATCCGGCCCAATCACATTGGCCGACTATATGGCCGATGCGTTGATGCACCCCACGCTTGGCTATTACGCAACGCGTGATCCGCTAGGCGCAGCGGGCGATTTCACCACAGCCCCCGAGATTTCCCAAATGTTCGGAGAACTGATCGGTTTATCGCTTGCGCAAGCTTGGCTTGACCAAGGCCAGCCAAGCGCATTCGCGTTAACAGAACTCGGCCCCGGACGCGGGACTTTGATGGGTGATATCCTGCGCGCTACTCGCGGCGTTGCGGGTTTCAACGATGCTGCTGAGGTCCATTTCATTGAGGCCTCTCCGACCCTGCGCAAAGAACAAGCCACGCGGGTTCCACACGCCAAATGGCACGACAACATTACCACCCTGCCCGACATGCCGTTGTTCCTTGTCGCCAATGAGTTCTTCGACGCGCTTCCCATCCGCCAGTTCCACCGCGATGAAAATGGCTGGCGCGAGGTGCAGGTTGGTGTCCAGAATGAAACGCTTACCGCTGGCTTGTCCGCGCCCTCCCATATCGCCCTGCTGGATGATCGCCTGAATGACACTAAGTCGGGCGACATTGTTGAACACTGCACTGCCCTTCCAGCGATCACTCAAAACATCGCCACGCGCATCGCGTCTCATGGCGGCGCGGCGTTGATCATTGATTACGGGGATTGGCATTCCCTTGGCGACACGCTGCAAGCGCTGCAGAACCACGCGCCCGTTGATCCATTCGCAAACGCGGGCGAGGCCGACATCACGGCACATGTGGACTTTGAGGCAATCGCAACAAACGCGAGCCCCGCCAAATATACCCGTCTCACGCCGCAAGGCATTTTTTTAGAGCGCCTTGGCATCACGCAGCGAGCCCAAGCACTTGCGCAAAAACTGCGCGATGATGCCCTTGATCAGCACATTGCCGCCCACCGCCGCTTGACGCACCCGTCAGAAATGGGTTCGCTGTTTAAAGTACTGGGGCTTTATCCTGATGGTGCCCCACCGCCCGCAGGACTAGAACCATGACCCTTGAAATCATCACCGCCGAAAGCCTGTCCCCGTTTCGCCACGGGTTCTTCACCCGTCGCGGCGGTGCGTCCTCAGGTGTGTTTGAAGGACTCAACTGCGGCACGGGTAGTTCCGATCAACACGAGGCCGTCACCATCAACCGCGACCGCGTGGCGGATGCAATGGGTGTGCAGCCTGACGCCTTGATGGGCGTGTACCAAATCCATTCTCCGGATGTGATTACCGTCACCGAACCCAACACAGACCGTCCAAAAGCTGACGCAATGGTCACGGCGACGCCGGGTGTCGCGCTGTCGGTCCTGTCCGCCGATTGCCAGCCCGTCCTATTTGCCGATGCAAACGCGGGCGTCATCGGCGCGGCCCATGCCGGTTGGAAAGGTGCGCTAGACGGCGTTCTTGAATCCACCCTTGATGCGATGGAGACATTGGGAGCCAAACGCGACAATATCTCAGCCGTCATCGGGCCTTGCATCAGTCAAACCGCTTATGAAGTCGGGCCAGAGTTCTTTGAGGACTTCATCACCAAAGACCCAGCCTTCGCGCGTTTCTTTGCCAATGGTGAAAACGGCAAATATCAATTCGACCTTCCCGCCCTCGGCATGCATCGCTTGCGGACCGCTGGTGTGGGTCAAGCCGAATGGACGCGCCACTGCACTTATGCTGATCCTGACCGGTTCTATAGCTACCGTCGCGCGACTCATAATAAAGAAGCAGACTACGGCCGCTTGATCGCGGCTATCACGCTTGGGCCAGCTGTCTGATCTAGACTGAAATGCGGCAGGCCTCGCCATTTCCATGCCAAACTCAACCGGAAACAATCCACCCTTTTGGTGGCGGACTGTCCACAAATACGCGCAATACCCTTATTTAGAGCGCATTCACAGCACTTCGGGGCTGCGCCACATTTTCCGCATTCTACCGCACAAATTTTTTGAAGTTTTCGACAACGGGCCAAACTCATGCCGCTTTGCAACGTCATCTTAATCCTATCGAGCAAGAAGACAAACATGAGGAAAAACCCATGACTAAGACACCACGTTGGTTGCAATCCACAATTGCAGAAGCCAAATCATGCAACACCAAGATGCCTTGGGAACGTGGCCTGCGCCGCGAAGCCTTTATGGCCAGCCGACGGGCTGTTGCGGCACTTGCTGAAATGGATATGCGTACAGCGCGTCCAGCAGCCTAAATCGACCTACATCGCCAGCGCCTCCCCCTCGCTGGCCAGACAATCGCCGCCCCTTTGCATTCAGGGGCGGCGATTCTCGTTTAGGGGCTTCGAACCCTTCCACCAGAACCACCAATTATGGCAGCAGCGTTTTCATACGCTCAACAATCCGCGAAATTTCGCGTTGATTGATCCTGATTTCCGCCTGAAATGTCGAAAAGTTTGACGCATCTCGTCGGTTTAGGACACATTCCAGTTAACGAAACGCTCCTCAGATGTTGTTGGCGGGGGCCAACAGATGATGTGACCAACCAGACCGGTGATCGCATGATGAATACGACCCCCTCAGCCCGCGCAGGCCTCGCGCAGGCAAAACGCAAAGTTCCGGTGGCCTCCTCAGCCCGGTTTACTCAGCAAGACGGACGACCTCAGCGTGCGCAGCAACTCATGCGCCGCTATGAGGTCGTCCATCTTCTTCCCAATGGCGACATTGACGACTTTACCCGTATCGCTCCGGCGCATCATGCGTTTGAAGATAGCTTTGGCTCTCTCGCACGTGGGGCCTTGCTTAAAACTGAGCGCGGCGTTGTAGCGATCGAAGACATCCTGCCAGGTGATCTGGTCAAAACGGTTACCAATGGCTTCCAAAAGGTTCTCTGGCGTGGTGCGATGACCTTAGTTCCGAATACGCCACAGCAAGATGCACGTATGGGAACGCTCGTGCGCTTTTCCGCAGACTCGCTTGGAATTGGCCGCCCGATGCCTGACCTATTGCTCGGCCCATCCGCGCGACTTTATCAAAAATCTCCCGCACTTGAACGCATTACAGGGCAAGAAGCCGCCTTCGTTCCGGCGACCGATCTTGTCGATGGCGTGAACGTTGTTGAAGTTCAGCCGCAAGCCCCTGTGCAAGTCTTCCAATTGGGATTCAGCGCACATGAGCGGATCGCCGTGAACGGTGTCGAGGTGGACAGCCACAATCCCGGCGCGCGCCATGAACTAGGCCTGCGCGGAGATATGCTTGGGCTGTATTTGGATCTGTTTCCACACGTTGAGCGGATCGAGGATTTCGGGATGTTGATGCACCCGCGTCTTTCCCTGCAAGATCTGGATCTAAGCGCGGTCGCATAAGGGCGCGATTATGCGTCGCGTTTCAGGCGTTCTTCAAGGACATCAAAAGGCACACCCGGTTCATCTTTTGCACCGCGAATAACCAATGATGTCTTCACGCTCGCCACGTTTTCCGCACTGGTTAGGTCTTCTGTCAGGAAATTCTGGAACGTGCGCAGATCAGGCGCTGCGCATTTCAGAACAAAGTCCACTTCGCCGTTAAGCATGTGGCATTCACGAACAAGCGGCCACTCTTGGCATTTCGCTTCGAAAGCACTGAGATCAATCTCGGCCTGAGACACCAATCCGACCATCGCAAATACCTGTACCTCAAAACCCAGCTCGCGCGCGTTTACGTCCGCATGATAGCCGCGAATAAAGCCCTGCTCTTCCAATGTGCGCACACGACGCAAACATGGAGGCGCTGAAATACCGACACGTTTTGCCAGTTCAACGTTGGTCATTCGCCCATCTGCTTGCAGCTCTGCAAGAATCATCCGGTCGATTTCGTCTAACTTCTGTCCTGGCATGGTTGCGCGCGTCCCTTAGTGGCTGTCGCGATTCATACGCGCGCGCCAAGTTAGACGCAACATTATTTCAAATGTCCGCAACAACGTTTCATTGTATCAAAGCACCGCGATGTCTCTTTTACCCCGTGAACCGCCCGCGTATACGCTTAGAAAATCAAAACGGGAATCTGTCATGGCTGACACGCGCAAAACCAAAGTTCTTATCATCGGCTCCGGCCCCGCAGGATACACCGCAGGCGTTTATGCCAGTCGTGCAATGCTGAACCCGATCCTCGTGCAGGGCATCGAACCTGGCGGCCAATTGACCACAACAACCGAAGTCGAAAACTGGCCTGGCGATAGCCACGTCCAAGGTCCCGACTTGATGGTCCGCATGGAAGCCCACGCCCGCGATATGGGCTGTGAAATCATCGGCGACATCATTTCATCCGTGGATTTCTCCAAGCGCCCCTTCATCTGCCAGTCCGACAGCGGCACAGTTTATGAAGCCGACGCAATCATCCTCGCAACCGGTGCGCGCGCGAAATGGCTCGGCCTACCATCTGAAGAAGCCTTCAAAGGGTTCGGCGTATCTGCCTGTGCCACATGCGATGGCTTCTTTTACCGCGGCATGGAAATTGTTGTTGTCGGTGGTGGCAACACGGCCGTTGAAGAAGCGCTTTTCCTCACGAACTTTGCGTCCAAGGTCACACTGGTGCACCGCCGCGATGAGCTGCGTTCTGAGAAAATCCTTGAAGATCGCCTGATGAAGCATCCAAAAATCGAGACCCTTTGGTTCCACGAAATCGAAGAAGTCTACGGCACCGATATGCCAAAAGGCGTCGAAGGCGTGAAAGTCAAACACACCAAGACGGGCGAAATCACAGACCTGCCTTGTAAAGGCGTGTTCATCGCCATCGGCCACGCACCAGCAAATGAACTGGTTAAAGACCACCTCGAAACGCACATGGGTGGCTATGTTGTTACCAAACCCGACAGCACCGAAACCTCTATTCCTGGCGTGTTTGCAGCAGGCGATTTGACGGACCACAAATACCGCCAAGCCGTTACTTCCGCAGGTATGGGCTGCATGGCAGCGCTAGAAGCCGAACGTTGGCTGGCGGAGCAGGAGTAAACACCCGAAAAGGGACCATCATGACGCACGACGGCATTTTCGATACGAAAGTTGCTGCCACCTATGACCAAGATCACGGTGGCACGGACACGGCGCTTGTTCGCAAAACGGTCACCTGCCTTGAAGCGCTGGCGGGTGATGGGCCGGTCCTTGAATTTGCGATTGGTACTGGGCGAATTGCCCTTCCATTGGCAGCGCGAGGCATTGAGGTTCACGGAATCGAATTGTCAGGCGCCATGGTCGACGTGATGCGTAAAAAAGAAACGGGTAACCCGCTGCCTGTTGCCATCGGGGACATGACAACAACGCAGATCGGCGGACAGTTTTCGTTGGTGGCCTTAGTGTTCAACACTCTCGACAACCTAACGACACAAGCCCAACAGGTCGCGTGTTTTCAGAACGCAGCGCATCATTTGCTCGATGGTGGATTGTTCGTTGTGGAAACATTGGTTCCGCCGCTGCAACGATTGCCATTCGGTGAAACCAAACTTGTGTTTGCCTGCGATGAAACCCATTTCGGCGTAGATGAATTTGACATTGTGACCCAAACTTATGCGTCCCATCACGTCTGGATGGATGGCGAAAATCATGAGCACGTCACTGTGCCGTTCCGCTATGCATGGCCATCCGAGATGGATTTGATGGCGCAACTGGCGGGTATGACGTTGCAACATCGCTGGGCAAACTGGGATCAAGACCCGTTCGATCGCACATGCAGGTCACATATCTCTGTCTGGAAGAAATCCTAGGCTTGGCCGCTGTGATGCTAAAACCACGCCTTACTTGCTATCTATCAAGTTTGTTCTTGCGTGAACAAACTTTCGCTCTATGTTCACGCCTGAACAAACAGTGAGTCGCCCGCAATGGCTATGTCGCCCGCCAAAATCACCTCCGAGCAGGAGGACCAAATGTTCCGCCTGCTACGACAGCTGGATATCGCGCCTGACGCGTCCCAGCGGGTGACAGCGCAGGCGATTGGTGTGTCTTTGGGCCGTCTGAATGCACTGTTAAAGCAAGCCACTGACGCGGGCCTCGTGAACATCGAAGATCGCAACGGCCCCGACAAACGCGCCCGCCACACTTATGCGATTACCGCTCGTGGCGCTGGCGAAAAGAACCGCCTCACAACCCAATTTCTAACCCGCAAACTCTCTGAATATAACGCGCTGCACGCCGAACTGACGGGCAGCACATCCGGCCTAACGCCTATTAGTAACAGGAACTCCCTTATGGAACACAATCTCTCCCCCATCCCCGAGCTGTATGTCTCGTACGATTCCGCACAGAAGCTTAAAGTTGAAGCTGGCGAACTCGTCAGCCACGACCTGACACCGCGCCAGATCTGCGATCTGGAATTGTTGATGAACGGTGGGTTTAACCCGCTTAAGGGCTTTCTGACCGAGGCTGATTACGATGGCGTCGTGGACAACATGCGCCTCACAACGGGCGAACTGTGGCCAATGCCAATCACGCTGGATGTGTCTGAAGACTTCGCGGCTTCCCTTGAAGCTGGTCAAGACATCGCCCTGCGCGACCAAGAAGGCGTGATCCTCGCGACCATGACGGTCACCGACAACTGGACCCCAAACAAAGCCAAGGAAGCGGAAAAAGTCTTCGGCGCGGATGACGACGCGCACCCTGCAGTGAACTACCTGCACAACCAAGCTGGCAAAGTTTACCTTGGCGGCCCAGTCACCGGCATTCAACAGCCCGTCCACTACGATTTCCGCGCCCGTCGCGACACGCCAAACGAATTGCGCGCCTACTTCCGCAAAATGGGCTGGCGCAAAGTGGTTGCGTTCCAAACACGTAACCCGCTGCACCGCGCGCACCAAGAACTGACATTCCGCGCAGCACGCGAAGCACAGGCCAACCTGTTGATCCACCCTGTTGTGGGCCTTACAAAGCCGGGCGACGTTGACCACTTCACACGGGTGCGCTGCTACGAAGCAGTGCTGGACAAGTACCCGCAGTCCACAACAGCGATGTCCCTGCTGAACCTTGCTATGCGCATGGCTGGCCCACGCGAAGCTGTCTGGCACGGCCTGATCCGTAAGAACCACGGCTGTACACACTTCATCGTTGGCCGCGACCACGCGGGCCCGGGCTCCAATTCTGCTGGTGAAGATTTCTACGGTGCTTACGACGCACAAGACCTGTTCCGCGCCCACCAAGAAGAAATGGGCATCGAAATGGTCGACTTCAAACACATGGTTTGGGTTGATGAGCGTGCGCAATACGAAGCGATTGACGAGATCGAAGACAAAGACAAAGTCACGGTCCTCAACATCTCCGGCACAGAATTGCGTCGCCGTTTGGCTGAAGGGCTGGAAATCCCAGAATGGTTCTCCTTCCCCGAAGTCGTCAAAGAACTGCGCCGCACAAAGCCGCCACGCTCCAAGCAGGGTTTCACAGTGTTCTTCACTGGCTTCTCCGGTTCAGGCAAATCCACAATCGCCAACGCTTTGATGGTGAAACTTATGGAAATGGGCGGTCGCCCTGTTACGCTTCTGGATGGTGACATCGTTCGTAAGAACCTGTCTTCCGAGCTGGGCTTCTCTAAAGAGCACCGCGACTTGAACATCCGTCGCATCGGTTACGTAGCATCCGAGATCACCAAGAACGGTGGTATCGCGATCTGTGCGCCAATCGCGCCATACGCAACAACCCGTCGTGCGGTTCGTGAGGACATCGAAGGCTTTGGTGCCTTCATTGAAGTCCACGTCGCAACCTCCATCGAGGAATGTGAACGCCGTGACCGCAAGGGCCTTTATAAGCTGGCACGCGAAGGCAAGATCAAAGAGTTCACAGGTATTTCGGACCCTTACGATGTTCCTGCTAACCCAGAACTTTCCGTGGAAACCGAAAACGTGGACGTCGACAACTGCGCGCATCAAGTGATCCTAAAGCTGGAAAGCATGGGGCTGATCGCCGCTGAGTAATCGCAGCAATACTCAGCTGTTAAGATTGGAAAAGGCGTCCTAGTATTGGGGCGCCTTTTTTGTAATCCCCCCAGACATCGCGCAAAATCAATGTTTTACACTTAAGAACTGCGCAGCCCGCATGGCGCATGGCCCTAAATTCGTTCCTGATATGCTGCGATTGCGGAATACCCGTTCCATATTCAAACTTATTCTACCACCATGTTTTTTTCGCCCTGTCAGCGGATTGAATATCTCTTTTTAGCGCCAGATATGTTGTCCAACCAACGAAGGGGCCCACAGTTGCGCCCCGCAAAAGGAGAATACTGTGGCCACTCAAACTGCTCAAAAATCCGTCTCCGAAACCGTTGCGCAGGGCCCAAAAGTCTTTTCGGCAGCGAACGAATGGCTGGAACATCAACCTGCGGAAACGCGCATCGAATGGGCGCTGGAAAACCTGCCCCGCGACCATGTTTTGTCGTCCAGCTTTGGCATTCAATCCGCTGTTATGTTGCATATGATGACACAGCAAATGGCTGATATTCCCGTTCTGCTGTTCGATACAGGCTACCTGTTCCCTGAAACGTACCGTTTCGTGGATGAAATGACAGAGCGCCTCAATCTCAACCTCCATGTATTTCGCTCAGAGATGAGCACCGCATGGCAAGAGGCCCGCTTTGGCCAGCTTTGGGATCAGGGCGAGGACGGGTTGAAAAAGTACAACAAGATCAACAAGGTCGAACCAATGCAGCGCGCCATGTCATCCGTTGGAGCGGGGACGTGGTACAGTGGCCTGCGCCGCGTTCAGGCCGATAGCCGTGCCGAACGCAAGATCCTTGAATTCCAACACGGCCGCGTCAAATTCCACCCCATCGTGGATTGGACCAACCGCGACATTCACATGTACCTCAAGGAACATGACCTGCCGTATCACCCACTTTGGGAAGAAGGCTACGTCAGCGTCGGAGACACCCACACGACCAGCAAGTTTGAGGACGGAATGCGCGAACAAGACACCCGTTTCTTTGGCCAAAACCGCGAATGCGGTCTGCATCTGGAACAAAGCTAAACAAAACGCTGCGCGATACCAAAATCGCGCAGCGCCAAATGTCGATAACGTCAGTCGGTAGCTTAGTGCACCGTTACAGGCCGCATATCGTTCTGACGCGCCAGAACGAACGCCATCTCGCGTTCTGCGACCAAGGCCAACTGCTGACCCTCGCTGTCATGCACCGCAAACAGTTTCGCGCGGTCACCCGCAGCTTCGCGCACATCATCGGGTAGCCCAGCGACATCAACGGATTTCACGTAAACAACGCGGTCACCCATATCGGCAAAATTGAATTTCGTATCCATAACTTACCCTTTCCTGATGTTGATTTTCTGCACCACCGAATCCGGCACAGCGCGTGTCAGATCGACGTGGAGTAGCCCGTTTTCCGTAATAGCTTCGCCCACATCGACTCCTTCGGCCAATACAAACGAACGTTGGAACTGACGCGCAGCGATACCGCGATGCAAGAACACGCGCCCTTCGCTGTCATCGCGCTGACGGCCACGGATCACCAATTGATTGTCCTCAACGGTAATCGCCAATTCGTCATCGCCAAACCCCGCCACGGCAAGCGTGATGCGGTAGGATGTCTGCGAGGTTTGTTCAATATTATAAGGGGGATAGCTGTCATTTCCGGACTTAGCAGTGCGTTCCACCAACCGTTCCAGCTCTTCAAACCCTAAAAGGAACGGGTGCGTTCCCAACGTCAATTTTGTCATGCGACACGTCCTTATCTTAAGCGACCGTCAATCCTGCAGCCCCATTATGGCGACCACATCAAAAATATGGGGGCCAATGCGGCGCGATGCAAGGTCACTTAGGACGGTTTTCCTTTGAGAATTCGCGTTTCGCGCTTACATTCCAGTTTCAGACCCTCGCAGACCAAACTGATCGGACAGACAATGAACAGCAGCGCGCGTATGGAACAACTTGAGGTTTTGCGCGTCCAGCTTGGGGTTTTGCGCCAAGAACACCGCGATCTTGATGACGCTATTCATGCCCTTCAGGAAACCGGCAAGACAGATATGCTGACGATCAAGCGCCTCAAAAAGCAAAAGCTGGGCCTGAAGGATAAAATCGCCGTTCTAGAAGACCGCCTCACGCCAGATATTATCGCCTGATTGCACCCTGACGTGCGGGCGCTATAACGGCCCTTGAAGATATAAGGCGACAATCATGACCCCTACCGTTGGCATCATCATGGGCAGCCAGTCCGACTGGCCCACAATGCGCGAAGCAGCAACCATTCTGGATGAACTTGGCATCTCATATGAGGCGAAGATCGTTTCGGCCCACCGCACACCCGACCGTCTTTGGTCTTACGGCAAAGAGGCCGCGGGTCGTGGTCTTCAGGTTATCATTGCAGGCGCAGGCGGTGCCGCCCACCTACCGGGCATGATGGCGTCAAAAACCCGTATCCCTGTGGTTGGCGTCCCAATCCAGACCAAAGCGCTTTCCGGCGTCGATAGCCTGTATTCCATCGTGCAAATGCCCAAAGGTTTCCCCGTGGCGACCATGGCAATCGGCGCGGCTGGTGCTGCCAACGCGGGCCTGATGGCCGCGGGTATTGTGGCGCTGCAAGACCCAGACCTCGCCCAGCGCCTAGATGCTTGGCGCGATGCCCTCTCAGCCTCAATTGCGGATGAACCATCTGATGACTAATCCCCTTAAAACCGGCGCAACCATCGGCATCCTTGGTGGTGGTCAACTGGGCCGCATGCTGTCTGTTGCTGCGTCCCGCCTTGGCTTTAAAACCTGCATCTTTGAGCCCAACGCTGACTGCCCCGCATCCCATGTCGCCAATGAACACATCATGGCCGACTATTCCGACACCGCTGCGCTGACCAAGTTTGCCAACGCCTGCGATGTCGTGACCTATGAATTCGAAAACATCCCAACCGAAGCACTGGACGTGATCGAAGCCCTTGCCCCGATCCACCCCAACCGCGAAGCCCTCGCCACGTCGCAAGACCGTTTTCTGGAAAAGAATTTCCTCACCCGCATCGGCCTAACAACCGCGCCCTACGCTGCTGTCGACACCGCCGAGGGACTTGAGCAAGCAATCGACCAGATCGGCACACCCGCCATCCTGAAGACCCGCCGCTTGGGCTATGATGGAAAAGGCCAGTCTCGCTTGATGTCACCTGATGATGCGGACCAGGCCATCACAGATATGGCTGGTGCACAGGCCGTCTATGAGGGCTTTATCGACTTCTCGATTGAGGTTTCGGTCATCGGAACACGCAGCAGCGACGGTGCAATCTCTTGCTTTGATCCCGGAGAAAACGTCCACAAAGACGGCATTTTGCACACAACCACCCTGCCTGCTAAATTGACGCCCTCCCAGCGCACAGACGCGGTTCTGCTAACGGCCAACATCCTGAACGCATTGGATTATGTCGGCACCATGGGTGTCGAACTTTTCGTCACATCGACCGGATTTATCGTCAACGAAATCGCCCCGCGCGTACACAATTCCGGTCACTGGACCCAAGAAGCCTGCATCGTCGACCAGTTCGAACAACACATCCGCGCCATTGCGGGTTGGCCCTTGGGCGATGGCACCCGACACTCTAACGCAATTATGGAAAACCTCATCGGGGATGACGTAGACCGCATTCCCGAGATCGCCAAAACCAACACCGCGATCCACCTTTACGGCAAAGCCGACGCCAAGAAGGGCCGTAAAATGGGCCACCTCAACACAATTACTGGCCCCGCCTCCTAAAACGCCCGCGCCCTTTGTCTTTGTTTTAAAAATATCCCGGGAAGCGCGCAGCGCGGGGCAGCGCCCCTCTTACTGCAACCCGAACATCACGCCGCTCATGGTCAGATCTTGGTCAAACTGACCATCCGCCAAAAACGCCATCACTTGGCGCATCACCAGCGGATTGTTCATCATAAACGTGTGGGTCACTGGCAGCGTCAGATGATCGCTCATGCCGTCCAACCGTGTCGATTCCACCGAGACCTTCCCGTCATCAGCGCCATCAATCAGGCTTGAATAATATGCATTCAACGAACGGTTTCCGGCAATAATCCCCAAATCATACCCCTGCCATTCCAGACTCAATGGTTCGCCGTCCGTGCTGAGCTGCATGCCTGCAGGCCCATTGATCCACTCAAACGGCTCAAGCTCCCCAAGAATATCAACCAGTTGAGACCCGTCATTCGGTGGCCCCAGCATTACCACACGCCCCATCATCTCAGGGCGCGCATCTGCAAGATAGACCCGTACTAAAATGCCACCCATCGAATGGGTCACAAAATGCACGCGGCGATTGCCACAACTCGCCACGGCTTGGGGAACGTTCTGCGCCACCAAGGTCTGAATATCCGCACTGGTCGATGGGTAGCTGTTGTTGACGACCATGTAGCCCTCAAGCTCCAACAATTCTTCAAGCGCCAGAAACGATGTCTCCGTGCGCGCCAACCCGTGCAGCAACACAACACACTCCTCAGCCGCCGCCGCAAGCGGAGCGAAAACGAGCCAGAGCGTAATAAATAATCTTTTCATAACCCCAACATAGGACATCCGGCTGGATTGATAAGGTCTGGCTTGCCTGACCTTTCGCCGCAGGCCAAGCTACGCTTATGTCAAATTCCAAAGCGCGCCCCGTCCGTATCGCAGCCCGTGCAATCATCTTGCATGACAACAAACTTTTGCTGGTGAACGCCTACAAAGGCCGTAGCGACTTGTGGTGCGCCCCCGGTGGCGGCGCCGAAGCGCACCAAAGCCTGCCTGAGAACCTTGCCCGCGAGGTGATGGAGGAAACGGGGTTAACGGTTACCGTGAGTGACCCCTGTCTTCTGAACGAATTTCACGACCCGAACGGCACATTTCATCAGGTCGAAGTGTTCTTTCGCTGCACGCTGGTCGCGGGCCAGTTGGATGACGAATGGAAAGATCCAGAACACATCGTAAACCTGCGCACATGGGTGACGCGCGATGAAATGGCGGGCCTGACGGTGCGCCCGAAATCGCTCGCAGCCGTGGCGTGGGGCGATAACGATGCGTTGGTCTATGATCCGTTAGAGGCAATATTGCCGTAACGAGAAAGGGCGCCCCGTTTGGGACGCCCTTCTTTTTGGATAAGCGGTTAGACTTCAAAGCTCTCATTGTTTCTTCGAAACAACTGCCGCTTTGCAGCCTGATCACAAACGCTAGGCGTTTGTGATTACATCATGCCGCCCATGCCGCCCATGCCGCCCATGTCTGGCATGCCGCCACCGGCGCCGCCGTCTTTGGATGGCTTGTCTGCAACCATTGCTTCGGTTGTGATCAACAGACCAGCAACGGAAGCTGCGTCTTGCAACGCTGTGCGTGTGACTTTCGCAGGGTCGATAACGCCGAAGCCGAACATGTCGCCATATTCTTCAGTCTGTGCGTTGAAACCGAATGCTTTGTCATCGGATTCGCGGATTTTGCCAGCAACGACGGAACCGTCGACACCAGAGTTTTCAGCGATCTGACGCAGTGGCGCTTCGAGAGCCTTGCGAACGATGTTAACACCGATTGTTTGGTCAGCGTTTGCGCCTTCCAGATCAGCAAGTGTTTTCGCAGCCTGCACGAGTGCAACACCACCACCAACAACGATGCCTTCTTGAACAGCAGCGCGTGTCGCGTTCAAAGCATCATCAACGCGGTCTTTGCGTTCTTTAACTTCGATTTCGGACATGCCGCCGACGCGGATAACAGCAACACCGCCAGCCAATTTGGCAACGCGTTCTTGCAGCTTTTCTTTGTCGTAGTCGGATGTTGTTTCTTCGATCTGGTTACGGATCTGTGCAACACGTGCTTCGATCTCTGGCTTAGCGCCTGCACCGTCGATGATAGTTGTTTCATCTTTGGTGATCGCAACGCGCTTAGCGGAACCCAGCATGTCGATTGTGACGTTCTCAAGCTTCATGCCGAGGTCTTCGGAGATAACCTGACCGCCTGTGAGGATCGCGATGTCTTGCAACATGGCTTTACGACGATCGCCGAAACCAGGTGCTTTAACAGCTGCGATTTTCAGACCGCCGCGCAGTTTGTTCACAACGAGTGTCGCCAAAGCTTCGCCTTCAACATCTTCAGCGATGATCAAAAGTGGCTTACCAGACTGGATCACGGACTCGAGCAGTGGAACCATTGGCTGGAGGGAAGAAAGCTTCTTCTCGTGCAGCAAGATGATCGCATCTTCGAGTTCTGTCGTCATTTTGTCAGGGTTCGTGACAAAGTAAGGGGACAGGTAACCGCGGTCGAACTGCATGCCTTCAACAACGTCAGTCTCAGTTTCGAGACCTTTGTTTTCTTCAACAGTGATAACGCCTTCGTTGCCAACACGCTGCATAGCGTCTGCAATCTGGCCACCGATTTCTGCTTCGCCGTTTGCAGAGATTGTACCGACTTTTGCAACTTCAGCGGAGTCAGCAACCGGACGAGCCGCGCCAACAATCGCTTCAACCACTTTGGATGTCGCGAGGTCGATACCGCGCTTCAGGTCCATTGGGTTCATACCAGCTGCAACAGCTTTCATGCCTTCTTTAACGATGGCTTGGGCCAGAACTGTCGCAGTTGTTGTACCGTCGCCAGCTTCGTCGTTGGTACGGGAAGCAACTTCCTTAACCATCTGTGCGCCCATGTTTTCGAACTTGTCTTCAAGCTCGATCTCTTTGGCAACAGAAACACCATCTTTGGTGATACGTGGTGCGCCGAAAGATTTTTCCAGCACAACGTTACGACCCTTAGGGCCGAGTGTTACTTTTACCGCATCTGCGAGGATGTTCACGCCGCGCAGCATTTGGTTACGGGCGTCTGTCCCGAATTTTACGTCTTTAGCAGCCATTGATTAGCTCCTTTGAATATTACGAATGAGGGTCAGGTCCAATTAGGACAGGATGCCCATGATGTCGGATTCTTTCATCATCAACAGCTCTTCGCCGTCGATAGTGATTTCTGTGCCGGACCATTTGCCGAACAGCACTTTGTCGCCAGCTTTAACAGCCATTGGGACAAGCTCGCCGCTGTCTTTACGTGCGCCTTCGCCCACGGAAATGATTTCGCCTTCGGCTGGTTTTTCTTTTGCTGCGTCTGGGATGATCAGGCCGCCAGCGGTCTTTTCTTCACCTTCTGTGCGGCGCACAAGAACGCGATCGTGAAGCGGAGTAAAAGCCATGTTTGAGGCTCCTTGCTTTGCAATTTCAATTCATTAGCCCCGCTTTGGGGCCATTAGCACTCACATCATGCGAGTGCTAGCAGCGGATAGGTAGGCAAGCAAAAGCAGTGAGTCAACAGCCCGCCCGCGCAAGCCATTCAAAAAAGTCCAACCTCTCGTTGTGCACGCGGTCCCCAACCATCGTGCTACCTTGCTGAAAACAGCCCTGCGGCTTAACAATTGAAGGACCATCCCCAAGGAGCCCCTGCAATGATCCGCGCCTTTGTTTTCCTCTTAATGTCTTTGCCCGCCATGGCCTCTGCCCAATGCGTTGGCAGCAGCTTCGTTGAACGTTTGTCACTGCGCCAATTGGCGGACCTTCAAGCCTCGGTCGACGCGGTTCCTTATGCCAGCGGCAACATCTGGCTGGCGCAAAAAGGCGACACGACTTTAACGATCCTTGGCACCATGCACCTCCCCGATCCGCGCCACGTTGATATGTTCAACGCGATCGCAGATACACTTTTACAGGCGGATATCGTGCTCGCGGAAGCAACGCTCGAAGATCAGCAAGCCATGCAAACCTTTATGGCAGAGAACTCCGAACTTATGACTATCACTGAGGGTGGCTCCCTGCCCGATCGTCTTGATGAGGAAACTTGGAACGCCATCCGAGATGCCGCCGCCGCACGCGGCATGCCCGGCTTTATGGCCGCAAAAATGCAACCTTGGTTCCTGTCCTTATCTTTGGCGATCCCACCGTGCGCAATGACCGCGATGGCATCGGGCCAAGGAGGCCTCGACAACTTGGTTTTGCAGGCGGCCGAAGCAAATGGCATACCAACGCAGCCTCTCGAGCCATGGCAGAACATGCTCAACTTGCTGTCGTCGGGTACGTTTGAAGAACAGATCGAGGCCCTAAAACTCGCGCTGTTGGCGCCGGAACTGCAGGACGAACTGATCGTAGCAACGGTCGAATACTACTTCGCGGGCCAGTCCGCAAAAAGCTGGCAACTCAGCTATCTGTTGCAGGATTTCTTACCGCTGATCGACGCCGTCGAATACACCAAGCAGATGGCAGAGATGGAACAGACGCTACTGATTGGCCGCAACGCGGCGTGGATCCCAGTGATTGAAGCAACCGCCACCGAACATGATGATATATTCATCGCCTTTGGCGCGGCGCATCTGTTTGGTGAAACCGGCGTGCTGCGGCTGTTAGAAAACCGCGGCTGGGCGATCACGCGTTTCTAAACATCGCCCCAATCGGCGAGCCCTTTAGCGCCTGCTTCGGTCAGCCCGTACACCCCGCGCTCAACCCGCGTAAACCAACCGTAGTGATCGTCCGCCATGATCCGCGTGGCGACAGGAACCTCGGCCCATTCCGCAACCTTCGCGCCCTTGCTCGGCCCGTGAACAGCCAAGAACCGTGCGCACTTTAACGCGTCTTGGCGATAACCCGTGACAATCCCATGCCGCGTCGCGCCGCCCTCATTGGGGTCACCTTCAAGGCGATCAAACGCCCGCAATAGCGATTTCTTTTTCTTTTTTAACTTGCGCGCAGCATAGGGCCCGGGATCAGCCAATGCCTCAACAAACCCGTCACGCAAACGAACCGTCAAGACACCAAGCCCCAAACGGCGCGCTAGTTTCACATTGTTACGTAGCGCCTTGCCTTTGCCGCCCGCAGGGACAGCGACGTACACATCATCCGTCAGCGCCAGCCGCTCAATCCCTTGATGAAATAGCGCCAGAGAGAACCCGAGCTTCAGCTCAACGACAACAACATCATCGCCGCGCCGCCCGACGACATCCGCCGCACCGACCTCGCCCTTTACGTCATACCCCTGACGCTGAAGGTGCGCTTTCACGGGGCCGTATAGATCTGCTTCGCGGGGTTTACTCATGACGCCAAGCTAGCAGTTTACAGCCGCGATCCAAGCCACCAAACTGCGGCCATGACACGCGATGACATCATGGCCTTTTGCGCGACACTCCCCCGATCGACCCACGTCGTCCAATGGGGCAACTCCGACGTTTGGAAAGTCGGTGGAAAACTGTTCGCCGTCTTGGGTTGGAACGACGGCGAAACCGCGGTGACTTTCAAAGTCACCCCCATCGCATTTGAGGTCTTGCCAGAAATGGAGGGCATCCGCCCTGCGCCCTATCTCGCCTCACGCGGGATGAAGTGGTTGCAAGACACCCGCACGCCAGGATTGTCAGACATAGAACTGCAAAACCACATCACCTATTCGTATGAGATGGCCATCGACGCCCTTACCAAGAAAAAGCGTGCCGAACTGGGGTTGTGAGACCTTCGCGCGACACATAGGCGCGTTGCGTTTGCGGTGGGTGACAACGCGAAATACCCCGCCTATAACGCGGCCAAATCGACGCTTTGAAAGGTGTATCACTCCATGACCACTCTCGTTTTCGGCCACAAGGCCCCCGACACAGATTCCCTCGGCTCCGCGCTTATCTGGGACTGGTTCCTGAACCACACAGGCACACCTGCAAAAGCCGTTTTGCTTGGCACACCGAACACCGAAGCGGCGTTTGTTGCTGAAAAATGGGGCTTCGCGCGGCCTGACATCATCGACGATGTTGCTGACGATCAGGACTGCGTCATCGTTGACACTAACAACCCAGCTGAGCTGCCAGCCAACATCAACGGCGCGAACATCACCGCGATCATCGACCACCATAAACTGGTCGGCGGTTTGGAAACAAAAGGCCCAATCGACATCACAGTGCGCCCGCTGGCCTGCACCGCGACCATCATGCACGCGTTGATGGGTGAACACGCAGCGCACATGCCTGACAACGTTAAGGGCCTGATGCTCAGCTGCATCCTGTCTGACACACTGGAGTTCCGCTCCCCAACAACAACAGACACTGACAAAGACCTCGCGATTGCGCTGGCTGGCCAGCTGAACCTGAACGTAACTGATTACGCGACAGAAATGTTCGCTGCGAAATCTGACGTTTCCGCGTTCTCTGACGTCGAACTTCTACGCATGGACTCAAAGGAATTCACTGTCGACGGCACAAAATTCCGCGTCTCGGTTCTGGAAACCACAGCGCCTGCCATCGTGCTGGACCGCAAAGCATCCATCATGAACTCCATGACCGACGTGGCAACTGAGGACGGCGTTGACCAAGTGTTGTTGTTCGTCGTGGACATCTTGAATGAAGAAGCCACGCTTCTGGTGCCAAACGAAATGGTTAAGTCCGTGGCTGAAAAGTCTTTCGACGTGACGGTGTCTGGCGACAACGTTGTTTTGCCCGGCGTTATGAGCCGCAAAAAGCAGATCATTCCTTCCCTGAAGGTCTAAACCTAAACACTTTCTTAAAAAGGGGCGTTGACCATTCGGTTCGGCGCCCTTTTTTTCTGCACCTGCGGTATGTACAGGTTGTGTACAGCTTGTGTACGCAGTGTGCACGGCTTGTGCCCGCTAACAAAAGGTAAATCCATGTCCCATATCGTTAACACCTTCGCCGAAATTTCCGATCAGTATGACGTGGCTTTCGTCGATCTTTGGGGCTGTATGCATAACGGAATTACCCCGTTTCAGGACGCGGTTTCTGCGATGGCTTCTTACCGCGAACGCGGCGGTAAGGTCGTGTTGGTAACGAATTCCCCGCGCCCGTGGGATAGCGTTGCGCAGCAGCTTTTGGATATGGGCATGGCGCAATGCTGGGACACGATTGCAACGTCAGGCGACTCTGCACGCGCGGCGATGTTTCGCGGAATTGTTGGCGAAAAAGTCTACTTCATGGGCGAAACCCCGCGTGATGACGACTTCTTCAAACCCCTCAGCATCATCAAGAATCCCGTTGATATTCAAAAGGTTCCGCTTGATCAGGCCGACGGAATCGTCTGTTGCGGCCCGTTCGACACCCAGGCGGATGTCGATGTGAACCGCGCTGACTTTCTTTATGCGAAATCCAAGGGCCTAAAGCTGCTTTGTGCGAACCCTGATATCATCGTTGATCGTGGCGAGACCCGTGAATGGTGCGCCGGTGCGCTGGCCGCATTGTATACCGAAATGGGTGGTGAAAGCCTTTACTTCGGCAAACCGCATCCACCCATCTACGATCTCGCCCGCCGCCGGTACGCGGCATTGGAAGGATCGTTAACAGATCCGCGTATCATCGCCATCGGAGACGGGATTCGCACCGACATTCTCGGCGCCCAACAAGAAGACATCGACAGCCTCTTTATCACCGGCGGTCTTGCGGCGGCAGAAACAAAGACCGATCAACAACCCGATCAAACAGCGCTAAATACCTATATTCAAAGAGAAAAGATCACACCAACGCACGCGATTGGATTTCTTCGATAGGTTAAGAATGCCTTGACAAATGCTGCGCCTGCAAAGTAATAATATTTCAACTATCATGGTATAGAAGAATTTTTGTTACTCGATGGATGATAATATGCTCGACAATGACCACCGCGGAACCGTTTGTATTGAAGACATCGAAATCGGTATGTCGCGCTCATTGCGCAAGATAATTACCGATCGCGACATCGAATTGTTTGCCGAGATTTCGACAGATCATAACCCTGTCCATCTCGATGATGATTATGCAAACGAGACGATCTTTGAAGGCCGCATCGCCCATGGTATGCTGACGGCGGGCCTGATTTCGGCGGTTATTGGTGAACAGCTGCCGGGCCACGGCACGGTCTACCTAGGTCAGTCCCTTAAATTCCTGGCCCCTGTGCGTCCGGGCGACATGGTGGATGCCATTGTAACAGTTACCGACATGGACATCGGCAAGCGCCGTGTCACCATGGATACCCATTGCGAAATCGATGGCAAAAAGGTCCTTAAGGGCGAAGCAATCGTTCTCGCACCCTCGCGCAAATTCGACTGACTTGAACCTCGCGCAAGGGCGCGTTACCCAACCCCATGCGCATTATTCGTGACCCATTTTTTATTGCTCCTGAAGATCGCGGCGCAGCTGCGGCCATCGGTAATTTTGACGGTGTCCACCTTGGCCATCAAGCGGTGATCGACCTGACGCGCAGCGTCGCAAACGGCGCGCCCTTGGGTATCCTCACGTTTGAGCCGCATCCCCGCGAATACTTCGCGCCAAACGCCCCACCCTTTCGCCTCATGAATGCGGCATCCAAGGCCAGTCGCCTTGAAAAACTGGACGTTGAGCGTCTGTATCAAGTGCCATTCAATGAAGCCCTTGCCGCCCTTACGCCTGAAGAATTTGCGCAAACAATTATCAAAGATCACCTAGGTTTAACCCATGTTGTGGTCGGCGAAGACTTTTGCTTCGGCCAAGGTCGTGCGGGAACGGCGCAAGACCTGAAAGCCTTTGGTCTGGAGATGGGTTTTGGCGTTACGATCGCCCCTCTTCTTGCTACGACCTCTGGTGATGTGTCCTCAACAGCGATCCGCCAATCCCTTACGGATGGAACACCCCGTATCGCAGCAGAAATGTTGGGCCATTGGCATCGCATCGACGGCCCTGTCATCTCGGGTGAACAACGCGGTCGTGATCTTGGGTATCCTACCGCCAACATGTCTATCGAAGGACTGCATCCGCCAAAGTTCGGCGTATACGCGGTGAAAGTCGACGTTCTTGAGGGGCCGCATAAAGGCACCTACGATGGCGCAGCCTCAATCGGTATTCGCCCGATGTTTGACGGCGACGTACCAAATTGCGAAACATATCTCTTTGATTTTTCAGGCGACCTTTACGGTGCACGCCTTAGCATCGCGCTGGTTGATTATTTGCGGGGCGAAGAAAAATTTGATGGCCTCGACGCGTTAATCGCCCAAATCGACGCGGATTGCGTACGTGCGCGCGAGATCCTGAACGATGTCTGATCCCATAGATCGCAGCGATATCCGGCCAGAATTTTGGTCAAACATCCCCCTATCAAAACTGACCAAAACCGAATGGGAAGCCCTGTGTGACGGCTGCGGTAAGTGCTGTCTAAACAAGCTAGAAGATGAGGGCAGCGGCGAAGTCGTTATGACACGTGTGGCATGCAAACTGCTTGATGATAGCAGCTGCCACTGTTCGCTTTACCCTAAGCGCCACCAGTATGTGCCAGAGTGCATCGTGCTGACCCCAAAGACGATTGAGGACAATATGTACTGGCTGCCGCAAACGTGCGCCTACCGTCTTGTCTTTGAGGGGAAAAACCTTTTCCATTGGCATCCGCTTGTGTCAGGAAATGCGCAATCTGTGCATGATGCGGGCGTATCGGTTCAGGGCCTAACCATATCTGAGGCCAATACCCCTGAAGACGACTGGGAAGATCATATCATTGAGGAGCCACTCTAATGTTTTTCGCCTCTGACAATTCTGGTCCAGCCCATCCAAAAGTGATGGAGGCCCTGATGCGCGCCAACGAAGGTTACCGTTTTGGCTATGGCGCGGACGCCGAAATGGACCGCGTGCGCGACATGATCCGCGAGTTGTTTGAAGCCCCTGAAGCGGCTGTCTATTTGGTATCAACTGGCACGGCTGCGAACTCGATTGCGTTGGCGACGTTAGCCGAACCTTGGCAGACGATTTTCTGCACTAAGCTGTCCCACATCAACGAAGATGAATGTAACGCGCCTGAATTTTATAGCGGTGCAAAACTGACATTGGTGGGCGATGAAAACGCCAAGATGACCCCTACGACATTGCGGGCGGCCATCGAGGATGAAGAAACCCGCGGCGTTCACGGGCCGCAACGTGGCCCAGTATCCATCACGCAAGTCACCGAAAAAGGGACCGTTTATACGCAAGGCGAACTAAAGGCGCTAACCGCTGTCGCCAAAGAGTTCGGTCTTACAACACACCTTGATGGTGCGCGTTTCGCCAATGCGATTGTAAGCTTGGGCTGCACACCTGCGGAAATGACATGGAAAGCAGGCATTGATTGCGTCTGTTTTGGCGGCACCAAAAACGGGTTGATGGGTGTTGAAGCGGTAATCTTCTTTGACCCCAAACACGCATGGGAATTTGAACTGCGCCGCAAACGTGGGGCGCATTTGTCGTCTAAGCACCGCTACTTAAGTGCGCAGATGGAAGCATACCTGACGGACGATTTGTGGCTTGAACTGGCGACCAGTGCCAACGCCGCGGGTCAGCGGTTGGCCGAAGGTTTGCTCGGATCAAATGCAGTGACGTTTCCCTATGAACCCGAAGCCAATTTGATGTTCTTTGATGCACCGCGTGGCGTGCACAAAAAGCTGCAAGCAGCAGGTGCTGAATACTATGTAATGGGGTCACTTGAAGGTGGCGACGACGACCTTGTTACAGGCCGCCTTGTTTGTGATTGGTCAGTTGGCTCGGACGGCGTGGATGAATTCCTCGCCGCCCTAAAAGCTTAAAACTCGCCGGATAGGTGGCGATCGAGATCGTCTAGGCGGTCTTGGCCCCAGAAGCGTTCATCTTTGTCAGAGATAAAGAATGGCGCGCCAAAGACGCCTTTGGAAACCGCTTCTTCTAGGTTGCGCGCATAGGTTTCTGCACCTTCTAAAAGGCCGCTATCAGCCAGCGCCGGATCAAACCCAGTTTCTTTCAAACAGTCGCGGATCACGTCGTCTTCGGCGATGTTTTTGTCGTCAGCCCAAACACTGCGCGTCAGTGCATTCACCAATGCCCCGACATTGCCACCGGCGTTTTGCGCGGCGATGATCGCATAGGATGACGGTGCCATGTTTGTTGGGAAGAAGGCCGGCTTTTCGCTGAGCGGTAACCCAGCGACAATAGCACGACGGCGCATGTCTTGCAGGCGATATTCCTGACGGTTGATGTGGCGCTGACCGGGTGGGACACCGCCCGTGGCAGCAAACAACGCCATGATGTCGAGTGGCTTGTAAGTGACGGTCGCACCGTGTTTCTGCACGATCTGTTCGAACTCCGGCCCTGCCAAATAGGTGAACGGAGAGATGGTCGCAAAGTAATAGTCAATATTCGGCATTTGGTGCTCCTAAAATCGCGCTGCTTTGTTGGTGCGACCCTACGGACGTGCTACCCCGTGTCAACGCTGCGAATCTGACATATCGGGACCCTGCCACATGCCAAACCTCATTGAACCAAAACTCATCTCCGGAAACGCCAATATGCCATTGGCCGAAGCCGTCGCCAAACGCATGTCCATGCATCGCGGTATTAACGTCGGCCTTGTGGATGCGCGGGTAGAACGGTTCAACGATGGTGAGATTTTCGTCGAGGTCTATGAGAACGTACGCGGCGAGGATATGTTCATCATCCAGCCGACATCGAACCCTGCCAACGATAACCTGATGGAACTTCTGATCATTTCAGATGCATTGCGTCGCTCGTCCGCTGACCGCATCACTGCGGTGATCCCTTACTTTGGCTACGCCCGCCAAGATCGCCGTTCAAAGGCACGCACGCCGATCACTGCCAAGTTGGTTGCGAACATGCTGGTCGAAGCCGGCATCGAACGTATCCTGACACTTGATCTGCACGCGACACAAATTCAGGGCTTTTTCGATATTCCAGTCGACAACCTATATGCGTCGCCTGTGTTCGCGCTGGACGCGATGCACCATTTCAAAGGTCAGATGGAAGAAGTCATGGTTGTTTCACCTGATGTTGGTGGTGTGGCCCGTGCACGTGACCTTGCGCAGCGCATTGGTGCGCCATTGTCCATCGTCGACAAACGTCGCGGCAAGCCGGGTGAAGTTGCAGAGATGACTGTTATCGGGGACGTGAAAGACCGCGTCTGTCTGATCGTAGACGACATCGTTGATACGGCGGGTACGCTTTGCAAAGCGGCTGAAGTGTTGATGGAACACGGCGCGAAGGAAGTGCATTCCTACATCACACACGGCGTGCTGTCCGGCCCTGCGATTGAACGGATCGGCAATTCCGTGATGAAGCATCTGGTTATCACCGACACGATTGAGCCGACTGATGCTGTCAAAGCATGCGAACAAATCCGCATCGTGCCGACCGCACCGATGTTTGCCCAAGCGATCTTGAACACATGGAACGGTACATCCGTATCATCCTTGTTTGATCACAAGACACTGCAGCCGATTTACGAGAACATGTACACGGGTAGCTAACTAAGCGCCGCTTAGTAAACATCCCATTCGTCCGCTTGACGTAACTCACCAATCGCCTGCCACGCGACGCGTACGCGGGCGATTTTGGTGTCGCCCCATGTGCGAAACACGATGGCAAAACCTTCGTTGGTGATGTCTTCGGATTGGACGTCAGCTCGGGCGTTGGTATCGCTGGCCATGTCCCACATGGATAGGTTCACTTGCACAGCGGGCGGCGCGCGGAAACTTTCGGGAAATTCCACATGCGCACGGGTTTGGCGGGCGCCTTCGCCCGTCCACATGACGCCGTCATGCTCAAAATCCGAGAACAGGACCACGTCACCGTGATCCACCCCGATAAGGTGATTTCTTAGTCGTTTCATGTCTTACCGTCGGCCCTCAAGAGCCATTATCCATCCAACGACAACCCTAGATGTAAAAGACGGCAGATTTAAGCCAAAGATTCATTTTCGTGATTGGATCATGATTGGGCGTGACTGCGCAGCCGCATGATCAACGGGTACATCAATAAAATAAGGATTCCGCCCATTAGAAACGGTGCTCCAGGCAGGTAGATTCCATTGTTGTCCACATAGGCTTCAAATACCCAGGTAGATCCCAATGGGGCCAAAAACGCCGCAATTGAGGCCATGGATGCAATCACGCCTTGCACAAGCCCCTGCTGGTCCTCCCGCGCGATATTGGACGCCATCGCCGTCATCATCGGCGGTGAAAGGTCTGAGAACGCTGCAAATATTAGAACGATGACAAGGCCCATGACGGTTGAGATCACGCCAAAACCGACGAAGCCAATAAGGGCGGCGATCATCCCGAGTTGAAGCGTGCGGAACTCGCCCAATCGGTTGATCATCACTGGCATCAAACCGCCCTGCACGCCCGCCAGAAGTATCCCGTATCCGGCAAGGGAAATGCCGATCAGTAGTGTCGACCAGTCGAATAATTCACGCGTGAAGAACGCCCAAAGGGTTGGGTAGACCATATTGGCGAGCTCAAAAATAAACAGGCAGATCAATGGGATCGCTAGGTTTGGGATTTTGAACGCCTGAAAGATTGCGCCGAACGGGTTCAAGTTTCTAACACCAAACGCGCGGCGTTTTTCGGGTGCGAGGCTTTCGGGAAGGACAAACAAACCGAACGCCACGTTGCCTGCCGATAGTACGGCCGCAATCCAGAACGGGGCTGTGATGTGCCAGCCAGCCGCGATGCCGCCAATGGCCGGCCCAAGGACAAATCCGATCCCGAAGGCCGCCCCGATCATCCCAAACCGTGCTGCGCGTTCTTTGGGGCTTGAAATGTCGGCGATATAGGCCGTCGCGGTCGTATAGGTCGCCCCTGCAATCCCTGCGAGGATACGCCCGATAAGAAGGACCCAAAACACACTTGCCAACGCCATGATGACGTAATCCACCGCCAGCACTAAAAGCGCTGCGATCAGCACAGGTTTGCGCCCGTAAGCATCTGAAAAACTGCCGATAATGGGTGCGAAAATGAACAGCGCACCCGCATAGGATGCCATCAAAATACCCCCCCAAAGCGCACCCTCGCCCGTGCTTCCTGCCCCGACCCGATCCATCAAGTCCGGCATGATCGGAAATACCAGACCGATGCCGATGGCGTCGATCATCAGCGTTATGAGGATGAAGATGTAGGCGCGGTTTTGCATGATGCGAAGTGACGCCTTTTGGCGAGACCTGGCAAGTGCAAATTGAGGGAGCATGTCGCACTTTGCGGTCAGCAAGCACGCGATATGCCACGACGAGATTTTGGCCCAAAGTGTTAACAAAGGGGCTTCGATTTCAATTAGTCTATGCGAATCGGACGTTAATGACCTTATTTTACGGGATTCTACGCATCTAGATTCCATATAGAATGCGTATAGAAACTGTATAGCTGCTGTATGGAAATGCCGTGATTAACCCACCGCGCGGTTAGGATGCGTTAACCTTTCCGCTAATACAATTTGGCAATACCAGCGCAAGGCTGCTTACCCGCGGGCGGACCATACCTTTGCGATCCGCCCGCAGTATTCAACTGGTCACACTAAGTTGCGTTCCGGACCATCTGGGTCTGAATGCCTAGTTTTTCGATACCAAGGCGCATCGTTTCACCCCCTGATAAATACGTTGGCGGCTTTAAGCCCATCCCAACACCAGGAGGTGTGCCCGTTGAGATCACATCACCTGGTTGAAGGCTCATGAACTGGGAACAATAGGAAATCAGATGCGGCACCTTGTAGACCATTGTCGCGGTTGACCCGTTCTGGTGGCGCTTACCATCAACTTCCAGCCACATCGAAAGATTGTCGTAATCGCCAACTTCATCAGGGGTGACCAGCCAAGGACCCGTTGGTCCAAAAGTATCGCAACCTTTGCCCTTATCCCAAGTCCCCGCACGTTCGATTTGGTATTCACGCTCGGAAACGTCGTTGACGACACAGAAACCTGCGACGTGATCCATCGCATTGGCCTCATCAATGTAAGCGCCACCTTTGCCGATCACGACGCCAAGTTCGACTTCCCAATCGGTTTTCTGAGAACCACGCGGGATGATAACTTCGTCGTCGGGGCCAACAATGGCAGACGTCCACTTGTTAAAGATCACGGGTTCTGGCGGCACGTCCATTCCGCTTTCAGCGGCGTGGTCCGCATAGTTCAAGCCGATGCAGACGAACTTGCCCGTTTGACCAACGCACGGGCCAAGGCGCAGATCGGCCTGCGGTGTTCCGTCGACGATGGTCAGTGTGGTTACATCCAAGGACTTCAGTCGTGCGATTGTTTCAGGAAGCAGGGCCGCGCCTGCGATATCGTCCACATGGGCCGAAAGATCGCGAACGCGACCTTCTGCATCAAGACAACCGGGTTTTTCTTGGCCTGCGGGGCCGTAGCGCAATAGTTTCATGTGGTCCTCGGACGTTAGATATTAAGGGGGTATCGCAGCCCCGGGAGGCAGGGCTGCGACGTGTCGTAGATCAATCGTACAATACGGCCTGAATTTCAGCATCGTCGATGTTGGATTGGTCGTAGTAGTAGAAACCTGTGTCGATGATTTCTGGCAGCTCTTCGCCATTCATCGCAGCCACGGCAGCTTTTACAGTTTCATAGCCGATGCCAACAGGGTTCTGGGTGATCGCGCCAGCCATCAGACCATCACGGATAGCGTCTGTCTGTGCCTTACCGGAATCGTAACCGATGATGGTCACACCTTCGGAGCCCATTTCACGCACCGCGTTCACGATACCGATGGCAGAACCCTCGTTTGTGCCGAACATGCCGCCCAAGTCAGGGTTTGCAGTCAGGATTGCTTTGGCCACTTCAGTAGACTGAAGCTGATCGCCCGCGCCGTACTGTACAGTCACCACTTCGATGTCTGGGTATTCGGATTCCATCTGGTTTAGGAAGCCATCACGACGGTCGATACCTGTGCGGCTTGTCTGGTCGTGTGCAACGACTGCAACAGTTCCTTCACCGCCAAGGAATTCTGCCATCTTGTCAGCGGCCAATGCGGCGGCTGCGACGTTGTCAGTCGTGGCTGTGGACACTGGAATGTCGCTGTCGACGCCACTGTCAAACGCGATGACTGGAATGCCAGCCTCGGATGCTTGACGAAGAAGCGGGATCGCTGCTTGGCTGTCGAGTGCAGCAAAGCCGATAGCACCAGGGTTGTTTGCTAGCGCTGCGGCAAGCATGTCGATCTGACGGTCAACCATAGTTTCATTGTCTGGGCCTTCAAACGTGATGCGGACTCCCAATTCTTCAGCAGCTTGATCGGCGCCTGCTTTGACGGCCTGCCAGAACTGGTGCTGGAAGCCTTTAGATACGAGCGGGATGTAGATTTCATCCTGCGCATATGCAGCGGGTGCCATTGTAAGTGTTGCAGCAACGCTAAGCGCGCCAATAAGGGTACGACGTGACAACATGATAATTCCTCCTAAGTTGTCGTTTACCCCGGTTCTCCTCCCGGGTTTTTGGTTGGTTAGTTTGTCTTCTTGCGGCGCATCATGTCGGCGTAGACTGCCAGAATGATGATCGCGCCAGTGACGACTGTTTGCCATTCTTGTGCCACGGACAGCACGCGCAGCCCGTTGGTGAGAACAGCCATAATTAGGGCCCCGATAAGGGAGCCGAGAATTGATCCGCGACCACCTGACAAGGACGTGCCACCGATAACCACGGCAGCAATCGCTTCGAGTTCGTAACCAAGGCCAAGGGCTGGTTGCGCAGAGTTCAGACGTGATGCGATCAACAGGCCCGCGATGCCAACGATGGAACCCGCAACAGCGTAGATTACGATCTTCCAACGGTCGGTGTTTACACCTGACAAGCGTACGGATTCCTCGTTGGACCCAAGCGCAAAGCAGTAGCGGCCCAGCACGGTGCGGTTCAGGATGTAGGCGGTTACAGCGGCAACGATGAACAGGATCAACACGCCATTCGGGATAGGCAGGGACGGTATGACTTCGCCAATCAGTGACCCACGAGATATTTCACTAAAGCCAGGTGTGTCGTTGAAGTAGATCGGGCGAGTGCCTGAGATCACAAGGCTAAGCCCCTTGAGGATCAGCATCATGCCCAATGTTGCAATGAAAGGCGGGATCGCCATTTTCGCCACAAACGTTCCTGACAAAGCCCCGCAAAGAGCACCGGTTAGGACTGCGGCTATTACGCCCAGAAACAGGGGCATGCCTGCATAGGTCAACACCACGCCGGTTATCACAGCACAAAACGTCATCATCGTGCCAACCGACAGATCAATGCCGCCTGTGATGATCACCAACGTCACAGCAATCGCCAGCACGCCGTTCACCGACGTCGCCTGCAAAATTGCGATCATGTTGGATGTCTGCATGAAGTTCGGCGAAGCAATTGAAAAGCCGATCAGCAAAATGACCAAACTGGCGAATGCCAGCACTCGTTGGTGCGTTCCAGCTGCAATGATCTTTGCAAGCGTCGACTTGGGGGCGTCTGTTGTCATAGCGGTCATAGTGTTTCCTCTGCACCAGCCAACGCGGGGTCGCGCTGGGTGGCCAATTCCATGATTTGTTCTTGAGTGGTTTCAGCTCCGCCCGGTAAAATGCCGGTTAAGCGGCCTTCGCACATAACCGCGATGCGGTGTGACAGGCGCATGACCTCAGGCAATTCCGACGAAATCACGATGATCGCACGCCCTTGTGCTGCGAGGTCTTCGAGCAAAGAATAGATTTCAGATTTCGCGCCAATGTCGATGCCGCGTGTTGGTTCGTCAAAGATCAAGACATCGCAATCACGCAAAAGCCACTTGGCGATGACAACCTTCTGCTGATTGCCCCCCGACAGGAACCGCACCTCTTGGGTGTCGGAAGGTGTACGGATGCCCAGACGATCAATGTATTCCTTGGCGACGCGTTCCATTGCAGTTTCGTTCAGAACGCCCGTTTTTCCTGCGAACCGGCCCAGATCGGCCATCGCGATGTTGGCACGCACGGTCATGTCTACAGCCAAGCCAAAATGTTTGCGATCTTCGGACAGATACCCGATTCCTGCCTGCACAGCAGTATTAGGGGTACGGATGTCCACGGATTGCCCATCCACGAAAATCTCCCCGCGATCACGCGGGTCGGCCCCGAAGATGATCCTCGCCACCTCTGTACGACCAGCGCCCATGAGGCCTGCAAACCCCAGGATCTCACCTTTGCGAACATCGAAGCTGACATCGCGCACTTCTTTGCCACGCGACAGGTTACGAACCTCGAGGGCCACAGGGCTTACCGACGTGTCTGGAATGTCCGGTGCGTTTTGCGTGACCTCGCGACCCACCATGAGTTGGATGATAGTAGATAGGGGCGTATCTGCAGCCTCAACCGTGTCGATATAGGCACCATCGCGTAGGATCGTGACGCGATCTGCGATGCGTTTGATCTCGTCCATGCGGTGGCTGATGTAGACAATGCCAACGCCGTCCGCTTTCAGCTTGTCGATCACCTTAAACAGCTCGTTGATTTCAGCGTCGTTAAGGGCAGCTGTGGGTTCATCCATGATTAGAACGCGCGGGCTGTAAGACAGCGCCTTGGCGATCTCGATCAATTGCTGGCGTGCGATGGTCTGAGTGCTGACTTGCGTGCGGGGGTCCATCTTAAGGTTCAGCGATGCGAATATCTCGGCAGTTTTGGCATTCAGCGCAGCTTCGTCCAACCGCCCGAAACGACGGCGGGGTTCGCGCCCGATCAACACGTTTTGTGCTGCGGTCAGATCATTCATCAGGCTGAGTTCTTGGTGAATGATGCCAATGCCGAGGTCCTGCGCTGCTCGGGGGCCATCAGGCGTTACAGGGTTGCCGTCCACGAACATCTCGCCTTCGTCACGGGCGTAGATCCCGGACATGATTTTCATCAGGGTCGATTTGCCCGCACCATTCTCACCCATAAGGGCATGAACCTCACCCGGGCGTAGATCAAACTGCACGGCCTTTAACGCGTGCACGCCCGGAAAGCGTTTTTCGATCCCCCTCATTTCGACAAGATTTGTCATGGTCACAGCCCTCCCAAGCCAGTGTCGCCCTAAATGGTGCAGCCGCCATCAACCAAGACCATCTGGCCGGTCATGAAGCTGCTGCCATCAGACAAGAGATGAACGATGGTCGGCGTCAGATCATCCACGGTCGACAAGCGGCCCATGGGTTGGCGCGCGATAAAGTCTTTTTCTGCCTGAACCGGATCGGGCGCCTCAGCGATGCGGCCTTGCAGGGCAGGCGTGTCGACAGTGCCAGGGCCAATGCAATTGCAGCGCAGGTTCTGGGCGACAAAGTCAGCTGCGATACCTTTGGTCAATCCGACGACGGCAGCCTTAGTCGCGCCGTATGCCGTGCGATTGATGAAACCTTTTTCCGAAGACGCCATCGAGGACATGTTCAGGATCGATGCGGCGCCTTGGCTTTCAGCACGGCGCAAAAGGCCGGGCACAAAGGCGCGACACATGCGCACCATTGAGGTGATGTTGAGGTTGACGGAGAAGTCCCATGCGGCGTCGTCCAGTTCAAGAACCGTGCCGTGATGGACTACACCCGCACAGTTAAACAAACCATCAAGGTCAGGCAGTTCAGCGGCCAGTGCGTTAACCGCTTCTGTATCTGTCACGTCCAACACGCGGGTCTCTATTCCATCAACGTCGTCGAGCTTTGCCAAAAGCTCCGCGTTAATGTCCGTCGCATACACCTTAGCACCCGCCGCCGCACAGGCGCGAGCGCTGGCTTCGCCGATACCTTGGGCGGCGGCAGTTATCAGAATTGTTTTGTTTTGTAGTGTCATGTCGGTCCCCATTTTCACATCACCGCACCGATCTGCCACGGCACGAATTCCACCCCACCAAAGCCAAGGTCTTCGCTTTTGGTTTGCTCTCCGGACGCGATGCTGATGAACATCTCGTAGATCTCTTCGCCCTTGTCCTGCAGGCTGACGCCTTCGCTGACGATGTCGCCACAGTTGATGTCCATGTCTTCGGACATGCGGGCGTACATTTCGGAATTGGTCGCGACTTTGATGCAAGGCGTTGGCATGTAGCCCGACACAGATCCGCGGCCCGTAGTGAACACAATCAGATTAGCGCCCGACGCGATTTGGCCCGTTACTGAGCAAGGGTCGAAGCCCGGGCTGTCCATAAAGACAAAGCCCTTCTTTTCGATCTTTTCACCAAACAGATACACGTCTGTCAGGGGCGCGCTGCCGCTTTTGGCGACCGCACCGAGAGACTTCTCAAGGATTGTGGTCAGGCCGCCGCGCTTGTTACCAGGGCTTGGATTGTTGTCCATCTCGCCCTTGTTGCGGGCGGTGTAGTCTTCCCACCAGCGCACACGTTCGATCAGTTTTTCACCAACCTCAACGTTCGCTGCGCGGCGGGTCAACAGATGTTCCGCGCCGTAAATTTCAGATGTTTCCGACAGGATCGTTGTGCCGCCGTGACGTACCAACAAATCGGACGCGACGCCCAACGCTGGGTTGGCCGTAATACCGGAATAGCCATCGGAGCCCCCGCATTGCATCCCTACCATCAAGTGGGAAATGGGTGCCGGCTGACGTGTGGCCGTGTTGGCCAATGCGGCCATACTGCGCAGCTCATCTAGGCCTTTCTCGATGGTCTTTCGTGTCCCGCCCGTCTGCTGGATCGTCATGTATCGCAACGCACCATCGGCGCGAATTTCACGGCCACCAACGAGGTCGGAAATCTGCATGACTTCACACCCAAGACCGATCAAAAGAATGCCGCCAAAGTTGGGGTGCTGCGCATATCCAGACAGCGTCCGAAACAACGTATCGTACCCTTCGTTATTGCCGGACATCCCACAGCCTGTTCCGTGAGCAATCGGAACGATCCCGTCGATATTTGGAAAGTCATCCAGAAGACCGGATTTTTCCGCAGCTTCAGCAATGAATTTCGCAACGGAGCCGGAGCAATTTACCGATGTCAAAATACCCAAATAGTTACGCGTGCCGACTCTGCCGTCCGCGCGGTGAAAGCCGTTGAACGTGCGCTCTTCAGAAGCGACTTCGAGCGGCTTTGCTTCACTTGCGTGCGCATAATTCTGTGTGTGCTCTCCCATGCCGAGGTTTTGGACGTGCACATGTTCGCCCACTGCGATGTCTGCAGTGGCCTGCCCAATGGTCTGCCCGTAACGAATTACATTCTGGCCTGCGCTGATCTCTGCAATGGCAATCTTGTGTCCTTGCGTGACCGACTCAAGAATTTTAACGCCAGTCGATTCGTCAGTTTCACCCGCTGAAATATCCGCAAGCGCGACCGCGATATTGTCTTGCGTATTCAGGGTCAGCAGGCGGAAATCTTGGGTCATTGACGGGGTACCTCTGGCTTAGGGGCTTTGGTTTTTGTAGGTTAAGTGCTAGCTTGACTTGCACCACCTGTCAACTAACATGTCAGTTGAAGGACACCTACTATGACGACTGAAACGTTAACACTTGATATTAACAATCTGGATGGCCCCTTGGGGCAGCGAGTCTATACGGCCTTGCGAAACAAGATCCTTACACTGGCGTACGAGCCAGGATTCGTGCTGCGCAAAGGTGCGCTATGCGAACAGTTAGGCGTCTCCCGCTCTCCTGTAACCGAAGCCTTGAACAGGCTTTCGTCGGACGGTTTGGTCGATATCATCCCACAATCCGCAACTCGAGTTTCACAGTTCTCAATGTTTGAGCTGCGAGAAGAAAGTTTCCTGCGAGAAGCCGTCGAAACGGCCGCTGTTGCCAAAGTCGCCCAAGAGCGCACCGACGAGCAACTGACCATCTTGTCACGCAATCTAAAAATGCAGAACCTATTGGTGGAAGACGAAGATTTTCAGGGCTTCTTTGAGGCGGATCTCGAATTTCATGAGTTGATCTTAGCGTTCACCGGTTTTCCCCGCGTTGCCATAACCGCTGGACAATTATCCCTACAACTGCACCGCGCGCGGATGCTGATCTTGCCGGAACGGGGCCGCCCTGCTGAGGCAGTCGCCGAACATCAAAGCATTTTGGCCGGAATCAAAGCACGCGATGCAAATGCAGCACGTGCTGCGATGTCGCTCCATCTTCGTCAGTTAATAACCCGTCTTGAACCGTTGGAACGCCAACACCCTGAATACTTCCGATCAACCTAAAAGGCCTTCGATGAAGCTGACGAAAACCAACGTGCTAAACAACCGTACCCGATCTCCGATCGAACTATCGCAGCTGGGGTTTGGCGGCGCGCCGCTTGGAAATTTGTACCGCAAGATTGAAGATTCGGATGCGCAGGCGACGTTAGATGCCGCATGGGACGCAGGGATCCGGTATTTCGATACCGCGCCACAATATGGGTTGGGGCGATCTGAAATGCGGGTTGCTGAAGCTCTCGCTCGGTTTGACCCTGACCAAGTGAGCTTGTCGACAAAGGTTGGGCGGATTTTGGAAGACTGCGAACCCGAAGACGTTACGCCCGAAGCCTTCGTGGATGTGCCACAAAAACGCATCGTCTTTGATTTCACATACGACGGGATCATGCGCAGCTATGACGACAGTATTGCCCGACTGAAGACCGACAGGATCGATATGCTGTTCTTGCATGACATTGATGCTGGCACACACGGGCAGGCTTTCGAAGACAACAACCTGCGCCAATTGTTTAGCGAAGGCGGATATCGCGCCCTTTCAGAACTGCGCGAGGCCGATAAGATTTCCGCCATCGGTGCGGGTGTAAACACGTGGCAAATTTGCGCACGGCTGCTGAGCGAGGCGGACTTTGACGGCTTTCTGCTGGCTGGACGGTACACATTGCTGGAACAAGACCCGCTCGATACGTTCCTGCCCCTGTGTATTGAGCGCGACGTCGGGATCATTCTGGGCGGGCCATATAACTCGGGTATCCTTGCGACGGGGGCGATTGAAGGTGCGCGGTATGATTACGCGCCAGCACCTGAGGAAATACTGCAACGCGTCCGCGCCTTGAACGACGTTTGCGTTGCCCATGACACGCCGCTAATTGCCGCCGCCTTGCAGTTCCCATTAGGGCACCCGGCCGTGAAATCAGTCATTCCCGGCGCATCAAGTCCGGATGAAGTCCGCCAGAACGTCGAGATATTCGAAACACCAATCCCTGATGCCCTGTGGTCTGACCTGAAGTCCCAAGGATTGATCCGGCAAGAGGCGGTTACCCCACAGGAGAGCCTTGATGCTTCGTAACATACCTTCAATTCTTTCGCCCGATCTGTTGTGGACCTTGCGTGCAATGGGTCACGGAGATGAGCTGGTCATCGCAGACGCGAACTTTCCTGCCACTGCGTTAGGTGCACGTTGTCACCGTCTTGATGGGGTAACTGCAACGGACGTTTTGCAAGCCGTTCTCACTGTGCTTCCATTGGATCAGTTTGTACCGAACCCAGCAGTGGTTATGGAAGTTGTTGATGACCCAAATGCGGTGCCTCCAATCGTGGCGCAGTTTCAAGACATCACGACAACAACGGCAGACAATCCGGCGGCCATGGGTAAGTTGGAACGCTTCGCCTTTTATGACCGCGCTAAATCTGCATTTGCTATCGTTCAAACGGGCGAGACGCGGCTTTACGGCAATATCATCCTCAAAAAGGGTGTAATCGGCGTATGAAAATAGATGCACACCAGCACTTTTGGCAGCTCGCGCGTGGTGACTACGCGTGGCTAACGCCCGATCTAAAGGTGCTCTACCGTGATTTCATGCCCGACGATTTGGCACCGTACCTGTCGCAACGCGGCATCGACGGCACGATTTTGGTTCAGGCGGCGCCAACAGTGGCCGAAACGGAATTCATGCTCGATATTGCGGATCAAACGCCTTTCGTCTTGGGCGTTGTCGGATGGGTCGACTTTGAAGCCCCCTCTGCCGCCGATGACATTGCGCGGCTTGCACAGAATCCCAAACTGATCGGGCTACGTCCGATGATCCAAGACATTGCTGATGATGACTGGATGCTGCGCGATGACCTTACCCCAGCGTTCGAGGCCATGATAAAGGCCAACCTGACCTTTGATGCATTAGTGCTGCCCAGACATCTTTCACGCCTTCGCCAGCTGTTGTCCCGCCACCCGAAACTACGCACCGTGATCGATCATGGGGCCAAGCCTGAAATCGCAAATGGAGCATTCGAAGGTTGGGCAAATGACGTCGCGTGCCTCGCAAACGAAACCAGTGCGTATTGCAAGCTGTCTGGCCTTTTGACCGAAGCTGGAGACAATTGGACGCCGTCAGACGTTGCCCCCTATGTCGAGCACTTACTCAATTCGTTTGGATATCAAAGATTGGTCTGGGGAAGCGATTGGCCGGTTCTGACGATCGCAGGCGGCTACGGGACTTGGATAGATTTGGCGAGTTCTTTCATTCCCAACGAACGAGAAAGAGAAGCAATTTTCGGCTCCAACGCGGTTGAGGTGTACAAAATTCCATCGAGATAGTCCCGCGATTGCCAGCGCCGTAAATCATCGGAGTAGCCTCATAAATATGGAGCTTTGTCCCGCAATCTTTGCGTGGAGGCGTAGCGCAACGATCGGTCGCAATAGATCCTTTCGTTTGGGGCATCATGGTGCATTGCCCTTTGCCCCAGTAATGCTGCGGAGGGTCGCCGCGAGAGTGTCATAACGAAAGCTGAACCCGTCCTTCAGAAGGCGGAACGGGACAACGCGTTGCCCGCCCAGCATGGTTTCGCGGCCCATGTCGCCAAGAACACCAGCAAGCAACCAGTGTGGAAAGCGCAGCAAAAGGGGGCGATGCAATGCAGAAGCCAAGTCACTCGAAAAAGCGTTGTTTCGTACAGGATTAGGGGCCACTGCGTTCACGGGGCCAGAGAGAGCCGGTGTAGAAATTGCGAACGCGATCACGCGGATTAAGTCGTCATGTTCGATCCAAGGCATCCACTGTCGACCATGCCCCATAATACCGCCGCCGCCAAATTCGAACGGGGTCAGCAACTTTGCCAACATCCCGCCATCGACCCCAAGAACAAGGCCGATCCGCAGGATCACTACGCGTACACCTTGTGCATCGATCGGGATGGTTTCTTGTTCCCACGCATCGCAGACATCATGGATAAAGGCTGGATTTGCAGCTGCATCTTCTGTCAATTCTGTGTCGTCACCGTCGTCTTGTAGGCCGTACCAGCCCACCGCCGAACCATTTACCAAACATTCTGGTTTGTGGGCGAGCCTTCCTATCAAAGCTTGGATCGCGCGGGTCATATCCACGCGTGACGCAATGATCTTTGCGCGCTTCTTTTTGGTCCATAGACCGCCTGCAACGGCATCACCGGCAAGGTTCACGATGGCATCAAAACGATCTTGATCGTTGATCATGTCCAAGCTCGAGATAACACGGACGGGATGGGCCAATTGATCGGCCTTACTTGGATCACGGGTCAAAACGGTGACGTGATGGCGTGCCGCCACCAAACTTTGCACCAAGCGCGTTCCGATGAATCCGGTGCCACCTGTTACCAGAATGGATTGGCGCGGTTTTAAGCCGTCTACCAACACCGCAGGGTCCCCTCGATCCAGACGATCACTGCGTTCTGCCGCTAAAAGATCACGTGCGCTGAATATGCCGACACCAAGGGCAGACACGGTGGCCATAACGCTCCACCAACCGTAGCTGATCGGGATCAAAGCGTTTGGCATGAAGGCCCATTGCCAAAGATAAGGTGCTGCCAAGGCCAAGATTGCGCCGTAGTTCAGCGCCAACAATGTGTGGTTGATCCGTTCGGTAGCGGGGAGTTTGCGGGTTAGGTCTTCTTCAACGAAATCCCAGAGGGTAATCAGTACTTCGACGGCGAGTATGGTCGCCAGAATGATGGTGTAGATCCCATGGGGTTCCAGCCACGCAAAGCACATGAAGATTACGGCGTAAAAGAAGTTGCGCACACCGTGAAGCCGCAGTTCGTGCTTTTGGGATGCGCGCCATGCCAGACGTTCAGTGCCTTCGTGATGCACAAGCGTATCAAATGCGCCCATAAAAACCTGTACTGAAATCAGGCTCCAAAGAATTGGGTTGTCCATTGTCTATTCCTTTGCATCATTAAAGAGAGCATCTTGGTAAATCATTTGACCTAGCAACCGGTGCTTCAAATCGAGAGAGAACCGGAACTGTCCGTCGCCCATGTCATGATGGCCGATGACCAATGCGCCAGGGTTGAGGACGCGCGGAAGACGGACGCGCCGTCCGAAAACTTGGACAAAGTAGTGGTCGCTTTTGAACAGTAGATCCTGTCCCTGCACGCAGACATTCAATGCCATGCCGATGCCGTATCCGATGTATTCTTCAAGACCAGTTGGGCCTGCAAAGCGCTTGGAGCTGTGAACGACCTGTGGAAAGCCCGCCTTGCGCCCGTATTGCCGGATCCAGAACTGGCCGCTGCCCGCGATGTCTTCGGTCACGGTCACGACAGCGGGTTGGTCGACGCAGGACATATCATAAGGCAACGGCGCGCCGATGATGCGGGCCGCATGTGCTATGATACGGCCCGCGAGGTTCATCCGCATTGATGTGACTTTGCCTTGATATGCGACGCTGACGCCACCCTTAAGGCGTTTGCCAAACCGCTTTCGAACAGCCTGCGGGAGGGTCTGCCATTTCTTCGCTCCGACCAGTCGGGAGAACCGGTCATCTGGAGCGTGGCTGATTGAGATGTGATTGAGTTTCATGGGTCTTCTCGTTCTGCTTTGTCTTTAGTTTCTGCATAGACAGAAATAGTATCGTGAAAAAAATGAGTGCCCCGTTATTCAGACTTTTTCCCCGTCAGTTTGAGTAGGGAAAAAACCTTGTCGCCCATCTTCATCAGCGTGTTCAACTTGGACTTGGGCACGTTCAACATTTGAGTGGACCACCTGTCTGCGGTCGCCAAAAAGTCCTGCATTTCATGCATGCGTTCCAGCACAACGGGATGAAGATCTGGCTCTTTGTTGGCTTGCTGCACACAACTATCGATGGCGGACATCGCGGGATCGATTTCGCGTTCCTTGCGTCCCTGCGCGATACGCATCGCCATTTCCCAAACATCAACCTCGGCCACGAAATGTTCGCGGCGATCGCCTTGAATTGGGACGCGGCGGATCAGTTTCCACCCGACCAGTTCCTTGAGGGAATTAGAAACATTCGAACGCGCAATACCAAGTTGGTCTGAGATTTCTTCGGCGTTGACGGGCTTAATACTTAGATACAGCAAGGCATGAATCTGCGCGACGGAACGATTGACGCCCCACTGGCTTCCCATGTCGCCCCAGTACAAAACGAACTGCGCTTTTGCGGAAGAATCGGATATATCTGCAATTTCTGTCATAACAGAAATAAACGACATCTAGGATTTGGAGTCAACGAATTTGTCAGCCCTGCCGACAATTGGCCTGTTACTCGGTGTCCCAGAAATCGGAGGGCATATCGTGAAGTTGCTGCGCGGCTGTGTCGTCGATCCAGTCTTGTTGCTCGCCGGCGGGCCAGCTTGCAAATTCAGGGTGTTGCCCGGCCATTGTGTGGGCACGGTGCAAGGCTTGCTGGTATTTCAGCTGTTCGATTGGGGCGTCGGGGACAAACGCATAGACAAACCGTCCGCCCATTGCCCGCGCGGTTTTTTCCATTTGCTTGAGAGAGACCGCCCCATCCAACTCACTGCGCTCAGCTTGATAGACCGCATTCCGGCTCACGCCCTTGCGCTTGGCCACTTGTTCAGCAGACATGCCAAGAGCAAGCCGCATCGTCGCTATCCACCCTTTTTCAGGTTTTTGAACATCGGAGAGCCTGTCGGCACTGCGATCTAAAATTCGGGCCAATCGTCGACGCTGTAAAAAGTCAGGCATATCGCATCCTTAGCACTTTTTCGACACTTTCTCACCCTATCCTTTAGTTAAATTCGGACATAGTTGCAATTTATTTGACTGATTTTTTAACTTTTTGCATATATATACCTAACATTTACGTGAAGGACACCTATATAAAGGGTGAAGGAGAAAAGATGATCAATGTGTTTTTAGCGCCCGAAGCGCTTCCGTTCTCAATTGCGCTCGCAGTCGTGGTTGGCCTATTTATTCTTGAGATAATTGGCTCGTTACTGGGCGCGACCGTTTTGGGTTTGGGCGGTGAAGGGCCGGATCTCGACATCGACGCCGATTTTGATCTGTCCGCCGACATTGATATTGATGCACCCGATCTGGATATGGACGTGGTCGCAGATATTGGTGATACGCCGACAACGCCTGCGGGTCTTTTGGGCTGGTTGGGCGCGCGCGATGTTCCGTTTCTGATCTGGCTTGTATCCTTCCTGACATTGTTCGGCTTGTCAGGTCTGGTTGTGCAATCTATCGCAACCCGCACGATTGGCATCCCGCTATTCACTTGGCTGGCTGTCGCGGTCGCGCTGGTCCCTGCAATCACCGTCACCCGGATCATCGCAAATTGGGTCGCCCTTATCATGCCAAAGACCGAAACCAGTGCGATGCGCACGCGGTTTCTCGGCGGCTCACGCGGGACCATTACCCAAGGCACTGCCATGCGTGGCAAGCCCGCCGAAGTTAAGATCAAGGACCGCCACGGCAACATCCACTACCTGCGGGTGGAACCATTGGACGACGACGGTGTCTTTCCCGAAGGCAGCGATGTCACCTTGATCCGAAAACGCGGTGACAAGTTTTTTGTCATCTAAGCGGGATGGCCCGCAAGCATAATTCAAACCTTAATTAGGAGATCATAATGGAATTTACTGAAATTCTTATCATTGCCGGTGCGATCATTGGCCTGCTTATTTTCATCGGCCTCATCATGGCCCGCCTGTACAAACGCGCCACGCGTGAAACCAGCCTAGTGAAAACAGGGTCCGGCGGGAAAAAGGTCATCATGGACGGGGGTACAATTGTTGTGCCGTTCCTCCATGAAATCGCAAAGGTTAACATGAAGACACTTCGCCTTGAGGTGTCACGGGTGAACGAGCAATCGTTGATCACCAAGGATCGAATGCGTGTTGATGTTGGCGTCGAATTTTACGTCTCGGTCAATGCCACCGAGGACGGGATTTCCCGCGCGGCACAGACTTTGGGTGACCGCACATTCCACGTCGAGCAATTGCGCGAGATGATTGAGGGTAAGCTGATTGATGGTTTGCGTGCCGTAGCTGCCCAAATGACAATGGACGAGCTTCATGAAAACCGCGCGAGTTTTGTGCAAGAGGTACAGAACGCTATCTCAGAGGACCTTTTGAAAAACGGACTTGAGCTTGAAGCCGTGTCCCTCACGGCCCTCGACCAGACACCGTTCGAGCAGCTTGACGAGAACAACGCATTTAACGCGGTCGGTATGCAAAAGTTGGCAGCTGTCATCGCCACGTCCCGCAAGGAACGTGCTGAGATTACCGCAGAGGCTGATGTCGCCGTTGCCCAGTCGGAAATGGAAGCTGTTAAAAAGCGCTATGAGATCGACCGTGAACAAGAAGAGGCTTCGATCTCTCAGGTTCGTGAAATTCAGACTTTGCAGGCCAGCCAAGAGGCTGAGATTGCGCGCAATCAAGAAGCTTCAGATCAGGCCAAGGAACAGGCCCGCATTGAACGCGAACGTGCGGTCCGCGCGTCCGAGATTGAGCGCGAACGCACCATTCGCGAAGCGGAGATCGCCAAAGAGCGTGAACTTGAAGTGGCTGATCAAGAACGTCAGATCATTGTTGCGCGCAAGTCCGAGGAAGAAAGCCAGGCCCGTGCATCAGCGGACAACGCCCGCGCAGAAGCCAAGAAAGCATCTGAGGCGATTGAAACTGCCCGCGCCGTGGCCGAAGCAGAGCGTCAAAAGCAGATCGCATTGATCGAGGCCCAGAAAGAAGCGGAACGTATGGCAACTGGTGTGCGTCTTGCGGCTGAAGCCGAGAAAGACGCGGCAAGTGACCGCGCCGCGGCCAAGCTGGAAGAAGCGCAGGCGGATGCGAACGCGATGACCGTCCGTGCCGAAGCCAAGAAGACCGACCTGCTGGCGACAGCCGAAGGCCAAACCGCGATCGCGAACTCTGAAAACGAACTGAGTGCCGAGATCGTTGCGATGAAAGTTCGCCTCGCGAGCCTTGAGGCTATGCCAAAGATCATTGCTGAAATGGTGAAACCAGCCGAGAAGATCGACTCGATCAAAATCCATCAGGTAACTGGTATGGGTCGTGGCATCGGCGATGGGGGTAGCGACGGTTCAGGTGCGACAGGTACGCCAGTCAATCAAGCACTGGACTCGGTTCTAGGCATGGCGCTGCAAATGCCTGCGATGCAGGCTCTTGGTAAAGAACTGGGCATCAGCCTTGAAAACGGCGTCGCGGGTGTAGCCAACGATATGCTGGAGGTTACCGAGCCTGACGCGCCCAAGACTACTGCAAAGCCAGCGGCTCCTGCTGAGGACATTGCATCCTAAGATCGGCTGTTAGTAAGACTAAAAGGACCACCCAAACCGTTTGGGTGGTCCTTTTGATTCACCGTCCTCTGCACATCTCCTCCTGCGCATCTGCAAGGTGCCGTCATACACCTCCCCCCAAATCAAAAGGGGAGATAGGAATGTTCAAAAATTTTGCCACAATGGTTTCGCCACCTAAGGGCACGACGCCGTCTAACCAATTAGACGGCAACAAAGATCCATCAAATCAACAATCAAAGTCAGATACCCCACGCGATGGGACGTTCCCTAACGCAGGGGTCGTGGGCCTATCATTTTTAGTACTTTTGGCGGACTTCTTGTTTTGGGGATATCGACTTGGGATCACACTAGGGCTTTTTGCATTGGCAATTTTCGCGGTGGCCGCCCTGCATCGAAAACCCCAGACTGGTGTGATCAAGCCTGCGCTGCTGATGGGTTTCGCGACGCTTCCAATCTTTGAGCATGTTCAGACGTTATCTGTCGTTATCTTGGTGCTGGGCACGCTGGGAGCATTGGTATGGATACGTGCCCCAAAAGACGGCAGATTTACTTGGATTATTTCGGCCGCCGCGAAGCTGGCAGCATGCCTCCCATTTGGAGGGCTGACTGCCTGCGCCGCTGCTCTTGGTAAGGTGCGCGATCAGTCTACCCCGCCGACCGTATTTGATCACCTGCGTTCAAAAACCTTTTGGTTCAAGTGGTCCCTTCCAGTTGGCGGGTCATTGATCCTTGGTGCGCTTTTGATGTCTGCAAACCCTGTCTTGGAAAGTGTCGTATTGAGGGTCTTCCAAATCGATTTGAACATTGTGAAAACGGCTCCGCGGATCATGTTTTGGGGTGGCATCAGCCTCCTGATCTGGCCCCTTTTGAATCCGCCCAAACCTCAAGACACAATTTCCATGTCGTTGCCGCGCTTAGACAGGAAATTTGGTGTAAACGGTGGGTCCGTCCTACGGTCGCTGATCGTCTTTAATGTCATTCTCGGCGTGCAGAGTATGCTCGACTTTTCAATCTTGCTCGGGAATGCCGCTTTGCCCGACGGAATGACGTACGCGACTTATGCCCATCGCGGTGCCTATTCCTTGATGATCACTGCGATGTTGGCCGGAATATTTGCGATAGCCGCCCGCCCGTACCTTAAAGAACACGCGGTTCTGAAACCGTTGCTTGTTCTATGGATTGGACAAAACACCCTGCTGTCGTTCAGTGCCGTCCTGCGCCTCAATCTTTATATTGGTGAATACGGACTCACTTATCTGCGGACCTATGCGCTCATTTGGATCGGGCTTGTCGGTCTTGGGTTGGTCCTCGTGCTGTGGCATGTGCTGCGCGAAAGGTCCTCATATTTGTTGATTGCGCGACTGGCAGCGATAGGTTTTGGAACGCTCTACCTTAGTGCATTTTTCAACTTCGCAGGTTTTATCGCTAGGTCCACGATAACGCAGGCAACTGACACTGCGTCTGTGGATTGGTCGTACCTTTGCCAGCTTGGGCCAACGGCGCAAAAGGCCGTAATTCATGGGCTGGCTGCAAATTCAGCAATCGTGGCACCCGCGGGTTTTCATCGGTGCTTTGTCGCGGGTGACGGTCCGTACAACTGGCGCGAGACCGGCTTTCGGAGCATTCGGTCACAGCTTCCCGCTCCGCCCAATTGAATCGGGGTTGGTGATCGGCTTCCTCGCGGCGGAGAACTTCAAAATATCGGAAAGCGGATCATCGCACTGCGTACGGCGGGTCAAAGCCAATTCCCGCACCAGGGGTGTCTTTACTTTTGTCGTTGTTTTCGATGGCTTTGATACCCACCAATTTTCACCCGTTCTGAGCTTACTGCCAGTAGCGAACATTGGCGCGGCCGCAGCGAAAGGCTAACTAAGTCCCACTTAGCTGTCCCAGTATCCACCACCCTTAAACGAAAAATGGCGCCCCGATTTGGGACGCCATTCTTCAATTCTATGTCTGATCGCTTAGGCGACAGATGCGGCCAGTTCGGTCATGGTGTTGCGAACTGCGTCCGCTTCATCCGCGCCGTTACCTGATGCTTTGGCGGCCTCAAAGGCGGCCGTTGCGTCTGCAACCAGCTTTTCCATCGCTTCAGCCGTAGCTTCTGCCTTTGGGAACGCTTTTTCAGCCAGCACAGAAACGCCTGTGCCAGTGATTTCAGCGAACCCGCCGGACACGATGTATTCCTCAACGCCACCTGCATGGGTAACGGACAGGATACCTGGGCGCAACGTGGTGATGGTTGGGGCATGGTCGGCCATAGCCGTCATGTCCCCGTCCGCACCCGGGATCTGCACTTCGGTCGCGTCCATTTCCGCCAAACGGCGCTCAGGAGAAACGAGATCGAATTTGAAGTCTGCCATGTGATAGGCTCCTACATCTTATTATTGACTGCTCTCGCAGTCGGGGTCGATCTTAAGCTGCGTCAGCAGCCATTTTCTCGGCTTTTGCGATCACGTCGCCGATGCCGCCGACCATGTAGAACGCACCTTCTGGAAGGTGGTCATACTCGCCGTCAACAACCGCTTTAAAGGACGCGATTGTGTCTTCGAGTGGAACCTGAATACCATCAGAACCCGTGAAGACCTTCGCAACGTCAAACGGCTGGGACAAGAAGCGCTCAAGCTTACGTGCGCGTGTCACAGTCATTTTGTCGTCTTCAGACAATTCGTCCATGCCCAAAATCGCGATGATATCCTGCAAGGATTTGTAACGCTGCAAGATCTGCTGAACGTCAGTCGCAACCTTGTAGTGCTCGTCGCCGATGATCAGTGGATCAAGCAAACGCGATGTGGAACCGAGTGGGTCAACCGCAGGGTAGATACCCTTTTCGGAAATCGCACGGTCCAGAACGGTTGTCGCGTCCAAGTGAGCAAAGGAAGTCGCAGGCGCAGGGTCAGTAAGGTCATCCGCAGGAACGTACACGGCCTGAACAGACGTAATAGAACCGCCCTTAGTAGAAGCAATACGCTCCTGCATGGCGCCCATGTCTGTTGCGAGTGTTGGCTGGTAGCCAACCGCGGACGGGATACGACCCAGAAGCGCGGACACTTCGGAACCAGCCTGTGTGAAGCGGAAGATGTTATCAACGAAGAACAGAACGTCGGAACCTGTGTCATCACGGAACTGTTCCGCAAGGGACAGACCCGTCAGAGCGATACGCATACGCGCACCTGGAGGCTCGTTCATCTGACCGTATACGAGAGCAATCTTGGACTGCTCCAGATCGTCAGGAACGATAACGCCGGATTCGATCATTTCGTGGTAAAGGTCGTTACCTTCACGTGTACGCTCACCAACACCGGCGAACACGGACACACCGGAGTGCACCTTCGCAATGTTGTTGATCAATTCCATGATCAAAACTGTCTTACCAACACCGGCACCACCGAAGAGACCAATTTTACCACCCTTCGTGTAAGGCGCGAGAAGGTCGATGACCTTGATGCCTGTCACGAGGATTTCAGTCGCTGTGGACTGGTCTTCGAACTTAGGTGCTTCACCGTGGATAGAACGGCGGGCTTTCGTTTTCACTGGGCCTTGCTCGTCAACAGGGTCGCCTGTGACGTTCATGATGCGGCCAAGTGTTGCGTTACCAACTGGAACAGAGATCGGCGCATCTTGGTCGACAACTTCTTGACCGCGAACGAGGCCTTCTGTTGCGTCCATCGCGATGGCGCGAACTGTGTTTTCACCAAGGTGCTGGGCCACTTCGAGCGTCAGATCCTTGCCGTTGTTGCTTGTTACGAGCGCGTTCAGAATTGCTGGCAGATCGCCATCAAACTGAACGTCCACGACAGCACCAATCACCTGTGTGATTTTGCCTTTTGAGTTTGCCATTGTCGTTTCTCCGGTTCTCTTACAGCGCTTCCGCGCCGGAAATGATTTCAATCAGCTCGTTGGTGATGACGGCCTGACGGGATCGGTTGTATTGGATCGTCAGCTTGTCAATCATCTCACCAGCGTTGCGGGTCGCGTTGTCCATAGCTGACATACGAGCGCCTTGCTCGGATGCGCCATTTTCCAACAGGGCCGCAAAGATTTGGGTCGCAACTGCGCGCGGCAGCAAGTCGGCAAGGATCGCCTCTTCGCTTGGCTCGTAGTCATAAAGCGTGCCATCTTCGTCTTCCGCGCCTTCCGGTGCTTCGAACGGGATGATCTGCTGTGCGGTTGGGATCTGGGTCACAACGTTCACGAACTTCGCGTAGAAGATCGTAGCAACGTCGAATTCTTCACCATCAAAACGGGCCAGAACATCGCGCGCGATGTCTTGAGCGTTTTCATAACCCACGCGCTTCACCTCGGTGAGGTCAACGTGGCCGATGAAGTGGCTTTCCAGATCGCGCTTGATCGCATCGCGGCCTTTTTTGCCAACTGTGATGATTTTCACAGTTTTACCGGCTGCGACGAGCTCAGCGGCGTGTGCTTTGGCTTTCTTGGCAATGTTGCCGTTGAAGCCACCACACAAACCACGCTCAGCAGTCATAACGACCAGCAGATGCACGTTGTCGGATCCTGTGCCGGAGAGAAGACGCGGAGCGCCTTCACCACCAGCGGCAGAAGCCAAACCAGCCATTACAGCGTTGAAACGTTCCGTATAAGGACGGGACATTTCAGCCGATTCTTGCGCACGGCGCAGCTTTGCAGCTGCAACCATTTGCATGGCCTTCGTGATCTTGCGGGTCGACTTGACCGACGCGATCCGGTTTTTAAGGACTTTAAGGTTAGCCATTTGGCGTCATCCTTCCCTTAAGCGAAATCAGCTGCGAACGGATCGAGAGCTGCTTTAAGTTTGTCGGCTGCATCGCCCTTGATCTTAGGATCGTCGTTGGTGATCCATGCAAGAACATCCGCGTGGTTTGCGTGCATGTGCTTCAGAAGCGCAGCTTCCCACTCGCCAACACGGGACACGTCGACACCGTCGAGGTAACCGTTTGTACCGGCGAAGATGATGACAACGATTTCAGCGTTGGTCAGCGGCGAGTACTGCTTTTGCTTCATCAGCTCTGTCAGACGTGCGCCACGGGCCAGCAATTGCTGTGTTGCCGCGTCGAGGTCGGAACCGAACTGCGCGAACGCAGCCATTTCACGGTACTGAGCAAGCGACAGCTTAACCGGACCAGCCACAGAGGACATAGCTTTGGTTTGAGCAGACGAGCCAACACGAGAAACGGACAGACCAGTGTTAACCGCTGGGCGGATACCTTGGTAGAAGAGTTCAGTTTCGAGGAAGATCTGACCATCGGTGATCGAAATCACGTTTGTCGGAATAAACGCAGAAACGTCACCACCCTGTGTTTCGATGACTGGCAGAGCAGTCAAAGAACCGGAACCGTTATCTTCGTTCAACTTCGAGGAACGTTCCAGAAGTCTGGAGTGAAGGTAGAAAACGTCACCTGGGTAAGCTTCACGGCCTGGTGGGCGACGAAGAAGAAGTGACATCTGGCGATACGCAACAGCCTGCTTGGAGAGATCATCGTAGATGATCAAAGCGTGGCGGCCGTTGTCGCGGAAGTGTTCCGCCATCGCAGTCGCAGCGTACGGTGCAAGGAACTGCAGCGGAGCAGGGTCAGACGCTGTAGCAGCCACAACGATGGAGTATTCCATCGCGCCAGCTTCTTCGAGCTTCTTAACCAGCTGAGCAACTGTAGAACGCTTCTGGCCGATCGCTACGTATACGCAGTACAGCTTGCCGTTCTCGTCTTTTGCAGCTTCGTTGTAAGACTTTTGGTTCAGGATCGTGTCGAGCGCGATCGCTGTTTTACCAGTCTGACGGTCACCAATGATCAGCTCTCGCTGGCCACGGCCGATTGGGATCATCGCGTCAACGGACTTCAGGCCAGTCGCCATTGGTTCGTGTACGGACTTACGTGGGATAATGCCTGGCGCCTTCGCGTCAGCAATCGCACGTGTCTTTGTTTTGATCGGGCCTTTGCCGTCCAGCGGGTTACCGAGGCCGTCAACAACGCGGCCAAGCAGGCCGTCACCGACAGGAACGTCCACAATCGCGTTTGTACGCTTAACTGTGTCGCCTTCTTTAATGTCTTGGTCGGAACCAAAGATAACAACACCGACGTTGTCGGCTTCGAGGTTCAGCGCCATGCCCTGAATTCCACCTGGGAATTCGACCATTTCGCCGGCCTGAATGTTATCGAGGCCGTACACACGTGCAATACCGTCACCGACGGACAGCACACGGCCGACTTCTGCAACTTCGGCTTCTTGGCCGAAGTTTTTGATTTGGTCCTTGAGGATCGCGGAGATTTCCGCAGCTTGGATCGCCATTACCGGGCCTCTTTCATGGTGTTCTGGAGAGCGTTGAGCTTAGATTTGACCGACGTGTCGATCATCTTGGACCCAACTTTAACGACAAGACCGCCGATGAGAGTTTCATCAACGGTCGCATTGATCTTTACATCTGAACCAACTGACGCGGAAAGCGTCTTGGCCAGCTTGTCTGATTGCGCCTTCGTCAGCGCTTTGGCTGAGACCACATCCGCGGTCACTTCGCCTTTCTGCTCCGCGATTTTCGCATGCAAGGATGCGACCATCTGCGGGACAACAAACAAACGACGCTTAGACGCCATAAGCGCCAACGTATTTGTCATTGTCTTAGAGAGTTTCATTTTCTTAGCAACGCCAGCCATTGCAGCGCCCTGTTCTTCACGGCTGTAAAGCGGTGAAGAAATCAAAGCGCGCAAGTCGTCACTGCTATCCAAAGCAGCGCCCAAAGCGTTGATATCTGTTTCTAAGGCTTTAAGCCCTTTTGCACCGGTTGATAGTTCAAACACGGCAGTGGCATAGCGCGCGGCGATGCCGGAGGAGATCGAAGCTGGTTCGGACACGTCCACCCTTTCGAAGTCTGGGCCCTGCATCCCTCCCACCACGGGAAATAACAAGGCGCCGAAATCATGTCTCACAAAAGCGCGAGACAGCTAAATCAGGGGCGATGTAGCAGAGCATATCGCGTGGGGCAACCGCCTTGCGGCGCAAAATACTGGGGCCTCACACTTCAGTACACCTTTGTATACCGAATTACTTTGCCGTCGTTTTAGATGTTGCTGCGGCTCGGAAATGCGCATTCCTTAGCCTTTGCAACCAGATGGGCGCGAAATGAAGCATTTCAGCCATTGGTTTTCAGACGAAAACCGCAATGGGGTGCGGCGTTTTGGCACAAAGTAAGCATCCAACTGAAAGCAGAACGAATCCTGCGAGCACCCGCGGGGCGCTCCGCCTTCGATTCTTACCTTTTGTGCGAGTAACAATCTGAATCCACCACCTAAGGTGGCAAAAATGACGGAACCTGTTCATACTTTTTAGGATTCGTTTACTTGGTTTGAGGTTTATTATGCTTGCTGTTGGTTTACTTCCTTTCTTGGCTTTTGGCCTCATGGCCTTATTGCCCATGCTCGAAACATCATCTGCGAGTGAGGATGATACCGATGATCTGGAAGAACCGATCGCTGACGATCTAATTGATGACAGTGATGAGCAAGATGACGACGACAGCGACGATCTTGTTGATCCGGTGGACCCAGTCGATCCAGCGACACTCGGCGCGACGTTCGAAGAAACCGAAGACGGCATCAATATCCAATTTGGTGAGAATGAAACCGGACGCCTTGCGGTCGTCACCTTTGTCGACACTCAAGACAGCGCGAGTGATTTCCTCGCCGAACACGAAGCGCGGTATTACCTTGTTCCCGAGGGTGTGGAGTGGGACGATAATACGTCCGAAACGCAAAGCGTCATTCCGGGGGAGAATGAGTGGAAAGATGAAACTGACGACCTGTTTCCCGTCTACACGCTGGACAGCTTTGAAGACCATTTCGACCTGACCTTGTTGGGCACTGTCGATCTACTGGCCGCAGGTGATGACAGTCCCAGCTCGCGTGATATGGCCGACAGCCTGCCCGCGTTGACCACGAATGCAGATGACGTCGACTATTATTATCTGGAAGAGAATACTGACGGGCAGGAACTGATCACTTTCTTACGAGAAGGGTGGCTTGAAACGCGAAATGGCGTAACGGAAACCGAAGTGAACGAAAACACCGTCGGCACGGAAGGTTCGGATTGGCTTAGCACATCAACCCAAGGGGTCACGCTGGATGGCGCTGGCGGGGATGACACATTGGATACGAGTGTAGCTGGCGTGTCATTTCTTGGCGGGGATGGAAACGACGATATCAACGCTTACACGGGCGGCGCATCAATTGACGGTGGCGCTGGTGACGACACGATAAACTCCGCAAACGCTGATATTAGTGGAGGCGATGGCGACGACAGCATCTCTGCAAGCGATAGCACAATCAGCGGCGGGGATGGCGCAGACAATATCACCTTGAACGGTGGCGGGGATAACAATGTGGCCTACGGCGATGCGGGCAATGATGGCTTGTCGACCAGCGCCACTGGCGACGTCACGCTTTACGGTGGCGCAGGGGATGACAACTTGTCAGCTCATTTGGCAGGCAATGCGTTAATGGCAGCAGAGCTATTCGGTGGTGATGGCAATGATCAGCTAAACGCAGGCAACGGCGTAATTGCCTACGGCGAAGACGGGGACGATAGTTTTCAAGCAGATGCTGGTGCAACCGTTTACGGCGGTGACGGCGATGACACCTTCAGGGTTAGCGAAATGTTAGACAATGAAGAAGGCCGCATCACTCTGAACGGGGGAGCGGGAGCAGACGTATACGAAGTTGCCGTGCGCAATCCGTTTGGCGACCCAACCGACGACGTTTATTTGCAGATCGAAGACTTCGACATTGATGAAGACATATTGATGGTTGGGTCCTATGGCAACAATGCGGACGTGTCTGAAATTATCATCCTTGAAGACCCCAATGGGGCATTCACCGATATTGAGGTCTCTTTCGAGCTTCTAAGCGGCAACGTCGAAACCGAGGTTGCAACAATCCGGCTAGTTGGCACAACTGGATTTACAGCCGATCTGATTGTTGCTCTCTAGACTGGTTTCACTACGGGTCCACCCATCCCTTCAAGCACCCGAAGCGGCCTTTTGACGGCCTGAGCCAGTCCTGGGCGCTTGGGTTGGGGGATTTGTTTGGTGACTTCGACCATCAGAACGCCACCCGCCGCAAACATTGGAATATGGCGACCTGCGCCTTCTAAGGGCTTGGCCAAGCGACGCCAAATTTTGCGCGAGGATGGCGGTTGATAAAGCGTCGAGAGCGTCTTTGTCGGAATAAGCCCCACATCGCGTAGCTGCTTTTCCAACTGCCCAAGCGAGTATGGCCGCCCAAAGCCGAATGGCGTGGCGTCCGATCGTGACCAAAGCCCCGTCCGGTTCGGCACTACAAACACCGCCCTACCCCCCGGCCCCAGCACGCGCCAACATTCATCAAGCAACGTCATCGGATGATCCGAGGTTTCCAACCCATGCATCAAGACCAGCTTGTCCACGCTACCGGATGCGAGCGGCCACAGCGTGTCTTCGCATAAAACGCTCACATTTGGGCCGTCAGCGGGCCAGGGCATTACGCCTTGCGGCCCCGGCATCAACGCAATCACGCGGCGTGCTTCGCCAAGAAATGGCCGCAGAAGCGGAACCGCAAAGCCAAAGCCCGCAACAGTTTGCGCCTTTGCTTCGGGCCACAGGCGCACCAGTTCGTCGCGCACAACTTTCTGGGCCGCACGACCCAAGGGGCTGCGGTAGTAGAATTCACGAAGATCATGCACATCTAAATGCATTGAAGCCCTCTTCCGATTAGGCAAAAGTTAACCCGAACATAGCAATCAAACAGGACAACGCCATGCCCCTTCAGTTGATCACCATCCCGTGCCTTGAGGATAACTACGCGTTCCTGCTCCACAATGCCGAAACGGGTGATACTTTACTGGTAGATGTGCCTGATGCGCCGCCCATCCAAGCGGTGCTTGATGCGCAGGGCTGGACTTTGACGGATGTTCTGTTGACCCACCACCATTGGGATCACGTCGATGGGCTTGCCCCCCTCCTGAAATCGAGCGGAGCAAACCCGCGTATCATTGGCGCTTCTGCCGATGCCCACCGTCTACCCGCCTTGGACTTGTCGGTATCTGAAGGTGATAAAGTCGTGATTTGCGGCGAAGAGGCAGAGGTGTTTGACGTATCGGGCCATACGTTGAACCACATCGCCGTGCATTTCCCACAGTCAGCCGTCCTGTTCACCGCTGACAGCCTTATGGCTTTGGGATGTGGCCGCCTGTTTGAAGGCACGCCCGCGCAAATGTGGGAAAGCCTGTTGAAGCTGCGCGCCCTGCCTGACGACACCCGCGTGTGTTCTGGTCATGAATACACAGAAACGAACGCCCGTTTCGCGCTGACTATTGAACCCGAAAATTCCGACCTTATCTCTCGTATTCAAGAAATCACCACGGCCCGCGCAAATGGCCAACCGACAGTTCCGTCGGATTTGGGTGTTGAGAAGCGCACCAATCCCTTTCTACGGGCCGATAATCCCGCACTACAGGCGGCCCAAAATATGACAGATGCCGACCCTACAGACGTTTTCACCAAAGTACGCCAAGCGCGGAATTCTTTCTAATCCGCCAAATTCGACCACAAACCGCGCAAAAACAGAGTCTTAGACAGCACATTTTCACGCCAGTAACGGGAATGTAACAATTTTTCCCTTGAAGATGGGCGCAATAAGGCAAACCTTAATCATAAGAGGTCACGGTCTGAACGGGACACGCCCTGAAAGACCCCCGATTAAAAGGAGCACTTAACGTGCCATCATTTTCCACGACGCTTGAGCAGTCCATTCATTCCGCTTTGGCCTTGGCCAATGCACGCAAACATGAACTCGCCACGCTTGAGCACCTTTTGCTCGCGTTGGTTGACGAACCCGACGCTGCCCGCGTCATGAAGGCCTGTTCCGTTAATCTGGACGAGCTGCGCAAAACGCTTGAAGATTTCATCGAAGACGACCTGTCCACTTTGGTGACAGACGTTGAAGGGTCCGAAGCTGTGCCAACGGCCGCGTTTCAGCGCGTGATCCAGCGCGCCGCGATCCATGTGCAGTCTTCTGGCCGCACCGAAGTAACAGGCGCAAACGTATTGGTCGCAATCTTTGCGGAACGTGAAAGCAATGCCGCCTACTTCCTGCAAGATCAGGACATGACGCGCTATGACGCGGTGAACTTCATCGCGCACGGTGTCGCCAAAGACCCTGCATTCGGTGAAAGCCGCCCGATCTCAGGCGCGCCAACATTGGACGACGAAGCGGACACTGCTGAAGAAAGTGGTAAGGACGAGACTGCGCTTGAAAAATACTGCGTTGATCTGAACGCGAAGGCCGAAAAAGGCGACGTTGACGTGCTGATCGGGCGCGATCACGAAGTCGAACGCGCCATTCAGGTCCTTTGCCGCCGTCGCAAGAACAACCCATTGCTGGTTGGCGATCCGGGCGTTGGTAAAACAGCCATTGCTGAGGGCCTCGCCCAAAAGATCATCGAAGGGAACGTTCCTGAAGTGCTTGGCGAAACGACTATCTTCTCGCTCGACATGGGCGCGTTGCTAGCTGGCACCCGCTACCGCGGTGATTTTGAAGAACGTCTAAAGGCTGTGATGACAGAACTCGAAGACCACGACGACGCGGTCCTGTTCATCGACGAAATCCACACCATTATCGGTGCCGGCGCGACGTCTGGTGGTGCCATGGATGCATCTAACCTGCTGAAACCTGCGCTTGCCGGTGGCAAACTGCGCTGCATGGGGTCCACGACCTATAAAGAATTCCGTCAGCACTTTGAGAAAGACCGCGCATTGGCGCGTCGTTTCCAGAAAATCGACGTGAATGAGCCGTCTGTTGAAGACTCCATCAAAATCCTCAAAGGCATCAAAACCTACTTTGAGGATCACCACGAGATTAAGTACACCGCCGATGCGGTCAAATCCGCTGTCGAACTCGCGTCCCGTTACATCAACGATCGCAAACTGCCCGACAGCGCCATTGACGTCATCGACGAAGCGGGTGCCGCTCAACATCTGATTCCGGCTTCCAAACGTCGCAAGACTGTTGGCACCAAAGAGATTGAGGCTGTCGTGGCAAAGATTGCCCGCATCCCACCGAAAAACGTGTCCAAGGATGATGCCGAGGTCCTTAAGGATCTGGAGTCCAGCCTGAAACGCGTGGTGTTTGGCCAAGACGACGCGATTGTCGCCCTATCCTCCGCGATCAAGCTCGCGCGTGCGGGTCTGCGTGAACCTGAAAAGCCCATCGGCAATTACCTGTTCGCAGGGCCAACAGGCGTTGGTAAAACCGAAGTCGCAAAACAGCTCGCCGACACGCTTGGTGTTGAACTGCTGCGTTTTGATATGTCCGAATACATGGAGAAACACGCGGTTTCCCGTCTTATCGGTGCCCCTCCCGGCTATGTCGGGTTTGACCAAGGCGGCATGCTGACGGACGGCGTTGATCAGAACCCGCACTGTGTGTTGCTGCTGGACGAAATGGAAAAGGCCCACCCTGACGTCTACAACATTCTGTTGCAGGTTATGGATCACGGCAAACTAACGGACCACAACGGCCGCACCACTGATTTCCGCAATGTCATCATCATTATGACATCCAACGCGGGCGCATCCGAAATGGCGAAAGAAGCGATCGGCTTTGGCCGTGAACGCCGCACTGGTGAAGACACCGCTGCGATTGAAAAAACGTTCACACCGGAATTCCGCAACCGTCTGGATGCTGTGGTTTCCTTCGCGCCGCTTGGCAAAGATGTGATCCTGCAAGTGGTCGAAAAGTTCGTGCTTCAACTCGAAGCGCAACTGATGGACCGCAACGTTACGATCGAGCTGACAAAACCTGCCGCCGAATGGCTTGCAGATCGCGGCTACGACGAAAAAATGGGTGCCCGCCCACTTGGTCGCGTTATTCAGGAACACATCAAGAAACCGCTCGCCGAAGAGCTTCTGTTTGGCTCGCTCGCCAAGGGTGGCCACATCATTGTGGGCGTCAAAAAAGGTGAACTTGATCTCAAGATTGAGCCACCTGAAAAAGTGCGCATCTCAAAAGATAAACCGCCGCTTCTCGCAGCGAACTAATGCGCACCCTTGCACTGCTTATAACCTGCGCCGTCCCTGTTGCGGCGCAGGATTTACAGCTCGAACTCCCCATCGACTGCGCCTTGGGCGAAACCTGCTACATTCAAAATTACGTGGATCACGACCCGTCCGAAGCGGCGTCAGATTTCCTGTGTGGCAGCCTCACCTACGACACGCACAAGGGGACAGATTTCGGCCTCCCATCGCTCGCGGCGATGGAAGATGGTGTACCCGTCCTCGCGTCGGCAGCGGGTACTGTACGCGGCGTGCGCAATGACATGCGCGACGTCATTTACACGCCCGACCTCGAGGGCGAGATCAACGGCCGCGACTGCGGAAATGGCGTTGCTATTGCCCACGAAGATGGCTGGGAAACCCAATACTGCCACATGAAAGAAGGCTCTGTCGTCGTCCTTAGCGGGGACTACGTTGAGGCTGGAGATATTCTCGGCGACGTTGGTCTTTCAGGCCGCACACAATTTCCCCATGTGCATATCTCCGTACGTCGCGATGGCGCAGTCATCGACCCTTTCGCGCCTGATGGACACACAACCTGTGATGAACCGCCTTTTGAAACGCTCTGGAACCTTCCGGTAGACACGCCAGCGGGGGGGCTTTTGAACATCGGTTTTGCCGACACCGTCCCCGAATATGCTTCCGTGAAAGCGGGCACCGCGTCCGCACAAACCCTGACACCGGACGCACCAATTGTCCTTTGGGCCTTTGCCTTTGGATCTCGCGTTGGCGACACCATTAGCATCTCGTTTGACGGACCTGACGGCGCGCTCTTTCAAACCGACGATGTGCTAGATCGCCAACAGGCGCTTTTCATGCGCGCTGGCGGTCTCAATCCACCTGATCAGGGCTGGCCAACGGGCACATATTCCGGCGTTGTCGTTCACTCCCGCGACGGAATTGAAATAGATCGCCAGATCACGACCATCGCCCTGCCCTAACATATTGCTTTTGTTTTAAAACTATCCCCGCCGGAGGTGCAGCTTTCAGCGTATCGCCACCTCTGCGCGATTGGCTCACATCAGCCGCACCCACCAATAATCCAGCGCGGCGCAGCCGCTCAATTGGATCAGCGCTCGGTGAGCTTCAACTCAATACGACGGTTTTGAGCGCGGGCGGCATCTGAATTGTCTGGATTAATCGGCTGATACTGCCCAAACCCGTTCGCCGCTAAGCGTTCCGGCGGAATGCCAAGGAAATTGACCATGTACAGCACAACAGAAAGTGCGCGTGCTTGGCTTAGTTCCCAGTTGTTGGCGAACTGACCCTGACCGGACAGCGGCACATTATCCGTATGCCCATCCACGCGGATCACCCAATCGATGCCTTCTGGAATATCACCTGCAACGTCGCGCAAGATCCCCGCAACTTTGGCAATCTCTCGCTGGCCTTCATCTGAAAGTTCTGCGGCCCCTTGTTCAAACAGAACCTCGGACGAGAACACAAATCTGTCCCCTTCGATCCGCACGCCTTCGACATCTTCCAAGACGACGCGCAGAAGCCCTAAGAAATCGGAACGATAGCGTTCCAGCTCGACAGCTTCTGCCGCCAACCGTTCAAGCTCGGCTTCCTCCAACACCCGTGCACGACGCTCGGCAAGCAAGGCCCGCGCCATCGCGGTGTTCAGGTCTTGGGTCAAGGTTTCGATTTGCACGTTGGCCGTGGCGTCCTCGTCGTTGGCTAAATTTAGAAGGCCCTGCAGCCGTTCCAGTTCTCCACGCAATGCAGAAACTTGTTCGTTAAGCAACGCGACCTGTCGCTGGCTTTCGGCTGACAGCGCTTGTTCCTGCGTTAGCGCGTCATTGGCCAACGCCAAAAGCGCAATCTGTCGTTGCGCATTTTCAGCAGCCGAACCGGACTGCTCTTGTGCAGCGGCCAGCGCTGCAACTGCTGCCGCGAGATCGGTATTCAATGCATCGCGCTCCTGCGCAGCATTCGCCAAATTGGTTTCGATTTCTGTTCGGGCAATTAACGCCTCTGCCAGTTGCGCTTGCAGGGCTTCGATACCCGCGCCGGTTTCACTTTGTTGTTCAAGTTCAGCCGCCAATCGTTCTGCCAGATCGCTTCGCTCAATCCCGGCAGCTTGCGCAGCGGCTTCTGCTTCTTGTTGTGCCAACAACGCAATGGCGAGATTTTGATTCAACTCATCCCGCGCGACCTGCGCGGCGGCCAGTAATGTCAGCGTATCTTCGGCCTGTTGGCGCTGTTCTTCGAGCGCGAGGGTCATTGCCGTGAGTTCGGTATCCGAATTTGCAAGCCGCGCACGCAGTGCTTCGGCGGCGGCAGCATCAACCAGCTTCGCAGCCTCAAGTTCACTTATTTGGGTTGCCGACGCTGCGTTATCCGCTTCCAATTCAGCGATCATCGCATCAAGGGCATCCGCCCGTGCCGCGGCAAGGCGGGCGGCCTCTGTGCCTTCGTCTATTTCAGTGCGGGCCTGCGCAAGGGCGAGGTTCAACGCCTCTTGCGCGCTGATCAGTTCCGCTTCACGCGCCTCTAGATCCGCAATCGCGCCCTCAGCTTCGCGCCGCTGCGCCAGAAGCCCAGCAACCTGGGCTTCAAATCCGGTGATTTGGGATTGGGCGTTTGATACATCCGCAATTAACGCATCACGTTCCCCAGTTAGCCGTGCGATCACCGCGTTCTGTTGCGCGACTTGGCTTTCGCTTTCCGTTAAATCGACCTGCAAGTCAGACAATTCGCCAGACAACACGCCGACTTGCGCGCCGAGTGCAGCGGATTGGTCTTGCTGAATACCGAGTGCGCTGGTCAACGCCAAAACCTCGGCAGACAGGCTATCAAGTTGCGCTTCTTGTCCTGTGATCGTTTCGCGCAGCACAAATTGCAGGACCATGAAAATGGTCAGGACGAACATCAAAACCAACAACAGGCCGGTCATCGCATCCACAAAGCCGGGCCAGATGGACGCTTGAAAACGTGCGCCTGTTCTGCGGCTCAGTGCCATGGCTTAGGATCCGTCCGAGTTTGACTTGCGCGCTTCGCGGTTGCCTTGCCGCACGGCCTTGGTCAGCCCAGCCATGTCAGCACGCAGGTCTTGAATGACCTCTTGGCGCCCTGCGGCCATGTCCTCAAGAATGCGCAACAGCCCGACATCGATAGACCGCAGCCGCATACGGCTTTCCGCGTCGATGCCTTCCATGCCTGTATCTTTCAGCGCGGCAATCAAGCCTTCTTGGGCGTCGGCCACGCGGGTTAGTTGGATGTTCGCTTCCTCGTTTGAGGTTTGCTGCGCTAGCGTTTCAACCGCGCTGGCCAGTTTGCCGATGCGTTCGTTGGCTTCTGTTCTACTGGCTTCGGATGCCGCAAACATCGCCTGCATCGTTTCCATCTGTTCGACCATATGATCAACAACGCCTGCCATCGCGACCTGATCGCCGCTCGCGTCGTCGCCAGTTGCCAAGCCAACGCGGGTGATTGTGGACATCCATTCTTCGAGTTCGCGGTAGAAGCGGTTCTGGCCGTGGCTTGCGAAGAGTTCTAACAGGCCCACGACGAGTGATCCTGCGAGACCTAGCAAGGATGACGCAAAAGCAACGCCCATCCCACCAAGTTGACTTTCGAGGCCGGACTGCAGACGTGAGAAAACGTCCCCGCCGCTTTCGCCTTCATCCGGCGTCAGGGACTGGATGGTTTCGACAAGTGCCGGAACCGTCGTTGCCAAGCCGTAGAACGTTCCCAAAAGGCCGAGGAAAATCAGCGTGTTGACGATGTAGCGGGTAATTTCACGGTCTTCATCGATCCGCTGGGACACAGAATCCAGAATGGAGCGAGATGAGCTGGACGACAGTTGCATCCGCGATCCACGCGAACGCAGCAACGTCGCAAGCGGCGCCAGCAATCCCGGTGCTTTGATGATGTCCGAGCCGAGCTGTTCACCCGCAAAGGCTTCGATCCAACTAACCGACTTGATCAACTGCCAAACCTGCCAGAAACACGACAGAAGCCCGATCAAAAAGACGAAAAAAATGAACCCGTTCAGATACGGGTTTGCCATGAACACAGGCCCGACGCGCGGAAATGCTAGGATGGCGCCGGCGCAGACCAAGCCAATCACGACCAGCATCGAAATGATCTGGCGCCAAGGTTGGGAAAACTGCGGCTCGGCCTTTTGGTCCCCTGTTGCCATGGGATCAGGCACCTCTTTGTTGTTTGTTAAGCGCCACTTTAGGGGCTAGCGCGCCAATTCCCAAACAAATTTATGCGAGTTCGCGCACGCGCCGTACCAGCCATGTCATATCAGGGTCTTCAATGCCCATTTGAACAAGATGATCAGCCGTATTGAACAGATATTCAGGGTTCGGACCGCGCCCACCAACAGAGCGCGCTATCATCTGTGCTTGGCGTTCTAGGTCGAATTGGCAGTACTGCTCATGGGTGCGGTTAATGACGTAAGCCAAGGCTTGAACATCGCGTCCGTCTTGCAGGGAAAGCGGCACGTGGACCTCTTCGTAGGCAGATGAAATCAGCTCTCGTTCGCGCAGTTCACCCAGCACGCGGACCTCGTCCATTTCAGCCACACGGAACGCGACCCCAACGCAGGTGCTGTCGCCCTCATCCAGCGCCAGTACGAGACCCGGCTCTTCAACCGTGCCGCGATGGTGGATCGACAACATACAAAAGCTGCGGTGATAGCCCGTCAACGTCGCCGTCACGGCCTCGGCTGGCTCGAAACCGGGGTTCCAAAGCAATGATCCGTATCCAAACACCCACATTGTCATCTTTTATGGTCCTTCTGCTTGGGGTCCTCTAAACACCAATCAACCCGCCCGTGAAAGGCTGAAAACATGCGTAAACTCATCGCCCTCGTCGTTGTCGCCGCCACGCTTTATGGCGGTTACTGGTTTGTTGGCCGTTCTCAAATCCAATCAAAACTTTCTGAGGCCTTGGTCGACATTGACGCCGGTGACTACGACCTGACCTATGACACGTTGCATACCAAGGGATTTCCGTCGCGGTTCGACACGACGATTACCAATTTGGAATTCAATGACCCACTGACTGCAACCAGTTGGGCCGCGCCCATATTTCAGCTGTTCGCCCTGTCCTATCGCCCCAATGAAGTCATCGCCGTCTTTCCAAACGAGCAGACCCTGACGGTCGACGGTGAGGTTTTCACCCTGCTCACCAATGACATGCGCGCCTCAGGTAAGGTTCGTGCGAATGCGACCCTCGCGTTTCAGACGGCAACGATCGAAATGGACTACCCGCGCATCCGAACTGAGGAAGGCGCGGAGCTTGCGATGGCGAGTATCCTTGCCGCGATGCGCCTGACACCTGAAACGATCCAGACTTATGATCTGTTTCTTGAAGCGCGCTCGATCGAGCTTCCCGAAGACGTCCGCCGCATGATCGACCCGCAGAACCAGCAACCGGCAATCATACAAAGCCTCCGTTTTGACAGCGACATCGATCTGTCGGCCCCGATTGAGTTGAACGGCGCCAACACGGACCCGATTGGGCTTGAGGCGATTAGCATCAAAGAGTTCGCGCTAGCGTGGGGGGAAATGTCTTTGTCTGCGATTGGCGATGTGACGCCAGACGCCACGGGGCTGCTGAACGGATCTTTCAGTATTTCCGCGCGCAATTGGCAGCAGCTATTAGATCTCGCTGTTGCGACGGGTTCGATCCCAGAGGAACGCCGTTTGTTGATCGTCGGAATGGCTGCAAACATTGATGAGACGCCGCATGTGCCAGACACGCTAACGGCCACGCTTACGATCACCGATGGTCAGATGGCACTTGGTCCGATCCCGCTGGGTGCCGCACCATTGCTTCGCTAGCTTAGCGGCAATAGCTACCGGATCTGTAGTCGGCGGTATCAAAATGGAAGTGATCGCGGTGATGGCGGTCGGCTTCTGGGCCTAAGACCGTTCCGAAAGGGCCGCAAGCGGCTTGCCACATCTGGCGCAGTTGGCTGGCGTATTGCCCATTCCAGTGCGTCAAAACCGTCATTTCAGAACCATCTGCTAGCCCGATACCCGCGATATCAATCGCGTTTCCAAAGCTGTGCTCAGACAGGCGAGCGCCGGGTTGGTTGTTTCGGCTACGACAGGAATAATGCGCCACAACGCGCAAGGAGGTCACGCCGCCGCCTGTATCCCCAACTGAGGGGCGAACACCGTCTTCGACCCATGTTTTCAACGCAGTTGCTGTTGAACAGTTGATCGTCGCTGGGGTTGAAAGCGTCACACCTGACACGGCAGTCAAGCGCACAGCACCTTCAATGCCGCAGGCGCCAGACCCCTCAACCATACCGATTGCTTCGCCGAACAACGCCGGGTCGCCGCACACATTTCCGGGGCCGAGCTGCGCATTTGCTTCAGGTTCGTCACGCGAACATGCGCTGAGAACCACTGCTACGCTTAGGACCGTCGCGAGGAGCTTCATGGTTTCGGGTTGCGGCCAAAGTTCGGCGCGTCCGTATCTTGGCCCGCTTCGATAATGCCGCGGCGAATGCTGCGGGTGCGGGTGAAATAATCATGCAGGTGTTCGCCGTCGCCCTGACGGATCGCACGTTGCAGGGCGAACAATTCCTCGGTGAAGCGCCCGAGGATTTCCAGCGTGGCTTCTTTGTTGTTTAAAAACACATCGCGCCACATCGTCGGATCAGACGCGGCGATGCGGGTGAAATCACGAAAGCCTGCGGCAGAAAACTTGACGACTTCGGTATCCGTCACGCGGCTGAGGTCATCAGCAACGCCGACCATTGTGTAAGCAATCAAGTGCGGCGTGTGGGACGTCACGGCGAGGACCAGATCGTGGTGATCCGCGTCCATTTCATCCACGTTTGATCCCAACGCTTCCCAGTAGCTGCGCAATTTGGCTGTCGCGTCTGCATCAGCACCTTCGGGTGTCAGAACACACCAACGGTTGTCGAACAGTTCAGCGAAACCAGAGCGCGGACCGGATTGTTCCGTACCAGCAAGCGGGTGACCCGGAACGAAATGCACACCCTCGGGGATATGCGGCCCAACGGCATCAATCACTGCGCGTTTCACGGAACCAACGTCCGTAACGACAGCACCCTTTTTCAACACGCTTGAAATTTCGCGCGCGACTGCGTCCATCGCGCCAATCGGCACGCATAGCACGATCAAGTCCGCGCCTTCGCAGGCGTCTGCGGCACTGTCGCAAATGCGATCACACAGTCCGATTTCACGGGCAACATCACGCGTTTCATCGGAACGTGCATAGCCAGTCACTTCACCAGCAATGCCGGCGCGCTTCATCGCCCAAAACATCGAGGACGCAATCAAGCCAAGCCCAATAAGCGCTACGCGGTCATACATTACAGTCATGCGTCAACGTCCTTGTCAGGGTTCATAAATTTCCCGATTGCATGAACGACGCGGCGGCAGGATGCCTCGTCACCGACGGTGATACGCAGCCCTTCTGGGATGCCATAACCGCCGACATAACGCACCAGAATGCCTTGTGCTGTCAGATGATCATTGCACGCCTTAGCCGCGTCTTCAGACTCAAAACGCACGAGGATAAAGTTTGCGCTAGACAGGTCAGACGGCAGGCCCATGTCGGCCAGTGCAGCCGCCATCCAGTCGCGTTGCTTGGCATTTTCAGTTCGGCATTTCTCGGTATGGGCGGTGTCACGCATCGCGGTTTCTGCCGCAGCCAGTGCAGGTGCGGACAGGTTGAACGGCCCGCGAATACGCAGCAACACGTCGATAATCGGCTGTGGCGCATAGCCATATCCGATCCGCAGCCCGCCAAGCCCATAAATTTTGGAAAATGTGCGCGTCATGATGACGTTGTCGCGGCTTTCGACCAGCGCTTTGCCGCCGTCATAGCCCTCAACAAATTCAGCATAGGCACCATCCAGAACCAAAACGGCGCCTTTCGGTAGCCCATCGGCTAGGCGTGCTAGCTCGGCGTCATCAATCATCGTGCCGGTTGGATTGGCCGGATTTGCGATGTAGCAAACCTTGGTTTTCTTGGTGCAGGCTGCAAGCAGCGCATCCACGTCAACGGTGCGGTTTTTTTCTGCCACGACAACAGGTTTCGCGCCGTTCGCGTTGGCGTAGATCGGGTACATGGCAAAGCCGTGCTCTGTGAAAAGAACCTCATCGCCTTTGCCCGCAAAGGCCTGCGCGATCATCATAAGAACTTCGCCAGATCCATTGCCGCAGATAATGCGTTCAGGATCGAGACCCCAAACATCACCAATCGCTTCGCGCAATGTCGCGTGATCGGTGGACGGGTAGCGGTGCAATTCATGAGACGCGCGCACCATGGCGTCTTTGGTGGCATCAGATGGGCCGAACGGGTTTTCGTTCGACGACAGCTTTAGAACGTTGTCCATCCCGTCGACATGACTTTTACCGCCCTGATACAGGGTGATATCCATAATGCCGGGCTGTGCTTTGATCTTGCTCATCACTAGATTCCGTATTGCGTCCCTGCCCTTCTAATGGGGCAAGGACGCAGAGACCAGAAGCGTTACTTCTTAGCCGCTTCTTTCATTTTCATTTTCGCAGCAGCGGAAATGTAGTCCATGCCGGCAAGGATGATCCCAGAGAGAACAAAACTCATATGGATGATGACCAACCATTTCAGCTTTTCGGGGGTATAAAGCGCATCGGCCTCGGGAATACCGATTTCCATGAACTTCTTCAGGAGGTGAATGGCAGAAATCGCAACAATCGATGCGATGAGCTTCATCTTCAGGCCGGAGTAATCAACCGTACCCATCCAATCAGGCTTATCTTCGTTTTCATCCAAATCAAACTTCGACACGAAGTTTTCGTAGCCTGAGAACAAGACGATCAGCAAAAGGTTCCCCGCCAACGTCAAATCGATCAACGTTAGAACGACGAGAATTGATTTGTCGGATGAAAGCGTCAAGATTTTCGGTGCGTAGTACAAAAGTTCACGACCAAAAATCAACGTGAGCATCGCAAGGCTAACAACCAAGCCAAAATACATCGGCGCCAATAGCCAACGGGACGCAAACAGTCCTCGTTCAAAATGCTCTTCTACTGTTAGTTTTTCGTCTTGTTGGTTCTCGTCTGACATATGCTCGTACCTGAAAATTGTTGTTTCCAAACAATTAGCGGGCGAAGGACTCGGCCCGCAACGCCAGATACGTTCAATACCCGCTCTCGTTGTATTTCTGTGGAATCTGAATCAAAAAAGCCGCACCCAAAAGGCGCGGCTTTCTCGATTTCATACTCTGAACAGAATTAGTTCTGAGCGTAGTATTCGATCACGAGGTTTGGTTCCATCATGACTGGGTACGGCACATCGCCGAAACCAGGTGTGCGAACGAAAGTCGCTGTCATTTTGCTGTGGTCAGCTTCCATGTAGTCAGGAACGTCACGCTCAGTCAGCGCGATCGCTTCGAGAACAGCAACGTTCTGCTTCGAGCTGTCACGAACAGCGATCACATCGCCTTCTTTAACGCGGTAAGATGGGATGTTAACCTTCTTGCCGTTTACTGTGACGTGGCCGTGGTTCACGAACTGGCGTGCAGCGAAAACAGTTGGAACGAATTTGGCGCGGTAAACAACTGCGTCCAAGCGGCGCTCAAGCAAACCGATCAGGTTTTCACCTGTATCGCCTTTTACGCGTTCAGCTTCTGTAAAGATGCGGCGGAATTGCTTCTCTGTCAGGTCGCCGTAGTAACCCTTCAGTTTTTGCTTAGCGCGCAACTGCATGCCGAAGTCGGACAATTTGCCTTTTCGACGCTGACCGTGCTGGCCGGGGCCGTATTCACGACGGTTTACAGGGGATTTCGGACGACCCCAGATGTTTTCACCCATCCGACGGTCAATTTTGTACTTGGCAGCGGTACGTTTAGTCATACGCTGATCTCCTTCGATTAGAGGCCCAAAGCGGGCTATGAAGGGCGTTGTCCTTTGGGCGAACCCTGACAGAAATCCCCTTGCGGGGGTCACCAACACCAATTGAAAGGCTGCATTACGACCGGTGCTGACATGAGTCAACACATCTAACCGTCGGTTTGCTAATAAAATTGGGCTTATGCCACGTCGTGACGCAGAATTGCCGCTTCGGACGCCGACGTCACGCGCCGCGCGTATGCACCATAGGAATTCACGTCAGTCTGAATGTCCGGCACCTGTGCAAACAAACGAGCGCGGTCGTCGTCGCCCAAATGGTCAAGTCCTGCACTCGCCGGATGGAAACTTTCGCTTTCTACACCATTGGCAAACACCACCTCGTGGTTCGGCAACAGCATATGAATATACTGCACTTCGCGCATAGAACGATCGACGTAGATAGATTGGTCATTCACCAAGTCCCGCGCCGTCACCAAAACTTCATCAGTGTTAAACAAAGCCCGTGCACGCGCGCCTTTGACCATCACGCGGTGATCTGGGCTGACCAGCAGGCCCGCATCTGGCACATCGTTATCAAGTGACCCTGCCCGCAAGCGAACCGGGCACAGGTGTGGCATTGCATAAAGACGTGCGCCCGTTACGCGGCGCTGCCCTGTCCATAGTACTTCTTGGCAACCGTTGTCCTTCGTTTGAACTTTGATGCCTTCATGAATGTCCTCAACCCGCATCAAACCTTCTTCTGTGCGGATCATCGTGCCGGGCGTGAAGCAAATCACGCCGCCAGCTGGATCATCGTTTTGATCGCGGGATTTCAAATCAACAGTGTGGTTCACAATCCACAAGTCAGCCGTGCGTGGTGGAATTTCACCCACGAACATGCACAGACGCGCAGATGGTGTTGCGCCCTCAACCAGCGTCACTGTCCACGTGTCGCGCCCGTCTGTGACTGTAAAACTTTGCTCAAATGCGGGGCCTTCGATCTCAACCAGATCGAGCCGCGATGTCTTGACCTCAACGGCCTTCAACAATCGGCGCACGGACATCGCCGCACGCTTTCGGATGTCGGCTTCGCCAGCCGCATCACCCAATGGTAAAATATCTGCGGGTCCGTCCACCCGTACCGCCTCGCCTGTCCATGACCACGCCGTCCCGACCCGCAAGTTTTCAAGCGGTGCCGACCAGAACCCATCGAGTTCCGTTTGTGACCAGGAGATGACGAACGTGCCTTTAAAGCCCGTTTTCATGCCCGTTACTGCCTCTGTCTTTGCCCCGCCTCTGCGTGCAGGGTTCTGATCAAAGGTTAACAGGCCGGAATCACGCCAATCAAGTCACTTTAAGGACGAGCGTTAACTATTTATTTAGAAGTTGAAATTCAGCTTCAGTGAACCGACGATCTGGCCCTCGGTTTGACCCACATATTCTTCGCTCAAATAGGTGACGCCGTAGAAGTACGAAAAGTTGTCACCAAGGCGCCAGTGAACACCGGCGCGAGCGCGGAAACGTTCGTCCTCTGCAATGGTTCCAAAGCTGGCCGGAAAGTACGCGCTATCACTGACCACCGCATAGTCCGCACCAAGCACAAATCCGGTGCCCGCTTGGCCACCCTCAACCCCTGTATATAGTTGCCCAGACGCGCTGTCCCGCAACCAGAGGTCATTTTGCAGTGTTTGGCCGATCAAGACATCTGCACCGACACGGATGAAATTCTCCACGCCATACTGCGCCTCAACGAAGGGGCGAATGGATGCGTTTTCACGGATAATAACCGGATAAGAAACCTCGGCCAAAGCGGTCGGGTAAACAGTGTTTGCAACTTGGTTCGTCAGCACCGAATTTGAGACGTTCGGCGCGCTTACAACATCGTGGAACCAGTCCTGAATATCCGCCACTCCGGTCTGTGGCCCAACGGCCACAAGGTCAACCCCGAGAGATACGTCAGCGCCACCGCTTTCGAAATGGGTGTGAAGGCCAGCTGACAGCGTTCCGACGTAAGGGCGATCATTTGAACCTGCGCCATTCAATGCGGACGGTGCGATAATTTCGGTACGCAAACGGTACTCAAGTATGGCGCCCGGCGTGCTTGGCGCACGGCCCTGCCACTCGGGCCCGCGCACGATGGAATAGGCATAAGACCCAGACCGCCAGCGGTCTTGGTTGTCGCCAAAAAAATCATTTGTGAAGATACGGCCAAAGCCGAGCGTTTCACGTTCTTGTGCTACGGCGGGTGCGGCGGCCATCAAGCCCGCACAAAGAATTGCAATCAAACGCATCGTCTTCCCCAACTTAAGGTTGCTTCGCAGGCAATAGTATAAAACGCCCTTCAATGGCGACCCATATCTCATTCAATTGCGACGGTATTAAGGTATTTGTCGCACCAGACCCTTCCTTTTGATCAGCACATGACAGTTTTTGGCGATGTCAACTTGAGGAGCCATGGAGCACCCCTTATCCAACCCTGACAATTGCGCGGGGTTTAATTTGACAAACGCATGATTGATATAAATTGTTGCGCCATGCGCATCAATTACGATTTTGGCGACCTAGAGGCCTTTGATTTTGCCTGTGCGTGACACTGGTAACCGGCTGCTTATCGATGAAGCCATGGCCAGCGCGCGCATGCCGTTAGTTTGGACTTATGAGGTCGGTCGATCAACGACGGCGCTAGATTTGGTTGCCGATGGTTTCAGGGCGGCCCTGTTGCCCCAATCCTCGATGAACGCCGATCGCGTCGCTATTTGCGAGCTACAAACCCCGAACATTGCCCGCCCAATCGGGCTGCTCTCGCGCTTGGGCCAAGGTTACTCACCGGCGGTTACTGTGTTCAAGGCCGAAATCCACAAGGTCGCAGCAGCGGGGGATTTCACATGAAAATCGTTCTTTCGACTTACTTGATCGCCGCACTTGGTGTGGGCGTGTTCGTGTATTTGGATCTACCGTTGCCTTGGCTCTTGGGTCCGATCGTCGCGTGCCTTACCGCAGCTTTGTTGGGGATACCAATGGGCGGCAAGCCTGTGATCAATAACCTGATGCGTACTATTCTGGGTGTCGCCATTGGCGCAACGTTCACTTGGGCGCTGGTCGTTACAATGGCGGGAATGTGGACAACGCTATTACTCGTGCCACTCATGGTGTTTCTGATCGGCTTGGTCGGGATTCCGTATTTTCAGCGGCTCTGGGGATTTGATTTCGCGACCAGCTATTATGGCGCGATGCCTGGCGGGCTTCAGGATATGTTGTTGTTCGGCGAAGAAGCGGGTGCTGATGTACGCGCCCTGTCATTGTTTCACGCGACCCGCATTATGGTCATCGTCATGGTGTTACCTTTTATTTTGCAGTTCTACTGGGGCACCGACTTAAGCAATCCACCCGGTGTGCCCGCCGCAACCCTACCGTTGGGACAACTGGTGTTAATGGTGATTTGTGGTTTGGCGGGTTGGCAAATCGCCAAAGCGGTCGGGATGTTCGGCGCGTCGATCTTAGGGCCGATGATCCTAGCCGCAATTCTCGCACTGACTGGTGTCCTGCAGCACCGCCCCCCCGTCGAAGCCATCTGGATGGCACAGTTCTTTATCGGCATGACGGTGGGCACGAAATACGCAGGCGTCACAGGTGCTGAGGTCCGCCGAGACGTCGCCGCAGCATTGGGATTTTGTGTTATTCTGGTGGTTCTGTCAGCTGGGTTTGTCGAGATAATACACGTGTTTCACCTCGCGCCACCGATGGAAGCGTTACTGGCCTTTGCACCAGGTGGTCAGGCTGAAATGGCGGTGCTGGCTCTCATCGCAGGGGCGGACATGGCGTTTGTCATCTCGCACCACGTTTTGCGGATCGTGGTCGTGATCCTTGGCGCGCCCTTAGCTGCGCGGCTATTTAGCCCCAAACGGACGGGTTAGCCACTGTTGTCCGTCGACATCCTCTCATCTCTTAAACGAGCGTTTTGCAGCTGGTGGAAAGGATCGGCAAAGTTCCAATTGACGCTACTTTTAGCGATAGTAGGTTAACGAAAATGTAGGCACATCTTTTACGAAAGTCAGGCAAATTTTGACCATCCAAAGTAACATCGCAACGGTAAGTGATACGCTTGTTGTGTCTGAATTTATCTATCTCTTAATTGATGAGTTAGCGGCAGGTGCGGGCCCAGATCGCAAAACAATGGAGGCCGCAACCCGTCAGGTTCTTGCGATGAAGGGCGTCACAAGCATTGTCGCGACAGAAGGTGCTGCGCCGGTCGGTGTGATAATGCTGAACGAATGCGCGGCGATTTATGCAGGGGGGTTGTTCGGGGAAATATCAGAGCTTTACGTTTCAAAAGAACACCGCTCGAAAGGTATTGCCGCACAACTCGTTGACGCGGCAGAAACCTATGCGAAAGAGCACGGTTGGAAACGTCTTGAAGTCGGTGCGCCTCCGCAGCCCAATTGGGATCGAACTTTGCAGTTTTACCTAAGAGAGGGCTTTGCAGAGGTAGGGCCAAGACTTCGAAAGCTGCTTTAGTTTCATAGGGTAAAGCCATGACACATATTACATACCGTCGATCAACCGCCTCTGACGCCCCTGAGGTCTTTGACCTTGTGACACGATCAATTCTCCGTCTCGCTCCGCATCCATATGATCAAGGTGTTGTTGATACTTGGATGATCGGACGTGTGGCAGAGGATTATCGGCCAGACTGCGCGGATCAATGCCTCTGGATAGCAGAGGTGAATGAAAAGCAAATTGGCTTCGCACACGGTGTTTTGGGTGAAGTTATGCGACTGTTCGTAGATGCTGATTTTGTGGGTATCGGAGCGGGCGCGGGGCTGATGGATTTAGCCTTGGCAGACGCTTTGCAAAACGGATCAGGCAAGGTCAGGATTGATGCGACTCTGAATGCTGTACCTTTCTATAAAAAGTGGGGGTTCATCGAAATTGGCACCGGTGTATTTTCTGGCCGTGATGAAGAGCTTCCACCGATTGATATAGTGAAGCTGGAAAGAATGTTCTGATTGATAATGACCGGTTCGAGTCCAAATTTTCAACTTTGATCACCACAGGAATTGTCTGCTTTTGCCGCCTAAGAATAGAATGATGTTGCTAAGATGTAGTATTAAGTTGACCGTGCGCCAAGAAGCTATCGTTGGTTAGAGAATGTCACGAACCCAAACATTCATTGTGTATTTCATCGCAATTTTTCTCCAAGCTGGTGCCTATGGGCTGACGTTCATGCTGCCTCGACTTTTTGGCATCTTTAATGCCAGTGAGAAGGATGTCGGCGTTATGCTGGCCATCACGGCAGTCACGACAATTATTACAGTCTATTTTTCGGGACATCTTTCAGACATTTTTGGCCGACTTCGCACCCTTTGCATAGCTTGCCTCGCCATCTCGATTTCACTGTATTTCTATGGTGCAGCAAGTTCCGCCGGTGCCGGCGTGGTCTTTGCCAGTGTTCTTTTGGGGTTTGGTTGGGGGCTTACATATTCCCTTGGCCCAATTGTTCTGACGCGTTTGGTGAAGCCGACCGAACGGGTTCAGTCCTTTGCGTTGTTATCAGTGTTCGTCATGGCGGGCTTTGGACTATCACCGGTTCTGGCATCGTTGCTCGAAGCCTGCGGTGCATCGATTAAGGACGCGTTTTATATCACCTCGGGGCTTTGCGTCATAAGCGCGGTTTTATTCTTTATTCTGCAAAGACCGATCAACGAATATGCGCTCAATCCGGCACCAGAAGCATCATCCAGGATAACGCTTTCATCACTTTCGCAGGTCCTGAAATCTCCGGCGCGCGCACCCATTGCAATGGTTTTCCTCGGTGCGAGTGTCTTTGCAGGACTGAATAATTTTCAAACCGTGTTCGCCGATATCCGAGGTTTGGACTACGCTATTTTCTTCCTCGTCTACACGTTGGTCGTTGTCGTTTTCCGTCTCGTTCTCGTTAAGTTCAAAGGAGGAGCAAACCCATACCGGACTATTGCATTCCTTCAATATCTCATGTGCACCAGTGTCGTTTTGTTCATGTTCAGTGGAGACAGTTTGGTTCTCTACATCCTGGTCGCAGTCTTGTTTGGTCTAGGTTACGGTGTATCGTATCCGATCCTTGTTGCGATGACTGCGAGTGATGCAGAAGGGCATCTAGGTCCTCAAACACTTCAGCTTTTTGCGTTAAGTTACTTCATTGGAATCTTCGGGTTTCCATTGATTGCTGGCTGGTTCATTGTTGAAATTGGCACGACGCCGTTGCTTGCACTTGTTGCTGTCTTAGCTGGCTTTGAGGCTACAATAGCGCTGCGCAGGGCGACAGCTCATAAAACACACAATAATGATCAACTCTCGTAAAGCAGCCCTTAGTCGTCGCCGCAGCGAAGGCTCACTAAGTCCGCACTGTGTGAATCCGACCGTTGATCTTCGCTGCGGCATGCATGAACGACCGATTTTTCTGCTGCTTGGCAGCATCAGATACTAGGCTGACGCAGCATTTTTCGCGCTGCGAGCGCACGCAGCACAAAAATCGAATTCACAGTGTGGGCTCTCTCCGGACTTTAGCTGCGCGCTGTATGAATGGCCGCTTCGCCAACGTACAATCAAGCTCTCTACCCGAGCAAACCTCGCTGTTGCACAATGGAACAACTAAGCCGACAGGAATTGACGCGCGTGCTACTGAGTAGTATACGACTTGTAGGAGGACGCATATGTCAGTCAAAGCATCCGTATCGATCTCAGAGCAACAGGACGCTTATGTGCGTGACCTCGTGGTGCAGGGGCGGTTCTCGAGCGTAAGCGCTGTCATACAACAAGGTCTCGATCTGTTGCGCAAACGGGATGAGGCGGAATTACTCGAAGCTGCCGCACTGAAAGTTCTGCTGGATGAGCGTATGAAGGGGCCCTTTGTGTCTAGTGACAACTTCAGCAGACAGACCGCAGATTTACTTGTACGGAAAAGGCAGGCCCTTGGCTTGGACGGTTGAATTTGCGGCCGACGCTGAACATGATCTGTCGCTGATTTTCGACCATCTATTTGCGACTTACAAGGATCTCGGTGAGCCAGATGATATTGCGTTTGAAAATGCAGCGGCGCGCATCATTGGCATTAAGCAAAGCGCCACTGATCTTGCGTCCAACCCATATCGAGGCACTCGACGGGATAAGATTGCACAGGACTTGCGCAATATCACCATCAATAAGGCCATCATCTGGTTTCAGATCGACGAAGCCCGTAAGGTGGTCCAAGTGTTGGCCTTCTTCTTTGGTGGACAGGATCACTTTCGACACATGCTCCGCAGGCTTTTAGACAAGTAGAACGTCTGATCGTTCTACGGTCCAGCCGAACGGTAATCCTCCCGTCCTTAACGGGACTTGGTCGTAGAACTTACGCAGTCAGATCGGAGCAGACCCCATATTGTTCAGGCTGCGACTGACGGGTTCCGCGGGCAGTGAGAAGTCCACCTCGTTTCCCAGACTTTCGCGGTTGAAGTCATCCAGCACGTTCAGCAGCCGGAAGGCAAAGCCGTCAACCGACCTTAGCTGCGCTTTATGAATGGCCGCTTTTGAAAATTACGTTCCTGCGGCAGCAGGTCCCTGCCCCGGCAAGTCATCCCCGCACGGGAACAATTCTAACATATTGAATATTATGTTAATTTTGGGCAATGAAATAATGGCCAAATTCGAAGCAGCTGGGTTCGCGCGGCGATGAGGACTATCATTCTGCCCTCCAAGTATTAGGGTTCTGACACTAGCTGATACTGCGGCTTCAAAGATGTGAAAACTTCGCGCGCGATTTGGGTATGCGCGCCCCCTGCCCTGTTACAGATTGCATTCCGCAATTTAACGCAACAGTCCTGCCCAAAGCCAACCGAGAACAAACCCATGAACAAAAAACAGAACACACGTAACGATCATATTTCCCGTGTTAACCGCGTTACTGATTATGTGAGGAAAAACCTAAATCAAGATCTATCTCTTAAGTGCTTGTCCAAAATAGCCGCGCTTTCGAAATTTCATTTCCATAGGGTGTTTAGCGAAACCTATGGCGAAACACCAAGCGCCTATGTCAAACGCATCCGAATAGAAAGCTCTGCATTTTTACTCATTTTCGATCCCAAAAAAAGCGTTAACATCACTCGCCTATGACTATGGCTTTTCTAGCTCAGCGGTTTACTCTCGGGCATTCAAATCTCGCTATGGGATGAGCCCTAGCCAATGGCGCAAAGCCTGGAAACGAAGGGCTGAATTACACTTTGATAAAAATAGCAATTCAGGTCAATCAGTTAGCAACCATTGCAAAGCCTTAGGTCAACCATTGTTTTACCTGAACCCAAAGAGCGGATTACCACATTGGAGACTTCACTTGAGCGATGGCAGATTGATCGACATCAATGTTCGCAAAATGGAGGAGTTTGATGTCGCCTATATTCGACATCATGGCGCGTATGATCCAAGCGACAGCGACTTGTTCCAAGCGTTGTTCTCAAAGTTGCTGGCATGGGCAGTCCCCAGGGGTAAATTTAGCCCTGACAAATCAAAGGTGATTACGTTGTTTAGTGGCGGTCATCCATACATTACCGACCAGAGCAACTTGACCGTGGATGCGTGTACTAGCGTTGATCCTGATGCCGAGGTCAGTGGTACTATAGGAAAACGTAAGATTTCAGACGGACAGTATGCGATCGTCCAGTTATTCGGCGCGACGTCGGAAGAGTGCCGACAGACGTGGGATCTCGTGTTTGATCGCTGGATACATCAAAGTGGTTACTGCCTTGGGCCCGGCGATTTCTATTGCCCTCATGACAACGATACAGAGCAACATCCGGAGAGACTGTACGATGTAAAAATGTTCTTCTCCGTTGTACCGCAAGGAATTTGAGAACTAATGATATTCGCTTCACCCGCACGATCGAAATCCGTTCAATCGCAAGCTGAAGCACTCAGCACCAGTATACATATCGGGAAAATCTAAGTGACAATTTACTTGGAATTTGAAAAGCCAGTGGCAGATATCATTGCCAAAGCTGAGGACTTGAGAACCACTCCCAAAGTCGGCAATGAAACAGCACTACAGGATGCAGCTGTTGATCTCGAAAAGAAAGCTGATGATCCGCTGGTACGCTTGTACGGAGATTTATCAGCTTGGCAAAAATGTCAGGTTTCCCGTCATCCGGAACGACCCCATTGCAAAGACTACATCGCTTCACTCTTTACCGAATACACCGAGTTGTCCGGAGACAGAAATTTCGCCGACGACCGCGCAATCATGGGAGGGCTAGCCCGTCTGAAAGGCATACCAGTTATGGTAATAGGCCAGGAAAAAGGTAATGATACAAAGACAAGAATTGAGCGAAATTTCGGCATGGCGCGACCGGAAGGGTATCGCAAAGCCATTCGACTAATGGATCTGGCGGATCGCTTTCAACTGCCTGTTGTCTCTTTTGTTGATACAGCTGGTGCCTATCACGGAAAAGATGCGGAGGAACGTGGTCAAGCCGAGGCTATCGCTCGAACGACAGAGAAGTGTTTGCAGATTGGCGTGCCGTTTGTATCCGTAATCATTGGTGAAGGCGGTTCCGGTGGAGCAGTCGCTTTTGCGACCGCAAATCGGGTCGCAATGCTGGAGCATTCAATCTTTTCCGTCATCAGTCCAGAAGGGTGTGCCTCGATCCTGTGGAGAGACTCCGGTAAGATGCGTGAAGCCGCCAACGCGTTGCGATTGACGGCACAGGATCTGCAAGCTCTTGGTGTCTGCGACCATTTGATTGAAGAGCCGACTGGGGGGGGCGCATCGCGATCCCAGCGCAGCAATTGTAAGTGTGGGCGAAGTGATCAATGAAATGTTGCAAAGCCTTTCAGGAATGGGACGGGACGCGCTAATCCAAGACAGACGTCGAAAGTATCTGGCACTTGGGACGAAAGGCATGCCGCCTTAGTGAAAGCCTGCGCAAAAACGCGGAGCATATCGCAGTTGTAACGGTGTAAAATTCGACCAAATTGTGTCCTTCGGCTTTCCAGAGGGCGGGAGACGTAATCTTTGGACCTTTACAATCGCGTGCGCCGCGCGTGTTTGAAGGACGGTATAACGTCGCGTGAAGCGGCGCGGTATTTTAACAAAGATCTCAAGACGATTGCGAAGATGTTGCCTGACAACTGTCATCCTTAGCAGTGAGATAAAGAGGCAATTTGTCCGCACCGCAGGACTTAGCGCATTCTGCGGCGAAAATTCATTGATGTTATGACCTTTGAAGTCATTGAACAGATTGGGCGATCCCTTGGGCCATATCTGCTGCTGCGCTATTGCTGCCATGCGTACGAATAGCGACATTGAGGCCAATCATGCTGACCAGAAGGCGTTCGGCCTCCAGATCGATGTCGACGTACATATCAAGGGTTCCCTCATTTTTGCTCTTCAAAAGCTCGCTTTTGAAGGCGCTGCGAAGGGCTTGGAAATATCTGTGGGTTCGTGTGCTTATGTCAGGATCGGTCGCACCAAATTCGGTCAGCGCGTTGACCAGGAGACAACCAAACCGGCCTTGTTCGGGCATCCTAGTGTCATCGGCACGCATTCGGAAAAAATCCGCAATGCCGCCTTGTGAAACCGAGTTGTCAATCCACGGCAGCAATTCATCAAGGTAGAGGTCCAGTGTCATTAAGAAGAGAGCTTTCTTCCCTCCGTACTTGGTTTGCAGCGTGAATTTGGTGATGCCTGATCGTTTTTCCAAATCACGCGTACTCATGCCTGAATACCCACATTCCATGAAGGCTAAACCTGCGGCACGTAACGCGGCTTCTCTATCAACTTTTTGTGATTTAGGCATTTTTGAGAACTTTCCGGTTGCTAGCTAGTCAGTCGACTAGCTATACATAGTCAACTGACTAGACATTATTTACTGCACCGCTTGAAAGCAAGTTCGAAGGTCTCACCATGCCTTTACTGTCTTGTTCTTTTGGGGCGCATCCACTGAAAGAAATCCCAATGACACCCATTACCGCGCTAGCCGCATTCGCATTGATGTCGATCGCGATGATCGGCTTCGAGATCATGTACACCTATGCCACTCAAGGCTTCGGCTATGGGTTCTCGGCCAATAGACCAAACGTAACATTCTCGCCATTTGCCATTCGCGTTAAGCGGGCTCTACAAAATCAAACGGAAAGTGCGATGTATATCGTTCCCCTCATCGCGGCGGTGCAACTGCTTGGTCTTACGGGAAACGGGATTTCACTGGCTCTGGCTTTGATAATTTTTGGCCGCATGGCATTTGTTGCACTCTACTATACCGGCATACCATTCATCCGCGTGCCAGCCTTTGTGTGTGGCACGGTTCCAAGTATATATCTTGCAATCATGGTTCTCACGGCCGCAGGGGCCGCCTAGAAAAAGCATCACTACGCAGGATAGCACCCTGTTATAAAACAGAAAAATCCTTAGGGAGACATGAGATGAGTGACTTAACCTTGAGCTGCCAATGCGGCACTGTAACAGGTGTCGTGCAACACGTAACGCAATGGTCTTGTACCCGCTTGGTCTGCTATTGCAGCGATTGTCAGGCGTTTGCCAATGAGCTTGATGCAGCTGACCGTGTTCTAAACGAGCATGGCGGAACTGAAATTATTCAAGTGGCACCTTCAAGGGTGATGTTCACACAAGGTCATGAACACATCGCTTGCTTGCAATTCAGCGAAAAGGGGGCCTTTCGTTGGTATACGAAGTGTTGCAACACACCTATCGGGAATACGGCCAAACCCTCAGTTCCATTCATCGGTCTGATCGGCAACTTTATAAAGCTGGAGAGCGCAACGCAAAAGGCTCAAATCGGCCCTGTGCGAAGCCACTGTCAAACTCAACATGCAGCAAAGAATTGGCCGTCGGACCAAAAGCGCAATGGATATCCTCTTGGCCTGACGATGCGGATGATGGCATTCATTATAGGGTGGAAAATGCGCGGGAAGGGTAAAGAAAATCCTTTGTTTACGACAGCAGGTGATCCGATAATTCCACCACATCAAAGTGTTTCCAAATCATAAGGGCTTGTGAACCAAGTTTCTTCTTTCTTCGGGAAATCAGATTTTCTATTCGGCAATTATACAGCACGATATACTATTCATAAAAACAAGGCAGTTCGACTTGAAAAAACCAGATAGGATCAGATTGGTGCGCCTAACCGATGTCTCACTAAAAGATATCGTTTCGCATATGAATGATCCACGAGTAGCCGAACATATGCCGCTCTTAACTGTCGAATGGACGCCTGAGGTAGCTCGAAAATTCGTGGCTACAAAGGAAGAATCTTGGAAGCAGGATGGGCTGGGACATTGGGCAATCTTGAATGATAAAACTTATGTTGGATGGGGCGGATTTCAGAAAGAAGGCGATGATTGGGATTTCGGCCTTGTTCTCAAACCAGATAAATTCGGCCTAGGGATGCGTGTTTCGCGAATGGCAATTGAGTTCGCGAAGGCTGATGCCCGTATTGGAACGATTACTTTTCTCTTACCACTTTCTCGAAAAAATCTGGGGGCCCTTTCTCGGGGCGGTGCCAAGTTCGTTGCCAACATTGAATACGGCGGTGAAATCTTCAAGAAATATAGTCTTGAAACCAGATAGCAGCATTGTCAGCCGATCTGCACAGGCACCAACATTTGTATCACGAGCAAGTCCGATCTTGCTAGATTGAATTCCTAAAGCCGCCATTGGCGCAGCCGCAACGAAAGCTCACTTTGTCCCGCGCTGCCGACGCTCAGCAATGGCGGATTGAATGACCGGTCATCGCTACCGCTGGGTCACTTACAACGGTGACACATCTCGATAGACCTGCACTCGCCATCGCTTCGGCTGTGTAGGTACACAACAGACGTCCTTTGAAATCCACCAGTAGCTTGTTGTCCGTGCCAAATCGGGTCGACTTGGCCGTTGCCAGAAGAACCCCAGGTCGTTTTCACCTTTAAGCCCCGTATCGCCAAAATTTAAGAACGCTGCCATCGAGCACCGATTGAGCTTCACGCTAAATGCTTAAATTGCCTTGGCGCCCTAGCATTTTTAGAGTTTACCCCATTTGCTTCGGAAATGACCTCAGCCAGTACGGAAATCGCCAACGTACGCGCATCACGTGCTGAGTCTATCAGGCCTATTGGCCCAAGTAGACGTGCAATTGAGTGCTCTGCGGCGCCCATTGCGCGCAATGAATCCAAACGATTGTCCCGTGTCCGCTTGCTTCCTTGAGCTCCGATATAGAACGCGGAGGTCAAAAGAGCATCGCGCAGGATCGGAGGCTCCCAATCGTGGTCATGAAAAAACAGGACTATTGCGGTTCTGGGGTCAGCGTTAGCATCTGTTGGAAATTCAGGTCGCGTCAGCGCCATCGCTTCGCAACCGATCGATCTCGCCTCTTCTAAAGTATCTGAATCGGGCGAATACAACGTCGTTTGAAAGTTCGCTGACTGGGCGAGAGTTGCGAACGTTGTCAGCTCCGGTCCCTTACCAAAGATCAGAAATTTCAATTCGGGCAGAATTTTACCGCGAAAGATAGCCGAAGGTATTTTGCCACCCCTGCTCAAGAAAATTGCGCCTGTTTCGCAATCGATATCATAAGCGCAGGCGCGCCGATCAGTAATCACAGTATTGAGCAGATGATTAGTGATTTCTTTGTCTGGGTTCGGTATCAGGATGATCTGCAAGCCGCCACCGCAAGGCAGGACAATATCCAGATAAGGTGACCCGCGCCCATAACGCACGACTTTGGATACACCGGATTTGAGGCACTTCAATGCATGTATTCTTATGTCGGCTTCGACGCATCCCGACGACAGCGTACCAACAAGGCAGCCATTTTGAAGAACGGTCATCATTGCTCCAAGCGGGCGATATGATGGCCCCTCTACGCCGATAATGACCGCTAGAACGCAGCTTTGGGTCCGGTCGGCACAGGCCTCCAAGGGCGCTAGATCCTTTGGAATATTGGTTCGTCGCATCGTACTACTTTCTAATCATCAACGACCTCAACTTTTTGGGGTCGCCAGTTCAGTTCGCAACCCCTGGGTTTGTTATTCGCCGTAAACGTCGAGGCGACACTCTTCCAGTCGGTTCGACACATCCATGTATTGATCTGGATGGGCCGTAAACCGCGGCATTTCTCGTTTAGCCACTTCTGTCAGACCGGGATGTGCCGTAAGTTCGAAGCACTGTTGGAACGGTTCACCCGCAGTGGCTTATCTAATCCAACATAGTGTACCATTTTTATCTCCGTGTTCACAGTTGTTCTGTGATCCGACCGGGAGCTCGACCTCAGAACAGAGGCGGCCCAATCACGCATACTTTGGCCCGTTGCATATCGTATCCAGTCACAGCCCTTGAAACACACAGCATTGGTTGGCTAGAAATGAACGTTGTGTATCGTTGTAGTAAAAGAGAAGAATTAGGGTGATCAAAAAACCTCTAAATGATCACCCTAGATAGGACTGGCTTCTTATAGCTTGCTTGTCAGCTCCGGAACGGCGTCGAACAAGTCGGCAACCAATCCGAAGTCTGCCACTTGGAAAATGGGCGCTTCTTCGTCCTTGTTAATGGCAACGATGACTTTGGAATCCGTCATCCCTGCCAAATGTTGGATCGCCCCAGAAATCCCCACAGCAATATATAGATCTGGCGCAACAACCTTTCCAGTCTGCCCCACCTGCAAATCATTTGGAGCATAGCCGCTGTCTACCGCCGCCCGTGACGCACCAATGGCACCGCCTAGCTTGTCGGCCAGAGACCCGATCAGGGCAAAATCTTCTTCGGAGCCAACGCCACGACCACCTGATACAACGACACCCGCAGATGTTAGTTCAGGGCGATCGTTCTCAACCACTTTGTCTTCCACCCATTCCGACAGTCCAGCCATGCCTGCTGTCGCGACGTTTTCGATGGTGACCGAGCTACCCTCTCCCGATGAGTCGAACGATGCTGTCCGAATGGTTGCAACCTTTGTCGCGTCTAAAGATTTGATCGTTTGGATCGCGTTCCCAGCATAAATGGAGCGTTTGAATGTGTCGGCGTCAACGACATCAATCACGTCTGAGATCACCATAACGTCCAGAAGTGCGGCAACACGTGGAAGCACATTTTTGGAGCTCGCAGTTGAAGGTGCAAGGATGTGCTCGAATTCTCCTGCGAGCGACACAATCAAATCCGCCAATGGCTCTGCCAACCCATGACCGTATGCCGCATCATCAGCGCATTTTATCTTAGAGGCGCCGACCAATTTTGCCGCCGCCTCTGCGGCGCTTACGCAACCGGTCGACGCGCAAAGGATCGTCACATCACCTAACTGCTTAGCCGCGGTTAAAGCTTTGGCCGTAGCGTCGACGTTCAACTCAGTGCCATTTAGTTCTGCAATCAAGAGTACCGCCATTAGACCGCTCCCACTTCTTTAAGTTTTTCTAACAACTCATCAACAGACCCAACCATGACGCCTGGCGACCGAGCCTCAGGCTCGGTTGTCGAAATGATTTCCAAACGTGGAGACGTATCCACGCCGTAGTCTGCAGGTATTTTGACGTCCAAAGGCTTCTTCTTTGCCTTCATGATATTAGGAAGCGAGGCGTAGCGCGGTTCGTTCAGGCGCAGATCAACGGTGATAATCGTTGGCAACGTGACCTTAATGGTTTGCAGTCCGCCGTCGATTTCGCGGGTGACTGTTGCAGTGTCACCGCCCACGTCAACTTTGGATGCGAAAGTCGCCTGAGACCAACCCAAGAGGGCTGACAACATCTGCCCTGTTGCATTCATATCGTTGTCGATGGCTTGTTTACCAGCCAAGACCAGATTTGGCTGCTCTTCATCGATTACGCCTTTTAGGATTTTGGCAACAGCGAGTGGCTCAATATCCGTGTGAACATCGTCAGATGCCTCGATCAAGATTGCTCGGTCGGCCCCCATCGCAAGCGCTGTGCGCAAGGTTTCCTGTGCCTGTTTTACGCCAATTGAAACAACTACGATCTCATCTGCTTTACCGGCCTCTTTGAGGAGTAATGCTTCTTCGACAGCTATTTCGTCGAAGGGGTTCATGGACATTTTTACGTTGGCGAGGTCTACACCGCTTTTGTCCGCTTTGACGCGCACTTTCACGTTGTAATCAATCACACGTTTGACTGGCACTAAGACCTTCATTTTTACTTCCTTCTTTTAGCGTGTTGGGGTTGGATCACCGTGGCGGTAGTCGTAAAATCCGCGTCCGGTTTTGCGCCCCAACCAGCCAGCATCAACGTATTTTTGTAGCAGTGGACAAGGGCGGTATTTTGAATCATGAAGGCCATCATTCAGCACCATCATGATCGAAAGGCAGGTATCCAAACCAATGAAGTCTGCCAACTCGAAGGGCCCCATTGGATGGTTTGCCCCAAGCTTCATAGAGGTATCAATAGAGATAACCGATCCGACGCCTTCAAAAAGAGCATAAACCGCTTCGTTGATCATTGGGATCAACACGCGGTTTACGATAAATGCAGGGTAATCTTCAGAGACCGTCGCGATTTTGCCGATCTTCGCAACAACGTCTTGGACTTTCAGAAATGCGATTTCGTCCGTCGCAATACCCCGTATCAATTCAACCAATTGCATAACAGGAACTGGGTTCATGAAATGAACACCCAAAAATTGCTCTGGGCGATCCGTAGCGGATGCAAGGCGCGTGATCGAGATTGATGAGGTGTTGCTGGCGAGGATAGCATCCTTTGAAAGATGCGGCGTCAACGACTTGAATATATCCCTTTTGACCTTCTCGTCCTCTGTGGCCGCTTCAATGACAAGCTCAGCGCGCCCGATCTCTGACATCTCCAAAACTGGGTGGATATACCTTAGCGTTTCGCCAACATCCTCTCGCGAAATCTTTCCTTTTTGGTGAAGTCTGTTGAGATTGGCCTCGATGACTCCCATGCCTTTGACCAAAGCTTCCGGCGAAACGTCGCTAAGCTGTGTATGGAACTTGCTTTGCGCAAAAACCTGAGCGATTCCGGTTCCCATTTGACCTGCGCCAATAACGGCGACGTTCTGAATATCCATGTTTGACATCTCGATATCCTGACTAAGGTGCGACGTAACTGGTTTTGACTGTCGTATAGAATTCTTTTGCGTGAGATCCTTGCTCTCTAGGCCCAAAACTAGAGCCTTTGCGACCACCAAACGGGACGTGATAGTCCACGCCTGCTGTGGGAAGGTTGATCATAACCATTCCGGCTTCCGCGCGTTTTCGGAAATGACTCGAATATTTCAAAGAAGACGTACAAATGCCCGCGGACAGGCCAAATTCGGTATCGTTCGCGACGGTCAGTGCTTCTTCATAATCTCGGACTCTAATTACGCTTGCACATGGGCCAAATATCTCTTCTTTGCTAATTCGCATCTCATTAGTCGCGCCCACAAACAGTGCTGGACGTTGGAAGAAACCGGCGCCATCCAACCGCTCTCCACCTGAAACTTCACAGCCTTCTTCTTGTGCAAGCTTCACGTACCCTAGGTTGCTGTCCAGCTGGGACTGGTCAACGACGGGACCAATTTGCGACTGTGGGTCAAGCGCATCGCCAACAGTAAGCGCCGCCATTGCTGCGGACAACTTGTGAACGAACGCATCATGAATTCCGTCGCTGACGATCAAGCGTGAAGACGCCGTGCATCGTTGACCCGTTGAAAAAAACGCACCATTCAAGGAAGCGTTAACCGCAACATCCAAATCGGCGTCGTCAAGGACAACCATCGGATTTTTGCCACCCATCTCCATCTGAATCTTCTTGCCTTGTTCCGTGGCTTTCAGTGCCAAGGATCGACCGATGGGCACAGAGCCAGTAAAGCTAATCGCATTGATACGCGGATGGCCCACAATGCGCTCACCGACCGTCGAGCCGCGCCCCATAACTAGATTGAAAACCCCGTCGGGACATCCTGCCTCTTTCAGTGTTTTCGCGATGACCCATGCACATCCAGGGGTCAAATCTGCAGGTTTGAAAATGACGGCATTGCCATAAGCGAGCGCCGGTGCGATTTTCCACGCTGGAATTGCGATCGGAAAATTCCAAGGGGTAACTATCCCAATAATGCCAACGGGCTCACGTTCGACCATCACATCAACATTGGCGCGAACAGACGCGACGGTTTCACCCGTGACACGCAACGCTTCCCCGGCGAAAAATTTGAACACCTGGGCTGCGCGCACTGCTTCACCAATACCTTCGGCAAGAGTCTTGCCTTCTTCGCGACTGAGCAGGTGACCAATTTCATCTTTACGTGCCATCAATTCGGCACCAGTCTTTTCCAAGACGTCATGCCGGACTTGTGGAGACGCATAAACCCAATCGTCGAGCGCCGCATCTGCGGCTAGAACCGCTTCGTCGACTGAAGACGCACCACCGCGAACATATCGACCGACAATGTCCTGAGGGTTGGATGGGTTCAAGTTGACGCCAACGTCGACACCTTCGACCCATTCGCCGCCGATTAAGTTTTTGTGATCGTTCATTTAAATTCCTACTTGGTCTTGGCCGTTGGGCCGGAAATTGTTTGTATTTTATGCCTCAGTTTTCTGGGCGTTCTGGCAAGATCTCATACCAAACGGACACCGCAGTCTCGCATTTGTTCCAGCGCAGCGTCACGTGAACCCGCAATATCGATTGCGCGACAAGCATCGAGCTGCACAGTTACTTCAAATCCCTGCTCCACTGCATCCAAGGCTGAAAATGCTACGCAAAAGTCCAACGCCAAACCGACAAGCCTTACGTCAGTTACATTCCTTTCGCGCAGAAATCCGACAAGGCCTGTCGGTGTCTTACGGTCATTCTCAAAAAAGGTGGAATAGCTGTCAATCGCAGGGCGCATCCCCTTGCGGAAAACGGCGTCTGCCAAATCTGCTTTCAACTTTGGGTGAAATGCCGCACCCGAGGACCCCTGTACGCAATGAGCGGGCCAAAGGGTTTGTGACCCGTATTCCATTTCGACCACATCGAATGGGACCTTTCCTGTATGGTTTGACGCAAAAGATGAATGATCGGCGGGGTGCCAGTCTTGCGACAAAATCACTATCTTAGCCTCTTCGATTAACGCATTCGTAGGCACCACAACCTGGTCCCCATTTGGAACCGCAAGGGCTCCGCCTGGGCAAAAGTCGTTTTGTATATCAATAACAATGAGTGCTTCAGTCATGTGATTTTTCACCCCTTCAACGTTTACCCGGCTATCTGTGTTGACAAGACAAGCATCTCACTAATATCATTAGTATGCAAACAAAAAATTGAGTCGGGGGAACACCATGTATTATGCTCCAAGCGAACTACAGACTGCCCTTGAGGTCGCGAGTTATCTAGAAGGAAAGGTTGTTGCCGGAGGCACGGATGTGTTTCCGACCGCGCAACAGGGGAAAATGCCAAACACCTTTTTGGATGTTACAGGCATACCGGAGCTCAGAGCGATTTCTCATGACAGTAACGGCACACGCATTGGTGCTGCTGTTACATGGTCGGAAATCGCCACCGCCGATCTGCCCCCTGCATTTGATGCGTTAAGACAAGCCGCATTAGAAGTAGGTAGCATTCAAATTCAAAATGCTGGAACTATTGCTGGTAACTTATGCAATGCTTCGCCTGCTGCAGATGGTGTACCCCCATTGTTGGCGCTTGATGCCTTTGTGGAGGTGGCCAGCAAACATCGCGGTGTTAGGAGTCTACCGCTTGCAGAATTTCTATTGAATGTTCGTAAGACCGCGCTTGCAGCAGATGAACTGGTTATCGCAATCACAATACCTCCAATTAGAGAAGCGATGGGCGCAGCGTTCGAAAAGCTTGGAAGCCGCAGATATTTGGTGATCTCGATCACTATGACAGCGGCCATGATAGCCTGTGACGCGCAAGGCAAAATAATCGAAGCGCGCGTCGCTGTTGGCGCCTGTTCTCCCGTTGCACGACGCCTCACTGATTTGGAAGCCAGCCTTATCGGACAACAGGCATCTGGTATCAAAATCGACCCATCTCATTTGAGCGTGCTCTCCCCGATTGCAGACGTTCGCGGGTCAAAAGAATTCCGATTGGACGTAGTGGCTGAGCAATGTGAGCGCGCTATTAGAAGGGCTGCAAAGAATGACTAATCAGGGAAACCTAAAACCTACTGTATTTGACTTAGACGGCACATCGGTCAAAAGCTACCCCGCGCCGGGTGCGCGACTTTCGGAAATGCTGCGTGAAGACCTCGGCGCCCGTGATGTCAAAATCGGCTGCAATGCTGGGGACTGTGGTGCCTGTACCGTTTTGGTGGACGATAAACCGGTCTGCTCTTGCTTAACACCGGCACAACAAGTTGCTGGAAAACGCGTTGAAACCCTAAAAGGTATTCGCCGTGATGATCCGGTCGCAGACAAGCTTGCACATAGCTTTCATGGGCATGGTGCGGCGCAATGTGGCATCTGTACGCCTGGCATGATGGTGTCGGCCGTTGCTTTGCTGCGTGAAAAACCGTCGCCGACAGAGGGTGAAGTCAAAGACGCGCTTGGGGGTGTTTTGTGTCGATGCACAGGCTACCGCAAGATTATCGACGCGGTTATGGCTACCTCACCGATTACCGTTGAGGCCCGCGGCGAAGTTGGTGATGCGATCCCGCGCGTTGACAGCGAGGGGAAAACCTCGGGCACCGAGAAATTCGGCGACGATATTGCGCCCGCTGGTACACTTGAAATTTTTGTCATCAGGTCCCCCTTCCCGCGTGCGCGGTTTGAACTGGGTGATTTGGATGAATTTATTGCGCAGCATGAGGGTATTGAAGCCACTCTAACCGCCAAAGATGTACCAGGTAGAAACTTGTTTGGGGTTATCCCGGAGTTTGTTGATCAACCGGTATTTGCTGAAACAGAAACACGGTTCCGCGGCGAGGCAATTGCAGCAATTGTTGGAACGCCTTCTGTCATTGGTGCGTTTGATCCAGATACATTTCCAGTGCAGTGGTTCGAGCTCGAAGCAGCAACGGACGTTAAGTCAGCACAGACCCCAACGGCCGCACAATTACACGAGGGTCGCGACAAAAACGTTATGTGTGGCGGTTTCGTTCAATGTGGTGATGCAAAGTCAGCATTAGAGAGAGCTGACACCATAGTCGAAGGGCATTTTCGAAGCGGCTTTGTGGAACATGCCTATATTGAGCCAGAAGCAGGCTTTGCCCAAATCCTGAATGGCCGCGTTGAAGTCCACGCTTGTACGCAAGCGCCGGTAATGGATTTGGATGCGCTTGAGAAGATATTAGACATGGATCGCGCGCAAATCCGCATTGTCCCAAGCGGTGTAGGCGGCGGTTTCGGTTCCAAACTGGACATTTCGGTCCAACCGTATCTCGCTTTGGCCGCGCTCAAGACGGGCAAGCCTGTTCGGTTGACCTATTCGCGCACGGAATCCATGCAAAGTTCGACCAAACGCCACCCATCGGATATCCAACTTCGCATAGGGGCCAAACAAGACGGTAGCCTGAGCGGATTTGAGTTTTATGGTGAGTTTGACACAGGTGCCTACGCAAGCTGGGGACCGACGGTTGCAAACCGAGTACCGGTTCATGCATCCGGTCCGTATCAGATTCAAGATTATCGCGCAGAATCTAAGGGCATCCATACCAATAACCCGCCCGCTGGTGCCTTCCGTGGCTTTGGCGTTCCACAGTCTGCTATCGCGCAAGAGACGTTGTTTGACGAACTGGCGGAAAAACTAGGTATGGATCAGCTCGAGTTTCGTATTCTCAACGCGTTGGAAGACAATGTGCCCACCGTTTGTGGGCAGGTGTTTTCTCAAGGCGTCGGCATTAAGGCATGTTTTGAAGCACTTCGGCCAGCATGGAATACGGAGCGAGAACAAGCAGCGACATTCAACGCAAGTAATGATGTCATAAAGCGTGGCGTCGGCATCGCCGCAGGCTGGTACGGCTGCGGCAACACATCCCTCCCCAACCCATCGACCATCAAGTCAGGTGTGCTTGAAGACGGAACTGTCGTACTGCACCAAGGCGCGATGGATATCGGTCAAGGTTCAAATACCGTTATTTCTCAAATTTTTGCGACGGCCTTGGGCATACCCGTACAGGTGTTGAAAATTGTCGGCGCGGATACTGATGTCACCCCAGACGCAGGTAAAACCTCTGCATCTCGTCAGACCTATGTGTCCGGCAACGCCGCTCGTTTGTCTGGAGAAGCGCTGCGCGCTCAAATCCTTGAGAAGATGAACGTGGGCCTCGAGGCAGTGCTGTCATTCTCAGGTGGGACTTTAACTGCAAACGACGGAGCGGGTCAGCAAGAGATTGACCTAAGCACTCTCGCTGCGGATGATGAAGGCTTTGTCTTCCGCGCCGAGGAAAGCTACGATCCGCCAACCAAAGCATTGGATGAAAACGGTCAAGGCGTACCATATGCACAGTTTGGCTATGCAGCGCATTTGGTTGTTGTCGACGTGGACACCCGATTGGGAACAACTAAACCGGTAAAGTTCGTAGCCGCCCATGATGTTGGTCGCGCGATCAACCCGATGCTGGTCGAAGGTCAGGTTCACGGCGGGATTGCGCAGGGCTTAGGTATGGCTTTGATGGAAGAATACATTCCAGGTAGAACCGAAAACCTGCACGATTATCTCATTCCAACAGTTGGTGATATACCGCCTATCGAAACCATTATCATTGAAGAGCCAGATGCCCATGGACCCTATGGGGCAAAAGGTCTGGGTGAACATGTTCTTATTCCAACCGCCCCTGCGATACTCAATGCAATTCATGACGCCGTCGGAGTTCGGATAAGACAGGTTCCGGCCACGCCAGCGCGGGTGCGTTCCAAAATCAAAGTGAGCTTGTGATGAACGAAGAAGTCAAACCTGAAAAGATCCGCTGTGATGCCTGCCCTGTAATGTGCTACATTGCAGACGGCAAGTCTGGCGCCTGTGATCGCTATGCCAACCATGACGGCGCATTGGTTAGGCTTGATCCCTTGACGATCATTCACGGAACGAGCCAGAAACTCGTTCCGTTCATGAAAGATGGCGAGCCTAGTGATTGGGACGGAGATATCGTAAAAGGAGAACGCCCATTCGTGACCGCAGTCGGTGCCGGAACAACCTACCCTGATTATAAGCCCGCGCCGTTCATCGTCAGCCAAGAAGTCGACGGCGTCGATATGGTTACGATCGTGACAGAGGGAATTTTCTCATACTGTGGCGTTAAGGTCAAAATTGATACGGATCGCCATATTGGACATGAACGTGATGTGGTTTGGGTCAAAGGTGAGCCCATTGGTCACGTGATGACGTCGGAATACGGGTCCAAAATGCTGTCGTTGGGAGGGGTCGAACACCTCACAGGCGGCACAAAAAAAGAAGGTCGTGTCACCTGCGATGCGCTGCTGCGGCTGTGTAACCGCGAAGCGGTCGAAGTTGGCATCGGCGAAGGTGACCATTTGACCACTGTGGTCATTGAAGCCGGTAAGCCGCCGATCATCAACGGAGCTCCTGAACGGCTCATGCGTGTAGGCTGCGGGTCCGCAACGATCGGGATGTTCGCAAAACAATGGCAAGGTCATGCTGACGATGTTGTCGTTGTGGATGATCACATCACGGGTGTTTTGTCAGAACATGAAGCGGGCAAACAATTGGATGTTCCGCCAACGGGTATCAAGCTGCTTGGCAGACGTTCGACACCCGGAAGATATTTTCAAGTGGCCCAACCCGGTACTGGATGGGGTGGCACAGACATTGATGACCCTCTAAAAATCCTCGGGCCATTCAACCCCAAGGTCGCTTGGGAGGGCCTTCGTTTGCTGATGGTCTCCACGACAGGTGAACAGTTTGCCTATTATGAGCTGGACGCGGAATTGAGTCCGCAGCCCCTTCCGATGCCCGAAACATTGGTGAAGCCAACTGAACTAATTGCTGAGAACTGTGAACCTTCAACTTGCTCTGTCCTCTTCATGGGTGGTGCGGGCGGCAGTTTGCGCGCAGGTGTCACAGAAAACCCCGTCCGATTGACGAAATCAGTGAAAGAGTCCTTGACGCATGTGTCCTGTGGCGGCGCGGAAAGCTATGTTTGGCCTGGTGGTGGCATTACCGTCATGGTCGATGTTCTGGATATGCCCACGGGATCCTTTGGGTATGTTCCAACACCGGCGCTTGTAGCCCCGATCGAATTTTCGCTCCGTGTGAGCGACTATCAGACACTTGGCGGACATATGGATGAAATTCGTTCGATCGCGTCAACGAAAGAAGAGGGAATGCGCACAGTTAATCCCAACGCCCATGGTCATGATCCCATGTCGCGCGACAATTATCGTTGGTCAAAAAATGAAAGCACCAAATGAACCCAACAGCCAACTTATTACCAGATGGTAAACGGTTGCATCTGCAGCATGGCCCGATCGATCTGATCATCGGGGCGGATGGGGATCGTGACCTCGCATTTGCTGCTGCACGCCGCCGTTTTGAAACCATATTGAGTGAATTGGTTACAGAGCTGCCGTTGCTGCAGGCACAATTGCTTCCCGACGGTTGCCTGCCGAGCGGCACTACGGCGAAACGTATGGATTTGGCGCTGCGCCCTTATAGCTTCGAAAATTTCGTCACCCGAATGGCGGCTGTCGCCGGCAGCGTGGCCGATGAGGTTTTGGAGGCGATGTGTGAGGCTGCTTGCCTAGAACGCGCGTTTGTTAACAACGGCGGGGACATTGCACTGCACCTCACCCAAGGCACACAGTTCACGATGACTATGGCGCACCACGACGGGCACGACCTTGGGCGTATCGAAGTTAAGGATACGGACCCAATCCGCGGCATCGCGACAAGTGGTAGGCACGGCCGAAGCCTGAGCCTTGGTATAGCCGATAGCGTAACAGTTTTAGCGGAAAATGCTGCCCAAGCAGATGCGGCGGCGACCCTGGTTGCCAATCACGTTAATTTGCCAAATCATCCCTCCGTTCAAAGGCTGCCTGCAAACGACATTGTGGATGCTTCTGATCTTGGGAACATCAGTGCTGTTGTCGGCTGTGCAGCTCTTTCCCGGCCAGATGTAAAGACCGCATTGGATGCAGGCGCAACATTTGCACAAACCTGTTTGCAACGCGGCCTTCTTGTGGGGGCCTCGCTGCAACTGCAAGACCAAAACCGTGCAATACAGCTGCACAACTTTCAAAATATCCAAAGGATGCCCGAACATGCCTAATGTTGTTTTGCGTAAAATGATCACATCAGTTGAAGAAATTTTTCACGAAGGCGGCCCTGTTCCTGCGTCGTCGGTTAGACGCGGTGCCACTGTAGCCATCATCGAAAACCCATATGCAGGACGTTACGAGCCTGACATTCAGGGCTTTATGGAAGACCTGGAACCGCTTGGGTTAGAAATGGCACAAAAGCTGATCGATGCGCTTGGTGGCGCAGATCAAATCGAAGGGTACGGCAAAGGTGCGATGGTTGGTGAGGCAGGTGAATTGGAACATGGCGCTTTGTGGCATGCACCGGGGGGGTACGCGATGCGTCAACTCCTCGACGGTTCCAACGCTATTGTGCCCTCATCAAAGAAGGTTGTGGGCGTGGGCGGGCGTCTGGATGTCCCGATCACCCATATCAACGCGTCCTATGTGCGCAGCCATTTCGATTCCATGGAAATCGGCAGCAATGACGCACCGCGTGCGCACGAAATGGTTTTGGCTTTGGTCATGAGCACCGGCGCGCGAATTCACAACCGCGCGGGCGGCTTGTCCGCACAAGATATAAAAGGGGAGGATGGCCTGCGATGAGTGCCAAAATTAGAAAAATTGCCGTGAACGTTGAAGAAACACTTCGCGAGATCGGTCGAGATATTTTACCGGCGACCCGCAAAGCTGTGGCCGTCGCCGTAATTGAAAACCCGTATGCGGGCACGTATCAAGAGGATCTTAGCGCGCTAATGGATATCGGCGCGGAGCTTGGCGCGCTCTTGGGCGACAAATGCGTCGAAGCTTTGGGCATCGAGCCTGGTGATGCCCAAAGCTACGGCAAGTCGGCTATGGTTGGCGAAAACGGTGAGTTGGAACACGCGGCTGCGATCCTGCATCCAAAACTCGGTGCGCCGCTTAGAGTGGCTGTAGAAAAGGGAGCGGCTCTTGTCGCGTCGTCCAAAAAGATGGGCAGTCCTGGCCAAGTTTTGGACGTGCCACTTGGCCACAAAGACGCTGCTTACGTCCGCAGCCACTTTGATGGCATCGAGGTGCGCCTGAACGATGGACCGCGCGCCAATGAAATAATGGTGGCCGTTGCCGTAACAGATAGTGGGCGCCCCCTACCGCGCGTTGGCGGGCTTGCACATGAAGACGCCAAAGGTGATGACGGCTTGCGCTAATAAAGTGAGCTTTAAGTCTCGGGGTGCATAGCGTGAATATTTGTGCGATATCAAAAAGACCGCAACGCTAAGGCCCCGAGACATGACAACCGACCAAGAAGACGAAATCTATCAGCTCGATGAACAAGTAGGTTTCTTGCTCCGTCTGGCCAGTCAAAGACATGCTGTGATTTTTCAAAATCACATCAAAGAAAACCTGACAGGCACACAATTCTCAACATTGATGCGACTCGCGGAACATGGGCGCGTGACGCAAAACCACCTTGGGCGACTTGCTTCGATGGACATCGCGACCACTAAGGGCGTGGTCGATCGTTTGCGCGTTAAAGGGCTCGTTAAGTCGGAGCCGGACAAAACAGACAAACGCCGCTCAGTCATTTCGCTCACCGACAAAGGAAGTGCGCTTTCAACAAAGCTTAAACATCATGGAAAAGACATTACTGCCGAGACGTTGTCCCCAATCAGCGCTCGGGAACAAGATATTCTAATAGGGATGTTAAAGAAAATTTCATGAAGGCTTAGGCATCTTAGGGGATGCCCTTTCCAGACATAACTCAGAGCGCGAGAAGGATATCGGTGTGCGGACACCGGGCACGCCTTCCGGATGGATTTCCATACCGCGGTGAACGATTTGGGGGTCTGCCAAAGCCTCAGCAACCGTATTGATCGGACCAGCCGGAACCACGGCATTCTCACAGGCTTGCAAGATTTCAGTTTTGCTCCATGTCAAAAACGCTGGTGCTAGAATTTCTGTCAACGCATCCCGATTCGCAACCCGTGCTGGGTTTTTGGAATAAAGAGGATCATTCGCCAGTGCTTCGGTCCCCAATATACAGCAAAGCGCCTCAAACTGGCGATCGTTCCCGCAGGCAATAATAACATAGCCGTCAGACACTTGAAACGTTTGGTACGGCACGATGTTGGGATGTGCGTTTCCCAAGCGACGCGGTGCAATTCCGGAAGTCAAATAATTCATCGATTGGTTGGCAAGAACCCCAGTCATGCAATCCAGCAAGGAAATATCTACCTGTTGTCCAAGGCCCGTTTTCGCACGGTCAGCAAGGGCCGCTTGCACGCCGATGACACCATAAAGGCCGGAAAAAATATCTGCGAAGGCCACGCCGATTTTTTGCGGCTCACCCTTTGGATCGCCCGTCAAATCCATGATCCCAGATATGCCTTGGATCAAAAAATCATACCCCGCGCGATGCGCATATGGCCCGTCTTGGCCAAAACCCGTAACGGAGCAATAGATCAAGCGGGGGTTTGCCTCTTTCAGGGCCTCGTAGTCCAGCCCAAACTTGCTCAAACTTCCAACCTTGAAGTTCTCGATCAGGACATCTGCCTCAGCAATCAGTTCATGTAACGATGCAAGCTGTTCAGGGTCTTTGAAATCCACGGCGCGAGATGTCTTGCCCCTGTTCGCACAATGGAAATACGCAGCTGATTTTTCATCTTCCCGTTCAATAAAGGGAGGGCCCCATTGCCGCGTATCATCGCCCGCAGGGCTTTCGATTTTCACCACTTCAGCGCCCAAATCAGCAAGTGTTTGCCCAATCCAAGGACCCGCAAGGATACGGGCAAGCTCAACGACCTTGAGGCCTTCTAGGGGCGCGCTCATAAGATACGCTCCGGCAAGCGCATCGCTGGCGGTGTATTACGACTGCGTTCACTTCGGATCACGCCATCAATCACCGTCATGCCGATGCCAGGCAAATTCCCGAGCTCAACAGATTCTAGCATCGTTTTCCCCGGCGTGTGTTGCGCTTGATCCAGCAGCACAAAATCGGCGCACATGCCAATCTCGATCAGCCCGGTATCCAGCTTGCGTTGACGGGCGGTGTTGCCGTTGCCAAAACAGAACGCGATCTCAGCTGGCACATTGCCAAACGCAGAAAGCATCGCAATCATGCGCAAAATTCCGAGCGGTTGCACGCCGGACCCCGCAGGACCATCTGTGCCGAGAATAATTTGGTCCATTTTCCCCAACTCGCGCGCGGTGTTTACCGTTAAGACAGCAGCACGTTCATTGCCGTTGTGGACAATTTCAAAGGCAGCTTTGCAGCTTTCACAAAGACAAATGATCTGATCATCCGGCAAGGCAGAGTGGCCGCCGTTGATATGGCCGATCACATCTGTGTCGGTTTCGATCACCATGTCCGCATCGATCAGGCCTGATCCGGGAATGGACGGCCCCCCCGTATGGATCGTGCTTTGCATGCCGTATTTGCGGGCCCAGCCAACCATCTGTTTCGCAGTTGTTCCGTCCTTTACAGTGCCCAGCCCAACTTCACCGAGCAATTTGACGCCAGCATCAGCCATGTCTTTGAAATCTTGTTCGACCATGCCCTTTTCGATGACGGGTGCGCCCGCATGCACTTTCATTCCCGAGGGACGGAAATTTTCGTACCAACGTTGCGACGCAATTGCCATTGCTTTCAAACCAACAATATCTTTCGGACGACCCGGCATATGCACTTCACCTGCAGAAATCATCGTTGTGACGCCGCCGTGCAATGTGGAATCGATCCAATTCAATTGTTGTTGCCGCGGCGTGTAGTCACCAATGACGGGGTGAATATGGCTGTCGATCAAACCGGGTGCCAAGGTTACGCCATGTGCGTCGATTCCTGCGGTCGCTCCATCACAATCGAGATTAGCTTCTCGGCCCCAAGCCGTGATTTTCCCGTTGATCGCTATCATGCAATCACCGTCAAGAATCGGTTCTTCCATCTTACCGGATAGAATTTGGCCAATATTTTTGATGACAAGCTTTTCCACGATGATCTCCCTACAATTCATTTGTTAGTATACAAATAAATTTTCTGAGGCCGTCAAGTGTTTTACGTTCTTATGCTACAAAGAATCTCGACTGTTGACAGGCCTAACAGTGGCGCATATTCATTAGTATACAAATGAATGAGGCTTCCATGACCTATGTTGTCACCGACGCTTGCATCAACTGCAAGTACCAAGACTGTATCGAAGTCTGCCCCGTAGATTGTTTCTACGAGGGTGAAAACACGATTGTTATCAACACAGAAGAATGCATCGATTGTGGCGTCTGTGAGCCAGAATGCCCGGTCGACGCAATCAAACCAGACACCATCCCTAACTCAGCATTTTGGGTCGAACTGAATCAAAAACACGCCGAGTCATGGCCAAATATTTCTGAAAAGGGAACGCCGCCTGCGGATGCCGATGACTGGGCTAACAAGCCAGATAAACTCTCCCTTATGTCAGAAAAACCGGCTGCTTAACCATCAAAGCGCCAGCGAAAAGGACAAACCGATGTCAGCATCAACAGAAGAAACAAAAAACGAATTCCCGATACCAGCAGGTGTCTTTGAGCAGACGGTTACATCTGTTGAGCACTTTACAGACCGCTTGTTCAAATTCCGCATTTCACGCCCGTCTAGCTTTCGATTCCGGTCCGGCGAATTTGTTATGATTGGCCTCCCGAACGCCGAAAAGCCCGTGTTTCGTGCCTATTCAATCGCGTCACCGTCATGGGATGAAGAGATTGAGTTTTACTCGATTAAGGTCCCCGACGGACCTCTGACTGAGCACCTGCAAAAGGTTAAGGTCGGGGACACGGTCTTGATGCGGAAAAAGCCAACTGGCACGCTTGTGAATGACGCACTACTATCTGGTAAGCGTCTTTGGATGTTTTCGACAGGTACTGGAATTGCCCCTTTCGCGAGCTTGATCCGCGATCCAGAAACATTTGAAAAATTCGACGAGGTCATCCTGACACACACGTGCCGAGACGTCGCGGAGCTAAATTATGGTAAAGAACTGGTTGCGCAACTTAAAAATGATCCATTGTGTGGTGAATTCGCGCAGGGATTGCGCCACTACTGCACGACGACTCGCGAAGATTATCCATTTCAAGGTCGCATTACTGATTTAATGGCGTCCGGGAAAGTCTTTGACGACCTCGGCCTGCCCCCCATTAGCCCGGAAATAGATCGCGGCATGATTTGCGGATCAATGGAGATGCTGCGCGACACAAAAGCAGCACTCGAATCTTTCGGCCTTGTAGAAGGCGCCAATAACCGTCCAGACACGTTTGTCGTTGAACGTGCGTTTGTAGATTAAGGAATCACCATGCCAAATGACCTAAGCCCACAAAGCCGCCCAGACCTATCCTCTTTCAATTGGGGTGACCCGTTTCTGATCGAGACACAGTTGTCTGAAGATGAACGCATGATCCGCGATAGCGCCCAAGCCTATGCGCAGGAAAAACTGCAACCACGGATTATGAATGCCTTCGAAAAAGAAGAAACTGATCCAGATATTTTCTCAGAAATGGGTGAAATGGGCCTATTGGGCACAACCATTCCTGAATCCTACGGCGGCCTTGGTGCGGGATATGTCAGCTATGGGCTTGTCGCGCGCGAAGTTGAACGCGTGGACAGTGGTTACCGATCTATGATGTCAGTTCAATCCAGTCTTGTGATGTATCCAATTTATGCCTACGGCACAGAAGAACAACGCATGAAATACCTACCGGGCCTCGCTGCTGGTACGAAAATTGGCTGTTTCGGACTAACAGAGCCGGACGCAGGCTCCGACCCTGGCGGCATGAAAACAACTGCGACAAAGGTGGATGGGGGATATGTCCTTCACGGTTCCAAGATGTGGATCTCAAATTCACCGATCGCCGATGTCTTTGTCGTATGGGCGAAATCAGACGCGCATGACGGCAAGATCAAAGGCTTCGTGCTGGAAAAGGGCATGAAAGGCCTATCCGCGCCGAAAATCCAAGGCAAGTTGAGCCTTCGCGCTTCCATCACCGGTGAGATCGTCATGGACAACGTCGAGGTGGGCGAGGATGCGTTGCTGCCGAATGTATCGGGCTTAAAGGGGCCGTTTGGATGTTTGAACCGCGCCCGTTACGGGATCGCTTGGGGTGTGATGGGCGCCGCAGAAGCGTGCTGGTTCGGGTCGCGTCAGTACGGTTTGGATCGCAAGCAATTCAATAAACCATTGGCCCAAACACAACTGTTCCAGCTCAAACTCGCGAATATGCAAACGGAGATCACACTGGGCCTTCAGGCCGCTTTGCGTGTGGGCCGTTTGATGGACGAAGGCAATGCCGCGCCAGAAATGGTGTCCCTCATCAAGCGTAACAACTGTGGTAAGGCGCTGGAAGCAGCGCGCCACGCCCGTGATATGCACGGCGGCAACGGGATTAGCCAAGAATTCCCGATCATTCGCCATATGGTGAACCTTGAAACGGTGAACACATATGAAGGTACCCACGACGTTCACGCGCTTATCCTTGGCCGGGCACAAACAGGGCTTCAGGCCTTCGCATAAGGGAACGTTCATCCCAATACATAAGGGGCTGCTGGTGGTGTAATCCACCAGCAGCCCTTTTTCGTTGGTTGGGTAAAGAAGGCGACAGTCAGCCGCCTTAGAGACTAGACACCAAGGTACGTGTTGATCCGAGAGGAATCTTCACGAAGCTCAGACGCATCCACGGTTTCGATATCTTTGCCGTTCTCGATGAATGTTACGCGGTCCGCGATTGACAGCACTGCATCAACCCGTTGTTCAACCAAAATGATGGCGTAGCCTTCAGCTTTCATTTTCACGACAACCTGCCGGATCTGTTCGATCATAGATGGTTGCAGCCCTTCGGTCGGCTCATCCAACAACAAGACTTTTGGACGCAAGCACAACGCACGTGCCGTCGCAAGCATCTGCTGTTCGCCCCCGGACAAGGTTTCGGCAACCTGACCTAAACGCTCGCGCAGACGGGGGAACAAATCTAGCACCCATTCACGGGTATCGTCACCTTCGTTTCTGGTCATAAGACCCATTTCGATGTTCTCAGAAACCGTCAATTCGCTAAATAGCCGCCTGCCCTGCGGGATATATCCAATCCCCTGCTTCGGGATGAGGTGCGCCGGCATGGTATTTAGCGATTTACCGTCCATAGTAATACTTCCACCGGTAATCGGAAGTTGGCCCATGATCGACTTCATAATCGTAGATTTACCGGCCCCGTTGCGTCCCATGAGGCAAAGAATTTCCCCTGCCTTTACGTCGAGCGACACATCAAACAGAACTCTTACGGGACCATATCCCGATTGAACATTTTTTACTTCAATCATTCGGAGTTATTCCTAAGTAGGCCGCCTGGACGGCTTCGTTTTCGTGAATTTCATCAAGTGTTCCACTCGCTAGAAGACGACCTTGATCAAGAACCGTGACCAAGTCCGCTGTTTCGGTGACAACGCGCATATTATGCTCGATGAGCAAGATAGTGGTCTCCCCGGCCAAAGATTTCATCAGAGCGATGAATTCATCGACTTCAGTTTCGGCCAGGCCTTGGGTCGGCTCATCAAGGATGAAAACCTTTGGGTCTTGTGCCAAGCCCATTGCAATTTCCAAGACCCGTTGGTGGCCATAACTTAGGTCACCCGCGATTTGGTCACCGCGCTCAGCGAGCCCGATACGTTGCAAAACCGATTGTACTTTTTGGGAATGGGCTTTCTTGTCATTCGCCAGTTTACGACCAGCGGCCAAGGCCACGTTATCGTAAACCGTCAGCCCAGGAAATATCGATGTGATCTGAAACGTATACGCCATGCCCATCTGCATCCGCTTGTGAGCGGGAAGCTTACTGATGTCTCGACCCTCAAAGCTAACCGTGCCACGAGTCGGCGGAATGCGCCCACTCAACATACCGACGAATGTAGATTTGCCTGCGCCATTAGGCCCAATCAACGCAGTGATCTTGCCCTTTTGCAGTTGAAAATCAACATCCGTGTTGGCCGCGACACCACCATAGGTTTTCGTCAGGCCATTAGCCTCAAGTACATTTACGGCAGCCATGATAGGACCCTCTTACGTAGTGTTCCAACAATTCCGTGGGGTGCGAACATAGTGATCAGAACCAATGCCAGACCTGCGATAAGCATGTATGCGTTGGTATACCCGCTGGATATATCGATGAGATAGAACATGAATATGACTCCGATCAGCGGGCCAATGGTTGTCCCCGCACCGCCCAGCAACACCCACAAGAGTGGGAATATGGAATAGTGCACCGCGGCAAAGCTGGCGCCTATATAGCCAAACAACAATCCGTAGGTGGCACCCGCAACTCCCGAAACGGCTCCGGACACGATAAGGGCCCACAGCTTTAAGGTTGCGACATCGTATCCAAGCATGCGAGCACGTTCTTCGTTTTCTCGAATGGCAACAAGACGCTTACCGAATGGCATCTGCACCAATTTAGAGAGCGCCAAGAAACAGACGGAAAATAGGACGAATGCAGTAAAGTAGCGTGCGGTTTCTGTTGTCAGATCGATACCAAATAGATTGCGCTGCGCCTGTTGAACCACAAAGCCCTCGTCACCACGGGTAAATTCGCCGAAGTAAATGATCACAAGATACGCCGTCTGGGCAAACATCAGCGTCACAATCATGAAGGCAACCCCCGTAGTACGTAGGGCGAGATATCCAACGAATGTAGCAAGCGCCGCTGCAGCCAACACGCCCACCAAAACCGCTGGCACCAAAGGCAATCCGAAAAAGTTCGTCGTCAAGCCGTAGCCGTACATGCCCGCAGCAAAGAACATCGCGTGACCGAGGCTTAGCAGCCCAGTGTACCCAAACAACAAGTTGAACCCCATCGCATAGATGGCAAGGACCATAATCCGAGAGAAGGCTCCAACATGATAGGATGGAAGAACAAAAAACAACACTATGAGGATGGCCAACACACCAAAGTGGAGGATGGCGGGTTTAGAAAAGGAGTTCATGACTAGTTCTTTCCCATTAAGCCTTGAGGACGAAACACAAGGACCATCGCAACAAGGAATGTGGCTATGATCTTTGCAAGAGTCGGCGAGAAGAAGACCGAAATTAGGCCGTCGCTCATACCGATTAGAAGTGCGGCGATCACGGTACCCGGCAAACTGCCCAACCCACCGATGATGACAACAATGAAGGCAAGCAAGAGAGGGTCACCACCCATCAGGTAGTGCGCTTGTTGGATCGGCACGACTAGCACAGCACCAAAAGCAGCAAGCCCTGCCCCAAGGCCAAAGACCCAAGAGTAGACTTTTCCGACAGGCACACCAAAGGCCTGAGCGGTATCGCGGTCCTGCTGCGTTGCGCGCATGATCAAGCCAAATTTTGTACGCGTCAGGACGCCCCACAAGACGAACAACACAAAGGCCGCCGCGAAAATTACGAAAAGTTTATAGCTCGTTATGCTAAGACCCCAAGGCCAGAACATCTCGAACCCGTTTTCACCAAACTCAAACCAAGGTAATGAAATGCGTGTGTTGAAGGGAGGCTCTACGGGGCGCGCTTCGGGGCCGTAAAGCATAAGCGTTGATTGTTGGATGATATAGAGCACGCCTATCGTCGCAACGATTGTTCTATCGACGTCATAATTGATCCGTCTAAGGATCAATCGATCTGCCGTCGCTGCAATGCATCCGACAAAGATCGGCGCAATGATAAGTGCCGCAGCAAACCCGATGGCCGGATGGCCACCGAGTGTTGTTGAAACCGCCCATGCAAAAATGGCGCCCAGCATGAAGAATTCGCCATGTGCGACGTTGACGACGCGCATAACTCCGAAAACAATACTTAGTCCCATCGCAGTGAGTACAAGAATAGACGATGTTACCGCCCCCTCGAGAGAGGCGAGCATCAGATGAGGCCCAAATTCCATAGGTGATCTCGCTTAGTTAAATATTAAAGTCAGGATCAAAGAGACTGGGTCGTGTAATCGACTTCATCTTCGTACAATCCGTCTTCGATTGAAGCAGTGTGTTCAACCACAAGAGTCCCATCCGTAACCTTGGAGATATACTGCTGTCCAAACGTCTGGTGTGTTTTTCCGTTAAACAGCTTATCACCTTGTGGATAGTCATCCGAGGCCGGAAGAGCAGACATCGCTTCCACCGCTTCAATCAACTTAGGACGATCTTGTGGTCCTTGGTAATTAGCTGACTCCATACCGGCTTTGATGATGTTGAGCGTTTCCCAGCAACCGAACATGTGTGCGTAAGTCGACACGTTGGACGGATCATCCACAGCAGCCCCACGATCATTACAACCCACCGCTGCACGGTAATTCTTTTGGAACTCGGTGTCGTTGGCTTGCGCATGACGAGGCATGCCTTCCCAGAAATATGACCCCTCGAGGAATTCCAAACCTGGGCTTTTGATGTCGACGGCTTCAAGGCTGTCGATAAAGCCAAACAGCTCGGGGCGATTGGGACCAAAGAATTCTCCGAGTTCTTTGACGAATGTCAAAACAGCAGGTCCGACCATGACGTGGTAGATAACGTCGGTATCTCGTGGGATATTCGGGAAGTAACGTGTAAACGTTGTTTCTGTTGGGGGCACGGCGATCTTAGCGATAACTTCGCCGCCTTGCGCTTCGATGGCTTCAGAGAAGAAGTCACGATGGTCATGACCGAACGCGAAATCAGGATAAATCATTGTGACTTTCTTACCAAGATTGTTGGCGACAAACGGCGCCATCGACTGAACTTGGCTTTTCACATCCGTGATACCTGGCTGAAGCGTGTATCGGTTCAGCATGCCGCCTGCGACGTGGTGACCCTCAGAAACCACAAAGTACGGAAGCTTCAACTCACCAGCGCGCGGGGCTGAGCCGATGACTACGTGGCTAAAAAGGGCGCCAAATGCGACGTCGCATTCATGCTGTGTTGCGAACTTTTCAAGCACTTCAGCGCCACGGCCCGGATCGGTTGCATCATCCTCAACAACAACTTCTACTGGGCGGCCATTGATGCCACCGTTGTCATTGATCCGTTTTACGGCAGCGTCAGTGGTCGCACCATACCAACGACCATATGCGGCGCCGATGCCGGTTGCATGCTTTTGGAAGCCAATCTTAATCGGTGCAGAACTTTGCGCTTGTGCAAATCCAAGTGACCCGGGCACAACGCCTGCTGCAGCCAATGCCCCAACGCCAGCTCCCAGACCGGTCAGTGCCGTTCTGCGGTTCATATGGGTATGTTTCTTAGTTCCATGTGTCATTGTAATTTTCCCTATTGATCTGGTGCAGCTTGTGCCGCTTATGGGTTTAGTTTGTATGTATACAAATGAAATGTCTACAGTTTTTTCAAACTCCTCTCGGACTTGCCAATAGCCAGAGACCAAAAATCGTGTAAACCACCATAACAAAAGATAAACCTAACTGAAGCCTCAGGACGTTTTGACGCCGAGTGCAGAACATTTCAGCAGTTTTGTGACTCAAGAGTACAGCCAGAACATGCGAAAGGACGACGATTCCGGCCTGAAACAGCCAAATTAATTTGACCGTTTCTGGCACCGTGAGAAAGCCGACTTTGACCCGTACACCGCCCAATCCGAACAGGTTCCAGCCCTTTGCCAAAGGATCCGCCAATGTCGCCACGACAACCTGAATTTGGACAAGGAATGACACAAAGTAATGCGCGAAATGATACCCAATAGCGATTGGTAGCAGTGTAATGGAAAAACGAATGAATGCCTGTTTGAACTTGGGTAATGTGTGCTCATCATGATGCGTTACGGCTAACAGCCCAACCCAAACGGCCCCCGCGAAAAGCAAAGTCAACGAGATGATTCCAGCAGCTAAGCCAAGGGTTGTCGATGCAACCATTGCAGTACGACCTGGGTACTCCAAAGGGTTTACACCCAACTTCGCAAGCCACCAGAAAGTTTCATGCAACCCGTCAAAACTGCCGGAAGCAAGAAGAACGAGGACAAACATTGCATGACTAAGCCCAAATTCCTTGCTCTGAAAAGCTTGCCATCCCGGGAATCCCAACTTCACAGTCTTTAGTCCACCAGCGATACGCATTGTACCAAGTAGGTCGAACAACACGGTGAAACATTCGACCTGACGGAGCCAAGCGTCACGACCAAACAGCGTCATTCCGAGAAAAGTAAATAGCCAGTACATGAACGCGAACCATGCAAGACGCTCTGGGTCGTTCGGTGCAGTATCCGCCAACACAAAACCCATAAAGGCAGTGAAAACTAGAACAGCAGGCCAAACCGACAGTTTCTTAGAAAGCCGTAGCGGCGACTTGTGACCTGACATTAAGAAGTCGTAAAAGCCCACCAACGGATTAAACAGTCGCCAAATGTCGAAAACAAAGCCCTGAACCACAAACATGGCCATCCACCATACTGTCCATAGCACAAGGGGCATCAAATTGGCTTGAGGATCTGTTGGACCCGAAATCCCGAGCCAAATCAATGCAAGAAACCCGCCTGACGACACAAACTGTAAAAGTTTTTGCGGTCGTAGTCGGCCCCGCGATAGCCCTGTATCAATTGGTGACAAAACCCTATCTAGGACACTGGCTCTCAGAATGAACAAGAGGGCGATAGTGGCGGCGACGACCGCTGTACCCCCAGAAATATAGGCGGCGGTGGGCAACAAAAGAACAAAGCCTTGATCTGCAGCATGCCCATGTGCCGCTCCACTTTTCAGAAGAAGCGCGGCGAGCAACGGAAAAATTGGTTTCAGTTTTGGCCTCATGTCATTAGTATACATATGAATGTGCTCGGAAAGGCAAGAATTATGATAAAGCGAATAGGCGCAATTTTTGGCATCATTGTCGTTGGAACGGCATTCTATTTCGAATCCCTCCCCATAGAAGGTACCATAACTGTACTAAATGCCCGTGCGGCCCCAATGGGCGCAAATGGCAACATGTTTATGGTTACATTGACTATGACGAATGAGGGTGACGCCGTCGCGCTAACTGGCGTTCGATCTGAATCCGGTGGGCAAGCGCATATTATGAACACCGAACAAACGGGATCACTAGTCATCCCTGCGAACGGCCAAGGGCTCTTGGCAATGGATGGGGCTCACATGATGCTTTCGGTGCCAAACGGCGAGTTCGAAGAAGGGTCCTATCAATCCGTTTCCTTAGAATTCAACGATGGGAGCAAAGTCGGTGTTCGTGTTTTGCGCCCATTTCAGGAAAGTGACGGAGGCATGATGAACCACGACATGTCTCAAGGTGTAGAAGCAGAGCCTTCCCCAGCAATATCCTTCACCTCTGGCCCCGCGGTCAACGCCGCAGGTTTTGAAGTCAACCTTGCGCTTGAGAGTTTCATCTTTGTCCGTGCCTCAGATGATGCGCCCCACGCGCCGAATGAAGGTCACGCGCACGTCTATCTTAATGGCCTAAAGCTTGGTCGCCTTTACGAAGATCGTTATGAAGTTGGCGCGCTTATGCCTGGCGACTATGTATTAAGAATCGCACTCAACTCAAATGATCACCGCCCGTATGTGGCGGGAGGCAACGCCGTCGAGGCCACCCTAAAATTTCAGATCGATTAGGCGTACGCAACATAAAGAGAATTTTTTGGTACCCGCGATTAGGTTTCATGGAATGGGAACCTTGCATTTCAACGGGAATATTGCCGCCCAGCCGATGCCCAAGGCAACAGCCATCTAGAATTGAAAAATAGGTTAGTGAACTGGCCCTTGTTTGCCGGAGACCCACAAGTAAAGATGCTGCGTTTTGGAGAAGAAAAATGTGGCAACTGATATTCACCTGAGGTGAGCGAACGAACCGTGCGGATGGTGTTCGAACATCAAGGTGAATTTGGCAGCTAGTCTGCTGTAATCAAATCGATTCCGCCAAAGGTCGGCTGTGCGCCTGATACGATTCGTGCGTAAGCTCGACGCACTGAGACGGACAGTGGTCAACATGATGGTGTGACGACAGCCGTGTGCTGCAGATTGGCCCTTCCGTATTCTATACGCATTTGGCTTTGGAGAATGACCCAGACAAAGCGCCGGATCGCGCCAAACGTGACACTGCATTAAACCCAGTGATGGGACTGGTAACTTATGGGTCTATCGTGCGCGCAAACTTTGGCATGCGATGAAACGTTAGAAGTTTGGCATCGCCCGCTGTACCGTTGAACGGCTCATGCGTGACATAGGCATCGAAGGGGTTCGGCGCGGGAAGAAGATCAAAACGACGTGGCCGGACAAATCCTTGCTATACCCAATGGACCGAGAGAACAGGCGGTTCCGTGCGACAATGCTAGACCTAATCTGGGTGCCGGACTTCACTAGCGTCTCAACCTAGCAAGGGTTCGTCTATGTGGCATTCGTTATTGATACGTTTGCCAACAAGATTGTCGGTTGGCGTGAATTGTCTGACGTCAGGGCTTGAGGGACATGCAAAAGTCCTGGCGAGAAGATCGACCTCGATGGCGACTATAGCGGCCTTGTGCTGGCCCGCAATCTCGTCGCACTTTTTGATAAGTCCGAATAGCGTGTGTTCCATACCTGCATTATGGAGTCACAAACTTGCTTTTATTGGGTAGATTGCTGGTGGTTTGATACATAAGGCAGAGCAGTCCATTATAGCGGACATTGATACGTTGCCGTAGTATTATTGGATCACGATGCTCCCGCTTCGTGTCAGCGGGTTGGTCGTGTTGCGTGCCTACAATTGCCAATATTTCATGATCTTGATCAGCTTGATAGGTTGCTAGCTCAAGAAAGGTAGAGGAAACCTAATTTCCACAGTTAACCCTCCCGCTTCATTGCGCGCCAGATGAATTGATCCATCATGCGCCTGTACAACCCGACGGGAGGTAGAGAGCCCTAGGCCAGCCCCCCCCGTTTCTAAATTACGACTGCTGTCACCTCGAACGAACGGTTGGAATAAGCTTTCTAAGTCTACTGTACCCAAACCTTGGCCTTCGTCTGACACAGTAATGTGTGCAATTCCTTTGCTTGATCGCAGTTCTGCCCGGGCGTTCTCTCCGTATTTGATCGCATTATCTGTTATGTTTCTAAGAGCTCGAGCAAGACTAACTTGTCCACCGACTACATATGTTTCGCCGCAGCTTTTGAACGGGATATTTGCGTCAGCGCAGATAGTTGCAATCAATGCGGAGAGTTCAACTTTGTCTGTTAGATCCTCTTCGACCCCTACATGTGCAAAATTTACCAGCCCATCTGCCATACGGGTTAACTCTTCCAAATTTCTGATCATGCGATCTCTTAGATCGTCTTCACCTATATCTTCGACGCTAATACGCAAACTTGTGAGCGGTGTTCTAAGATCATGTCCCAGCGCCGCGACAGTTCGTTTTCGCTCACTGTCAAAGCGTTCAATCTCATCTTGCATAGAATTGAACGCGCGCGCGGCATCTCTCAATTCGGACGGACCGCTTTCCTTGACTTTCGTAGATCCGGGCCCGCTCATTGAAGAGCGCGCGGCGGCCGACAGCGCCTTCACCGGTGCGATGATGCGGCCCACAAACAGTCCCGACACGATACTGACCGACGCGACCGTTAGAAAAAAAATCGATGTAATAAATTTCAGGTCTGAATTTGTGTACCAGCGCTGGGGCGCTCTGGATCGAAAATTTAGCCAAGTTCCGTCTGATAGTTCGGCAGATATTGCAATCACTTCACGGCTCCGCGCGGAATTCCGGTCATCTATTGATGCGTTAGGTAGTGCGCGAGACAAGATCGATCCAGTGACACTTTGAATTCGCACGTCTTCTCGCACTCGCGCGACAAGCGCTCTGGAACGTTCGCTGTCTGCCGTTTCAATAACCGACGGCGTTTGCGAAACGCTGATTGTTGTTGTGCGATTTGAGGCAGCTTTTGAAACTGCAGAGCGTTCAGTTTCTGACAAGCCATCCAAGGCTTGAAACAACTCGACAACCCGCGACGCCGCCGATTGATCACGAGAAGATTGATCATTCGCTCGTTGAAATAGTGTAGTAGCGATCATCGCGACGACAAAGGAAATCAAAATACTGACGCCAAGCAAAACGATGAGTTGGGTTCCAAGCTTGCTAAAAAAGGGTCCGAGGCGCTTCATTCGCCGCCCAATTCTGTCACGACAGCAACCAATTGATATCCGCCCCCCCAAACAGTCCGAAGCAACGTCGGGTTTGATGCATCCTGTTCGAGTTTTTTTCGCAGCCGGCCGATTTGATTGTCGATTGCACGATCATAGGCTTTTTCCTCACGGCCAACGACGTAGTCAAGCAACACAGCCCGGGACAAAACAGTGTTGGGATGATCTAAAAGGATCGAAAGCAACCGGTTTTCATAGGTCGTCAACTCGACAACGTTGCCATTCTCAGAGCGTAATTCATTTTGTGCTGAATCATGTAACCATTCGTCAAATTTGCGAACTTTGAATTCCACCTCATCCACTTTGGGCGCGCGGCGACGCAAAGCGACACGCACCCGCGCAAGCAATTCCCGCGGGTTGAAAGGTTTGACAACATAATCGTCGGCACCGAGTTCAAGCCCAACAATTCGATCGGTTTCACTTGTCATTGCTGTCAGAAAAATAACCGGCGTATCCTTGTTGGCCAGTAGCCAACGGCAAAGGCTAAATCCATCCTCACCCGGCATCATGATGTCCAGTAGCACAAGATCAAATGCGGCCTCACGCAGACACAGCCTGGCTGCCGCTGCATCTTCGGCCACAACAATTCGAAAGCCGTTCCTACGCAAATACGTTGCTAAGGAATCCCTAATATCCTTTGAGTCATCGACGATCAGTATGCTGTGGGCTGATTTATGCAAACTAAGGTTCCCCAGCTTTATGCTACGACTTCAACAACCTGCATCATACCTTGATCTTCATGCGGAAGAACATGGCAGTGAATTACGAACTTTCCTGTAAACGTTTCGTATCGCGTCTTGAATGCGACCGAACCGGTCAGGGGGATGCCTATCGTGTCCTGCCAGCGCCGCAGTGGGCTATCTACTGCGAGGGTTTCCCCGTCGATTTCGGTAATCAGATAGGGGTTTACGTGAATATGATAGACATGAAGCACCTGCGTGCGGTTGAAAACAGTCCAGTCTTCTGCGGCATTCAACTGCAGCGTCTTTTCTATTTCTCCGTCAAAAGCCTCGAGATCGATCGTACGCTGCCGCGTGAACGCAAGCTCGCGCTTTGGCAGTTCAATGTCGTCAAAGGGAACCAACCCAGAGCCCGGTAACGCATCATCATCGGACCATGTCGCCGCAACAGAGGAACCTGCTACGGTGATCGGAAGATCGATGAACCGAGCGAGGTTACTGTCGTTGGCCAAATCGTCCAAGGATGACTTGACTGCAGTTGAAATTGTTGTGGCATCCAATACGGCTGGTGCACGCACAATAAAGTCCGCACGGTTTCCCGGAGCCAATGCTGAAGGATTGAACCAAGGTGCCTCAAGGTTCTCTAAATTAACCGCGACTCGCTTGTCTAGCGTAAGCCCATCGAAGGCAATCAGATGCATTTCCAAGTTAGAAATGCTGGGGCGTAAGAAGGCGTAATCCGCGCCATTCCCGCTTCCGTTGATGACACGCCAACGCTGCACTTCTCCAGGGCGCATGGTGAATTCACTGGGGGCAACAGCACTGCCGTCCTGGTCGACCAGAAGAACTTCTTCGCTGGTGATGAAAAAAATCTTCTCAACGGCCTGTTCAATGTATTCCGGCATGCTCCCCGGAACATCGTCAATAATCAATGGCCCCGCGAGCCCATCGCTTACTTGGTCCGCCGATGATCCATGTTTGTGCGCGTGGTACCAAAACGTCCCTGATACGTGATTTTCAGGTATTTCAAATCGGAATTGGTTACGTCCATATCTAAAGTGGGATTTGACATCGACACCGCAGATCTCTTCACAACTCACAATCTGCCCCTCAGGAACCACGCTCACGAAGATATTGTCGGCGTCAAATTCCCCAGTGGAATCTGTCGTTGGTGAGACGTGGAGGCCATGGGTATGGAAGTTGGTCGTATTCAATCCGTGAGGCTGATTGGGATTATCCGTACAATCATCATGCAAAGGAGGCAGATTATTGACGAGCTCAACATCCAACGTTTCACCAGCCGCGACGCGCATGATAGGCCCGAGTGGTTTTCCGTTGTAAACTTGGCGACCATCAAGGTTGTCGACGACCAACCGATAGAACGCATCCGCATTGCCAGCGACCGCTCGATGTGCACCAAATGAAAATCCGCCACCAAGAACTGCAATGGAAACAGACCCCAAAAGCAGCTTACGCCGAGACACGATTGCGTTCGGCATACTTGTTGAATTTATATGTGCACGTTTGGGATTTCTTGTTGCCATTTTTATTGCCTCCTTTTTTGTCGTGGAAATTTATGTTTGCGGTGATCAGTCCTCGTTTTTTATCATCCATGTTCGGAGTAATGGATCAGACATGGCACATGGGATCACGTCGAGCGAGCGCGACTGAAATGGACCCGCCTGCCGACTGTTTTGTCCAGCTGTCAAACATTGACTAGGCTGGTCCAAGGGATGGAGCGCGCCAGTCTCCTCATCAAATGAAAACATCTGTTCCCTCGCACCTGTTTCACAATCAATGAGCCCCAAAGACGTTTCAGCTGAACTCGCGTTGAGCGCTAAGCAAAGCCCCGAATATTCAGCATGTTCGATGTGTCGGCTTACCGCATCAAAGGTGAACAACACATCTCGGTTGCGGCTATCTTCGCTATCCGGCTTGCACGAGTGAAGTTGGATCCCATTTGACAGTCCGCGTCCGACGGTATCGATGCACCAGCCAAGCCTTTCTGGCTCATTAAGGTTATCCGCCAAATAGATGACAGGTCCGGAGTTTTGAAGCATCGGGGCTTCAGCGACCGCTGGTTGAACAGACGACAAAATACCGGATACCGTAAAATAAAACCACAGCTTGGACAAATAATTTCCTTCCGAACGAATGTTTCGAAGCTTCCAATCAAACCTGACAGCATCAAAGCCGTTTTCCGAGAAAAGAATTGTCGCAGCCTGTCGCAAACCAGACCAATGATAGATTCTACGACAAAACAATGCTATCGTTGCTCGTGCCTCTGCCCGTATTATCTTCCGAAGATGTGTCTCGTGTCTGCTGTTTCATTTCAAATGGGATGCAACATTACTGATGGACGCGAAGACGAAGTATAGGTCATTTTGGAAAGGACCGAGTATGAAGAACTCAACAATTGCCGCGAGCTTATTGATGGCCACAGCGATCAGCGGTGCGGGGCAAGCCATGGCTTCACCCAACGTGCTTTTGATTATTGCTGACGACATGGGTTTAGATGCGTCCGCCTGCTATAACGTGGGTAACCAGCAAGCATCCATGCCAAATATCGAAGCATTGTGTGAAGCGGGTCTCGTCTTTGAAAACGCACACTCGTCGCCAACATGTTCGCCCACCCGCGCGACCATGATGAGTGGCCAGTACGGGTCGCGTACAGGCGTTGGTGCACCAGTTGCCACAGACGGTAGCGATGAACTTTCTGTCGACACTTTCACGATATTTGATGCTTTGGCGCCAACAGGTTATGCGACCAACCTTATCGGAAAGTGGCACATTACAGGCCGACAAAGTGGTTATGGGGCCCCCGCCGATATGGGAATTCCTGACTACTTTGGTCCATATTTTGGCGGTCTTTCTGACTATCACAACTGGACCGCAATTGAGAACGGCGTGGAAGTCGAGATCGAAGGATATGCCACCACAATCCAGACAGACCGCGCGATCGATTGGGTTGGCGAACAGGAACAACCATGGTTCTTATGGCTTGCCTATAATGCACCACATTCTCCATTCCATCTGCCACCAGCAGATTTGCACTCGTCCCACGATTTGGAGGACGACGAGGCCGCTATCTCCGATAATCCCTTGCCCTATTACCAAGCCATGCTGGAGGCACTTGATACCGAAGTTGGTCGGTTACTGTCATCCATTCCCGAAGACACTGTCGTTATGTTCATCGGTGACAACGGGTCGCCAAATCAGGTCACCAGTGGTGTCTATGGAGAACATAGCGCGAAGGCCTCGCTCTATAGCAGCGGTAGCAACGTACCATTAATCGTCACAGGTCCAAACATTGACGCGGGCCGTACGGCTGCATTTGTTAATACGACAGATCTTGCAGCTACGATTACGGGACTGGCGGGCACTGGTTTCGATTCACAAGATTCAATCGACTTTGGCCCAGTGTTGGCTGGCGCAGAGGGTTCACGTAACTTTCTTTACGTCGAACACTTCACCGAACGCGAGACTAAGGGCGGCGGAATGTATGGCTGGGCTTACCGTGAGGGTGACTATAAAGTCGTCGTAGCGCTGGACGCAGATGTTGAACTTTATAACCTCGTAGAGGATCCTATGGAGCAAAATGACCTGCTTGCCGATGGCGGAACTACTGAACATCTCGCCATATCTGAGGCGCTTTCTGCAGCGCGTGAGGCGATAGTTGCCCCTGCCAACTAACGCTTAAAAGCTCCGGCTTGTACGCAATCAATCCCAATGGGGTTTTCCAATGAGTACGCTGATTTGACTGACAATGGTAAAACAAGTTGCTGCACCCCTACCGTGGGCATCCAACGGCCAAATCTTGTTGCTCAAGTACATAAAACCAAAACATCTTGCCGCCCTGACAGCGTTGCTGTTCCGGGCGGTAAGGCCTTGATTGGGACGGCGCGCCCTCTGATCCAAGGCGACGGTGAAGGCCCGCTTCGACAAAAGAAGGTAAAACCGTTCCGCATGAAAACCACGACGGTCAGCAATGCGGAATTCGCAGAATTTATAGCAGCAACAGGATACATAACCGAAGCGGAACAATTCGGTTGGTCCTTTGTATTCCATTCCGACGTACCCAAAAGCATTGGCAAGACCCGAAGTGCCCCCGGAACGTCTTGGTGGCGTATGGTTGAGGGTGCGACCTGGCGTGACCTCAACGGTCCAAAAACTGGTGAGGTAGCGTGGCATGAAGATCATCCGGTTGTTCAGGTTTCTTGGAACGATGCTGTCGCATATGCGGAATGGTGTGGCGGGCGATTGCCATCCGAAGTTGAGTGGGAACACGCCGCACGCGGCGGTCTCGGTGATGTGCCTTTTCCGTGGGGAGACAAGGAACCGGATGACGATACGTTTCTACCATGCAACATCTGGCAAGGCCGCTTTCCAACACACAACACAGGTGCTGATGGCTGGAAAAACACCTCGCCTGTCAACGCCTTTGAACCAAACGCTTATGGGCTATTCAATATGGTAGGTAACGTTTGGGAATGGACAAGTGACCCTTTCCGCATCCCTTCTCTCAAAAAAAAGACCAAAGACCGACTTGCGGCGATGAAGGGCTTCAAGCTCTTAAAGGGGGGATCGTTCTTATGCCACCGCAGCTATTGCTATCGCTACCGTGTCGCTGCGCGTATCGGGAATTCACCGGACACAACCACTCCTCATCAGGGATTTCGAGTCGTTTGGGGCGAGGTTTAGTTCGCAAATCCATTCGGTATTCGAACGTATATACAGAGCATTCTGGTAGCGCAACGGTACGACTAAGGTATTGGAGTGCCTAGTAAATTAGTATTTTTCTTAATGGGCCGAAGGCGAGAAACATTGCAATATATTTGACCTCCTTACTTTTCGCATTCTCCATTGGTGAACGATCTTACAGCTCACTCTGCAAAACAGAGCATCAAGTCACGCCAGCAGTTAGAGAGGAGTCCTCTAGGTGGAACAACAGGTAAATCTCTTGGCCAAATGTGTTGGTTGCAACATCGCAGTCTGCGCACTTTACCGACCATGGCCTAGTTTACAAAAATGTAAGTTTGAAAAGAAGCGTTTGTAATATCGACGTCCCATCTTGGTGTCATCGGAAGACACAACGTCTTCCATCACACAAAATTTGGAGACCTCTTATGAACATGAAACTTATCGCAGGCGGCGCACTCACTGGTCTGGTTTTAGCAGGCAGCTTGGCTGGCATGGTGTCAGCCCAATCCGTAGCAGATGCGACAGGCCTTACAGAAGAACAGGTGATCGAGATCGCCCTTATGGAAATCCCGGGTGAGGTGCAGGAGGTCGAACTTGAAAACCACCGTGGCCAACAAATCTATGAAATCGAAATCCTCTCGGCTGATGGTGAAGAAATGGAAGTTGAGATTGACGCGCAGACAGGCGATGTTCTGGAAGTGAAGGCAGACCGCGAAGGCTGCGACAAAGATGATGATGACACCGACGAGGCGTAAAAGACGCCACATCGGGGACGAAAGAGAGGTTGCTGGAGACAGCAGCCTCTTCCCCGCGTTAAAACTGAAACGAGAGTAGCCATGCGCATTTTGCTGTTGGAAGATGACAAACACCTCGGCCCGTGGGTTGCTGGTGGCTTGCGCGAAGAAGGCCATGTCGTTGACCATTTTGAGGACGGCAAAGACGCGTTGATGGCCGCGATGGGCCAAGAGTTTGATCTGTTGATCTTGGACCGCATGGTGCCCGGTTTAGACGGGCTGTCTGTGTTGAAGTCCTTGCGCGCCTCCAAGAATACATCCCCCGCATTGTTCCTCACCGCATTGGGCGAGGTGGACGCCCGAGTTGAGGGGTTTGACGCAGGCGGCGATGATTATCTGACCAAACCATTTGCTTTCGCTGAACTGTCTGCCCGCGTGAACGCTTTGGGCCGCAGGCGTGACAGCAGCGACAGTGCAGAACCCGCGTCAACGGTGTTGCGCTTCGCTGACTTAACGCTCGACATGTTGTCGCGCAGTTGTATCCGTCAAGAGCAGGAAATCGACCTGATGGCGAAAGAATTCAAACTTCTGGAATACTTCATGCGCCGTCCGGGCCGTTTGGTGACCCGTACTATGTTGCTCGAACAGGTTTGGGATATGAGCTTTGATCCAACAACCAGTGTCGTTGAAACGCATATCAGCCGGTTGCGTTCCAAAATCGATAAACCTTTTAAAGAGGCTCTGATCAGGACGCGACGCGGTGAAGGATATGTCTTTGGCAAATAGGGTCACCAAACGCTTAGGATGGCTGCGGCGCTCATCAACGCTGCGCTTGTCGCTGCTGTTATCGGTTATTTTTGCCGTCGGTATGGCGATTACCATTTTTGTTGCCCTTGAAGTGGGTGAAGACGCCATTGAGCAGAGCGTTGACGAGACCTTGCAAGCACTGGCGGGTGCGACCGCATTGGAAGACGTTGAAGGCGACAGTCCCGCGATGATCTTGCGATCTTTGGATGATCTGGACGGTCTCCCGCAACCTTTTAGGCGCGCGGTGGACCGCAATGGCGGAACCGTTGATCTGGATCGCAATTTCCAAAGATCCGAGACTTGGCGTGTCTTGGTGACTGACGATAGCAACGGCGATCCGATCCTGATTGCTGTTCCAGTCGAAGACAGCGACCGCGCCCAAGAGCTTCTTGCCGGGGTACTTTGGACGACCGCAGCTTTGGTTATTGCGGTGACCTTGGCTATCGGGTTTGGAACCGGACTGTTGGCGCAGCGCCGTTTGGTACGGATCAACGACACGCTGCACCGCCTTGGGACGGGCGATCTATGCGCACGCACGGGGCTTAAGCGGTCCAAAGATGACCTTGATGACATCGCACATGAGCTTGACCGAACTGCGTCTGAACTTGAACGCCTTGTGGCGCAAGCCCGTCATTTGAGTGGTAGCATCGCCCACGATCTGCGCACCCCCCTTGCACGGCTTCGTGCCCGTCTGGAAGATTTGCCAGAGGGTGAGGAGCGCGGCGCCGCGTTAGAAGAAGCGACGCGTATGACAGGCGTCTTTGACACCATCATGCGGGTGGCGCGGATTGAGGCCGCACAAGGGAATGACGGGTTTGAGCCTGTGGCATTGGGCCAATTTGTCGATGAACTTGCGGAAACTTTTGGGCCTGTGGTTGAAGATGCAGGCAAGACGCTGACGCTGGATACAGATGTGGCGTCGACTGTAATGGCGGATCGCCAAATGCTAGTGCAGGCTGCTGCCAATCTTATACAGAATGCCCTAGTTCATGGGGGCAAGGACATTGCCCTATTTGCCCACGGTTCTGCGTTTGGTGTCGCAGACAACGGCGCAGGCGTCCCGTCTGAGCAATATGATGAGGTCATTAAGCCGATGGTCCGTCTGGATGCGGCGCGATCGAGTGAGGGCACGGGACTGGGTCTCGCACTGGTGCGCGCTGTGGCGGATCGGCATGGCGCGAAGCTCATTCTTGCTCAAAATGACCCGGACCAAAACCTTAAGGGGCTGCGGGTCACACTGAACTTTGCATAATTGTAAACTTGCAGTCAGGCGTCCGTAAATTTGGCCTCTCATATCTGTTTCATCGCAACAAAGATGAAACTGGAGATGACCACATGAAAAACCTAATCAACAAAGCAACGTCCCTCGTATCTGGTGCGGCACTGTTTGCCTTCGGCGTCGTTATAGCGGGGATCGGACTGGCAACCATAAGCGTTTTGGCACTGCTTGCATTGACCGCCGTCGGCATGGCGCTGCTCGCGGCTCCTTTCGCCGCGATGGCGCAAACAAGCGAAGTAGATGCAGACGACACTCTCGACGCGACGGCAGACAAGACCGTAGACGCCGCGCCCGCTGCTTGATCTTCACACCCACTCACCAACAGAAAGGACCGCACATGCAGCCCCCTGCGCGCGCTCATGGCTTCGTGACCAAAACCATCCATTGGCTATCCGCCGGATTACTTGCCTATGGTTATTTCAAAGGATTGAACAACGTTCGTCAGCTGAATCAACCTGGCCTTCTTGAATTTGAAGTGATCTTCGCCTTGGCGCTAGGAGCCTTGTTTCTTGTTCGCCTACTTTGGACAAAGTACGTCGCAGGCCACACACGCCTGCCTCAGGACGCACCAAAATGGGAACACGTTGCGTCGCGTGCTGTTCAGGTTGGTCTATATGCAAGCGTCTTTGGGATCGTTCTGTCGGGCTTGGGTATCGCCCTTGGTTTTGTCACTCCGATGCTCGACGGCCTATTCATGGATGCAATGTTGGCTCTGCACGACGTTACACTGTTTGCCCTTCCGGTCTTCCTCGGCGTCCATATTTTTGGTGCGCTCTGGCATAAGATTGTTCGGAGAGACGGGGTGCTCGAAAGCATGACAGGTCGGTTGCCGATCTAACTGGTAAGTCGGTAGCCACAATACTTGCGGTCGCATTCAAAAGACTGCGGCCGTATCGAGTAAAACGCTGCGCGAAATAGGCTAGGCCAATTCGAAACCATTGGCACCGCGTGCAATAGGCTTTCCAAGTGGCATCGATTTATTCCGGGGCCACCTTTGCGGCAATCTTGGATGGTAAGAAACTTGGATTGAACGCACTGGCCCATGTTCAGGTGTCCCTCGTTGACTATGAATCAGCCTCGATTGATAAATTTCATGCGTTTATTCAAGAGAGCGAACAAGTTCTGGAATGTGCGTCCATCACGGGCGACTTTGACTATATTCTAAAGGTTGCGGCCACTGATCCTGAAAACCTTGAACACTTCATTATGCGCAACCTTCTTGGGCTTGGGGTTGTCAGGACGACGACGACCATTTTCATTTTGCGAGAACTGAAGGTGTCTGGCGCGCTGCCAGTCGGCATTTGAACGCGAGCAAATATCAACGTCAGGGTACCTTCCTAGCAGCAATGCAGTTGGGATCGAAGACGATCTACATTGCGGTGATGTCGTCGGGACGCATTGGATCCAACGAAACAAATCTCTATATGTAGTAAATATAGAAATCCCGCAGCGCTTCTGGCGTAAGCTTCTCGGTCTTTTCGACCTCTGCCAATTTCATGAAGATATGATTTTCGACCAAGCCAGAACCAACAGCCTCAGATAAGGCCACGTCAGCCGCCAAATCTGCGATCGCGAACTTCAAATCAGTGGCAGCACCAATTGTAGCGTCCGTTTCTACAAATCCGTCGCCAGTCTCAATCGGTTGCAGATCATATCCGTTTTCGACCCCCAACAAGGCCGCCTGCAATACGGAAGCAACGGCTGTGTAAGGGTTCGATGATGCGTCGGCCATACGGTGTTCCAACCGCGCTTTGGCGCCGCCTTCGCTGCTGATCCGTGTCGTCACATTGCGATGATCGCCGCCCCAGTTCTTCCAATGGCCGGACAACGAACCGGGCTGCAGGCGATCATAGGAATTGGCGGTCGGCGCGATCAGACCAGCGAGGCCCTTGTGATGGTGCAGCAGCCCCGCGAGACAGCCACGCGCAAGATCGTTCAGATGATCGGGCCCGCCTTTGCCACCCGTCGAAAGGGAGTTGTCGCCGTTCTTGTCGTTAAACGAGAAATTGATGTGCATCCCGTTGCCCCCCGCCTCGGCGATGGGTTTGGGCATAACCGTCAGGATCACGCCTTCGCCCAACGCCACTTCGCGCGCCATTTGGCGAAACAAAATGATATCGTCGACAGCTTTTACCGCATCATCAAAAGTCAGCGTGTATTCGAACTGCGGGCTGTCATATTCGGCCGTGATCATATCAAGACTGAAGCCAAGTTCTTCCGCTACGTCCCAGATCGCATCGTTGAAGCCACGCGGATCGGTGAACGGACCTGTTCCGTAAACGACACCGCCAAGACTGTCGTAGGGGATCAGTTTACCGTCAGCGTCATGGATGAAGGCAAAAGCCTCTAACTCGATGCCGACCTTGGGTGTCAGCCCCTTCGCCGCCCAAGCCGCAACCGCGCGTTTCAGCGCGCCACGTGGGCACATCGGCAGAGGCAAACCGTCCGTGTCATACAGATCGCCCAAAACGATCTTGGTGCCACTTTCCCAGCAGTCGCGAATGTCATCCGCGCTCCAACGCAGCTCCATGTCGGGCAGGCCTTCCATCATCATCGCACCGGGGGCGGGCAACAGGTCTTTGTCGTAATGAACGCCAAAGGTTGAGCGACAAAACCGCGTATCATCTGTCCCGATTTTGTTGTGAGGCAAGTATTTCCCACGCATAATGCTCAGATGGTCACAAAAGACCGCGCGCAATCTATCGTTCATTATTTTCTCCAGTTTAAGCGCGCGTGATCCGCACGGGCAGCGATTTAAGACCGCTTACAAAGTTCGAACGCAGGAACAGCTGTGGCCCATCCGCTTTGATGTCAGTGATCCGTTTACTGAGTTCTTGGAACAGCACCGTGACCTCAAGGCGCGCCAACCACATGCCAAGGCACAGGTGCGGCCCACCCAATCCAAAGGCGAGGTGTTTGTTGGGGCTCCGCATCAGGTTCACGCGGTTGGGTTCATCGAAATACGAGTCATCGCGGTTGCCCGATGCGAACCAGTACAAAACTTTGTCACCCTCGCGGATGGTCTTGCCGTGCATGTCGTAGTCTTGCGTTGCGGTGCGGCGGAAATAGGTGGCTGGGGTGGCCCAACGGATCACCTCGTCCGCCATCGTGTCCCAGACCTCGCCACCCGCTTTCAACTGGCTACAAGATCGGTCAACGCTTCCATTCAGCAGAAGCGACACGCGTGGCCGATGGTAGAAGCCAACATTTGGGCCATCTTGTTAAGGCGGACGGACGCTGGCGCATTTTCATGTTTGGGGGCACTCAAGACCCGACAAAGCCCTCTTCCGATGCATATCAATTCATTGATTTTTTGGCGAATGACGCCTCATCCCCCGTACAGAAATACACGCCAAAGGGCTCAGATATCGACTCGGTCATCGACACCTACACCATCTTCCAACAACAGGATCTGTCGATGCATGACTTGCATGGCTATCTGTGGCCGGCAAAAGGCAAGTACGGCCTTAGGGACTACGAAAAAGTATTCCAAAGCCAAAGTGGGAGCGACGTCTTTGATCTTCGCGGCATCGAGCGCAGCAGCGGCTGTGTTGTGATCGTCAGGCCCGATCAACATATCGCCTCGATCTTGCCTGTAACAGCTCATGTGGAGTTATCGAAGTTCTTCGACGTATTCATGATTGAGCAAACATAACCCGCCATTATTGGCATCGGAGTATGAGACTTTGAGGTTTTTTTGCGCCTCGTTGAGCAAGCTGAATGGCAAAACATGCTGGCTTTTCGCCAAATAGCCGCGCGCGAGTTAAAACGTTCCCCCGCCAGTAGCCACGCCGAGGAAAACTGTCACTATGGGCTCACTGCCGCCATTCGCTGCATCTGCACGTGATGTCTATGCTGAAGGTCCGCTTCTTCATTGGCTCGTCTGAAACTTTGCAACCGCAGCGAAAGTCCGCATTCCGCCCATCTATACCTTGCATTATCGTATTCGCGGAGACTGCCTCCTACCGCATTCGACAACATCGTTGATGGAATTCGCCTTACTTCCGGAATGGCTTGTGTTTCAATTATTGCGGCATAGATCTTCAACATGACTACAGAGCCGCCCACCCAAATCGTCCCCTTACCGCTCAGCGTACCGCTTGCCGAGCGTGAAACCGGATTCTCCTTTATGTCGCGCCTCGCCGCACGCAATGGTGTTTCATCCCGCCTTCTCGGGCTTAATTATGACATGCCCTTCAAATCAGTCGTTGACGGAGAAATCACAGCCATCCGGACGCTAAGTGCGCTCGGTTCGGTGAATCCTGAGCAGGTAGCAAAGTGGACGGCCAGTCATCGCAATAGATCTTCACACCGACTTTGCGGTGAAACCTTTCACGGCATGTCTGTTCGAAATCCCGTCATAAAGGGGTGCCCCCTATGCCTCAAAGAAGATGCCCAAGATCACACCAGACCACCCGAGCAGGCGATGGCCCTGCGCGGCCATTGGATGGTCAAACATGTATTCCTATGCATGAAGCACCGTCACCCCTTGGTGCCACTTTGGCGTGAATCAAACCTGATTTTGCGTTATGATACATCACAACGTTTCACCGACCACGCAGCAGCCCTTGTCCAAGGTGACTTTGACCAAGAGACCAGAGAGTTCACTGACTATGATCAGTGGATAGACAACCGTTTAGAAAACGGGAGGGCAGACGGATGGTTGGACCAGCACCCTCTGCATGCCGGTGCGACCTTTTGCTTCCTTCTTGGTTACGCGTTGTTGCGGCTCGAGATTTCAGCTCCGTCATCCATTCCTAGAGAGGATCGTTGGGCCATTTATCAAACCGGTTATGAGGTAGCGCGCAAAGGTGAGTCAGCAATTCGAAAATCGCTTCAGAAGTTACAGCAGCGAACAGCGACGCCACAACAGGGGCCCAAGGCGACTTTTCCCTTGCTGTATGAACGGCTTGCGCATGACTATGCTACTGATCCAGACTTCATGCCGTTCCGAGATATTTTACGTAGCCACATTTTGGAAACTTGGCCTCTGGGAGTTGGCGACGAATTGATGGGCGATCCGGTAGAAAGGCGACAACTACATTCGGTCATCACCGCAAGCAAAGAGACCGGTGTTGACCAACGCAGATTGCGCAAACTCCTTGAGGCACGAAAGCTAATTTCCCCTGAGCAACCAGACGCTTGGGCGTTATTCGATGCTGAGGACACGTCACATTTGCTCGCGTCTTTGGTGACCTATTTGCCGGCAAAAAATATTCGCGGAAAGACTTTGCATGACACGGTCGCAGTTTAACCTTCTTGTGGAAGATGGTGTGCTAAGACCCACCCTCCTAGACGTCGAAACAAAACATGTCTGGAACCCAACGGATGGTCAGGATTTTCTGGCGCAGTTATTTTACGGGGCTGAACACCTGGTTCAGGCTCAGCATGGCTGGGAGCACATTTCAAAGTCCGCAATGAGACTCAAAATACGGCCCGGTGACATCGTCCGTGCAATTCAAGCCAACCAGCCATTGCGGGTAGGTAATCATGCTGATTTTGACGGCTACGCTGCATTGTACGTCTATCATGACCAGGTCGCCTCACTACTTGGCGGCAAAAATCCAGATGCCAGTTCGATTGAGATGTTTGCGAAGTCTGTGGGCGCTCGGCAGATGCCGGCGTTCAGACGTCTTATTATTAGAGGCCATTCTCCCTGCTCGAAGCTAAGAAACCCACGCACAAATTCTATGCAGCTCTACATCAGCCCCGCCGATGCCCAAGCATTCCATACGAAATTCTACACGCTACGCAGCATGAGTGCAGAATATGATCGAAGCTGGCAGCACCTGAATACTGAGCTTGCCGAAGCCGGTGTAAAACCCTTCTCTCCAGATGGGGTGGACTACGGCAAAATCTACCTCAAGGAGGACGTGGACAGTTCTTTAGGTTAAGGTCCTCGTCACAAAGAATTACTTCACTAAAACGAATGGCGGACCCCGAAAAGGTCCGCCATTTCTTCTATCTGTCAACATCGTCCAAGAAGGCAATTTTGCGCCACTCCAACCGCCAGTGTCTAATTCGTCTCGCGATCAGCGCTAACATCCGTTTTTTGTCGCAAAAACGTACTTTCGATGTCGGACGTCACACAACAACATAAGGAAAGAACCCGATCAGCCACACTTCGAATAGCCGCAATCTGAACAGGTCATACACCCTTCAACCATGCGCAGCGTATACTGGCCGCAGCTTGAACAGGCGTTGCCTTTGGGCTTCATGTTCACCACCTCGGCGTGGGGATCAGTTTTAAGCCCCATCCCTTCACCGGCGAGGAAACCCGTCGAAATCATGTGCTTTTCAATGACGCCGCCAATAGCCGCGAGGATAGACGGGACATATTTCCCTTGAATCCATGCACCACCGCGCGGATCAAACACCGCCTTAAGCTCTTCGACGACGAACGACACATCGCCACCCCGACGGAACACGGCGGAAATCATACGGGTCAGTGCAACTGTCCACGCGAAGTGTTCCATGTTCTTAGAGTTGATGAACACCTCAAACGGGCGCTGCTGCCCCTGATGCAGGATATCGTTCACGGTGATATAAATCGCGTGCTCGGAATCCGGCCATTTAAGCTTGTATGTTTGACCTGTCAGCTCGCCCGGGCGATCCAGCGGCTCAGTCATATAGATAACGTCGCCTGCGTTTTCATCCGCAATGACTTCCGGCTTTGTTTCGGGTTCGACGGACAAAACAGAACCCGTTACATCGTTTGGACGGTAGGTCGTGCAACCCTTACAGCCTGAATCCCATGCTTCCATGTAGACCTCTTTGAAGTCATCAAACGAGATGTCTTCGGGCACATTGATCGTCTTAGAGATCGAGCTATCGACCCATTTCTGCGCGGCAGCCTGCATGCGTACGTGGTCCATCGCAGGCAGTGTTTGGGCGTTGACGAAATAGTCCGGTAGTTCTGCATCACCGTGCAGATCGCGCCACATTTTAACGGCGTAGTCTACGACTTCTTCTTCAGTGCGCGTGCCGTCTTTTTGCAAGACTTTGCGGGTGTAGGCGTAGGCGAACACTGGCTCGATCCCGCTGGACACATTGCCTGCGTATAGGGAAATCGTGCCCGTTGGTGCGACAGAGGTCAGCAAGGCGTTGCGGATACCGTGGGTACGGATCGCGTCGCGCACATCGTCGTCCATCTGCATCATGTTGCCCGAGCTGAGGTATTGATCCGCGTCAAACAACGGGAACGCACCTTTTTCCTTGGCCAAGTCCACCGACGCCAGATACGCGGCGCGGGCGATCGCTTTCATCCAAACTTCCGTTTGACGCGCCGCCTCCTCGGATCCATAGCGCAGGCCGGTCATCAGCAGTGCATCTGCCAGCCCAGTAACACCAAGCCCGATCCGGCGCTTTGCGGCCGCTTCTTTTGCTTGTGCTTCCAGTGGGAACTTTGACGCATCCACAACGTTGTCCATCATGCGAACGGCTGTCGCGACCAGTTCGGTCAGTTCGTCCTCGCTGACGTGCGCGGATTTCTCGAATGGGAAATGCACCAAACGTGCAAGGTTTACAGACCCGAGCAAACACGCGCCGTATGGCGGCAAAGGTTGCTCACCACATGGGTTCGTCGCCGCGATGGTTTCGACGTAGTTGAGGTTGTTCATCTCATTGATACGGTCGATGAAAATAACGCCCGGTTCAGCATGGCTGTATGTGGACTGCATAATGCTGTCCCATAGTTCGCGGGCTTGAACGGTGCGAACAACCGCGCCATCCCAAACCAGATCCCACGGTTTATCCGCCTTTACCGCTTCCATGAACGGGTCGGTGACAAGCACGGACATATTGAACATACGCAAACGGTTGGCGTCGGATTTAGCGGTGATGAAGTCTTCCACATCTGGGTGATCACAGCGCATCGTCGCCATCATCGCCCCGCGGCGGGACCCCGCAGACATAATCGTGCGGCACATCGCGTCCCAGACGTCCATAAAGCTCAATGGGCCAGAGGCATCCGCAGCAACCCCGTGAACAGTCGTACCCTTCGGGCGAATGGTTGAGAAATCATATCCGATCCCCCCACCCTGCTGCATCGTCAGCGCGGCTTCGCGCAGGTTGTCAAAAATGCCCGACATCGTGTCAGGGATCGTTCCCATAACAAAGCAGTTGAACAAGGTTACGGACCGATTGGTCCCCGCGCCCGCAGTGATGCGGCCAGCTGGCAAATACCGGAAGTCTTCCAACGCTTTATAAAACTTAGGTTCCCACTCCGCGGGCTTTTTTTCCACTGACGCCAGTGATTTCGCAACACGTGACCAAGTCTCTTCAACTGTCGCATCAATTGGCGTGCCATCCGCCTCTTTCAAGCGGTATTTCATGTTCCAAATTTGTTCGGCAATTGGAGCGGCAAAGCGGGTCATGAGTACCTCTTGGTTGGTGGCAGAATCGTTAAGAAGAACTTACCCTACCATAAGCAGGGGGAACTTTTGAAGAACATACTTCATATGCAGAAGCTATCTGTTGGCACTGAAAGCGCCTCAGATTTGGCCTTATGGCACGCGGACAAGCGTGCGCAAGCCCCTGATGGCCTGCCAAGACATATTACCCGTATGTGGCCCAAACGGGCCGATGAAATCCTTGCCGGTGGGTCGATGTATTGGGTCATCAAGGGCTCACTTTTGTGTCGCCAACGTATCTTGCGGTTCGACGAAGTGATCGGGTCCGACGGAATACGCCGCTGTGCTATTGTTCTTGATCCTGAACTTGTTCGCATCGCACCAACGTTAAAACGCCCCTTTCAGGGATGGCGCTATCTAAAGCCCGCAGACGCTCCAATGGATCTCCCCGAAGGACGAGAGGCAGAAGAAGCCTTGCCTGAATCGCTGTCCGCAGCACTTGCTGAAATCGGGGTTCTTTAGACAATTCATCCTCAAGAACCAACTGTAACGGGCCGGCAACAGGATGAGATCCAAACGGGACATTTGGATCCTCCCTATTGTTCATCAATACTTTATTAACTAAAGTTAACGTGTTGCTAGCGTATTTTCGCCAGCGGAAATACCTACATATTTTTACGAACAATTTTACGACTGATATTTTTAGGAGAATTACGATGAAAACCCTGTTTATAGGTACCGCTATTGCTATGACTGCCGTTACAAGCGCAGCGGCACAAGAACTCAGCTACGGTCGCCTTATCGCCGACTTTGAAATGTTGTCGACACCTGGTGGTGATGTAAATGCATCCATACTTGGCGCAGAAGCTGGTGTGCGTGTTCAGGACTTCGATTTCTGGATCAATGGTACACAGGTAACAATCTCACCTGATGGTGTCCCAGTTAACCTGACTGCAGATGTATCTACGATTGGCGCCGGATACACGTTCTCTGGCAACTACCGCGTAGACGTTTCGTCATCTAACCTCGGATTTGGAATTGGCGGAACTGGCCTTAGTATCGGTTTGGATGAAATCGGTGTCGCTTATGACAACGGCACTTTCTTTGGCCGTTTGAGCTTTGCTGACATCAACCAACCTGTGCCGGGTGTCGATGGGCTTCTTGGCCTACACGTTGGCTATCAGTTCAATGACTATGCGGATGTGTCCATGTCTGTGCACGCTCTTGACGAAACCTCAGGCACAGTTGATCCGCTCATCATTCTTGGCGGCGAATACGATACGGGCCAGTGGGGCGTAAAGGCTGAATATGCTTCGATTAGTTTGGGTGGAACAGATCTGTCTTTGATCAGCTTGGCCGGTAATTACCAGATCAACGATCAATGGGGTGTTCGCGGTGCGTACTCAACGGCTGACATTGCCGGAACAGACGCCGATTTGATCCGCTTGGGCGGTACTTACAACGTGAATGACAAATACACATTGTATGCTGGTCTTTCGCGCGTTGATCTTGGTGGTTTTGAGGTCGATGGCTTTAACATCGGCATGACCATGGACTTTGGCGACAAGCCTGCATCATACGAAACCACTGCAGATCGCTTGCTTGGTGTCATAGAAACAGCTGGTGCCTTCGACTACTAAATCTACCCTTTTGTTTGCATTGGAATAGGGCACCCTTTGGGTGTCCTATTTCGTTTTCGGGTACCGATGATCGACGGCCTCAAGATCAGCGCCGGAAAACTCGAACTAACGCTCTAATTTCGCGTTGAGGGCCTTGAGCGTTTCACGCTGCTCTTTGGTCCAATTGCTGCGACGGCCCCGAAACAACGTGGCTTGGCTGGCGTGGATGGGACCATCGCTCAGTATTTTCAGCCCGTTTGCGCGCAGGGTTTCACCTGTTGACGTGATGTCAGCGACGGCCTCGGCGGTTTCGTTGCGGATTGTGCCTTCTGTCGCGCCTTGGCTATCGACGAGCTGGTAGTCCGCCACGCCATTTTCACGTAGGAATTCCCGCACAAGGCGGTGGTATTTGGTGGCAATGCGCAGGCGGAACCCGTGATTGGCGCGAAACGCGGCAGCGACTGCATCCAGATCGTCCAAGTTATCGACATCAATCCAGGCTTGCGGCACCGCAATAATCAAATCTGCACCGCCAAAACCCATCTTGGCAATTTCGACAACACGCTGATCCCACCCGCTAAGCTTTTCGCGCACAAGGTCAGAACCGGTCACCCCAAGGTGAATGTTCCCCTTGTCCAATTCGCGCGGGACTTCACCGGCGGACAAAAGCACCAATTCGATGCCATCAATGCCGTCCACAGCGCCTGCGTATTCACGATCAGAACCGGATTTGCGCAGCGTCACACCGCGTGCCGCGAACCAATCGAATGTTTTCTCCATCAGCCGCCCCTTGGACGGCACACCGAGCTTGAGGGTCATTGTACAGCCTCCGCGATTGCGACGAGATCTGGCCGGATCACACCGCCCACAGCAGGAACACCTTTTCCAGCACCCAGCACAGTCGTCAGCGCGTCATAACGCCCACCCGTCGCGACGGGTGGAATGTTCAGGTTTGGAGCCGCCGAGAAACCAAAAACGAAACCATCATAGTATTCCATCGATGTGCGACCGTAGGACGCCTCAAACGGGAGCTCTTCTACATTGATCCCGTGTTTGGACAGCGCGTCCAACCGTGCAGAGAACCCATCAACAGCCGTTGAGATAGACGGAAGATCGACCGCAATATCGCCAAGTAGGGCCAGCGCATTGGGTGCGGTTTCGCGTACCTTCAACAGCGCATCCAGCAGATCACGTTCCATGTGAGAAATCGGTTCCGCAGCGGCATCGTCGCGCAAGGCCTCAATCCGCAGGGCAATCTCGGACTCCGAGCGCAAACCTAGAACCGCTGGCAACTTCGCCAACGGATCAGCATCGGCAAGCAATGCGGCGCGCGCGGCAGGAACCGGAGTTACGCCCCCAAACCTGTCCAGCAACGCCTTAAAGCGGCGCGGACGCCAGAGGTGGCGCAAAAGTGCTGCGCGGCGGTGTTCAGTGGTTTTGAGGCCCGTAACAGCCGCACGAAGGATACCGATGTCACCCGTAACGGGCGAAACGGGCACGTCCGCGAGGATTTCAGCGAAGGTTGCGAAGACTTCCGCGTCAGCGGCAGCGACATCACTACCGTCAAAGACCTCAAACCCGACTTGCACAAACTCGGATGGGCGGGCCTCGTCGACTTCCTGCTTACGGAATACTTTGCCCATGTAGGTATAACGCGCGGGTTCTGCGCCGAAAGCCATGTGTTGTTGTACGATTGGCACCGTGAAATCGGGGCGCAACATTTGCTCGCCGCGCAGAGGGTCCTGCGTGGTGAATGCACGGGCGCGGATGTCTTCGCCGTATAGGTCCAGCAGCGTTTCCGCCGACTGCAGGTAATCTGCATCCGTAATCACAGCACCCTTAGCAGCAATGGTTGCTTGATAGCGCCGCGCGCGATCCCAATTGGCTTGAGCGTGAAATTTGCTCATCTATCTAAATCCTCCGCACGATCAATTAGCCAAATACCTACGACTGCAGCCAAAACGCAAATGGCAAGCAACAGCCAAAATTGCATTAGCAAACTGAGCAAACCCAACATTACACTGCACCCAAAGACCATACTTCCAGACATAGACATGCCAAACCAAGCAGCTAATTTACCGAGCCTCTTCACTTTGCTTGCTCGTCTAAAAGCGTTTTGATCCGGCTCACCAGATCGGCACGCGGAATTTCAAACTGTTGTGGGCGTTCGCTCCATTCTTCCTGCGATGCAGTCTCGGCGATCTTCGCGCCAAGGATCAGGTCTTTGACCTGCAATGTGCCTGCTTCCAGCTCGTCACCGCCTTGGATGATCGCGATTGGTGAGTTGCGTTGGTCTGCATATTTCAACTGGTTGCCGAAGCTTTTTGGATTGCCAAGGTAAACCTCTGCACGGATGCCTGCATTACGCAGCTCGGACACGATGCCCTGATAATCCGCCATGCGATCACGATCCATAACCGTGACCACAACAGGACCCGTCGTGTCCGTGTTCAAGCGGCCCTTCATGTGCAGCGCTGCAAGCAAGCGATCGACGCCAATAGACACGCCTGTCGCAGGGACCTCTTGGCCTGTGAAGCGTTTCACGAGATCGTCGTAGCGACCACCGCCAGCAACGGAACCAAAGGACCGCGGGCGACCCTTTTCGTCTTTGATTTCAAACGTCAGTTCGGCTTCAAAAACTGGGCCAGTGTAATAGCCAAGGCCACGCACAACGCTTGGGTCGATCACGATGCGGTCAGGGCCATAGCCACCAGCCGCCAAAAGGTCTGCCATTGTCTGCAATTCATCCACGCCCTTTGCGCCAACTTCACTGTCACCAATCGCGGCCCGCAGGTTCGCCAATGTGCCCTCAGTTGTGTCAGACTTGGATGTCAGAAATGCGACAACAGGTTCGGCTTGCTCATCCGACAAGCCCACGCCGTCAATGTAGGCGCCAGAGGCATCCAAGCGCCCCTTGCCGAGCAATTCACGTACGCCGCTTTCGCCAACTTTGTCGAACTTGTCGATGGTACGCAGGACGTTTGCCTTCTGGTCATCATCAGACAGGCCCATGACCTCAAGCACACCGTTCAAAACCTTACGGTTGTTGATGCGCACGACGTAATCGCCGCGATCAATTCCCACGGCTTCCAAAGTATCAGCCAGCATCGCGCAAATCTCGGCATCAGCGGCAACATTGCCAGACCCAACCGTATCCGCATCACACTGATAAAATTGGCGGAAACGACCCGGACCGGGCTTTTCATTGCGCCAAACCGGACCCATTGCATAGCGGCGATAGGGTGTCGGCAAATCATTTCGGTGCTGTGCGAAAACACGAGCAAGCGGCGCAGTCAGGTCATAGCGAAGCGCCAGCCAATCGCCGTTGTCGTTTTCGTCTTCTTCTTGCCACGCAAAGACACCCTCATTCGGGCGGTCCACGTCAGGAAGAAATTTGCCCAACGCTTCGACGGTTTCAACAGCCGCAGATTCAAGCGCTTCGAACCCGTAGCGATGATAAACCCCAGCAATCGTGCGCAACATGTCTGTACGCTGCGCCACTTCTGCGCCGAAATAATCGCGAAACCCTTTAGGGGTCTGCGCCTTGGGTCGTTGGGGTTTTTTCTGCTTGGCCATTCGCTTGGCTCCCGCTGAGGACATTTATCCCCGCGCTTTACCGCGCCCACACGCGCCACGCAACAGCAGGGGCTAGCAAAGCGCGGCCCAGCGCCTTAATGGATGTGTATGAGTGACCAAACAAACCTTGAAGAACAGCTCGCGCATCTGAGCCGCACCGTGGATGATTTGTCAGATATTGTGGCACGCCAAGAAGGTGAGATCAGCAAACTGACCCACCGCGTACAGATGTTGATGGAGCGCGAAGCAGGCCGTGAAGCCGATGCAGGCGGATCAGCGATGATGGCAGACCAACGTCCGCCACACTACTAGGCTTTAGCCGTCTTTTAAGGACATCGCCAAAACTTCTCCGTCATGGACGAGGATTTGCGCCCACTGCGTTGGCACAGAACTGAACGTGCCACCAAAGAAGTTATAGACAGTTATGAAATGCGTATCGCGGTTCAGACGCTCCGTGCGCTCACCACAAGGCTGGCCACGACCGACGCGGCATTCGCTTGCCTTCAAGGCCTCATAGGCATTGTCGGTTGTGGTGTAATCAATGCCTTCGTTGCTGCCTTGATAGCGGACGAATTCATGGGTTTCGATGTCACCAGTCACGACCACAGCACCTGTAAATGTGCGCGCGCAATTGTCATCAAACCCTGTGATATAAAAGGGCCGCGGGGACGTTGTTTGGGGAATGGTGTCGTAAATTCTGAAACCACCGCCACCATCGATCTGTGTCCCAAGTTGGTTAGAACCTAACCCACAGACCCGCGCGATTGTTCCAAACGGCATCACAGTGCCAGCGTCAACATCGGTCGCGTCGGGGCCCGTGCGTGGGCGTTCTGCGCGGCCATTGCCACTAAACAGCCCGCGCAAGCCGCGCCTTGGCAGTTCAGCCTCTTGCGGTTCCGGTATTGTTGATGAGGCGGATGTTTGGACCAGAGTTTCCTCGTCGCCGTCTTCGGCATTTGCCGTATCGGCCAAAGCCGCTTCAACGGCAGCATTTGTCGGATCATCAGGTTGGCGGTTCAGCATACGGCGAAACAAGCCACCGCCGCCTGCGTTGTTACGTGCTTCAGCAGGGGTTTCGGCGACGTTCGCTGCGCCATCGGCGATAACAACATCATCTAAACGTGCCACATCGCGTAGTGGATCACCACACGCAGAAAGCCCTGTGGCTACAACCAGTCCCAACAAAATATGGCGCATTTAGCGTCCTTCACCTTACCGTTTCGAATGTATTAACGGATGGGGTCGCGTGCGTCCACCGGACCCTTTGGACAGGCGGGGTTTCGCCGCACGTTAAAGATGCGTTAGATTTCTTGCACTTCGATGACACCGCTAAGGCTGCGTAACGCACCTTTGATCTGCGGGTTCACAGGGAATTCAGCGCCAAGTTCCACGTCAATCTCGCCCAGTTCGGCATCATCAATGGTAAATGTGATCGGCCCACGCCCACCCTTAACCTTGTCGCGGATCGCGTTTTGCAGGATTTCATCGACTGTCGGGATTGCCGCGATATCCCCAAGGAACACCCGCAAACCGGTTGAGCCAGCATCAGCCACTGCCAAATCAATCGGCGACACCGACCGCCCGAGGAGTTTCAGTTGTTCGCTTTCCATCGTGGCTTCGACGCTTAGGACAACTTGCGCACCCGTTTCCAGAAAATCGCGCGAGGCTTCTAGCGCATCACTGAACATCGTGACCTCGTACTGACCCGTTGGATCAGAAAGCTGAACAAACGCGAAACGATTGCCGCGTGCGGATTTGCGTTCCTGACGCCCCGCCACTGTGCCCGCCATTTTAGCGACGTGCGCTCCGCGTTCAGCCTTGGCTGTCACCTCATCAAGGGTCAGCACGCCTTTGCGTTTTAGCGGCGCAAGGTAGTCATCCAGCGGGTGGCCGGACAGGTAGAACCCAACCGCTTTGAATTCTTCGGCAAGCCGTTCAGCAGGCAACCAGTCCTCGCACGCAGGCAAGCGCGGTTCTGGCAGATCATCGCCAGCTTCACCAAACAACGACACCTGATTGGAATTCTTCTGGTCATGGATCGCCGCGGAATACCCAACCAGCGCATCCAACCCACCCAGCACTTTGCGGCGGTTCGGATCCAGTACATCAAACGCACCCGCGCGGGCCAACATTTCAAGTGGGCGTTTACCGACACGTTTCAGATCAACGCGGCGGGCAAGATCAAACAGCGTCGAGAACGCCTTCGCACCCTCTGCCAATCGCGCATCCACGATAAGGCCCATCGCATCCGCGCCGACATTTTTCAGACCACCAAGGCCATAGACCAACGCGCCATCTTGCACGTCAAACGTGGCGAGCGATGTGTTCACGCAAGGTGGCTTCCAAGGCAGCTCAAGCCCCTTCTTCACTTCTTGGAAATACACTGCCAGTTTGTCCGTCAGGTGGATATCGCAGTTCATCACGCCGGCCATGAATTCAACCGGATGGTTCGCCTTTAGCCACGCGGTTTGGTAGCTGACCACCGCATAGGCCGCCGCGTGGGATTTGTTGAAACCGTAGTTTGCGAACTTATCCAGCAGGTCCCAGACTTCCTGCGCTTTCTTCTTATCGACACCGTTTTCAGCGGCACCGGAAATGAACTTCGGCTTCTCGGCGTCCATCGCCTCTTGCAGCTTTTTACCCATCGCGCGGCGCAACAAGTCAGCGCCACCAAGCGAGTAGCCCGCCATTTCTTGGGCGATCTGCATAACCTGTTCTTGGTAAACGATGATGCCTTGGGTTTCGTCGAGAATGTGGTCGATGGACGGATGCAGCGTGTCGCGATCCGAAATGTCGTTCTTCACTTCACAGAACTTCGGAATGTTCTCCATCGGGCCGGGGCGATACAATGCCACCAGCGCGATAATGTCCTCGATACAATCCGGTTTCATGCGCCTCAGCGCATCCATCATACCGCTGGATTCCACCTGAAACACGGCCACGGTTTTGGCGGCGGCGTAAAGCTTATAGCTCGCTTCATCGTCCAGCGGAATCGCGTTGATTTCATTCACTGCACCTTCGGCGGGCACATATAGTTCTGTTCCATCTGCGGCCGTATGAATATCGCGGCCCGACTTGCGGATCAGGTCAATCGCGTTCTGGATCACTGTCAGCGTTTTCAGACCCAAGAAATCAAACTTAACGAGGCCTGCTTGCTCAACCCATTTCATGTTGAACTGGGTCGCGGGCATATCAGAACGCGGATCTTGATAGAGCGGCACAAGTTCATCGAGCGAACGGTCGCCAATCACAACACCCGCCGCGTGGGTCGATGCGTTGCGCAGCAAGCCTTCTAACTGCTGCCCATAGGTCAGCAAGCGGTCGACAACTTCTTCATTGTTCGCCGCTTCGCGCAGGCGCGGCTCATCCGCCAGCGCCTTAACAATGCTGACAGGTTTGACGCCTTCCACGGGGATCATCTTGGACAGTTTATCGACCTGCCCGTACGGCAGCTGCAAAACACGCCCAACATCGCGTACGGCGGCTTTGGACAATAGCGCACCAAAGGTGATGATCTGGCCTACCTTATCGCGGCCATATTTTTCCTGAACGTAGCGAATGACCTCTTCGCGGCGATCCATGCAAAAATCGATATCGAAATCGGGCATGGACACACGTTCGGGGTTCAAGAACCGCTCAAACAGCAAGGAATACCGCAAAGGATCAAGATCGGTGATCAGCAGCGCATAGGCCACCAAAGACCCCGCACCAGACCCACGGCCCGGACCGACTGGGATGTTGTTATCCTTGGACCATTTAATGAAGTCCGCAACGATCAAGAAGTAGCCGGGGAACCCCATGCCCTCAATGATGCCGAGTTCAAAATCGAGGCGCTTCTCGTACTCAGCAACGTCGGCCGCATGGGGGATAATCGCCAGACGGTCCTTTAGTCCCGCTTCGGCCTGACGGCGCAGTTCTGCGACCTCGTCATCGGCAAATTTGGGCAAAATTGGATCGCGTTTGTAAACTTTGAAACCGCAACGTTTGGCGATTTCAACGGTATTGGCGACGGCTTCTGGAAGGTCCGCAAACAGCGTGACCATTTCTTCTTGCGACTTGAAGTAGTGCTGCGGCGTCAAGCGGCGGCGGGGCTCGTTTTGGTCGACATAGGCACCGTCTGCGATACAGATCAACGCATCATGCGCTTCGTAGATTGCGGCCTTTGGGAAATAGACATCGTTGGTCGCAACCAACGGCAAATCCATCGCGTAGGCCATTTCGACATGGCCTTGCTCCGACAATTGTTCAGCCTCAGGCAGGCCGCCATCAACGGGGTGGCGCTGCAGTTCCACATACAAACGATCTGGGAAAGTCGCGGCCAGTTTGGTCATCAAAGCCTCGGCAGCGGGGCGTTGCCCAGCGCGCAATAGCCGCCCGATAGGTCCGTCCGGCCCACCAGACAGACAAATCAAACCCTCGGAATGTTTCGCCAAATCATCGAGTGAAACTTGCGGCAGCTCCCCGTTCGCATCCAAGTACGCACATGAGTTTAGCTTCATGAGGTTCAGGTAACCCGCCTCATTCTGCGCCAGAAAAACCAGCGGTGCGGGCGGCTCAGGGCGACGACCGGGTTCATCCGTGCCCATTCCAAAATCAATCTGACACCCAATGATTGGCTGAACTCCAGCCTTCGCCGCATATTCGGAAAATTCCAGTGCACAAAACAGGTTGTTGGTGTCCGTAACGGCCACCGCAGGCATCCCAGCCTTTGCTGCAAGCCCACTCAGGGTTTTTACAGGAACCGCCCCCTCAAGAAGTGAGTATTCTGTATGCGTGCGCAGGTGTATGAATCGTGGATCAGCCATAATCTGTACCCTAGCTGGGGCGCGATGCAGGTGAAAGTGTTAGATATTAATTTGGACTGCTCACCGCCCCAAAACCCATAACTTAGCATTTTGACTAACTATATTGACGATCGCAAGAAACACCGTCAATATTCCTTCCATGCCAAGAGACCTCAACGCCATCTTTTCCGCCCTCTCAGACCCAACCCGCCGCACCGTGGTTGAGCGATTGGCCAAGGGCCCCGCGAGCGTCACTTCTCTCGCAAGTGATTACAATATCGCGTTGCCCACATTCATGCGACATCTCAAGATCCTTGAAACCTGCGGCCTCGTCCGGTCCGTCAAAAAAGGTCGCGTGCGCACCTGCCATATCGAAGCTGCCCCGATGATGGAACTTCAAGGCTGGCTCGAGTGGCAACGCCGCGTTTGGGAAAGCCAGCTAGATGGACCTAACGGAACTGAGGCTTGCAAAAGCGCGTAATTCCCGCTTTGATCCAATCTGACGCAGGGGTCTACGCCGCATCGACCCAGCGCACCAACTTTCCTTGGTACCGCGGCAGAGCAATATCATGAATGTAACGTTTCTTCTCAACGGAGAGACCGTGGATGTGGACACCCACCCCACGCAAACGCTGCTCGACTGGTTGCGCGAAAAGCGCCACCTAACGGGAACCAAGGAAGGCTGCAACGAGGGCGACTGCGGTGCGTGTTCGGTGATGGTGACCGACGAAAACGGCGCGCGCACCTTGAATGCCTGTATCCTGTTCATGCCGCAGCTTCATGGGAAAGCCGTGCGCACCGTCGAAGGTCTTGCCTCACCCGATGGAACCCTGCACCCTGTGCAACAGGCAATGATCGACAATCACGGTAGCCAATGTGGTTTCTGCACACCTGGTTTTGTGATGTCGATGGCCACAGGTCATCTGAACGGGCGCACTGACCATGATGATGTGCTCGCTGGTAATCTGTGCCGCTGTACTGGCTACGCACCAATCATACGCGCGGCCAATGCAAGCGAAGGTACATCCGTCCCAGACCACATGCGCGAAGTGCCACCGCAACTTGGCGAAACGGACATTCCTGCGCCATCTACCAGCGACGAACTTGCACAGTGGTACATGGAGCACCCCGAAGGAACGCTTATTGCTGGCGCGACGGATGTTGGTCTGTGGGTCACCAAACACTTCACTGATCTGGGAGATGTGGCATTTCTAAACCGCTGCGCCGACCTGCAACAAATCGAAGATCAAGGTGATGCATTTCGAATCGGCGCGGCCGTTACAATGACGGATGTATTAGGCGCAGTGCGAGACTTGCATCCGTCTTACGCTGAAATGATCCGCAGATATGGCTCTGAACAAGTGCGCAACGCGGCGACAATTGGCGGCAACATCGCCAATGGGTCGCCCATCGGGGACAACCCGCCTGCCCTGATCGCGCTGGACGCAACACTGCATCTTCGGTGTGGCGACTCGCGACGCGACATGCCGATTGAGGATTTCTTCATCGCTTATGGCAAGCAAGACCGCCAACCCGGGGAATTCGTCGAAGCTGTAACGATCCCCAAAACGGCCCCCTCGTTGCGCTGTTACAAACTTTCCAAGCGGTTTGACCAAGACATCTCGGCGGTCTGTGGCTGTTTCAATATCACGGTTGAAGACGGCGAAATCACCGCGGCACGTATCGCATTTGGCGGTATGGCCGGAACGCCTAAACGCGCGGCCTCGTCAGAGGCCACGCTGGTCGGACGCCCTTGGGCGTTTGAAACACTGCAAGCGGCAGCAGAGAGCCTAACCGAAGACTTCCAACCCATGAGCGACATGCGTGCCTCTGCCACCTACCGCATGGAAGCGGCGCAGGGTCAGTTGCTACGCTATTTCGATGACATCAACGGCACTGAAACAAGTGTTCTGGAGGTCCGCGCATGAGTGTTTCTAAGCCCCTCCCCCATGACGCAGCGAAGCTCCATGTTACCGGAACTGCGCGCTATGTTGATGACGTACCGATGCCCGCAGGCACGCTGCATCTGGCCTTTGGCACAAGCACGGTTGCGCGTGGAATGCTCAAATCGGTGAACCTTGAAAAGGTGAAGCAAGCCCCCGGAGTTGTCGCAGTTCTAACGGCGAAGGATCTTCCTTTTGCCAATGATGTTTCCCCGTCGATCCATGATGAACCACTGCTGTCGGACGGAACCGTTCACTATGTCGGACAGCCGATCTTTTTGGTTGTGGCGCAAACACACTCGCAAGCCCGTTTTGCTGCGCGTCAGGGCGACATTCAATACGTCGAAGAAACCCCGATTTTCAGCATCGAAGACGCGCTCGCGGCGGATGCAAGGTTTGAAAACGGTCCGCGCGTTTATACGAAAGGCGATATCGCCTCAGCGCTTTCATCTGCACCAAACCGCCTTAAGGGGCGGATTGAGATGGGCGGACAGGAGCATTTTTACCTAGAAGGCCAAGCCGCCCTCGCCCTTCCGCAAGAAGGCGGCGATATGGTGGTGCATTCATCAACGCAACACCCAACAGAAATTCAACACAAAGTGGCGGACGCGCTGGGTGTTGATATGCATGCCGTGCGTGTTGAAATCCGTCGCATGGGTGGTGGGTTTGGCGGTAAGGAAAGCCAAGGCAACGCCCTCGCGGTGAGTTGCGCGGTTGCCGCGCGCGCAACGGGGCAACCTTGCAAGATGCGCTATGATCGCGACGACGACATGACGATCACTGGTAAGCGCCACGATTTCCGCATCGATTATGATGTTGGCTATGACGCAAACGGTCGACTGACCGGAGTGGATTTCACGCATTACACGCGTTGCGGTTGGGCGCAGGATCTGTCCCTGCCTGTCGCGGATCGCGCCATGTTGCACGCGGACAATGCCTACCTATTGCCTGCTGCACGCATCACCTCGCATCGGCTGAAAACCAACATGCAAAGTGCTACGGCCTATCGTGGCTTTGGTGGCCCGCAAGGGATGCTGGGGATTGAGAGGGTTATGGACCACGTGGCCCATGCGTTGGGCAAGGACCCTGCTGCGGTGCGACGGGTGAACTTCTATGCCGCGCCCGATGCGGTGGCTGGTTCGTCAGAGGGAAAGGCGGGAACTGGTCGGCGCTTCGGGGCAGAGCATTCGCCGGTCGCCGAAGCGGAAAATACGACGCCCTACGACATGGAAGTCACAGACTTCATCCTGCACGAGATGACCGAAAAGCTGCTTGCAGATGCTGACTATGAAGGCCGAAAAGCGGCTGTGGACGAGTGGAATGCCAAGCACACAACCCTCAAGAAAGGGATCGCGTTCAACCCCGTTAAGTTCGGCATTTCATTTACCCTTACGCACCTGAACCAAGCGGGCGCACTGGTGCATGTGTATCAAGACGGATCGATCCAGCTGAACCACGGCGGCACCGAGATGGGGCAAGGGTTGTTCCAGAAAGTGGCGCAGGTTGCGGCGGCGCGGTTCGGGGTGGATTTGAGTGCCGTGAAAATCACAGCAACGGACACGGGCAAGGTACCAAACACGTCTGCGACAGCCGCATCGAGCGGGACGGATTTGAACGGCATGGCGGTGCAAAACGCATGCGACATCATCCGAGACCGGATCGCGGAGTGTCTGGCCGAAATTCACGAGACGGCGACTGGAGATGTTACGTTCGACAATGGCATGGTCGTGGTTGGCAATGTCGAGATGTCCTTCGCGGATGCTGCCAAGACTGCGTATGAAAACCGCGTCAGCCTAAGCGCCACGGGCTTTTATAAAACACCCGACGTTGCATGGGATCGGATCGCAGGAAAGGGTCGCCCATTCTTCTATTTCGCATATGGCGCGGCGATTTCCGAAGTGGTGATCGACACGCTGACAGGTGAAAATCGCCTGCTGCGCGTTGATGTTTTGCATGACGCTGGGGCGTCACTGAACCCCGCTTTGGACATCGGTCAAATTGAGGGTGGATTTGTGCAAGGTGCGGGCTGGTTGACCACCGAGGAACTCGTTTGGGACGATGCGGGACGTTTACGCACGCATGCGCCCAGCACCTATAAAATTCCCGCCTGCAGTGACCGTCCCGAGGTTTTTAACGTCGCTTTGTGGGATGGCGAAAACCGCGCTGAAACGGTCTATCGGTCCAAAGCAGTCGGAGAGCCGCCGTTTATGCTCGGGATTTCGGCGCATTTGGCCTTAGCAGATGCTTGTGGAGCCTGCGGGGCGACCTATCCGGATTTGCAAGCCCCCGCGACGGCGCAAGAAGTGCTGCAAGCCGTCAAGCGAGCCCGTGCATGAGCCAAAACGAAGAACAGTTCATTGCGGTGACCGTCGGGGCCGTCAAAGGCTCCGCCCCGCGTGAAGTAGGCGCCGTTATGCGCATCTGGCCGGACCGTCAGGAAGGCTCCATCGGTGGTGGAGCGCTGGAATTTGAGGCGGCAAAAATCGCGCGGGAAATGTTGCGTGACAACTTGATGAAAATCCAACGGGTCATGCCGCTTGGCCCTGATCTGGGCCAATGCTGCGGGGGTGTTGTCACGCTTGATTTCAACCGTGATGACCAACTCGAAAAACCGTCACAACCGCCCCTGTGGATTTGGGGGGCAGGTCATGTTGGGCGTGCGATCGCCAACGTTTTGGCACCACTTGAAGACCGCCAAATCACATTGATCGACACCACCGCCGAGCGCATGCCTGATGTGCTTGCGATCACGGTAGCGCCCCTTGTGGCTGCTGACCCAGTTCGCGCCGTTGCCCATGCGCCCCGTGATGCGGATCACCTTGTCCTGACCTACTCCCACGCAATTGATTTGGCACTCTGCGATGCGCTGCTACGTCATGGATTCGCGAGCGCGGGTTTGATCGGTTCCGCGACGAAATGGGCACGGTTTCGATCAAAGCTCGCCTCAATGGGGCACACATCTGCACAGATTTCACGCATTGCTTGTCCCATTGGCGATCCGAGCCTTGGAAAGCACCCGCAAGCCATTGCCGTAAGTGCTGCGGCTGCGTTAATCTCTGCTTCGGCGGACGGGGTTGAACGCCAGGGGATAGGGGAACGCACAGCATGACCGAACCGCTTATGAAGCTCGAGGGGCTGACCAAAGCCTACCCTGGAGTCGTTGCGAATTCCGACGTGTCGTTCAACATTCAAGCAGGCGAAGTTCACGCGCTACTGGGCGAAAACGGCGCGGGGAAGTCCACCTTAGTCAAAACCATCTATGGATTGGTCAAGCCTGACACGGGCACGATGACGCTGGACGGAAAACCTTTCACACCCGCAGAACCACGGGCCGCACGCGCCGCGGGTATCGCGATGGTCTTTCAGCATTTCTCATTGTTTGAAGCCTTGGATGTCGCGGAAAACGTTGCCTTGGGGATGGAAAACCCGCCCCCAATGAAAGACCTCGCGCAGCGCATCAAAGAGGTCTCTGAAACCTACGGATTACCGCTGAACCCGTCGCGCATTGTCGGTGATTTAAGCGCGGGCGAGCGCCAACGTGTCGAGATTATTCGCTGCCTTCTGCAAGACCCGAAGGTGCTTATCATGGATGAACCGACAAGCGTTTTGACCCCACAAGAAGTCGAGATTCTGTTCGAGACCCTGCGCAAGCTGAAGTCCGAAGGTACAGCGATTTTATACATTTCGCACAAGCTCGAAGAAATTCGTGCGCTGTGCGATCACGCGACGGTTTTGCGCCTCGGCGAAGTCGTCGGAACCTGCGACCCACGCGAGACATCGGCGCGCGAAATGGCCGAGCTGATGGTGGGTGGAACGCTTCATGTGCCGGAACGCGAAGCCGGTGAGACTGGCGAAACGCTGATGCAGATCAGCGGCCTTTCCGCCCGCTCGCCCGCTGAATATGGAACCTCACTAAAGGACATCACCCTCGACATTCGCGCAGGCGATGTCATCGGGATTGGTGGCGTTGCAGGCAACGGGCAGGACGAATTGCTCGGTGCGTTGTCGGGCGAAATCAAGGTTGGTGCCGGACAAGTTGCCTTTATGGACCAAGACATTGGCCAGATGGCGCCAGATGCACGGCGCAGCCTTGGGATTTGCGCGGCCCCTGAGGAGCGCATGGGCCATGCCGCCGCACCTGATATGTCCTTAACAGAGAACGCCGCGTTGACGGGACGCAAGCGTAAAGACCTGGCAAAAAACGGGTTTATCGACTGGAACAAAACGCGGAACTTTGCCGAAATCATTATCGAGCGCTTTGATGTCCGCACGCCGGGGGCCGGCAATGCCGCGCGGTCGTTGAGTGGTGGGAACCTGCAGAAATTCGTCATCGGGCGTGAGATTTTGCAAGACCCGAAGATCCTGATCGTCAACCAGCCGACGTGGGGCGTTGATGCGAGCGCGGCGGCCGCTATTCGGCAGGCTTTGCTGGATTTGGCGGCCAAGGGTGCTGGGGTCATTGTGATCAGCCAAGATCTTGATGAGTTGATGGAAATCTCAGACCAGTTTGCTGCGTTGAACGAAGGGCGGCTGTCCAAGCCACGCCCGGCGCAAGGCCTCACTGTTGAGGAAATCGGCCTGATGTTGGGTGGTGCGCACGATATGGAAGTCGCGCATGTGGAGGCTGCGACATGATCATTTTGGAAAAACGCCCGCAGCCGTCGCAATTCTGGTCTTATGGCGCGCCGATTGTCGCGGTCATTCTGACGATGATCTTCGGGGCTGCCTTGTTTGCAACCCTTGGAAAGCCACCAATCGAGGCGCTAAGCAAAATCTTCTGGGAGCCGCTGTTTGGCGAGTTCAACTTCTTTTACCTGCCACAACTCCTGATCAAGGGCGCGCCATTGGTCGCCATCGCGTTGGGCCTTTCGCTTGGGTTCAAGGCAGGCATCTGGAACATCGGTGCCGAGGGGCAATACATCATCGGGGCGTTGTGCGGTGCTGCCGTGGGCCTTGCGCTGTATCCGATGGAGGCACGTTGGCTGGTCCTTCCGGCAATGCTGATCGCGGGGGCATTTGGTGGTTTCGCATGGGCGATGATTCCAGGAATTTTGCGCGTAAAGTTCAACACTAACGAGATTTTGGTGTCTTTGATGTTGGTCTATGTGGCCGAACAATTGCTAGCAGCCATGGCGCTTGGAGCGTTAAAAAACCCCGAAGGCATGGGCTTTCCGGGCTCACGCAATCTATCGCAATACGCATCAGCCAGTTCGTGGATCGACCAAGGAAACGGCATGCACTGGGGCGTCGTAATAGCCCTTATCGCGGTGATCTTTGCGTATATCCTGTTCACCCGACATATCCTTGGCTTCCAAATCAAACTGGCAGGCCAAGCACCACGCGCGGCTGCGTTTTCGGGCGTTAACCCTGCGCGATTGGTCTTGTTCTGTCTTGGTACATCTGGCGCATTGGCAGGGATCGCGGGCCTGACGGAAGTGTCCGGTCCGGCGGGCGTTGTCAGCATCGACTTCAACGTCGGCTATGGGTTCACCGCGATCATCGTTGCCTTCTTGGGACGCTTGCATCCCGTCGGTATTTTGATGGCGGGAACGTTGATGGCACTGACCTATATCGGTGGCGATGTAGCGCAGTCTTCGCTTGGGCTACCGAAGGCTGCGATCCAAGTGTTCCAAGGGACGCTTCTGTTTTCACTGCTTGGCGTCGACGTTCTGACGAACTACCGCGTGCGGATGAAACGGGGGGCCGTGGCATGAGAATTTTCAACCATACCAAACCCATTGTCATGGGCGGCCTGATGGGGCTGATGATGATGTGGATGCTACACAGCGCGTTGACGGGTGACGGAACGCTTGGCGCAGGTGCGTTGATCGCGTTTGTTGCAGCCCATGTCGTGTTTGCTGCGGTCGTGATCGGGGGCGCGTTATTTGCCGCGCGCCTCTCCCCACGAGCACGCCAATTCATGGATCGCCTGCACCGCCCATCCCTGCGCCACATTGGAGTGATGATGGCTGCAGCATTGAGTGTTGCCGGTCTAGTTCATCTCGTCGTTCATGGAGGGATTGCGTGATGTTTGGATCGATTGACCCGCAACTGCTGCTTGCCTCCCTAATGGTGGCCGCCACCCCAATTATGCTTGCCGCGATCGGTGAGCTGGTGGTGGAACGCGCTGGGGTTTTGAACCTTGGTGTTGAAGGGATGATGATTACCGGTTCGGTTATCGGGTTTATTGCCGCGATCAAAACCGGCAACCCGTGGATCGGATTTATTGCGGCCTCCGTTGGTGGTGCTGGGCTATCCCTTCTGTTTGGATTTCTGACGCAGTTTTTGCTGTCCAATCAGGTGGCGACAGGCTTGGCATTGACACTGTTCGGGTTGGGCCTCGCCGCGCTTCTTGGGCAGGATTACCTTGGTGTGAAGGCCCCTGTATTCCCTGACTGGCACATTCCACTGCTCGGCGACATTCCGATCCTTGGCCCGATTGTATTCCAACATGACCCGATGGTTTACATCGGCCTTGGCATTGTCGCGGGCGTTTGGTGGTTCTTGAAAAAATCCCGCGCCGGTTTGATCTTGCGCGCTGTCGGTGAGAACCACGAGGCGGCCCACGCATTGGGCTACAACGTCGTGCGCACACGTATGCTGGCGATCATGTTTGGCGGGGCCTGTGCGGGGCTTGGTGGTGCGTATTTGTCTATCGTGCGGGTGCCGACCTATGCCGCGGGCCTGACCGCTGGGATGGGCTGGATCGCCCTTGCGATTGTGGTCTTCGCTGGCTGGAAACCCGGGCGATTGTTGCTGGGCGCATATTTGTTTGGCGGTGTGACAGCGTTGCAGCTGAACCTACAGGCCGCGAGCCTTTCGTTGCTCGATGTTCTCACGATCACCGCGCTGACAGCGGCCGTTGTCGTAATCATCGTAGGGTTGACCCAGAAACGCAGATTTACAGCCAAGATGCTTTGGTGGAGCGCCAGTCTTTGCATCGCAGCCGCATTCTTTAGCGTTTATAAATGGCTTGGATGGGTTTTTAACGAGACTCTTTGGCTTTCATCCTCGCCTTATATTGCCACCATCTTCGTTCTGGTCATTATGTCCAGCGGCGGAGCGCCGGGGTCGCTCGGCAAGATTTTCCACGCCTCACGTTGAGGCACATCAATAACTCAGAAAAATCCAAGGGGGATAAGACATGAACATGAAGGCATTACTGGGTGGAGCAGCGGTCGTTGTCGCAGCTGCTGCCGCGTATTTCTACATTGCACCAGGCTCAGACGATATGGCGTCCGGCGAAGACGGCGCAACCAAAGTCGGTTTCGTTTACGTTGGCCCAGTTGGCGACGGCGGCTGGACATACGAACACGACCAAGGTCGCCTTGCTGTTGAAGCAGAATTTGGCGATGCAGTTGAAACTGTGTTCGTTGAAAGCGTTCCAGAAGGCCCAGATGCTGAGCGTGTGATGACACAGATGGCGCTGGAAGGTGCTGACCTGATTTTCACAACGTCCTTTGGTTACATGGATCCGACAATCAACGTCGCGGCCCAGTTCCCTGATGTTCGTTTTGAGCACGCAACAGGTTACAAGCAGGCGGACAACGTTTCTGTTTATTCCGCACGTTTTTACGAAGGCCGCGCAGTTCAAGGCCACATCGCGGGTCAGATCACTGAATCCAACGTCATCGGCTACATCGCGTCCTTCCCGATTCCGGAAGTTATCCGTGGCATCAACTCTGCTTACCTTCACGCGAAAGAAGTAAACCCAGACGTCGAGTTCAAGATCATTTGGGCGTACACTTGGTTCGACCCTGCAAAAGAAGCTGAAGCAGCAAACGTTCTGATCGAGCAAGGCGCAGACGTGATCTTGCAGCACACTGACTCCACAGCACCACAGGCTGCGGCGCAGGCCGCTGGCAACGTATACACATTCGGTCAAGCGTCTGACATGTCAGAATTCGGCCCAATGCCACGCGTATCGTCCATCATCGATGACTGGGCGCCGTACTACATTGCGCGCACACAGGCTGTTATGGACGGCACATGGGAAAGCACATCCACATGGGATGGTATCGGCGCAGGCATGGTTGGCATCGGTGAAATCTCTGACGCGATCCCAGCTGAAGTCAAAGCATCTGCCGAAGCAATGGTCGCAGAATTGGCGTCTGGCGAATACCACGCGTTCACTGGCCCGATCAACAAACAGGACGGTTCTGTTTGGTTGGCTGAAGGCGAAACAGCGCAGGACTACTCGGACGATGGTTTGGCTGGCATGAACTTCTACGTTGAAGGTCTGACAGCAGAAGTTCCGCAGTAAGCGACTGCTCTTTGAAATGAGAAAGGCCCGCCAGAAATGGTGGGCCTTTTGCCGTTTAATGGGGCTTTAGGTTATGTGGCGGTATTCGCCTAGGTTGGGTCCACTCACAGCGAAAGCAACACAATGATCAACACACGGCGACCAATTTGTTTTGTAGCGACGACCCAACCTGACGCAGCGAAGGCATTTTATCGTGAGGTTATGGGGCTCGATTTGATCGAGGAGTCGCCTTACGCGTTGGTATTTGACGACGGCGCGGCGATGCTGCGGGTCCAGATTGTACCTGATCTACACGTCGCGACGCATACTGTGCATGGCTGGGAGGTTGCTGATATGACGTCCGAAATCGCGACGCTTATAGCCAAAGGTGTCACCTTTTTGACGTTTGAACATCTGGAACAGGACGCGTCTGGCATTTGGACCACACCGGATGGGAGCAAGATTGCGTGGTTTAACGATCCATGCGGCAATGTGTTATCGCTGACGGAGTTTGCGCCGACCTGATGAAATAGAAAAGGCCCGCCAAATGACGGGCCCTTCGCGTTTCAGGGTAAGTGGTGGTCGTTGGGAAATGGGGAATTATGGGCGTTGTGGCAGTGCAGCGCGTAAGGCGTCTTCGTCAACACCAAGCACTGCGGCAACCGCTGCGAGGTCAGCTTGCGGGCCGCCTGCTTCTTCCAAAGTGCGGGCGAGCAGTTGTTCATCAACACCCAACGCTTCTGCCATCGCTGCAAAATCGGGGCGTCCGCCTTGCCCACCGGGACCCTTCCCTTCAGCGCCAATTCCGCCGGCAGCGTTGGTGCTGTAGTTGTCTTCCGCTTGAAGACCAACCAAACACGTAGGCAGGTTCGGAAATTCTTCGCTGGCGTGGTAATGGTACGTGTCCCCATCAACGTGGCCGCCGCATTCGTCCAAATCACGCGGAACACTGCCGTCATGTTCTAGGCTGCCCATGATCGCAAAGCCGTCAAAGGCATACCCGAACTGAACTTTTGCGTCTTGAATCGCGTTCGCACAGGACCCTTCAACGCCAGCATGGTCATAGACCGTATCAAGGTCCGTCGCGGTGCCGTGGTAGTGGTACCAACCACCCGGATCGACATGGCCCGCACAGACATCCAAAGCAGGCATATGACCCGTATCAAGCGCGCTGGGTGCATCTGCAAAAACCGGCACACCCGACAAGGAAACACCCACTTTAGCGACGGTCCCTAGGGAAACGGGCGCATCGGCCATGACTGGGGTCGTCGGGATCAACATTGTCATTTCAACGGCTTCATCAAACGAGCCGCTGATGCATTCGTTGTCGTCAGTCGGCCCTTCGACACGGATGTCAAACACGTGGACCGTCCCGTCTTCGTCGTAAAAATGATACCCCATCTCATCGAGCATCGTCAGGAACGCAGCATCGATGCGATAAAGGCCCGCCTCATCTCCATCCCAGTCCCAAATTCCACCAATGTCATCGATCATTGCGGGGCAAAATGGACCCACCTCAAGGTTCTCGGGAACATACTTAACCGTTATCTCAAGACAGGTCGCAGTGCTGCCATCTGTGAGCGTGCAATCAACGGATTCCGGTGTGGAAACGAGGGCATCTTGCGAGATTGAATCGACATTAATCTGCGCTTGAGCAACCAAAGGTGCGAGTGCAAGGCATGCAACAGCAGTTGAACGGCGGAAATGGAACATTAAAAATCTTCTATAGTTGGGGTTTCTAGGCGTTATACGCGCGGGGCACTTAGATTTGTCGCTTCCCACAGAAATTTCTAGAATTCTTTGCGCGAGCACTCCAAAGTGCCGACAAAACCAAGGGAGCAAACAAATGCCATATCGCGGTGCAGGCGGAACGAACGGTGGGGAAGGCAGCTTTCTGATCGGGATTATCATGATGATCGCGGGGGGGTATTTGCTGCTAAAGGGGATCATGGTGCGGCCGCAATTTGGGCTTGGAAACCAGATGTTTGCCGTTGGCGGGTTTCCAGTCACCACAGGGCTGGTCCTTGTGCCGTTCGCATTCGGTGTTGGCATGGTGTTTTACAACAGCCGCAATTGGATTGGCTGGATACTGGCGCTAGGATCCGTCCTTGCGCTGGTGGTTGGCGTGATCGCATCCATCAACTTCACCCTCGTGAGGATGAGCGCGTTTGACCTGCTCATGATCCTTATCTTGCTGATCGGTGGTGTCGGGCTGTTTTTGCGTTCGCTTCGGGGTCGCTAAGACATGATTGACTTTCTGGTCATCGGCGGTGGGATTGCGGGGACGTCAGTTGGCGCACGCCTGTCCCATCATGGGCATGTCGTGGTGTTGGAGCGCGAAAGCGCACTGGCCTATCACGCGTCAGGGCGTTCTGCAGCGTTGTTTGAAGAAAGCTATGGGCTGCCCTCAACGGTCGCTTTGAACGAGGCAAGCCGCGGCTATCATTTCGAGGCAAATGGCGGTGTCACGAGCCCGCGTGGGTTGATGTTGATCGGGACTGCCGATGACAAAGACGCGTTTGAGACGGATCTGGCGAAGATGCATCTAGAGACCCTAAGCGTAGCCGAGGGCCGTGCGCTGTTTCCAATACTCAACGATACTGTGACGCGGGTTGGCTATGACGGCGACGCGTGGGATTTGGATACAGATCGTCTTGTTCAGAATTTCGCCAGCGAAGTGCGTGGCAACAGGGGCGCGGTGCGAACTTCTGCCGAAGTCACGGCCATCGCCCGCACCGCTGCTGGCTGGGACGTTACTGTCGGAGATGACGTTCTAAGTGCGCGGGTCATCGTAAACGCCGCAGGCGCTTGGGTGGATGTGGTCGCTGAAATGGCTGGGGTTGCGCCGCTTGGTGTGACACCTCTGCGCCGTTCAATGGCACGCATCCCTGCCCCTGGTGGTCATGATGTGTCCGGTTGGCCGATGCTTTTTGGGCCCGGTGAAGATTGGTACGCGAAACCAGATGCTGGTGCGTTGATCGTCTCACCCGCCGAAGAGGTGCTTATGCCACCGATGGACGCATGGGCAGACGACATGATGCTAGCCGAAGGCCTTGCGCGCTATGAGGAACATGTGACGGAACCCGTGACGCGGCTTTTGTCGAACTGGGCAGGCCTGCGTACCTTCGCGCCTGATCGCAATCTGGTTCTTGGACCAGACAAGTCGGATCCGTCATTTGTATGGATGGCAGGACAAGGCGGCTATGGTTTCCAAACGGCACCTGCCGCGAGCCAATTGACGGCTGATCTTACAGTTGGAAACACACCGCAAATTGCGGCGGATATGGTCGCGAAACTGTCACCAGCCCGTTTCGCTTAAGCGGCTGACGTCTTAAGCGACGGCGGCCATCAATTCCCATGAGCGTAGTGTCATATAGTCTAAATCGCATTCACCTTCAGGCAAGATCGTCTCAATCGGGACACCCTCAGCGAAAATAACCCCCTGCTCTTCCAATGAAATTTGGATGTAACTCACGGGCATATCGGTGCGTGTAACTTTGACATCAGGATGGCTCACGGCGAGCGATTTTGCGCGCACCAGCGCAGCGTCTGTGCCAAACATCAATGGCACACGGATGTGTTCAAACAACACGCGATGTTGCGGTCCGACGTTTAGATCGGCGTGTGGAATTCCGAACCCCAATGCGCCCTTGGCGATGCGTACAGGGTAATGATTCCGCTCGCTCGGTGCGGCGAATGCTTCACGGACGTTGGTGACTGGCTGTGGCCCATGATCGCGGGTTTCGACCATATCACCGATCCGCAAATCCCGCGCTTCACGGGTCCCGTTTGGGGTCGAAATTCGTGTCTGCGGCGTGATACCGAACGCTGCGACCCAAGGGGCAAGCGCCTGAAGTTCTGGTTGAAATCTCATATCTGCTCTTTCCGATGTCTTTCCTCGGTTTGGGCTATTTCTGACGCGGTAAACTGTCACGCTCATGGCGCAAATGGGGCAAATGTAACAAATTTATCCTGTCCTTTTAGACAGTTTGCCTTAAATTAGCGGCTTACGTGTATTCACGTTGCCCCCACCCGAGAGACACGCAAAAGTGCCCTATGTTGAGTGAAACCGATCCCAATTTCCAAGTGCTTAATGCAATGGTGCGCGAGTTTGCGGATGCGATGGACTTTCACGGCCTACCTAAAGTTGAGCGTATTTTCACCTCTCCAGTTCTACCCCTAGAACGCCAAGTGTTGCGTGTCGTCTTCGGCCACGACATCTATGCAATGAAGGTTGATTTCACCTCGGACGTCACATCGCGTTTGGCACAAGAATTTGAAGGCCTGAAACGGCTAAGCAAACACTTTCAAACCTACGAAAAATTAGGAACTGCCACGCCAGTATATTTATCCAAAGCTGGCACGTTTTTTGCCATGAACTTCCTAAACTTACCCACGGCTGGGCAACGATTACAGCAATCACAACAGTTGCAAACGACACGTCAGGTCTATCGTCGTGCGGGGCTTTGGCTGACAGCAATGCACGAGTTCAAAGAGCAGAAACAGGGCAAGTTCGACGGCAAATGGATGGTCCATGAGATAAATGCGCGTATCGAAGACGGGAACTTGAAAGCACCCTTAGCAGACGTCGAGCGAATGCGTGATATCTTGCGCGAAGATGTTGTCGAGGTCCACCACACCAAAAGCACTCGCGCGTGGAGCCACGGGGATTTTCACAGCGAAAACATGATGCTGAGTCCAGGCATGACCTATGCCTTCGACCTAACTGAAGCCCGCATGAAGATGGCGTTATATGACACTGTCGACTTTCTGAAGGTCGACATTTACCGCCAAATGCCCAGCGAAGAAATCGACCGATCCGGCATCATCGCCAAGCACCGCGAGATGTTTTTCAAGGGCTACAAACACAAGGTAAAGCCAGAGCTGTTCGACGTCGCTATGCGGGGCCGGTTGTTGATTGACTGGGCGTCGATTGAAAAGTCGGGCTACGCGAAAAACGAGTCTCAGCAGCTGCAATTTTTGCGGCTGAAACAACGTCTCGACGTGGCGTTTCAGGCTTAGCTCAATGAGGGTCCCGCGCGATCGGCTGAAATGCCGCCATCCAGGTCATCATAGCAAACGATGTTTCCGCTTGGGATCGCAAACCCGTTCGCCAACACTGGGCTGGCGAACGGGGATACTATTCAGGCACTAAGCGCCGTCAGCGTTCTTGCGGATGGTTTCGTTTTTCGGGTCATAGGGGCTGTCCTGCACAACTTCAGCGTCCCACAACTCACGGAACATGCGCACCTTAACTTTCGTGCCTACGGCGCACAATTCTGCCGGTAGGTAGCCCATGCCGATGGATTTTTCGAAGGCCACCGAATAACCGCCAGACGTCAGGCGCCCGACCTTTTGCCCGTCATGGATCAGCGCCTCGCGGCCCCATGGATCAGCATCCGCAGGACCGTCAATCAGCAGCGTCACGCATTTCGAGCGAATGCCGATCTTTTGCATCGCGTCCTTGCCGTGGAAGTCTTTTTCAAGATCAACAAAGCGCGGCAAGTCAGCCTCAAGCGGGGTTGCGTCGCGGCCCAATTCGGTGCCGAACGCACGGTATGATTTTTCCTGACGTAGCCAGTTTTGTGCACGCGCGCCGACCAATTTCATGCCATGCGGCTCGCCTGCTTTTTCCAAGAGATCGAACAAGTAGTTCTGCATTTCCATCGGGTGATGCAATTCCCAACCAAGCTCACCTGTATAGGCAACGCGGATGGCGTTGACCGGACACATGCCCAGTTCAATCTGCTTGGCAGACAGCCAAGGGAAGTTCTTGTTGTGCAGCGCAGTTTCAGGATTTGCGTCATTGATGACCGCGTTCAACACGTCGCGGGACTTCGGCCCCGCAATCGCGAAGACGCCCCATTGCGTGGTGACGTTCTGACACTCGATACGGCCAAATTCGGGCTCTTTGTCTTCGATCGCTTTGCGCAGGAAGTCGGCGTCATAATCCGTCCAAGCCCCTGCAGACACGAGGTAATAGCTGTCCTCGCCCGTGCGCACGATGGTGTATTCGGTACGCGTGGTGCCGTGGGACGTCAGTGCGTAGGTCAGGTTAATGCGGCCGATTTTCGGCAACTTGTTGGTGGTGAACCAATCAAGGAATGCAGTCGCACCGGGGCCTTTTACGACGTGTTTGGTAAAGGCTGTGGCGTCGATAAGGCCGACACCTTCGCGGATTGCTTTGGCCTCATCCACGGCGTGCTGCCACCAATCGCCACGGCGGAAAGATCGCGCGTCGTGATCGAAGTTGTCTGGTGCATCTAGCGCACCGAAGTAGTTCGGACGTTCCCAACCGTTAACGAACCCGAACTGTGCGCCGCGTGCTTTCTGGCGATCATAGGCCGGTGCTGTGCGCAGGGGACGACAGGCAGGGCGTTCTTCATCAGGGTGGTGAAGGATGTAGACGTGGTCGTAGCATTCTTCATTTTTGCGGGCGGCATATTCCGTGGTCATCCAGTCGCCGTAACGTTTGGGATCAAGGCTCGCCATGTCGATCTCGGCTTCGCCCTCCACCATCATCTGCGCGAGGTAATACCCCGTGCCGCCAGCAGCCGTGATGCCAAATGAGAACCCTTCAGCCAGCCACATGTTGCGCAAACCAGGCGCCGGACCGACCAACGGGTTGCCATCAGGCGTGTAGCAGATAGGGCCGTTGAAATCGTCCTTTAGTCCGCTTTCTTCGCAGGACGGAACACGATGGATCATCGCCATGTATTGTTCTTCGATGCGCTCCAGATCGAGCTGAAAGAGATCGGCGCGGAAGCTGTCGGGCACACCATGTTCAAACACGGCAGGTGCGTTCTTTTCATAAACGCCGAGGATCCAACCACCACGTTCTTCGCGCACATAAGATTGCGCATCTGCGTCGCGAATAACAGGGTGTTCGCCATTGCCAGCGGCGCGGTGTTCCACCAGCGTAGCATCCTGATCCATAACGATAAACTGGTGCTCGACTGGGATCGCGGGCATCTTGATGCCAAGCATTTTCGCGGTCCGCTGGGCGTGGTTGCCCGATGCCGTGACCACGTGTTCAGCCGTGATAACGATCTGCTCGTCCGACGGCACAAGGTTGCCACCTTTTTCCACCATCTTTGTGCAGGTCACGTCCCACGCGGTGCCGTTCCAATCAAACGCATCAGCCTGCCATTTGCGCACGATCTCAACACCGCGTTGACGCGCGCCTTTGGCCATCGCCATCGTCACGTCCGCAGGGTTAATATAGCCGTCTTCGGTGTGATAAATCGCGCCTTCAAGGTCTTCAGTGCGGATCAGGGGCCAGCGTTCTTTGATCTGTTCTGGGGTCAGCCATTCAAATGGCACGTCACAGGTTTCCGCCGTAGACGCATAAAGCATGTATTCTTCCATGCGTTCCTTGGTCTGGGCCATGCGCAGGTTACCGACCACAGCAAAGCCTGCATTCAAACCTGTCTCTGCCTCAAGCTCTTTGTAGAAATCGACCGAGTATTTGTGGATGTGGGTTGTCGCGTAGGACATGTTGAACAGTGGCAGCAAGCCAGCGGCGTGCCACGTGGAACCGGACGTCAACTCGTCGCGTTCCAGCAACATGACATCGTCCCAGCCTGCCTTGGCGAGGTGATATGCGATTGACGTTCCGACGGCACCGCCGCCTACGACCAAGGCTTTTACGTTCGTTTTCATCTGTGCGACTCCCTTACGGTACTTGCACGTAATTTGGCGCAATTGAGGGATCTTCGCCAAACCGAGCCGACGCCACAGCGACCAAAACCGACCATGAACACAAATTCATGCAAAAAACCGGCTGCTTGCAGTCGTTTCTGGCAGAAAATGAAATTCCTTCAAAAACCCATGTTTTTCAGGTGTTTCCCTTACGTAAACCAACTGCAACTAAGGCGAGAACATGTTGTTTTATCAAAAGGTTAGCGAGTGCGGCAATTTTGCGACAGGGTGTGAGATGGACACGCTTCCCCCTAGGAGAACGCGTCAACTGCCCCTATGTTGGCGTCAGAGTAACGTGAGAGAGCCGTGCTAAGCGGCCCCACGAGGAGAGCAGTATGACACGTATTTCACTAGCAGCGCTTGGCGCTGTAATGGTTCTTGGGGCATGTACACCGCCCGAAATCGCTTCACGGATGGACAGCAGCGAAACGCTGTATTCCGGCTTTGAAGCCGCTGAAAGCTATACGCCGCGCCCAGTTGGGTCGCGTTCGGAAAATGATTTCATGCGTTTTTCAACCATGAGCCTCGCACGCTAACAGCGTAATCATTGGTTTAACCTGCACCTATTTAGGGTGCGGAAAACCCGACTAGACATATTTCCATAGCTGATTGACCTTAGGGAAACCTAAGGGAGAACAGCTATGCGCAATATGGATTTGATGGACGCCGCCGAACTTGTTCGTGACAGTTACAAAGGTGCCAGCCATCTGCCGCCTGTCCGTGCTGATATTACCGAAGCCCATGTCGAAGCATATTTCCTAAGTGACAACACCCTGGTCATTCCAGGCAGCAACCAGTTGGTGGACTATACCAAGGCGAACTTGGTGACTGGGAAAACCAAAATCTCTTGGGACCAAATGGGCAAGGCCAGCGGCAATGCTATTTGGCACAAAGGGTTTGCGGGGCACGCGTCTACCATCGCAAACAAGCTGGGGCGTGCTAGACCAACCTTCATCATCGGGCATTCATTAGGCGCTGCGGCGGCTCAAATTCTGGGCTGCATTTATGGTGTTCCTGCAATTGGATTTGCGTCACCGATGCCCCGTCGTGGCCGGTCGCGGCTCACCCATGAAGGAAAAGTTCTGAACGTTGTGCGCAATGACGACCTTGTTTGCAGAATGCCGCCCAAACAATTTGGGTTCCGACGCATTGGCAATACCGAAGTCATGCAACCCGTGACGAAGAACAAGAGCGAGGATCATTCTATGCCCCGCTACATCGAACTGATGGAGATCGAACGTCGCGCTGGAAAGATCGTGAAAAGCTGGCCGCGTTAGCGGTTAAAGCATCGCCGGAATGACAAGATCAGGCGGGCGGTGGCCGTCGTCGAATGTTTTTACGTTCAGCAAGACTTTTTCGCCCATCTCAATGCGCCCTTCCAACGTGGCAGACCCCATATGCGGCAGCAACACGACGTTCTTTAGTTCACGCAAACGCGGGTTCACGCCAGTGTCGTGTTCGTAAACATCCAATCCAGCACCCGCGATTTCACCCGCGCGCAGCATACGTGTCAGGGCGTTTTCATCGATCACCTCACCGCGGGCCGTGTTCACGATCACCGCATCCGGTTTCATCAATTTCAAACGCCGCGCATTCATCAAATGGAACGTGGCAGGGGTGTGGGGACAATTGATCGAGATGATGTCCATGCGGGCCACCATTTGATCAAGGCTTTCCCACCATGTAGCACCCAGATCTTCTTCGACCTCGGGGCGCAGGCGACGGCGGTTGTTGTAATGGATTTGCATCCCAAACGCGTGCGCGCGTCTGGCAACGGCCTGCCCAATGCGCCCCATCCCCAAGATACCGAGGCGACGGCCCGCAATGCGCCCACCCAACATCGCAGTTGGCGCCCAGCCGTCCCAGTCACCTGTCTGCATCAATGCAAGGCCTTCCGGAATGCGACGCGTGACAGACAAAATCAACGCCATCGTCATGTCAGCCGTGTCTTCCGTCACAACGCCCGGCGTGTTGGACACCAGCACTCCGCGTTGGCGTGCAGTTTGAACATCAATATGATCCACCCCCGCGCCATAGTTCGCGATTAGCTTCAAACGATCCCCAGCTTGCCCAAGAACCTTTGCATTAATGTCATCGGTAACGGTCGGAACCAGCACATCACAGCTCTGCATCGCTGCGATTAGCTCGGCAGAGGTCATAGGCGTGTCGTCCTCGCGCAAGGTCACCTCGAACAATTCACGCATCCGGGCTTCGACAGCATCGGGTAACCGTCGCGTGACGGTAACACTTAGACGTTTGCTTGGCATGTTTGCGTCCCTTCGCTTGCCCTACGGGGCGGTTGTTGCCAAGTTGCCCTCAAAGGTCCGGTGGCACAAGAACCACCATGTAAATTCAGGACCAGTTGAGAGCAGAGATTATGATTTTAGCACGCACAGTTTGTCTGGCGATCATGGTAGCGTTTGGCGCGCCCGTTGTTGCGCAAGAAGCTACATCCGAAGTCATCACACCGATTACGGCCGTTCAAGGTGAACGTGGGCCAGTTACAAACTTGCCAATGCCGCGGTTTGTGTCGCTGAAAGCCAATGAAGCCAACGTGCGCCGCGGCCCATCCCTTTCGCATCGCATTGACTGGGTTTTCCAACGCCGCGACATGCCGCTGCGCGTTGTCGGTGAATACGGCCATTGGCGCCGCGTTGTTGATCGCGAAGGCATGGGCGGTTGGGTCCATTATTCCCTGCTTTCGGGCAATCGCACGGTAATCGTTGATCGTGACCTGTTGGTTTTGCGCGGACAGCCTGTACCGGACGCAACCGAAGTTGCCATGCTAGAACTCGGCGTGATTGCCGACCTTGGCGAATGCAGCGCAGACTGGTGCCGGCTTCGTGCCGACGGGTACCGCGGCTGGGCCCCGAAAACCGCGCTATTTGGCGTCGCGCCGGACGAATTGCGCGACTAGGCCAGCCGGCCCTGCGGGGCAGAGTATTTAAGAGCCAAAGAAGCGAAAGTGGGGCGCCTTAACCGGCCAAGCCCCGTCCCTTTAGCAATGCAGTTGCGTCTGGCATTGAACCCCTGAACTTTTGATACAGGACGGCTGCGTCTTCTGATCCGCCCGCGGAAAGAATGTGGGTTTCCAGTTTCTTTGCCATGTCAGGATCAAACGGGCCGCCGTTGTCTTCAAATGCTTGGAACGCATCGGCGTCCATGACTTCGGACCACATGTAGCTGTAATACCCGCTTGAATATCCGTCGCCTGCAAACACATGCGCGAAATGCGGTGTGGCATGGCGCATTCGGATGGCGTGAGGCATGCCAAGGTCTTCGAGGACTTCGGCTTGTTTTTGCATCGGGTCAGCTGGTGCGTCTTCAGATTCATGGAACGCCAGATCTACCATCGCAGAGGCCACATATTCGACCGTGGAAAAGCCCATATCGTAGGTCGCCGCCCCAAGCATCCGGTCCAGCAAGTCGCGCGGCATCGGTTCGCCAGTTTCAGCATGGGTTGCAAATTTTTCCAAGACTTCAGGAACTTCGAGCCAGTGTTCATAAAGCTGGCTAGGGAGTTCAACGAAATCACGCGCCACAGAGGTGCCTGAAATCAGCTCATAAGTCACATCAGAAAGCATCTGGTGCAGCGCGTGCCCAAATTCATGAAACAGGGTACGTGCATCGTCATATGACAGCAGCGCAGGCGCGTCTTTCGGCGGCTTGGCAAAGTTGCACACGTTGATCACATGCGGGCGAATGTCGCCCGCCAGCTTTTGTTGCGAACGCATCGCTGAACACCAAGCACCAGAGCGTTTGGATCCACGCGCAAAGTAATCCCCGATGAAGACCGCCACGTGTTTTCCGTTTCGCGTGACGTCCCAAGCGCGGCAATCTTCATGATAAAGCGGCGCGTCGATTGGGGAAAACTCCAATCCGAACAGCCTGTTTGAACAATCAAATGCCGCCTCGATCATGCGGTCTAATTGCAGGTAAGGTTTGAGTTCCGCTTCGTTCAGGTCGTGTTCCTCGGCGCGGCGTTTTTCGCTGTAAAAGCGCCAGTCCCATGGTTCTAACGGGCCGGTTTCGCCGCTTGTGTGCATTGTCGCTTGCAAGACTTGCGCATCGGCGATCGCGGCGGCTTTGGCGGGCTCCCAAACCTGCATCAAAAGCGCGCGCACAGCGTCGGGTGTTTTAGCCATTTCGGTTTCGAGTTTGTAGTCAGCAAAGCTGTCATACCCGAGCAGGTTCGCGCGTTCAGCACGCAGGGTCAGAATTTCAGCGGCCAATGCGCGGTTGTCTGTTTCGCCGCCATTCGCGCCGCGCGCTGTCCATGCCTCATAGGCCTTTTCACGCAAGTCGCGGCGCGAGGAGAACTGCAAAAACGGAACAATCAAAGACCGCGACAGGGTGACGACAGGGCCGCCCGCATCTTTGTCTTCGCCAGCAGCCGTCGCTGCCTGAACCACAAAATCAGGTAATCCCGCCATATCATCTAGCGGCATGAACCAGCTGCGTTCATCGGCCAGAAGGTTTTGCGTGAATTGCGTTCCCAGAACGCTAAGACGTTGTTTTACTTCGGCCAAACGGTCCGCCGCATAGCCTGACAGTTCAGCACCGGATCGTACGAAATTACGGTGCACCAGCATCAACACACGCTGTTGTTCGTCATTCAGATCGAGGGATTCACGTGCTTTCCACAGCTTTTCGATGCGCGAGAACAAGTCTTTATTGGCTGTCATTTCCGAGTAGTAGGTCGATACCAGTGGCGAGAAATCCCGCATCAGGCCTTCGCGCACTTCGTTGCTATCAGCGCCTGCCAGAGCGTAGAATGGTGCAAGCGCCTTCTCCAAAGGCCTATCGACATGCGCCAAAGCATCGATCGTGTTGGCGAATGTCGGCTCTGTGTCGTTACAGATTGCGGCAATCGCAGCGCGGGCCTCAGCCAAAGCCTCTTCGAGTGCAGGGGCGAAATGGGTGTCTTCGATCAGATCGAAGGGTGGCAATTCAAACGGGGTATCCCACGGGGCACGCAACGGGTTTGTCATGAAGGTCTCCTTTGAATTCAACCTAAGCAGCCGCGCCGCGACGTACCACCGCCAACTTAATGGCTCGGCGATTTTTGCAGTGAATTTCGTTCAAATTTTCGCAAAGCAGGGCTAGGGCCGCGTTAGCCGCAGATCGGGCAGTCCGCACGGGGCTTTATCCCGATAATGCGGGTTTCAGCATAAAGTGCGTCATAGATAAGCAACCGCCCACGCAGCCCCTCGCCCGCGCCTGTCAGCGTTTTGACGGCTTCGACCGCCATCATCGCGCCCAACACGCCAGGCAATGGGCCAAGCACGCCGCCTTCCGCGCAACTTGGCACTAAAGACGGGTCAGGACGTTCTGGGAAAATGCACTGATAACAAGGTGTTCCAGCATGCGGCGCATATTCGCTGATTTGCCCTTCCCACTGGGTTAGCGCGGCCGAAATCAGCGGTTTATGTGCTTTGACGCAGGTTTCATTGACCAAGTATCGTGTATCAAAATTGTCCGTACCATCGAGCACGAGGTCGTATTCAGAGACCAAATCGATGGCGATCTCGTCGGTCAAACGTCGTTCATACGGCTTAACCGTGACGAAGGGATTGAGCGCCTTCATTGCCTTTGCCGCAGACTGAACTTTTGCCATTCCGATACTTTCGTCTGTGTGGATGACCTGACGCTGCAGGTTGGAATTGTCGACGACATCATCGTCGATTACCCCAATTGTGCCGACACCAGCGGCCGCGAGATACTGCAAAGCTGGCGCACCCAAGCCCCCCGCCCCGATGACCAAAACAGACGCGTCTTTCAGTGCTTTCTGCCCTGCGCCGCCGATTTCACGAAGTACGATGTGGCGGGCATATCTGGTTAGCTCGGTGTCTGAAAACGGCCCTTCGTTGTCATTTGGCTCGGGGCTTTCCTCTGCTTTAACAGCGGAGCGTGATCGCAAGAAGGAAAGCAAAATAGAATATCCATTTAGCAAAATTCCCACAGCTACGATAAATATCCACAGCTCAGGCTCACCGCCTGTACTTTCGCGAATTGGATGACCGTCGGGCAAAACAAGGTGCAGTGCGATCAAGACTAAAAGCAACGCTGCAATCATTGAAACGCGGTAAAAACGAGAGAGGTTCATCGCCAATCCGATGCCCCATAACGCCGCCGCCAAACCTACAACAATTGCCATTATCAAATCACCTAAGCAGTCCCGGTCGAGCCGAAGCCGCCAGACCCACGTTCAGTTTCATCAACCAATCCGATTTCGAACGCGGCCTGTATGACAGGTGCTACAACCATCTGCGCGATCCGCATCCCGTGCGTGATTTCGAAAGGCTCTTCACCACCGTTTTGCACGATCACGCCAAGCGGGCCGCGGTAATCACTGTCGATTGTACCTGGGCTGTTTGGCAACGTAATCCCGTGCTTCAGTGCAAGGCCGGAACGCGGGCGAACTTGTACTTCAAACCCGTCTGGAATTGCCAATCGCAGGCCGGTTGGCACCAGTGTTCTTGCGCCCGCAGCAAGGGTAACACTTTGACCGTCAAGGAAATTTGCCCGCAGATCTGCACCCGCTGCGCCCGTGGTCGCGTATGTAGGAAGCCCTTGCGTTTCATCCGCACCTTCAAGCCATTCGAACAGAATAGTCACCATCAGCCCAGTGCCTCTGCGATTTTCTCAGCCAAGCGTTGCGCCACCTGATCCTTACCCATGCGCGGCCAGTCCTCAGCACCGTCTTTTGAGATCAGGGTGACGTCGTTCTCAGATCCACCCATTATCCCCGTGCTTGGCGACACGTCGTTCGCCACGATCCAATCGCAGCCCTTGCGCTTTCGTTTTGCAGTTGCGTTTTCGATGACATCTTGGGTTTCAGCCGCAAAACCGACGACCAGCTTTGGCTTCTGCTTTTCAGCACAAACCGAGGCGAGAATATCTGGGTTCTCGGCGAACTCCAGAACAGGTAACCCATTGCCATCTTTCTTTATTTTCTCATCAACAGTGTTTGCCATGCGCCAATCCGCAACGGCTGCGGCGAACACGGCGGCATCCGCTGGCAGTGCCGCTTTAACGGCCGCTTGCATTTGCGCCGCGGTCTGGACTTCGATCAGATCGACACCCATCGGTGCGGCCACATCTGCAGGGCCCGTTACGAATGTAACTTTCGCGCCCAGCCCCAACAACGCCTGCGCAATCGCCGCCCCCTGCGCGCCAGAAGAGCGGTTCGCGATGTAGCGCACCGGGTCAATCGGTTCGTGAGTCGGGCCAGATGTCACCAAGACATGGCGTCCTTTTAGCGGGCCGTCGTTTACGGCTGCTTCGATCGCAGCAACAATTTCCATCGGCTCCGCCATTCGACCAAACCCAAATTCACCACAGGCCATATCGCCCTCATTGGGGCCACAAGTCAAAATACCATCCTCAAGCAAGGTCGCCAGATTCCGCTGCGTTGCCGCGTGCTCCCACATTCTGACGTTCATCGAAGGCGCAATCAGAACACGTTTGTCGGTTGCCATCAGAAGTGTCGACGCAAGATCGTTCGCCAAACCCGCTGCCATTTTTCCCATCAAATCTGCGGTCGCCGGCGCGACGACCACCAGATCGGCGGCGCGGCTCAACTCGATGTGTCCCATTTCCGCTTCATCGTTCAAATCAAACAGGTCTTGGTAAACCTTTTCGCCAGCCAAGGCCGACACGCTTAACGGCGTTACAAATTCGGTTGCTGCCTTTGTCAAAACGGGCGTCACCGAATGCCCGCCCTCACGCAATCGGCGGATCAGGTCCAGCGATTTGAACGCCGCGATACCACCGCCGATTATCAACAGAATTTTCTTGCCAGCCATGCCCGCATCCTCTCATTAACGTGCGAAGACTAGGGGTTAGCGCGAGCAGAGGCCAGACACGAATGACCCGACCCGTTGTCACGCACTGCGAGTACTTTGCTTTTGGTGGCGTACTGTTTACGAACGACGCAACGTTCGGATCACAGAAAGGCCCCGCTTTGCCCTTGCCCAAGTTCACATTCGTCTTAGGTGGCGCTGCTTCGGGCAAGTCTTCTTTCGCAGAATCACTTTGTTTTCAGTCGACTAGATCCCGCGTCTACATTGCGACGGCCCAGGCCTTTGATGATGAGATGCGCGCCAAGGTTTCCGCCCACCGCAGTCAACGCGGGTCTGATTGGTTAACGCTTGAAGCACCACTCGACGTTGCTGGCGCCCTTGCGGCGCGAACACCTGAGGAGATCGTGTTAATCGATTGTGCGACCCTTTGGCTATCCAACGTCCTTTTAGAACAGAAAGACACAGCTGCTGCGGTTGCCGCCCTGCTTGCTGCAATTGCAACCTGCCCTGCCAAAATCATTGTCGTTTCAAACGAAGTTGGCCATGGAATCGTGCCTGATAACGCCCTCGCCCGACAGTTTCGCAATGCCCAAGGACGGCTGAACCAGTCAATTGCGGCACAGGCCGATTTGGTTGTGACTGTGATCGCCGGCCTGCCGCAAATCCTCAAAGGTGATAAGGACATGTTAACGTGACGGTCATTTATTGGGTCCGCCACGCCCCAACCCATGAGAACACATTCGTCGGTCATCGCGATGTCCCTGCGGACCTATCTGACACGGCCCAAATCGCACGGCTAAACGCCGCGTTGCCGCAAGACGCACTTGTCGTTTCTTCTGACCTTTCTCGCTGCGTCGACACTGCAACGGCGATCCAAGGCCCGCGAATGCGGCTATCTCACCGCGTTGGATTACGCGAGTTTGATTTCGGTGATTGGGACGGGATGCACTTTTCCGATGTTTCTAAGAAATGGCCGGACCTGTCGCGTTCCTACTGGCAAAACCCCGGTGACGTTGCCCCGCCAAACGGTGAAAGCTGGCATGCTGCGGCGACGCGTGTGTCGAGCGAGATTTCTACAATCGTCAAAGACAACCCGCGTCGTGATATCATCGCCGTGGCGCATTTCGGCGCGATCCTGACCCAGGTGCAACTGGCTGCAAATATCCCGCCATACTCTGCTCTTGCCCATCGGATCGACAATTATTCTATCACTGAAATTCAAGTCCGCCCGACGTTCGGCGTCGCACGCGTCAATCACGTTCCGTGAAAAGCGTCACCACAAATTACGATTTGCACAGCTACGGGGCCCCGCTTAGGTTGCTCACATGACATATCAGTTAATCCTCGGAAATCGTTTATATTTTAGCTGGTCCATCGCGGCCAACATGATGGTTGAGAAGTTCGGTTTGTCCGAGCATATCGATATAAAAATTGTACACCCTCAAGAAGAAGCGGACGTTGCGCGCTTTCTAAAAGACATACCGCCAGCACGCACATTGCCGACAATGGTGACGCCGGAGGGTGTCGTTGTGTCCGATAGCCTTGCAATCGCGGAAGAGCTCGCATCGCGCTTCCCCGAGGCGAAAATGTGGCCTGCAGACCCGACCGCCCGCGCCGTTGCGCGCACAGTGGCGGCAGAAATGCATTCCAGTTTTGGTGGCCTGCGCGGCAACTGGCCCGTCAATTTGCGTCACATTTTCATCGGAGCTGTTGCCCCCGCCGAAATCGAAAAAGAATTGGACCGATTGGAACTGATCTGGGCCACCGCCCGAGAAAAATCTGGTTCAGCTACGCCTTGGCTCTGCGGGGACTATAGTATTGCAGACGCAATATTCGCACCAATGGCCGCGCGTTTGGCGGCCTATAAATTCGATACACGCCCTGTAACGAAGGCCTACGTTGCTGCGCATCTGGCTGATCCTGCGTTTCAGAAATGGCGTGCAGACGGTTTGGCGAACGACCCGATCATGCCAAAATTTGACCTCGATCTGCCAACGGAACCTTGGCCAGTCTGAGCGATTTTCTAGTGATTACCGCGGTGTTTACCATTCAGTAACCACCCCGCTGTTAATGATCATTAACAGCGGGGAAAGGGTTTAGAATGGTGGCACGCGCCTACACGGTCGCGTTTGAAGGCGTCGAAGCGCGGTTGGTCGAAGTGCAATGCGCTACGTCCCCGGGCATGCCCGCGTTCTCAATTGTCGGCTTGCCCGACAAAGCTGTTTCCGAAGCCCGTGATCGGGTGCGATCGGCCCTGAGCGCGCTGTCCATTGCGCTGCCGTCAAAGAAAATTACCGTTAATCTCTCTCCTGCCGACCTGCCAAAAATCGGCTCGCATTTTGACCTACCTATCGCGCTGGCACTCCTCGCGGCACTCGATGTTATCCCCCACGACAAGCTCGCTGAAACCGTGGCTTTAGGAGAGCTTTCACTAGATGGAACGCTTGTTCCGGTTCTTGGCGCATTGCCCGCCGCAATGGCCGCAGCCACTGAAAACAAATCACTTTTTTGCCCCTCAGCGTGCGGGCCAGAGGCCGCTTGGGTTGAAGCGACGGCTGTCTTTGCGCCTAAAACCCTGGCCGAAACTTTACGACATTTCACCGGACAAGCGGAACTTTCGCCCGCCGAACCCGGTGAAATTGCTCCGCATCAAGGGGGGCGGGACTTTCGCGATGTTAAGGGTCAGGAAAAAGCAAAGCGCGCTCTCGAGATCGCCGCCACAGGTCGTCATCATGTCTTAATGGTCGGCTCACCCGGATCTGGAAAGTCGATGTTGGCTGCGCGATTGTCTAGTATTTTACCGCCACTCAGCCCCACTGAAGCGCTCGAAACGTCGATGATCCATTCTTTGGCGGGATTGATTAGCGAAGGCGGAATTCAACGCGCGCGCCCCTTTCGCGAACCACACCACACGGCATCGATGGCCGCGATCGTCGGCGGAGGGCGCGGCGCAAAGCCCGGAGAAATCTCCCTCGCGCACAACGGGGTTTTGTTCATGGATGAATTCCCAGAATACCCGCGCACCGTTTTAGAAACACTTCGCCAGCCCGTTGAAACGGGTGAGGTTGTGGTCGCGCGCGCAAATGCGCACGTCCGTTATCCCTGTCGATTTATGCTCATCGCGGCCGCAAACCCTTGTAAATGCGGATATTTGGCGGACGCTGCCCGCGCATGCGCCCGCGTTCCTGTTTGTGGCGAAGAGTATATGTCGCGCATTTCTGGCCCACTACTAGACCGTTTTGATTTACGCATCGAAGTCCCGCCAGTTGCGTTTTCCGACTTGGATCTTCCCCAATCTGGCGAAACTTCCGCAACTATTTCGACGCGTGTGGCAAAGGGCCGGGCAATACAAACAGCGCGGTTCGAGGGAACGGAAATGCGGGTAAACGCGGACCTAGAAGGCAGCGCACTTGAGGAAATCGCGACGCCGGACACGGAAGGAAAGGACCTTTTGTTGCGGGTCGCAGATCGTTTCGGCCTTAGCGCGCGGGGGTATCACCGTGTGCTAAGGGTCGCGCGGACAATTGCAGATTTGGATGGATCAGAAGGCGTAAGAAAACCCCATGTGGCCGAGGCTGTGGGCTATCGTTTGGCGCTTTCAAAGGAGCTTTGAACAAACGCCGCCGCTTTTCGCATCGCAGCGTTGGCCTCAGGTAGGCGGCCATCAAAAATCTGCCAGACGTGCGGGACGTACGGCCAGACATCAACCGCTCCACCAGTTGCTTCAGCCATTCTCTTGGAATCACTCAGTAAAACTTCGTCTCCACCAACTTGTATCAAAACCGGCGGAGGGTTTTTGAAGCCCGCAAAAAGCGGGCTGGCAAGCGGGTGCATCGTGTCCGCGCCATTCAAATACAGATCGACGGCTTCTTCCATCCGGCTCACAGGGATTAACGGGTCTTTGTCGCGGTTTGTCTCAATCGTGTCACCGGACAATGTTAAATCCGTCCAAGGCGAAAAGGCGAGAACCGCGGCGGGGCGTTCGTTACGGGCCAAAAGGGTCGACAGTAACCCGAAAACTAAATTCCCACCGGCGCTGTCCCCTGCGATAACGATCTGATGTGCTTTCCATCCGGATGCGATCAAATGGTTCCATGCGTTGAGTACTGCATTCGGTGCTGCTGGAAACGGCGCGTCCTGAAGGACCGGATAGTTGGCCAAAAAAATCGTAGCTTTTGTACGCTTCGCCAATCGACCGCCAAACGCACGGTAACTGCGCTGAGACCCTGTCACGAATGCGCCTCCATGTAGGAACAAAATCGCGCGGTCCGCCATCGGTGTTCCGACGGTTATTCGGCTTGAGGGGCCATCTTGGACCGCTTTCAACCCTTTAGGTTTGCTGAACAAAAACGGTGCAGCTCGCTCGAAATCGCGGTTTGCCTTTTCAGGGGTTCCGGTGCGCTTTAACTTGGGCTTGACCAACCATCGCATGCCAAAGATCAGCAAACGTAGTCGCAGAGACGGTGAGCTCATGGGCGTTTAGCCTCAATCGCCTCCCAAATCTTGGCGGAGATGTTCACATCGTCAAAACGCTCAAGCTCCTGAATTCCAGTTGGCGATGTCACGTTGATCTCGGTCAGGTAGTCGCCAATCACGTCGATCCCGACAAAGACCTGTCCTTTTTCGCGCAAAAGCGGGCCAATGCGTGCGCAAATCTCAAGGTCGCGCTCTGTCATGCCGATCTTTTCGGGGCGACCACCGACATGCATGTTTGAACGTGTTTCACCCTCGGCCGGAACGCGGTTGATGGCCCCCACTGGCTCACCGTTCACAAGGATAATCCGCTTATCGCCCGCACTAACGTCTGGCAAAAACTTCTGCATAATCAACGGCTCACGGTTAATTCCGGCAAACAATTCATGCAGCGAAGCGAGGTTACTATCACCCTTTGACAGCTTGAAAACACCAGCCCCGCCATTGCCGTAAAGCGGCTTGAGGATCACATCGCCGTGGCGCGCGCGGAAGGCCTTGAGCGTTTCAAGATCACGCGCGACTGCGGTCGGCGGGGTCAGATCAGGGAAGTCGAGGACAAGCAGTTTTTCTGGATAATTACGCACCCAAAACGGGTCATTCACGACCAGCGTATCTGGGTGAACGCGATCCAGAATATGGGTCGTCGTAATATACCCCATATCAAATGGCGGGTCTTGGCGCAGCCAAATCACGTCGACATCCGCAAGGTCTTGTTCCCGCATTTCACCGACTGTGAAATGGTTACCCTCTTCACGGCGAATGGTCAGATCCTGCCCACGCGCAAGGACGCGGCCTTCCTGATAGCTCAACTGATCGGGCGTGTAATAGAACAGTTTGTGCCCACGCGCCTGTGCTTCTTCGGCAAGGCGAAAGGAACTATCGGCGTTAATATCGACGGCGTCGATTGGATCCATTTGAAAGGCAACGGTAAGGGATTTTGCAGCGGTCATAGCGAGGTCCATCTAAAAGGGTCTACTCTACATGGACCCAGCCTTCGCCGAGCGCAATGATCAGGCGGCCATAAAAGCGTTTTCAATCACTTCTACGCGACCCAGCTCATCCACCAATGCGAGGTCAAACCGCACGTCTGTTAATTGCCCACGCGGTTGTGTCGCCAAAAATTCGGACCCGGCACCATAAATACGGTCCATTTGTTCGGGGGTAAGTCGCGTAGCGGCTTGCGCATGACTGCGGCTTTTCTTCACTTCGATGAAGACCACGCCGTCACCGTCTTGCGCAATAAGGTCGATTTCACCGCAGGACCCGCGCCAACGTTTCGCCAAAACCGGACGGCCACTGCGTGCATACCGCTGCGCAACGATTTCTTCTGCTGCAACGCCGGCATGATACGCTGTTAAGCCACGTCTTTGTTTGGTTTTCATGCCCCGTCTTTCAAGCTGAGAGCCAGTTGATAAACATCACGCCGCGCCATTCCCGTAGCACCAGCAACAGCCGTTGCTGCGTCTTTGACCCGCATCGTTTGCATGGCAGACAATAGCGCTTCTTTCACGTCATCCTCATTCAGTTCTGCAACCTCGCCGCGGTCGAGTAACACAACGATTTCGCCTTTTAGCGAACGCCCATCGAGTTGCTCCGACAAATCAGAGGGTGTTCCTGTAAGGACCTCTTCAAACTTCTTGGTCAGCTCGCGGCATATCACAACCTTACGATTGTCCCCCAACACCTCGCGCAAATCATTTAACATTGCGTGAATCCGTTTCGGCGACTCGTATAGAACCACGGTTGCCTGCAAATCTTTAAGACCTTCAAGTGCTGTGCGGCGCGCGCCAGAGCTGTTGGACAAAAATCCTGCAAAATGAAACGCATCACTCGGAAGGCCCGAGACCGTGAGCGCAGCCAAGACCGCTGATGCACCAGGGGCCGTTGTCAGTGGCAGATCGGCTTCGCGCATATCTGCGGCCAGTTTATACCCCGGATCGGCAACAAGTGGCGTGCCTGCTTCAGAAACATATGCGACTGATTTTCCCTCTCGAACAGCCGCGAGTAATCGGTCACGTACAGGAGCTTGCGAATGATCATGATAAGCCACCATCGGACGTTTGCCCGCAGAAATTCCGTGAATTTCCATCAACTTACGCGTGCTTCGCGTGTCTTCAGCTGCGATCACATCGGCGCTCGCCAATATATCGAGCGTGCGCAAAGTGATGTCACGGGCGTTGCCAATTGGCACGGCGCATAAGTAAAGTCCGGCCGATAGGGGAACTGTGCGATGATTCATACCTAGACCCTCACGATGTGCGCTTTATGATACGCGCCAAGATGCTGCGGCACGTTGCCCGCCGCCAAGAGGAAGTGAGATAGTCCATGTCAGCCCGTTTGCCCAGCCACACCGCCGCCCTACGTCCGATAGCGGCTCGAATCTTTGCCTTTACCGCACTTGCGTTTTTGGCAGCATGTGACCTCGCCATTCCTGGCGCTGGGGGTAATTCAGGCCAACAAATCGACCCTGATGCGCCTGTTCAAGTCGCGTTGCTCGTCCCTGGTGGCACAGGTGAAGCTGAAGCGAGCGCGATTGCAGCGAGCATTGAAAACGCCGCACGTTTGGCGATCTCAGACCTGAACGGTGTCGAAATTGACCTGCGCGTTTACAACACAGCCCGCGACCCTGGGCAGGCAAGCCAGATGGCTGCGACTGCGATTGCTGAGGGTGCGAAAATTATCCTTGGGCCACTAGATGCGGCCAGTGCGAATGCGGTTGGCGTAACAGTAGCACCTGCAAACGTTAACGTTTTGGCGTTCTCAAATAACCCTGCGATCGCGGGTGGTAACGTGTTTGTTCTTGGGAACACATTTGGCAACGTCTCTGACCGTTTGGTCAGCTATGCAGGCACGCAGGGCATCAACCAATTCATGATTGTTCATCAGGACGATCTGGCCGGTGCGGTTGGTCGCGATTCGATTGCGACATCCATCCGTTCTGCAGGTGGCACGGTGTCCGGTGTTGAAGCATACCCGTTCAGCCAAGAAGGCATTTTCGCCCGTGCACCGGCGATTGCCGCAGCAACAAACGCGAGCGGCGCGCAGGCAGTATTCGTAACCGACAACGTGGCTGGTGGTTTGCCCATCTTGGCGACGTCCTTGGATGATCAGGGCCTTAACCCTTCCAACACGCCGTTCGTCGGCATCACGCGTTGGGACGCAGCGCCACAAGCTGCAACGCTTCCTGGTTTGCAGGGTGGTTTGTTTGCTATGGCGAATGCAGGCCGCGAAGCTGCGTTCCGCAATCGCTATGAAGCAGCATACGGTTCTGCGCCTCACCCGCTCGCCAGCATCGCCTACGACGGTATCGCCGCAATTGGTGCGCTGGCTGCAACAGGTGATCGCAGTGCACTTACTGCGGGGTCTCTAACCCGTTCGGCTGGTTTCGCTGGAGCGACAGGTATCTTCCGTTTGCGTCCAGATGGAACCAATCAACGTGCACTTGCTGTTGCGCGGATCGTGAACAACCAAGTTTCGATCGTCGATCCTGCACCGCAATCTTTCGGACGCGGTGGATCCTGATCTGACCTTCGATCCAAACCAACTGCCGGTCCCTGAGGACCTTATTTGCGCCGCGGAAGATATTCTCGACCGCGGTGCTTTGCGTGCGGCAATCAACGCGGCAATTGCGAACTGTGGAACAGGTGGCGGCGAACGTCGCAAGGCCGTTGTCCCAATCCTCAAGGACGCATTTAGCTTAGGGCGAAAGCGGATTGCGGAAGCGTTCCTTGCCTCGCCATTTGAATCCGTTCCGACCACGCAGGCCTATGCTTGGCTGACGGATGCAATCGTCATTGAAGTCTTCGTGCTGGCGAGGACACATTTGCACCCCCTCGCCAACCCAACAGAAGCGGAACGTCTTTCGCTGATCGCCGTTGGCGGGTCCGGCCGCGGTGAAATGGCCCCCCATTCTGACGTCGATTTGCTGTTCCTCGCCCCCTACAAGCTGACACCGTGGTCCGAGAGCCTGATCGAATCCATGCTCTATATCCTTTGGGATCTGAAGCTGAAGGTTGGCCATGCCAGCCGTACCGTCAAAGACTGTTTGCGCCTCGCGCGCGAAGATTACACGATCCGCACAAGCCTTGTTGAAGAACGCTTTTTGGTCGGCGATGCGGCCCTAGCCACTGAGCTGACCGAGCGTCTACGAACTGAACTGTTCGCGTCCACAATTCCCGATTTCATTGAAGCCAAACTAACCGAGCGCGAAGAGCGCCACCGCAAGCAAGGCGGTCAGCGCTATATGGTTGAGCCGAATGTGAAAGAAGGCAAAGGCGGACTGCGCGATTTGCAGTCGCTTTACTGGATCGGCAAATACATTCACGGCGTGAAAAACGCCGCCGAATTGGTGAATTTCAAGGTCTTCACACAAGACGAATATGAAGAATTCAAAGCCGCCCACGAGTTTCTTTGGGCGGTGCGCTGTCATCTGCATTTGCTAACTGGGCGCGCGATGGACCAGCTGACGTTCGACATGCAGGTCGAGGTCGCGGACCGCATGCACTACAAGGATCGCGGTGGGCGTCGCGCTGTTGAACACTTCATGCAGGACTATTTCCGCTTTGCCACCGATGTTGGCGAGTTGACCCGCATTTTCCTCGTCGCACAGGAAGAAGCGATGCTGAAAGCGGAGCCTATGTTGCTGCGCCTGTTCAATCGCACCAAGAAGGCAAAGGCGCCTTATGCGATCAAACAGAACCGCCTGACCGTCGCAGAACCCGAAGCCTTCCTTCAAGACAAGTTAAACCTGCTACGCATCTTTGAGGAAGCCCTGCGTACAGGTACGTTAATCCACTCCGATGCAATGCGCCTTATCAAGGCCAACCTGTATTTGATCGACGATGGAATGCGTGCCGACAAAGAGGCCCAGCGCATCTTCCTTGATTTGATGCTGAAGCACGGCAATCCGGAACGCGCGTTGCGACGCATGAATGAGCTTGGCGTTTTGGGCGCATTCATTCCAGAATTCGAAGCTATCGTCGCGATGATGCAGTTCAATATGTATCACCACTACACGGTGGACGAACACACGATCCAAACCATCAGCCACCTGTCCAAAATCGAACGCGCGGAATTGGACGAAGAGCTGCCCGTTTCTGCCTCTATTCTTAAAGGCGGTATCAACCGTAAGGTTCTTTACGTCGCGCTGTTGTTGCATGACATCGGTAAGGGCCGCGATGAGGATCACTCGATCCTTGGGGCGAAAATCGCCCGCACCGTTGCGCCGCGCCTTGGGCTTTCCAAGAAGGACGCTGAAACCGTTGAATGGCTCGTGCGCAATCACTTACTGATGTCAGACATGGCGCAAAAGCGTGACATTGCCGACCCGCGCACCGTGCGGGGCTTTGCCAAGGCGGTGAAAACCAAAGAACGTCTTGATCTGCTGTGCGTGCTGACGGTGTGTGACATTCGCGGTGTTGGCCCTGACACATGGAATAACTGGAAGGCCGTGCTGATCCGCGGGCTTTATCGCCAAACACGGTTCGCGCTTGAGAACGGCATGGAGGCCCTTAACCGCGAAGAGCGTGGCACAGAGGCGCGTAAAAACTTGCGCGCTGCCCTTCCGGATTGGCCAGAAAAGAAACTTCGTGCTGAAGTCGCACGCCATTATCCCCCCTATTGGCAAGGTCTGCACGTGACAGCACACGTCGATTTTGCCAATTTGCTGGCTGGGGTCGGCACAGACGAAGTGCGCATCAACCTAACGCCAGACGATGACCGTGATGCGACACGGGTATGCTTTGCAATGGCCGACCACCCCGGTATTTTCAGCCGCATGTGCGGGGCGTTGTCCCTGTCGGGCGCGAACGTGGTGGATGCTCGTACGTTTACCACAAAAGACGGCTTCGCAACTGCAGCCTTCTGGGTACAAGACAGCGACGGCCACCCCTATGAGGAAGCCCGCCTACCACGTCTGCGCAAAGTCATCGAACGCACGCTACACGGCGATATCGTCCCGCGGGATGCACTGGCCGACAAAGGCAAACTCAAGAAACGCGAAAAGGCGTTTCGGGTTCCGACCTCTATCACTTTTGATAACGAAGGCTCCGAAATTTACACAATCATCGAAGTCGACACCCGCGATCGCCTTGGCCTGCTGCACGATCTGACACGCACGCTCGCCAACGCAAACGTCTACATCTCAAGCGCGGTCATCGCGACCTATGGTGAGCAAGTCGTCGACACCTTCTATGTCAAAGACATGTTTGGCCTAAAATTCCACGCCGAAAGCAAACGCAACGCCCTGGAACGCAAACTACGCGAGGCCATTGTGCAAGGCGTTGAACGGGCGGATGTTTGAGGTAAGGGAAAGCCCGTTGTGCGGACAGCGCTGCCGTTAGAGCAAACCACTATTGCCGCGTTTCCGCCACAATTTGACCTTTGCTGAACGTTTTTCTGCCCGACTTGAAGGTTACAGACGTGAATAACGAAACCAATTGAGGTCAATGTTATGAGCGCACTGCTGGCGGAAAACATGTACGGTAAATACTCTGTTCCAGAAAACTTGGAGCATCGACCGGCGGTCCGATTAGTAACGGCAGGTAAAGTTTATGAGCCCAAAACTATAAGCTTCATGGCGAAGAACGCTGGTGACGGCGATGTGATTCACGCTGGTACATTTTTTGGCGACTTTCTGCCTGGAGTTTCGGCGGGTTTAGCATCCGGCAGAAAAGTCTGGGCGTTTGAACCAAACCCAAACTCTTTTCAAAATGCGGCCGAGACTTGCAAGCTGAACAAACTGGAAAACGTTGAGATTCAGAACCACGCGCTGTCTTCCAGAACCGGCTCGATCCTTTTTCGAACTCATGATGAAAACGGCAATCCAATGGGCGGGCATAGCCATTTTGTCGATGAAATGTCCGAAGGTGTTCAGGAAGTGTCCTCGATCCGTTTGGATGATGCTGTGCCGTTTGACCGTAAGGTTTCGGTGTTGCAACTTGACGTCGAAGGTCATGAACGTGACGCTCTCATGGGAGCACGCGGAATCATCGACAAATGGAAACCCATCTTGATTTTAGAGGATTTCGAACGTCCCCGCTGGATTCGGAGACAATTCGGACATCACGGTTACAGACTCGTCGGCCGCTTACACGCTAACCGCGTGTTTGCCACGAGCGACATTAAGCTGCACTAATTCCAGCAGTGTAGCCTAGTCTTTCACGGTGAGCATTCCGAGGCAGATTCCGACGAAAATTGCCTTCTAAAAGCAACACTCTTCCCCGAATTTGACTTTCGCTGCTTCGCAGAAAATCGGTAATATGGTCTCAAAGCGGATGCTGCCTGTTCTTGATACTTACGATAATCCGTCGGTGACGTGGTGCGCCACGTTTTCACGCTAGGCCACGATTGGCTCGCGATCAGGTTTTGCACGACTTCTCATTAGAAATTGGACACGGTAGGCGCTAGACTATTTGTGACGCAATGAGGGCGCGAAATGGCACTGACGCGAGACATTCATTCTATGCCTGCTTTTGTCGCTGAAGCTTTGGCCGCGCGTGGCCTTCGGTCTGCGTTTGATGCACGCCCTCCCTATCAGCAAAACGACTGGACTGGCTGGATCGCGGGGGCCAAGCGCGAGGACACACAGCAACGTCGCTTGGAAAAGATGCTTTCAGAGCTTGCAGCGGGCCATGGCTACATGGGAATGGAGTGGCACCCAAAGCCGAATAAGGAAGACTGACTTGAAACCGATCCGCCTTATCTCTGGCTTTTTGACTGTTGGTGTCTGGACGCTGCTAAGCCGCGTTCTTGGATTTGTGCGCGACATTCTGATCGCGGGCTTTCTGGGCGCTGGCCCCGTCGCCGAAGCGTTCCTTATTGCTTTTGCTCTTCCCAATATGTTCCGCCGCTTCTTTGCTGAAGGCGCGTTCAACATGGCCTTTGTGCCGATGTTTTCAAAGAAGCTGGAAAAAGGCGACGACCCTGTTGGGTTCGCTCGTGATGCGTTTGCGGGGTTGGCGACGATCCTAATTGTTTTAACGGTGATCGCCCAAGTGATCATGCCGTGGCTGGTGCTGGCGATGGCTGGTGGTTTTGCCGCAGACGGGCGGTTGGATTTGGCCGTGGGTTACGGGCGCATTACCTTTATCTATATCCTGTTCATCTCATTGGCGGCCCTTGCGTCTGGTGTTTTGAATGCTTCAGGTCGGTTCGCTGCTGCGGCGGCGGCACCTGTTTTGTTGAACATTGTCCTTATTACCGCCGTCTGGCTCAGCAGTGCTGGGTGCAAGTGCTCGCCGGAAGAACTGCAGGCATGGACTGGCATGTTCCTTGCATGGGGCGTGCCAATAGCAGGTGTCGCGCAACTGGCGCTGGTCTGGTGGGCCGCGCACCGTGCTGGATTTACGTTACTACCCCGCCTGCCGCGCATGACGCCCGAGATCAAACGCCTCGCGATTATCGCCACGCCTGCGATGCTGGCGGGCGGTGTGGTGCAGGTCAACCTGTTGGTTGGCCGCCAAGTCGCAAGTTTTTATGACGGCGCGATTGCGTGGCTGTCATATGCGGATCGTCTGTATCAATTGCCGCTGGGCGTTGTGGCGATTGCATTGGGTGTGGTTTTGCTTCCTGACCTCAGCCGCCGCCTTGCTGCGGGTGATGATGATGGCGGACGCGATGCGTATAACCGTGCGTCCGAACTCGCGCTGGCGCTGACTATTCCTGCCGCCGTGGCACTGATCGTGATCCCTGTGCCGCTGGTCGAAGTGCTCTTTATGCGCGGGGCTTTTACGTCTGATGATGCTGCAGCCACAGCTCTTGCGGTGATGGTTTACGGTGCTGGCCTGCCAGCATTCGTGCTGCAAAAGGCGCTTCAACCGCTCTATTTCGCGCGTGGAGACACCAAACGTCCGTTTTATTTTGCCGCTGTTGCGATGGTGGTGAATGCAGTCGTCGCGATTGGGTTGTCGTTCTATGTCGGGTATATCGCGGCGGCCATTGCCACCACGCTCGCGGGTTGGGTCATGGTTTGGCAGTTGTGGCGCGGGAGCCGTTCTATGGGCGATGCCGCAAAGTTTGATGCGCGCTTCAAAAGCCGCTTCTGGCGGATTGTGCTGTCATCCGTTCTGATGGGGGCCGTGTTGTTGGGCGCAGTGTTGCTGGTTGGCCCTGCCCTTGGAATGGCGACCATCCGCTATTTCGCATTGGCAGTCGTCGTGTTCATCGGGATCGCAAGCTACTTCGGTATAGGCCACTTGATGGGCGCGTTCAGACTGTCCGAATTCAAGGCAGCAATGCGCCGCGGCTGATGGATTTGAGTATTTAAGAGCCAAAGAAGCTGGAAAGAGTCAGGTTCCAGCCCAGAGAAGTTCTATTCGCAAGCCACCAGGTTCGGCGAACATCATGTGTTGGCGCGGACCGCTGCCCATTGGTTCGGGCATGAATTCAATGGTGACGCCACGCGTTTGGGCAAGCGTCGCGGCGAGGGAATTTAGGGTTTCTTCATCGGCGACCTCAAGCGCGAGGTGGTGCAAACCCAACCCGGTTTTGCGGTCAAACGGTTCAGGCGTGTCTGTTTGCACTTGCCACAACGTTAGGCGCAATGATCCGTCGGTGACAGTGGTACGCGGATAGCTTTCATCACGTGCAGTTACATCCCAACCCAACACATCCACAAAGAAGTCGGTTGTTTGGTCAAGGTCGCGCACCGTGAGGCCGAGGTGATTAAGGCCCTGTGTTTTTGCCATGATCAATCTCGCTGACGGATGCGGTGCAGGAAGGCAGCCCAACCACCAGGTGCAAGAAGCGGGGCGATGAACAGACCAACGAGGAAGCCCGCGACTTCGGCGATCCAAGTTGGGGACGAGCCGAAAATCATTGAGTAAACGAGCAGAAGGCCAAGCAAGATACCGATCAGCGTGAACGCTTTATACTGGTTGTCCCCCATGCGCCCGAGCGTGAGCCACATCAGATAGGTATAAGCCCCGATCAGCCCATAAACGCCCGGGTAGGCCCCAATGAGCTGTGTGTTTTGCCACGAAAGGACTCCGTAAACGGCTGCACCAAATATTGAGCACACGAAAAACAGGATAAGAAACGCGGTCGCGCTGAAGATTTCGCCAACGAATTTCCCGAGCGCAAGAAGTAGTACGCAGGCCCAAAGCGCGTGCGTGAAATTGGAGTGTACAAACGGGTAGGTTACGAAGCGCTTATAATAGTCAAACGAACCGCGGCCGCGCTCAAACACTTCGGTCATGATCTCAGGGTAGAACTGTATCTCTCCAAAGACGGCGGATCGCCAGCCGACCCCTTGTGCGTCACCTATCATCCCATTGCCGGCCGCACTCAGCGTGAGTTCAACACCTGCAATGATCAGAACCAGTATCAACGGCACGAATGGGACGGCGTTAAACGGGTTTTCGGCTTGGTCAGTGTCGTGCATCGGGCGGTCCATTCGGTTGACGGCGTACAGGGGCATGGGTAAGCGGTTGTGAAACCGAAATCCAGCTTTGGAACGCATCATGACCGAAACCACTTTCACACCGCGCGTCTTTTCCGGCATCAAACCATCCGGTGGTTTGACGCTTGGCAACTATCTGGGTGCGATCAAACGTTGGGTCGACATGCAAAGCAGCGACATGGAAAGCATCTATTGCGCGGTGGATTTACACGCGATCACCGTGTGGCAGGACCCTGAGGCGTTGAAAAACGGCACGCGCGAACTGGCGGCGGGGATGCTGGCGTCTGGCATTGATCCTGAACAGTCCATCTTGTTCAACCAATCCCAAGTCCCAGAGCACGCGCAACTTGCGTGGATTTTCAATTGCGTCGCCCGTGTCGGCTGGATGAACCGCATGACGCAGTTCAAGGACAAGGCTGGTAAGAATGCCGAGAAAGCATCGCTTGGACTGTACGCTTACCCATCCCTAATGGCCGCGGATATTTTGATGTATCACGCGACACACGTGCCTGTTGGCGAAGACCAAAAGCAGCACGTTGAACTGACCCGCGACATCGCCAACAAATTTAACAATGACTTTGGCGTCGATTTCTTTCCTGTGACCGAACCTGTGATCGAAGGACCGGGTATGCGGGTGATGAACCTGCGTGACGGCACCAAGAAGATGTCCAAGTCTGGCGAAAGCGACATGGAGCGTATCAACATGCTTGATGACGCGGATAAGATTGCCAAGAAGTTCAAGAAGGCAAAGTCAGACCCTGAAGGGTTGCCTGAAACCGTTGAAGGACTTGAAGGACGACCTGAGGCCAAGAACCTCGTCGATATTTATGCGGGCTTGAATGACATGACGCCGGAAACGGTGATCGCGGAATATGCAGGTGCACAGTGGGGCAAATTCAAACCGGCATTGGCAGATCTGGCCGTTGCAAAGCTCGCGCCGATCTCAGACGAGATGAAGCGCCTAATGGATGATCCTGCCGAGATTGACCGCAAACTGGCACGTGGCGCTGAAAAGGCGCGCGCGATTGCGACGCCTATCTTGGAGAAGACCTACGATATCGTTGGGTTGCTGCGTTCCTGATCTGAAAGCTGGCCATTTGGCTACTGCAGATATGGATTGCGCGTTTGTGCGCACTCCTGCACACTCTGCGTGTTGAATGGAGACAAAGATGCGCAAGTTCCTCGTGATCCTTGATGATAGCCGCGAATGCCTAAACGCTATGCGGTATGCTGCAATGCGCGCTGCCAAAACCGGTGGCGGTGTTGAGGTTCTTTCCATTATTCCACCAGACGAATTCAACCACTGGATCGGCGTGGCAGACGTGATGCGTGCGGAAACCCGTGAACGTATCGAAGTGCATTTCGAAGTTTTCGCTAAATGGATGCGTGACAAACAGAACGTCGACCCTGAGCTGGTGATCCGTGAAGGTGTGCCTGTGACAGAGATCCTTTCGCAAATCGACGAAGACCCCGAAGTTGGTGTTTTGGTGCTGGGTGCTGCGACGGACAAAAAGGGGCCCGGCCCCCTTATCACGGCAATGACGAAACAAGCGGGGTCTTTGCCGATCCCGATGACGATTGTTCCGGGTGATATGTCCAAAGAACGGCTTGAGGCGATCAGCTAAGCCGAAACTTCGCGCGCTCTATCTTAAAACGCGGCAATCTTCCGTTAAAAACTCACGTAAGTTGGGGCAGTTTTGCTTGTTCAGAACCTGTGTTCGCGAACATCGCCTGAAGATTCGCGTGGATGCGCCCGCAAACGCATCGCAATTACATTTCAGAACCCCCTGATTTAGCGCCGTTTTAATCACTCAAACGGGAGCGGCTTGAAACATCCGCCGCTCACTTTTTTGCGTTCACGCTGTGCCTGTGAGGTTTTGAAACATTCGTTTGTGGAATGCTGCACCGTTCGCTCAAGCCTTTGGTGCGCACTTGCACAGAACACCCCTTTAAGAGGCCAATTCAGCGTTGCAAGTCCGAAAGGGCATCACTCGATCCCATTTTTTCGTGATGGCTGTGAGGGTTTTCGAAAGGCGTTTTTGGCCCCAACTTCATCTCATCGAAACGCAGAACATCACTGCAACGACAAATACAAACCTGCCCCTCGTATCAAACATACGACCGGCGAAACCCACCGCCCCAACTGGGCACTTGAAAGGAAATACCATGTTTAAGACAGCAACTCTCGCAATCGCAGCAATCGCAGCTTCCGCAACTATCGCATCTGCAAACATCAACGATTTGTCCAACTTCGCAATGGAGCAGGACCGCGGCAACCAAGTTGAACTTGGTCTGGTTCGTGCAACTGGTGACGGCGTCGTCGAAGTCTACACATACCACAAAGACGAAATCGGTGAATTGATCGGCTCCACAAATGTCCACGCTGGTGCAAACCTAGACGTTGACGTGCAAATCCCACGCACTGGTGTTGATGCCATCGCAATCCTGAAAGTGAACGGCCAAACCGTCGACACACAGGAAATCGATTTCAACTAAGTCCTCTTTCCGCTTCTCCCAAAGCTAACAAAACTAATCCGCCCATGATGGGCTCTTGAAAGGAAATACCATGTTTAAGACAGCAACTCTCGCAATCGCAGCAATCGCAGCTTCCGCAACTATCGCATCTGCAAACATCAACGATTTGTCCAACTTCGCAATGGAGCAGGACCGCGGCAACCAAGTTGAGCTTGGCCTAGTTCGTGCAACTGGTGACGGCGTCGTCGAAGTCTACACATACCACAAAGATGAAATCGGCACGCTTCTGGGCTCCACAAACGTCCACGCTGGTGCAAACACAAACGTTGACGTGCAAATCCCACGCACTGGTGTTGATGCCATCGCAATCCTGAAAGTGAACGGCCAGACCGTCGACACACAGGAAATCGACTTCAACTAATACGACCTCCTGTTGAACCTCCCCGCTGCGGACCGTCCATTCATGGGCGGTCCGTATGCGTTTGTTGTTTAGAATCATTCCAAACCTTGACTTCGTGGGTCCGCAGGCGCATATCTAAAGCCTGACAAAAAAGGTTTGCTGCCCATGTTTATCCAGACTGAATCAACGCCGAACCCCGCAACACTGAAGTTTTTGCCCGGTCAAACCGTGCTCGAAGCAGGCACTGCCGACTTCGCGAGCGTAGAGGCCGCAGGAAATAGCCCACTCGCTGGCCGTGTTTTCGCGGTTGAGGGAGTGACAGGCGTGTTTTTCGGCGCTGACTTCGTAACTGTGACCAAAGCGGACGGTGTTGAATGGGACCACATCAAGCCTGCGATTTTGGGTGCGATCATGGAGCACTACCAATCTGGTGCAGCCGTGATGACTGGCGCTCAGGCGGACTCTGGCCATGCAGAGCACACCGGCGAAGACGGTGAAATCGTCAACCAGATCAAAGAACTTCTTGATACGCGCGTCCGCCCTGCTGTTGCACAAGACGGTGGCGACATCACGTTCCACGGATTTGAGCGCGGCGTTGTTTATCTGCAGATGCAAGGCGCCTGTGCGGGTTGCCCTAGCTCAACCATGACGTTGAAAATGGGCATCGAAAACCTGCTGCGCCACTACATCCCAGAGGTTCTTGAGGTGCGCCCCGTTGCCGCCTAAGCCAACCATCTTAGCATTTGATACATCGGCGGCACATTGTGCCGCCGCTTTGCTATCTAACGGAAAGATCGTCAGTCGCGTCGAAGAAATGTCACGCGGACAGGGTGAACGCCTGATGGTGTTGCTCGAAGAGGTTTTGGCAGAGAACGGCCTGACTTGGACCGACCTAGATGCCCTAGCCGTGGGCGTTGGACCTGGAAACTTCACAGGCATCCGCATTTCGGTATCCGCTGCGCGTGGGTTAGCGCTTGGTCTCGGCAAACCCGCAATTGGCGTTTCGATGTTTCAGACCACGCAGCATTTGGCGAACTGGGCGCAAACGGCAGTGCCCGCGCCAAAAGACCAAGTTTACTTCTTTGACCCAGACAAGATGACCACTCCAATTCAAACGACGTTAAACGGCGAAGAAAGTACCATTGCGTTATCGAGCGAGTTCGACGCCGCCGCCCATGTCCGTGCCATAGCCGAGATCGCTGCGGAGCAACTGGCACGTGGCGGGGATATTGCACGCCCTACTCCGCTTTATGTGCGCCCTGCGGATGCCGCACCCCCACGCGAAAAACCACCGGTTATTCTGCCATGACGCCAGAAGGCTTGGCATTCACCCACGCCGCCGCATTTGGCGGGAACGGCTGGCCCGAAGCTGACTTTGCACAATATCTAGACGACCCAAATGTGTTTCTCCACGGCACGGATCTTAGCTTTGTTGTGTTGCGACGTGCTGGGCCCGAAGCAGAGGTTCTTACCCTTGCTTCCGACCCCAGTTGCCAAGGCAACGGCCTTGCCACGCGAAACCTTGAGAGAGCCCTGCGCATCCTTGCCCATCAAGGCGTCCAAGACATCTTTCTAGAGGTGGCAGAAGACAACATCCCTGCCCTTGCAATCTATACCCGCTGCGGGTTCACCGAGATTTCTCGCAGGCCGAAATATTACAAGAACGGTGCCACGGCGATCTGCATGAAAATTGAGCTTTCCGTAGCGTCGTTTCCTGATACGGCCACCTGATCCCGCTTCAGTGGTAAGAATCGGTTGATCTTTTTCGCGCCGCATTGCCTACTTTGCTTCATGATCGAAAAATCAGCCTACCATATCGGTGGGTTAAAGATCCGGGATCGCTGCCAAATGCGGCCCTCCAACAACAACTTGGGAGAGTTTTATGACCCTTATGACCAAATTTCTTAGCGCGACGACTGCGCTGGCACTGACAGCTGGTGCAGCAATGGCTGACGGCCCTGCAATCATTTATGACCTCGGCGGTAAGTTCGATAAGTCGTTCAACGAATCTGCTTTCGGTGGCGCACAGCGTTGGGCGGAAGAATCTGGCGAAGAATTCGCTGAATTCGAAATCACATCCGACGCACAGCGTGAGCAAGCGATCCGTCGCTTCGCCGAAGCTGGCAACAACCCGATCGTTATGGCTGGTTTCTCATGGGCGACACCGCTTTCCGAAGCTGCTGGCGACTACCCTGACACCAAGTTCGTTCTGATTGACATGGTTGTTGATGCACCAAACGTGCGTTCCATCGTCTTTAACGAGCACGAAGGTTCCTACCTTGTTGGCATGATGGCTGCTGAAGCTTCCGAGACTGACGTCGTGTCTTTCGTTGGCGGCATGGACATTCCGCTGATCCGTAAGTTCGCTTGTGGCTACGCCCAAGGTGTTATGGCTGCGAACCCAGACGCGACAGTGATCGCCAACATGACAGGTACAACGCCGTCTGCTTGGAATGACCCGGTAAAAGGTTCCGAATTGACACTTAGCCAGATCTCTCAGGGGGCTGACGTTGTGTTTGCTGCGGCTGGCGGCACCGGTATCGGTGTGCTTCAGACAGCTGCGGACGAAGGCATCTTGTCCATCGGTGTTGATGCGAACCAGAACTACCTGCACCCAGGTCAGGTTCTGACATCCATGCTTAAGCGCGTCGACAATGCTGTTTACGAAAGTTTCGTTGCTGGTGAAGGTGTTGAGACTGGCTTCAACGTCATGGGCGTTGCAAACGAAGGTGTTGGCTACGCACTGGACGAGCACAACGCTGACCTCGTCTCCGCAGAGATGCAGGCAATGGTTGATGAAGCCGCTGCTGCAATGGTCTCTGGTGAGCTCGCGGTTCACGACTACATGTCTGACGAAACGTGCCCGGCTCTTGAATTCTAAGACGGGTTAACAGACAGTTACAGGAGGGCCGTGCTGATCAGATCGGCGCGGCCCTTTGCTTAAACGATATTCGACGGGGGCGCACGACAATGAGCGATGCATTAACAACATTTTTTGACGCTTGGAGCGAACAGGATGCGAGCAAACGCGCAAACATGATCGCCAGTGCAACGTCCCCTGATGCCACCTATTCCGACCCGCGCTCAGGCGATCGATTGTCAGGCCACGCGGCGATTTCCGACTACGTTGGAATGTTCAGCGCCAATGCGCCGGGATGGACGGCGAAGGTCGTTTCTACGGATGAAGTCAACGGTTACGCCCGTTCTGCAGTCGCGTTCGGAGGCATGGGGCCCGACGGCAATGAGATGACACAGCACGGCACCTATTTTTCCGAAGCCGATGATGCTGGCAAACTCGTGATGATCGCAGGTTTTGTAGGGTTAGGATTTACGCCAGATGTCTGAAGTCGCACCTGCTATTGAGCTCGTTGGTATCTCCAAGGCTTTCGGGCCGGTGCAAGCCAACAAAGACATTTCTATCCGCGTGATGCCTGGGACGATCCACGGGATCATCGGCGAAAACGGCGCGGGAAAATCCACGCTGATGTCGATCCTGTATGGGTTCTATAAAGCCGATGCGGGTGAGATTTTCATCTCTGGTAAGAAAACCGTCATCCCTGATTCACAGGCGGCGATTGCTGCTGGTATCGGGATGGTGTTTCAGCACTTCAAACTGGTGCAGAACTTTAGCGTGTTGGAAAACGTGGTGCTTGGGGCGGAAGATGGTGCGCTTTTACGTCCGTCTTTGGCGAAGGCCCGTAAGCAGCTGAAATCCCTTGCTGAAGAGTATGAATTGAACGTTGATCCGGATGCGATCATTCAAGACATCGGCGTTGGCATGCAGCAGCGCGTTGAGATTTTGAAAGCGCTTTATCGTCAAGCCGACATTCTGATTTTGGACGAACCCACGGGCGTGTTGACTCCGGCCGAGGCGGACCAGTTGTTCCGTATTTTGGGGCGCCTGAAGGAAGAAGGTAAAACCATCATCCTGATCACGCACAAGCTGCGTGAGATCATGGATATTACGGACACCGTCAGCGTGATGCGTCGTGGTGAGATGACGTCGACAGTCAAGACATCTGAGACCAGCCCAGCCGACCTTGCCGAGCGAATGGTGGGCCGTAAAGTGTTGTTGCGTGTGGATAAAGTCCCGGCAAAGCCCAAAGATGTTGTGCTTGAGGTCAAAGACCTCAACATCACGGATGAGAAAGGCGTGCACCGCCTTAAGGGCGTATCTTTCAACATTCGCGCGGGTGAAATCCTTGGGATCGCAGGCGTGTCTGGCAACGGCCAATCCGAACTGTTGGAAGTGTTGGGTGGCTATGAAAAGGCAACTGGCGAAGTCTTGTTGAACGGCGAAGCGATTGACTTGACGGGTGCATTTTCTGATGGCCAGTCACGCCGTGCGCGCGGCATTGCCCATGTGCCCGAAGACCGCCAGCACGAAGGCCTGATTATGGACTTCACAGCGGCTGAAAACACCGCCTTTGGTTATCACCATGATCCAAAATACCAACGCAATCGTCTGCTGATGGACAACGCTGCAATCCTACAGGACGCACAGGAAAAGATGGACCGTTTCGATGTGCGTCCGCCTAATCCGATGCTGGCCGCCAAGAATTTCTCGGGCGGGAACCAGCAAAAGGTCGTTGTCGCCCGCGAGATCGAACGCGACCCTGACCTTTTACTGGTCGGGCAGCCGACACGCGGTGTCGATATCGGCGCGATTGAATTCATTCACCAACAGATCGTCGCCCTGCGCGATGCGGGCAAAGCGATCTTGCTGGTCTCGGTAGAACTGGACGAAATCATGGGGCTTTCTGATCGGATCGCTGTGATGTTCGACGGACAGATCATGGGCGAGCGTCTGCCAGCCGAAACAGATGAAAAAGAGCTCGGCCTGATGATGGCTGGCGTGACAGATGGGGAGACCGCGTAATGGATAAGATGCCAAAATGGGCTGACGTTGTGCTGGTGCCGGTCGTATCTCTGCTGTTGGCAGCGATCATTTCCGCGATCGTTTTCCTATCCATCGGCCAGAACCCATGGGAAGCCTTGAAGTTGATGGCTTACGGCGCTGTCGGCACGTCCGATTTCCTTGGATATACGTTGTTTTATGCGACGAACTTCATCTTTACCGGCTTGGCTGTGGCCGTGGCGTTCCATGCGTCACTGTTCAATATCGGCGGCGAAGGGCAGGTGCTTTTGGGAGGCTTAGGTGCTGCGATTGTCGTGCTGTTGGTGCCATGGCCCCATTGGACGTTGGCATTGCTTGCAGGTGGTTCAGCGGCGGCCCTTTTCGGTGCGCTTTGGGTCGTTATCCCTGCCTATCTACAGGCACGACGCGGCAGCCACATCGTTATCACAACGATCATGTTTAACTTCATGGCGTCCGGTTTGCTTGTGTACATGCTCGCGGGTCCGCTTAAACCAGCGGGCCAACAACAGGTCGCGTCTGGCCTATTTCCTGAGGCCAGCAGATTGCCGTCGCTCAACGATATAGCTGAGATGTTTGGGTCCGACATGTTCGGGCGATCGCCGGTGAATATATCCATTGTCATCGCGTTGTTGGCTTGTGTCGCCGTTTGGGCGCTCATCTGGCACACGCGGCTGGGCTATCAAATTCGCGCACTCGGGAAGTCCGAAAGTGCTGCCAAATACGCAGGCATTTCTGCAGTCAACATCACCATGATCGCGCTGCTTATTTCCGGTGCGCTGGCGGGGATGATGGCGATTAACAACACGATGGGTATTAACTCGCCCCAGCTGGTTGATAACGCGGCAGGGGGTGCTGGGTTTATCGGCATCGCGGTGGCATTGATGGGGCGCAACCATCCGGTTGGCATCGTGATCGCGGCGCTGCTGTTTGGCGCGCTTTATCAAGGCGGTGCTGAACTTGCGGCGGTGACCGATGTGCAGGTGCAGATCGTAATCGTCATTCAGGCGCTGGTGATCATGTTCACAGGCGCATTGGACGAGATGGTGCGCGCACCCATTGAAAAGCTGTTCTTGCGGTTTGGCCGCGAGACAGCGGTGGAGGAGTAGATCATGGATTTCTTCACATTCGTTCAACTTGGTGACGCATCAGTTCGCATGGCGATCCCGCTTTTGCTGGCTTGTCTTGCTGGTTTGTTTTCCGAACGCGCCGGTATTTTCGACATTGGACTTGAAGGCAAAATGCTCGCCGCGGCATTCCTGTCAGCGGCGGTGTCTTTCGCATCCGGCAACGTCTGGGTCGGGCTTTTGGCAGGTATCGGGATTTCGGTGGCCCTGTCGATCATTCATGGCCTTGCCTCAATCACGTTTCGCGGCAACCAGCTGATTTCCGGTGTCGCAATTAACTTCTTTGCGGCCGGTCTAACGGTCGTCATCGCGCAAGGTTGGTTCGCGCAAGGTGGACGAACGCCGTCCCTACCAAAAGACGCGCGTTTTAACGGCCTCGATTTTCCTGGTGCTTTGACGCGCGTACGTGACAAGATGCAAGCAAGTCCGGGAATGCAGTTCTATTCCGAATTCGTATCCGGTCATTCTATCCTCGTTTACCTTGGCCTTTTGACCGTCCCGCTTAGCTGGTGGATACTTTATCGCACACGTTTCGGCCTGCGCCTTCGTGCTGTTGGCGAAGCCCCTGAAGCCGTGGATACTGCGGGTATTTCAGTCGTTCGGCTACGCTATAGCGCCGTCATCATTTGCGGTATTCTGTGCGGGATCGCTGGCGCATATCTTTCAACAGCTGTGCAGGCTGGTTTCACCAAAGACATGACCGCCAACCGTGGTTTCATCGCACTGGCCGCCTTGATCTTTGCAAAATGGCGCCCATGGTATGCCCTTGGCGCTTGTCTGTTGTTCGGCCTGTTCTTTGCAATCGATAACCGCTTCCAGAACATCCAACTGCAAGTGATCTGGATCATGATCCTGCTGATCGGCAGCGCCGTCGCAATGACGGTTTATGCCTTGCGCCGTGAAAAGATTGACGTGCTGGTTTTGGGTGGGTTGTCCGCCGTTTTGGCAGCCGTTGCGCTTATTACATGGTTTGGAACTGCATCCGGCGAAGGCATCGGCGTTTTGGCCGCGCTTTGGGAAACCGTTAAGGTCCCAAGCCAGTTGATCCAATCCCTGCCTTATCTGTTCGTGGTTATCGTACTCGCGGGATTTGTCGGCAAAGCCATCCCTCCACGTGCCGGAGGACAACCCTATGTCAAGGAACGCTGAGGAACTCGCGGATAAGATCCGCGCGATTGCTGGTGATGCTCCGGTTTCAATCGGGCTGATCCTTGGGTCCGGTTTGGGGCATTTGGCGGGCGCTGTCGAAGGCGTCGCCATCCCTTACGATGAGCTTGAAGGTTTTCCCCATGCAGGCGTGTCGGGCCATAATCCTAACCTTGTGATTGGCGACCTAGAAGGCGTGCGCGTTGCCGTTTTTGGCGGGCGGGCACACTATTACGAAAGCGGCCGCGGCGATGCCATGCGCCTCCCACTTGAGGTGCTTAAAGCGCTTGGTGCGGATAAGATGATCGCGACGAATGCTGCGGGATCAATGGTGCCAGAGATGGCGACGGGTTCGATAATGTGCCTGTCTGACCACATCAACTTCAGTGGTCTAAACCCGCTGATCGGCGAGCAATCTGATGCACGCTTCGTCCCAATGCGCGACTGCTACGATCCCGCTATGCGCGAAGCCCTGACCCGCGCAGCAATGAACGCCAAAGTCGACATGCACAGTGGTGTTTACGCATGGTATTCTGGTCCGTCGTTTGAAACCGTTGCCGAAATCAACGCGATTAAAACCCTCGGCGCAGATGCGGTTGGCATGTCCACGGTGCCTGAAGTGATCTTGGGTCGTTTCCTTGGGCTTCGTTGCGCTGCGATTTCTACAATTACTAATATGGCCGCTGGGATGTCAGAGGAATCCATCAGCCATGAACACACCAAAGCAATGGCGCCTTTAGGGGCTGCAAAACTAGAAATTGTACTACGTGCGGCCCTACCGCATCTCTGAGACCAGCCAATCTCGTTAATAAGACTTCTGGTCTTATTAACGCGGCATAATTGGCCGTTGAATTATGTACCCTTGCAGGCGTAAGGAAAGCCTATGCAAATTTACCTGCCCATCGCCGAAGTGTCGGTGAACGCGTTTCTACTGCTCGGCTTGGGTGGTCTTGTCGGAATTTTATCCGGCATGTTTGGTGTTGGCGGCGGTTTTTTAATGACACCTTTGTTGTTTTTCATCGGCATCCCCCCAGCAGTGGCAGTTGCAACCGAAGCGGTACAGATCGTGGCGTCCTCTTTTTCAGGGGTTCTTGCGCACCTTAGGCGAAAGACCGTTGATCTCAGGATGGGGACGGTGCTGCTGACAGGTGGCCTGATCGGGGCCGCGGTCGGTGTGGTTTTGTTCAACTATCTAAAATCGCTCGGTCAGGTCGATCTGCTCGTAAAGCTTTGTTATGTCGTCTTCCTTGGCATCATTGGCGGGCTGATGTTCGTTGAAAGCTGGCGCGCGATCAGACGCTCAAAGCTAAACAATCCACCGCCTGTGCGTCGCAAACACGGGCTGGTCCACGCGTTGCCATTGAAAATGAAATTCCGTGTCTCGGGCCTATATATTTCTGTTATTCCGCCGCTGGTCGTTGGCCTATTGGTCGGGATATTGGCGGCGATCATGGGTGTTGGTGGCGGCTTTATTATGGTTCCAGCAATGATCTATCTGCTGGGCATGCCGACCAAAGTTGTGATCGGCACATCCCTTTTCCAGATCATCTTCGTGACCGCATTCACGACAATGTTGCACGCGACGACGAACTATACCGTTGATATTGTCCTCGCTGTTTTGCTTTTGGTTGGCGGCGTGATTGGCGCACAAATCGGCACGCGCATTGGTGTGAAAATGAAAGCCGAACAACTGCGCATCCTGCTTGCGATCATGGTGCTGTTGGTGTGCGGCAAACTCGCGCTGGACCTACTACTGATGCCGACTGAATTGTATTCCTTAGGCGCAGGAGGTGGTCACTGATGCTCCGCCTGATCGCAGCCCTTTTCCTGATGGTTACACCACTTGCGGCTGAGGAAATCGTGCTTGGCCTAAGCCGAGATGAGGTCGCGATCACGGCGACATTCAACGGGTCTGACGTGATGATTTTCGGTGCCGTTAAACGCGATGCCCCTGCCCCCGACGGCGGCCCGCTTGAGGTTATCATCACGCTCTCCGGCCCGCTTGAACCGGTGCTGGTTCGCCGAAAAGAACGTGTTCTTGGTATCTGGGCGAACACCGATGCGGTCGAAGTTGACGAAGCGCCGTCCTTTTATGCTGTCGCAACATCCGCACCGATGCGCGACGTGCTGACCTCGGTCGAAGACCTGCGTTACGGCATATCTATCCCACGTGTGATCCGATCCGTGGGTGCCCCGAGTGACGTCGAGAATGCAGGTACTTTCACGGAGGCGCTTATCCGCATTCGTGCCGCTGCCGGCCTATATCAGATTTTGGATAGCCAAGTGGATATGGAGGAAGAAACCCTATTTCGCGGGCAAATCACACTTCCTGCCGCCCTGACCGAGGGCAATTACTCCGCGCATATTTTCCTAACGCGGGACGGTGTCGTTATTGATGACTACGAAACGGATATTGCGGTTTTCAAAGCGGGCTTGGAACGCTGGCTCTATGAAGTGTCGCGCAATCAGCCGTTCTGGTACGGTATCATGTCCCTGATGATTGCGATTTCTGCGGGCTGGCTGGCGTCCGCTGCCTTCCGCATATTCCAAAGATAACCCACGTATCTTCTTGGCTTAACCGCGCCCGATATGGGGCATCTTGCTCGCCATGATCATCATACTTTGAACGTTGGCCTCAGCTGGCAAGCTCGCCATGTGGAACACGGCGCGTGCAACGTCTTCAACGGCCATTGTCGGCAACGGTTCTAACCCTTGTTCAGCCCGCGTGACTTCAAGGTTTTTCACCAGATCCGTACGCGCATTGCCGATATCGATTTGCCCGCACGCAATGCCAAACTCGCGCCCGTCAAGCGTGATCGTTTTGGTCAAGCCAGACACACCGTGTTTGGTGGTCGTATAACAGGTCGATCCCTCACGCGGTGTGTGCGCCGAGATTGAGCCGTTGTTGATAATCCGCCCACCTTGCGGCGTTTGATGGCGCATTTGCTTAAAGGCAGCGCGTGCGCAAAGGAACATGCCCGTCAGGTTAACGTCCACAACCTGTTTCCAGTCGTCCAGCGCGATCTCATCGATGGTTGTTTGCGGGCCAAACATCCCTGCATTGTTGAACAGCGCATCCAATGTCCCGAAGCTGTTAAATGCCGCCTGCACTTGGCCCTCGTCCGTAACATCACAGGGCATAGAAACTGCGTTTTCATGGGTGATCTCAGCAAGCGCACCAGCGCCTCGCGCGATCAGTCCAACGCGCCAACCGTTCGCCAGAAAATGTTCCGCAGTTGTCCGACCAATGCCGCTGCTAGCGCCTGTGATGATAATGCTTTTCATGGCTCAACTCCGTCGTCTTGCATGGTCAATTCCAACGGCGCGGGTGCGACGGTCAAATCGTCAACGCGCAGCAAACTGGAAGGCCGTGCAAGGCGGTTACGCACGACCCAGCACAACCGGTGCTCGGCACGGGTGATGGCAACATAGGCAAGGCGCTTCCACAGTGGTTGGCCTGCTTCGACACGCCCCATACGGCTTGCGACCTCAATATCTGGGGCGAAAACCTGCACGGTTTCCCACTGTGAACCCTGCGCCTTGTGGATAGTCACAGCCGCGCCGTGCAAGAACGTAGCGCCCATCTTGGCGGCGAAGGGGATGAACGGCTCTTCATCGCCCTCAAGTTCGATCTTAACGATGCTCGCCGCGCTGACCTGCGGGTCTTCGGCGCCCATGACATGAAGGCGTGAAAACCCGGGCTTGCGCCCTGGCCCGAGGTAGATGACCTGCGCACCCTTAATCAGACCGCGCGCCTCAAGGTCGAGACGTTTCTTGCGATGCTTCATCGGCAGCTCAATACCATCACAAATGAGGGGCTCCCCCTCCAACAGCTCATCCGCTGGTGCGCCGAACGCGTTACGGAACGCATGGATCAGCTTGATACGCGTTGCATTGCGCCAAACCAGACAAGGGGACCGCGCCATAAGGTCGCTTTCGACCCGCTGTGCCAAGACAACACGATCATCCTTTGCCGCCGCTTCTGCCACGAGCTTTTCAAAGGCATAAAAATCGACCTGCGGATCAGCAAGCGCATGGGCAAGGTCAAGGATCGGGTTGTCCGCCGTTTGGCGATGCACGCGCGACAAAACCAGCTGCTTGGATTCAGGCAGGCGTTCAAACACCATCTTGCCGCCCTCCGCTTTTACAGGTGGCAACTGGGCCGGATCGCCAAACAGCACAAGGGTCGGGAAGATGTCTTTCAGGTCTTCAAATTGCTTTGCGTCGAGCATCGAGCTTTCGTCCACAAACCCAATATCGAGAGGGTCTTCGCGGCGCTTCCATCCGGTGATGAAATCAGACCCACGCAATCCCGCTGCCGCCAACGCGGCTGGCACAGACGAGTTCAATTGATACGACGCAAACGCACGGTCGAGGGCGACTTCGGTCAGCCCTTCAATTTCAGGTTTTTCGCCCTGCCCTGCCAACCATTCCGCGATCTTTTCATATTCGGGGTCATACATCGGCGTATAAAGAATGCGGTGGATCGTCGTGGCCGGAACCCCACGGTTTCGCAGCACCGATGCGGCTTTGTTGGTCGGCGCAAGAATGGCCAGCGTGCGGCGATTGCGACGTTTCTTGCCCTCATAATCACCCGACACGATATCAACGCCCGCCTCGCGCAAAGACTTGAACAATTCGGCCAGTAGCAACGTCTTACCACTACCTGCTTTGCCCAAAACGGCCAGCACCGCACCTTTTGGATCCTCGTCGGGCGGAAGGGTTGAGCCACCCAGCATATCGACACCAGCTTCGCCCAACAGGTCGGACACAGCGTCCCATGCTTCGGCCTGATCATCTGAAAGGGAAAGGGCAGTTTGTTCCATAGCCGGACACTAGCGGGACTACGCTAGAGGGGCCAGATGCTAAGGCGTCTTCGAGTACCCTTTCGCACCTTCATCCGAGAGAATTCAACCGATGTCTTTCAAGGGCGGCACATGTTGGCCGTTTACCAAATTCGCAACAGGCCCGACGCCGTTCACTCGGGTCTCGATTTCCGATTTCGCGACTGAGGCCGTAACCTCGAGTTGGTTGGCAAGCAGCGGCAGCCCATTGTATTCAGCGAAATCACGCAAATCCGCGATGACGTCGATTATCCATTTTTGCCCCATGAAAGTCCCCTTACGATCAGAGTAAATGATTAGTTAACGCCAAGTATATGGGCGGAAAGATTAACAATTTACTCCCGAAGGTCGGGGCTTTGGGAACTTTCGGTTAGGTCGCAATTAGGGGTTTTCAAAACAACAGGCCGCTCAGCAATGTGCTGGCGGCCCGTTTCTTAGGTCTTAAAGTGAAAGCTACTATTTGCTTCCAGCTTCGATGACATCTTCAAGCGTGCGCAGGCCGGTTTTCGGGGCCTGAACCAGTACGGACATATTGCCCGGCTTGTGCTCGTTGCGCAGCATTTTGGTATGTGCGCCTGGCAGTTCATCCCACGGGAACACTTCTGACATGCACGGATCAAGGCGACGCTCAACCATCAGGTTGTTGGCGGATGACGCTTGCTTGAGGTGGGCAAAGTGGGAACCCTGAACGCGCTTTTGGTGCATCCAGAGGTAGCGCACATCAAACGTACAGTTAAAGCCCGTGGTACCAGCACAAATCACGACCATGCCGCCCTTTTTACAGACCAATGTGGACACTGGGAACGTCGCTTCGCCAGGGTGTTCGAACACCATGTCAACGTTGTTGCCCTTACCTGTAATCGCCCAGATCGCCGCGCCAAATTTGCGCGCTTCTTTGAACCATGTGGCGTATTCAGGTGTGTTCACCTTCGGCAACTGGCCCCAGCAATCAAAATCCTTGCGGTTGATGACGCCCTTGGCGCCAAGACCCATAACGAAATCGCGCTTATCTTCTTCAGAAATAACACCAATCGCGTTAGCCCCCGCCGTGTTGATCAGCTGGATCGCATAGGATCCAAGACCACCTGAAGCGCCCCAAACCAATACGTTTTGACCAGGTTTCAGGTCATGTGGCTCATGGCCGAACAGCATACGGTACGCAGTTGCGAGCGTCAGCGTGTAGCAAGCTGACTCCTCCCATGTGAGGTGCTGTGGGCGTGGCATCAATTGCTGCGCTTGCACATTTGTGAACTGCGCGAAGGACCCATCAGGTGTCTCGTAACCCCAAATACGCTGGGACGTAGAAAACATCGGATCGCCGCCGTTGCACTCTTCATCGTCGCCATCATCTTGGTTGCAATGGATTACGACCTCGTCGCCGACCTTCCAGCGCTTAACCTTGTCACCAACTGCCCACACGATGCCAGACGCATCGGAACCAGCAATATGGTATGGTGCGCCGTGACCATCAAACGGGCTAATTGGCTTACCAAGACCGGCCCAAACGCCGTTATAATTAACGCCCGCAGCCATAACGAGGACAAGAACTTCGTTGCTATCCAGAACTGGCGTATCGACGACTTCGACTTCGAAAGCTTTGTCTGGTTCACCGTGGCGTTCACGGCGGATTGCCCAAGCATACATTTGCGCCGGAACGTGACCCATCGGTGGGATTTCACCCATTTCATAAAGGTCTTTTTTCTCGGCCTCGTAGGTGAAGGCTGCGTTTTGGTCGAGCGCCATGTCGGTCTCCATCAGGTTTATCCGTTACTCATGCCGCGCCGCAGAATCGGACGCGTTGAAAGCAGAAATAGAGACGTGAAAGTAAGATTGCAACTCTGTAGAGTACTTTTTTGTAATTTTATGTCCGCCGCATCGCAGCAAAGCCCAATACTTGCGCGTTAAGGGAAAGACACCGCCGAAACGCGACAAACGTTGATGTTGTTCTTCACAATCGCAGCGAGAGCAAATGATTTGAAATGAAAAGACATTGTATTCCCCAAATTAAATTAATCGTGGGAAAAGCCTAACGGCGCGAAAACCACTCATCAAGTCAGGGAAAACAGTCCTATTCTTCAGAGTAATGGTGCGAGATTGAGTTCGCGTAGTAGGCGAGGACAGGTTTGTCAGTGTCTGCAACGGTCATAACAGCGTCGCCAGATACCAATCCGCGGCGACGCAAGTTCACCAATCCGTCCGTTGCCATTTGATCTGGCGTGCGGCGTGGTTTGGCCACCGAGGACGGCACCGTTGCGATCGTTTCTTCGATACTTGCTGTTATCTCTGCCTGCGTTGTTGCCCCAGACAAGATCGCACGGCTCACCAATGGGACGGGCAACAGTGGGACGACACTGGCGATACGGGCCATCAGTTCTTGCCCTACAGCCTCGGTCGCACCCTCACGAGACAGGGAAAAGTCGCGCAGCGATAGCGGTTGCCCAAAGCTGACATTTGCCGTCCCGAAGGTCGTAAGTTTGCGACGCACGCGCGCCCAAAGATATCCCGTGACGCCACCAACAACAGTGAAAAGCGGAGGCCGGAAACGGCGTTTTCCAGTTTGATCCGCTTTGATCAGGAATTTATCCTCCAAAACCCGATCATAGTTTAGCGCAACGGGGACAAAGACCACGTCGCGCTTCTCAGGGTCAAATCCATCAACGATATAGCTAAGAATACCAAGGCGCGGGTTGGCCATTTTACCGTTCAACGACAACCCGCCTTCTGGGAAAACCGCTTGCGTGACGCCCCCTTCAGTTGCCATCTGCACATAACGCGCCAAGACCTTGCGGTACAACTCGCGCGCGGCTGGCTTACTGCGAGACTTACGACGGATGAAGTACCCGCCCATCATCTTAATCATCGCGGACAGCGGCCAAACCCGCGCCCATTCACCCACTGCATAAGACAACGCACCAGCGCGAGACACGAGGTAGGTGACAAGCACGTAATCCATGTTTGAACGATGGTTCATCACAAAGATCACCGTCGCGTCTGGGTCAATCGCCTCGTACTCCGCGCGGTCAAATTGGCCGACCCGCAATCTGTAAAGGAAACGAGACAGCCATTTGGCTAGACGCATCCCGAAGGAAAAATAAGCGGTGGCAGAAAAGGATGGCACGATCTCGCGGGCATAATGGCGGGCCTTCTCAAAGGCCACGTCTTCGCGCACATCCTCAACCTTGGCGTACTCGTTCACGGCCCTGATGACCTCTGGATCAAACACCAATCGTTCAATCGTGTCATAGCGCCGGGCGAGCTTGAACGGCTCGATTGGTTTTGCGAGCCGCTTGTTTACCCGCGCCACCACACGTTCTGCGCGACGGCGGAAAAACCAGCGTACAGACGGAAACAGAAAGTGCGATGCGAACGTGACTGCCGCGAAAAGCAGCACCAGAACCAAGAGCCAAAGTGGGATTTCAATCGGGGTCGTCATAGGGGGACCGTGTCAGGGATTGGGCGCTTCGGCAATGGGGACAAAAAGCCAAAAAATGCCGCAGTGCAGCGCGTTGACAAAGGTATTATCTTTCCGATAACTACCTATCCAAGCAATAAAATTGCGCACCCTGATTCACGAGGCCGTACCATGTCGCAGACGCAAAAAGACCGCCCTTGGCTATTTAGAACCTACGCTGGTCACTCAACAGCCAAAGCGTCGAACGAACTGTATCGCGGCAACCTCGCCAAGGGGCAGACGGGCCTTTCGGTCGCCTTCGATCTGCCAACGCAGACGGGCTATGACAGTGATCATGTTCTTTCTAAAGGCGAAGTCGGCAAAGTCGGCGTTCCGGTGAACCACTTGGGCGACATGCGCGCACTGTTCGACGATATCCCGCTTGAGAAAATGAACACCTCGATGACGATCAACGCGACGGCGCCTTGGTTGCTCGCGCTTTATATCGCTGTTGCCGAAGAACAGGGTGCGGACGTGTCCGCCCTGCAAGGCACTGTGCAAAACGACATCATCAAAGAATACCTTAGCCGCGGCACCTATATTTGCCCGCCTGCCCCGTCCTTGCGCATGATCACAGATGTCGCTGCGTTTACCCGCGAACACCTGCCAAAATGGAATCCGATGAACGTCTGTTCCTACCACCTGCAAGAAGCGGGCGCGACGCCTGAGGAAGAACTGGCCTTTGCGTTGGCTACCGCGATTGCCGTGCTGGATGATCTAAAGGGCAAAGTCCCTGCCGAAGCCTTCCCCGCAATGGTTGGACGTATCTCATTCTTCGTAAACGCTGGCATCCGCTTCGTCACCGAGATGTGCAAAATGCGCGCTTTTGTAGAACTTTGGGATGAGATTTGCACCGAACGCTACGGCGTTGAAAACCCAAAATTCCGCCGTTTCCGCTACGGGGTTCAGGTGAACTCACTCGGGTTGACTGAGCAGCAGCCAGAAAACAACGTTTACCGTATTCTTATTGAGATGCTCGCCGTGACGCTGTCAAAGGACGCCCGCGCCCGCGCCGTGCAATTGCCTGCGTGGAACGAAGCCCTTGGCCTGCCGCGCCCGTGGGACCAGCAATGGTCCTTACGCATGCAACAGATCCTCGCGTTTGAAACGGATCTTCTGGAATACGACGACCTGTTTGAGGGCAACCCAGCGGTCGAGCGTAAAGTAGCAGCGCTGAAAAAGGGTGCGATGGAAGAGCTGTCCCAGATTAACGGCATGGGTGATGCGCAAGAAAAAATCGAATACATGAAAGCGCGTTTGGTTGAATCCAACGCCGCGCGTATTGCTGGGATCGAAAGCGGTGACACCACTGTTATCGGCGTGAACAAATTCCAGAACGGCGAACCTTCCCCACTGACATCCGGCGAAGATGCAATCATGGTGTCCGACCCTAAGGCCGAGGCAGACCAGCTTGCGCGCTTGAACGCGTGGAAAATTGACCGCGATGACAAAGCAGTCGCCAAAGCACTGGCCGATTTGAAAGCCGCTGCGTTGGACGGCACAAACATCATGATCCCGTCCGTCGCCGCTGCAAAGGCTGGTGTAACAACAGGCGAATGGGCCGAAGTTATCCGCCAAGCATTTGGCCAGTATCGTGGCCCGACAGGTGTGTCCCATAACCCGTCAAACCGTACCGAAGGGCTTGATGACATTCGTGACCGCGTGTCTGCGGTCAGCTCAAAACTCGGACGGAAATTGAAGTTCCTGATGGGCAAACCAGGCCTTGATGGACATTCTAATGGTGCCGAACAAATCGCTGCACGCGCACGCGATTGTGGGATGGATATTACCTATGAAGGCATCCGCCTGACACCGGACGAAATCATCGAAGCGGCAATCCGCGATGATGTACACGTTGTCGGCCTGTCCATTCTTTCCGGTTCGCACATTCCACTAATTTCAGAGCTGATGGAAAAGATGAAAGCCCAAGGGTTGTCCCATATTCCAGTCGTCGTTGGTGGCATCATCCCAGATGAAGACGCGGATCGCCTGTCAAACATGGGTGTCGCGCGGGTCTACACGCCGAAAGACTTTGAGCTGAACCGCATCATGGATGATATCGTGGATTTGGCTGACCCAACGGACGTCGCAGCGGAATAGATCGCCCAACCGTATTACTCGTCAAGTTTAACGACCAGTTCATCGTAGCTATAGCTTTGCTCAATGATGCCGCTGTCGCCGGCGACGAAATTGGGATCGGACGGTAAACAGCCGATCCCGCAAATCTGGCGCGTGGTCATGTCTTCGGTATCAATATACCAAAGCCGCCCACCCGGTGTAGCAACCCAGCCATCAATACCCTCATCCTCATCGCCTTCCATGTCGGTACCGCTTGGGAGTTCACTGGAGTAATCCGGCGAAAACGCGGCGTGGGTATGGTAGGACGTCGTGATGATGTTGAGGTTGGTTGGATCATCGGCAAGGCAGCTATCGTTGTTTCCGGGGGTCGGTTCTGAAAACGCCAAGTTGCCATCATCATCGAGCCCAATGTAGCCGCAAAATTCAATGTCCTGAGCGATGGAAAGCGGATTTAGGTCTGCATAAATTTCTCTCACCATTGCCAGTTCTTCCGCGCTCTGTGCGAATACCGCAGCAGGTGCAATCATTGGGGTCAGGGCAACGGCGAAAATAGTAATTCTAAACATGCAGTGTCCAATCTGTTTCAGTGGCAGATTGCTGCGAACAGCGGCGGTATTCAAGTCGCGAGTACCGCCGCAAAACTTTACAGACCGAGTGAGCGACGCCCAAAGATAAACTGCCACTGCGTGCCATCCTGCATGGTGATTTCACCACCACCCTCAAGCGCGGATTGATACGTTGCGGTGCCGATACCTGTCAGACCGTTGGTACAAGTAACTGGGAAGGTCGTGGTCGTCCCCATCGTACCCGGGCTGTAGCGCCCCTGACAGGTATTCGCTCCGTTGCTAACCTGAAACCAACCGCCTTCAAACAGGGTCGCCGTGGCCGTACCACGATAAACCGTGTTGCTTGGGCCGACGACCGCAACCGGATGCGTAACAACATCACAGGCGGCCAGCCCACCGCAAAGCGCAAGAATACCAATTGATTTATAGAACATATGAGGTCCTTTCATGTGTAACCTGCGACCAATATTGAACACCGTTCATGCTTATCGCCAGTCAGGATTTCCCGACCCCGCTACGCCTCTTGAACCTGCCTGCACACAAGCCTAGCATTGGGCGAACTCCAGACAGAAAGCGACACACATGACCATCCATATTGGTGCGGATAAAGACGATATTGCTGACGTAGTACTGATGCCGGGCGATCCATATCGTGCGAAATGGGCGGCCGAAACGTTCCTGACAAATGCCAAATGCGTCCACGAAGTACGCGGCATGTATGGCTTCACCGGTGAATGGAATGGCAACCGCGTTACGATCCAAGGGTCGGGCATGGGCATGCCGTCCATGTCTATCTACGCGAACGAATTGATCCGAGACTTTGACGTACAGACGCTCATTCGCATCGGGTCCTGTGGCGGTATGCAAGACCATGTCAAAGTGCGCGATGTGATTTTGGCGATGACGGCCTGTACAGTGGCAACGCCAAGCTCAACCATATTCAAAGAATTGAACTACGCGCCAGTGGCAGACTTTGACCTATTGCACAAAGCCTTCCACGCCGCAGAAGGCATGGATGTCGGCGTGCATGTCGGCAGCATCTATTCGTCAGATACATTCTATGATGAACGTCCCGACCTGAATAAAGAAATGCAACGCCACGGCATCTTGGGTGTCGAAATGGAGGCGGCGGAACTCTACACGCTCGCAGCACGCTACGGTCGCCGCGCACTCGGCGTCATGACAGTCTCCGACCACCTGCTTACAGGCGAAGCCCTGCCTTCAGATCAGCGCGAACGCAGCTTTGGTGACATGATCGAAATCGCACTAAAGGCCGCTTTCGCCTAACGGCCATGGGTTCCGTCATAGGCATTTCGCTCAGGTGGAACCCATCCCGATAACGCCCCTTCAACGGGCGTGCGCACAGACATGTGCAACGGATAGCATGGGGCTGTGTCACTGGTATGCTCAGCTCCACAATCCCCACCTGGGCAAGCGCTCAGCACTGCCAACATATCAATCTCAGCGAACAACTCGATGTAATCCCCAGGCCGAACCGGCGACGCCTTCATAAAATATTGCCCCGTTTCGCGGGTAAAACCTGTGCACATAAAGACGTTCAATACGTCATGAATATGCGGCTCGGCCTCTTGCACAGAAATACCCAGATGATCCGCCAACGCGCGCGTCAGGTTTGAATGGCAACAATGGTGGTAATCATGCCCCTGCAGTAAGCGCCCAGTATAAGGATCGCACCGCGTTCCGATTACGTCATGAACCGACCCGCCATATTCATCGATTCCGTACCAATCCAAGGTGTCCCTCACGATTGTCGCCATCGGGCGCAAATGCGGGAAACTGGACCAAAGGCGCTCACCAGTACTGACGTGCGTGCCATGCAGTGCACGGGTCTTACCTGAATAAAACCGCTCACTCAAATCAGCCGCATTAAACAGGTTCAGATCTCCAACCTGCGCTCCCTCAACCGAGGTAATACGCAGAAAACTCCCTGCCGGAACCTCAAGACATGACGCCTCACGCGGCTGCGCTGTGGCCTCAACAGCAACAACGGCACTCGCAGCCGCCCGCTGATAAAGCGTCAAATCAGGCTGCGGAAAATCGTTGGTCGGGTAGCAAATTACAGGCTCAACCGCGCGGCGTGCGGCAGCGTCGTTAGGTTCTGACATCTATCGTTCCTTTGCTTTTGTTTTAAAAATATCCCCCGCGGAGCGTCCCATAGCAAACAAAAAGCGGCGCCTCTAATTAGAGACACCGCTTTTCAATTTTCGAAACTAACTAAGCGCGCAAGCGCACATTTCTTTCAGATCAAACAGTCCGCTCGATCATCATCTTTTTAACATGCGCAATCGCGGCCGCTGGGTTCAGACCCTTAGGGCACGTCTTGGCGCAGTTCATGATGGTGTGGCAGCGGTACAATTTGAACGGATCTTCAAGATCGTCCAAACGCTCACCCGTCGCCTCATCGCGTGAATCGATGATCCAGCGGTATGCATGCAACAAGGCTGCTGGCCCAAGGTAGCGATCGCCGTTCCACCAGTATGATGGGCAGGACGTTGAACAGCAGGCGCACATGACGCATTCATAAAGCCCATCAAGCTTTTTACGGTCATCAACCGACTGCTTCCACTCTTTCGCGGGGCGGTTGGTTTTTGTCTCGAGCCACGGCATGACAGATGCGTGCTGCGCGTAAAAGTGCGTCAGGTCCGGGATCAAATCTTTGACCACAGGCATGTGCGGCAGTGGGTAGATTTTTATGTCGCCCGCAATCTCATCCATGCCGTAGATACAGGCCAGCGTGTTGATGCCGTCGATGTTCATCGCACAAGATCCGCAAATCCCCTCGCGGCAAGACCGGCGGAATGTCAGCGTTGGGTCAATCTCGCTCTTGATCTTGATAAGAACGTCCAGAACCATTGGTCCACAGCTATCCAAGTCGACGAAATACGTGTCCAAGCTTGGGTTTTTCCCATCATCAGGGTTCCAGCGATAGATCTGCACTTTGCGCAGATTGCTGGCGCCCTCAGGCTTGGGCCATGTTTTACCCGTCGTCATGCGGGAATTCTTGGGCAGGGTCAGCTGAACCATGTCTATAGGCTCCTGTTGTTAAGTCAGCGCAGAGGTTGCGCAGGTCACGGTTTCGGGCCGTGCAAGGATATTGGAAACGAGTGTGATGTTCTCAGGCGTTGCACCCTGAACTCCGATTGCAAACAGTTCTTCGCCAGATGCGTTGTCGATCACGCAATTGGTGATAGCGACACCGGCTGGGCCAGGGATCGTGTCAGCAACGATTGGACCAACGACCGCTTTGGCGGCTTCGCGACCAGTATCTACAGCGGCTGTTTCAACAACCGCGCATGCAGACAATGTCAGTGTGGCGGCGGTTAGTGTGGCGATCAATTTCATGTTTTTCTCCAAACTCAAATTAGCGCAGTACAGGTGGGCGAATGGGGGATGCGCCGGTCCGATCAAAGATACATTGGCCATAAACTTCAAGCGGGTCACGCCCCGCGATGAAGTCCGACGACAAGCCAATCTCAACGCCCCCGAAGCCACCTGAATTGCTATTGGTACCAACGGTAACAGATCCTGTTGGCCCTTGCGCGGCTCTTGCTTTCTCTTCGCAGATTTCCGCCGCCCGCTCCGGTGAAACCGGAACAGGGGTACAGGCAGCAAGTGCGAGAAGAAGGACCGCTGCGCGCATTAGAACGTCCGTTCTTTCGGGGCGATGGTCTTGAGGCTGATGCCGCCTTCTTTTTCGGTGCTCAGCGGTTTGGTGATAACCGGACGGTGGCTCAGTTTGACCTTTGCACCATCGACGTGGCTGATCGTGTGAACACGCCAGTTTTCGTCGTCACGCGTTGCGTAATCCTCATGGGCATGTGCACCACGGCTTTCTTTGCGCGCCTCAGCACCGACGATTGTCGCCAATGCGTTCGGCATCAGGTTCGCCAGTTCCAGCGTTTCCATCAGATCAGAGTTCCAGACGAGCGAGCGGTCAGTGACGGACAAATCGCCCATCTTGCCCGCAACTTCGGTCATCTTCTCAACGCCTTCTTTCAGCGTCTTGTCGGTACGGAACACTGCGGCGTCTGCTTGCATCGTTTTTTGCATTTCAAGGCGCAATTCCGCAGTCGGTGTGCCACCGTTCGCGTTACGCAGCCCATCAAAACGATCAAACGCTTTATCAACAGACGGCTTGTGCGTGCTCGGAATTGCGGCATCGCGGTCCACAACTTTACCCGCGCGGATTGCGGCGGCACGGCCGAAGACGACCAAGTCGATCAGACTGTTAGACCCAAGACGGTTCGCGCCATGCACGGATGCACAACCCGCTTCACCAACAGCCATCAGGCCCGGAACAACTGCGTTCGGGTCTTTCGCTGTGGGGCTCAAAACCTCACCAAAGTAGTTCGTCGGAATACCGCCCATGTTGTAGTGCACAGTTGGCAAAACAGGGATCGGCTCTTTGTTCACGTCCACACCCGCGAAAATCCGCGCGGATTCAGAAATACCAGGCAGACGTTCCGCCAGCGCTTCCTTCGGAAGGTGGTTGAGGTTGAGGTGAATGTGATCACCCCCTGCGCCAACACCGCGGCCTTCGCGCATTTCCATCGTCATACAGCGGGACACGTAGTCACGCGGCGCGAGGTCTTTGTAGTTCGGCGCGTAACGTTCCATGAAACGCTCGCCCTCAGAGTTGGTCAGATAACCGCCTTCGCCGCGCGCGCCCTCGGTGATCAGGCAGCCTGATCCGTAGATGCCCGTTGGGTGGAACTGAACGAATTCCATGTCCTGCAATGGCAGACCCGCACGGGCCACCATGCCGCCGCCATCACCTGTACAGGTGTGCGCGGAAGTGGCAGAGAAGTACGCACGGCCGTAACCGCCCGTCGCCAACACAACCATCTTGGCGTTGAAGACATGCATCGTGCCGTCATCAAGCTTCCAGCAAACAACACCAGTGCAGACGCCATCGTCGGACATGATCAAATCGATCGCGAAATACTCGATGTAGAACTCAGCCTGTTGCTTCAGGGACTGACCATACAGCGTGTGAAGGATTGCGTGGCCTGTCCGGTCAGCCGCAGCACAGGTCCGCTGCACAGGTGGGCCGTCACCGAATTCTGTCGTGTGACCGCCAAATGGACGCTGATAGATCTTACCTTCTTCAGTACGCGAGAACGGTACGCCGTAATGCTCAAGCTCATAAACCGCTTTTGGTGCTTCACGGGCGAGGTATTCCATCGCATCCGTGTCGCCCAACCAGTCAGACCCTTTTACGGTGTCATACATGTGCCACTGCCAGCTGTCCGGCCCCATGTTACCAAGGGACGCCGCAATGCCGCCCTGTGCCGCAACGGTGTGGGAACGTGTTGGGAAAACCTTGGAAATACAGGCCGTGCGCAGGCCCTGTTCCGCCATACCAAGTGTGGCACGCAAACCAGCACCGCCGGCGCCAACCACTACGACGTCATATTCATGCGTCTCGTATTCGTATTCAGCCATTGTTGTCTTTCCGTCTTACAGAGCCATGCGGGCAAGCGCGAACAGCCCGACTGCGATCAAAAGGTATGAGATGGCCTTAACGCCAATCAGGGTGAGTTTCTGTGCCAATCCATGCACGTAGTCTTCGACCGCTTCGGCGGCCTCTGCCGCGAAATGGGACACGCAGACAATCAGCGACAGTGCCAAGATGATGGCAGGCAGTGGGCGACCAAAATAGACCAAAACCTCTTCGTGGGTGCCCCCAAGGCCAAGCCCGAAGGTGATCACGAACAGCGGGATCATTACCTGCAAGGCAATCGAGCTTTTGATCATTTTCCAGAACTGTTCGGTTCCGGTTTTGGCAGAGCCAAGACCTGCAGCGCGTTTACGGTCAGTTAGAAAAGCCATAGTTTTAGCCCCCTACAATACGATGACGAAAAAGATGGTTATAAGGAAAGACACCACGACCATCATCTGAGCAAAAAGCTCGGATTTGTCGACTTCGAGCATATAGCCGAAATCCCAGATCACATGACGCAACCGCCCCAGCATGTGGTAAAACAGCGCCCAAGTACCAAAAAACAGGATGATATCCCCAAGGAACCCGCGCAGCAGACCGTCGATAAAGGCAAAAGCGCCCTCAGAGGTCGCAGCCGCGATCAGCCACCACACAACCAAGATCGCGCCAAACAACAGACCAATCCCCGTAATGCGGACGAAAATCGATGACATCGACGTCCATTGGGGGCGGTAGTAAGGCCCGATCATGAATGGAGAAAGCGGGCGGTTGCCCCGATTGACGTCAGCCATATCGTATCCTTACGCTTGTTCATGCCGTCTATATGCAACGGCATATGTTACTATCCTTTTAAATGATTATCCGGCGGTGTCACGGCGCGTGGGCGCTAACCGATGCAGAAATTCGAGGCAGATCGCCTCTTTTTTCGCATTTGTGATCACAGGTCCGTAACCAGTGATCACAAAGTAACGATCTTCGGGAATATGTGTTTTCTTACTGAAACAGTCGGAAAATCGGTTTCCCAGATAGAATTCAAACGGGAATCAACGCCCAATAGTCCAAATCCAGCAGCACGTGTGGAAGGTACCTAGCGTCGTCACCTTTTAGGGTGCCGACCTCTCCACCTTTCGTCGCAACCAGTCGTAACCTGATCGCACCAACGCCCGGTGCGGCGGTTTCAGCGGTATCGAGAACTTCGGACCAAGCACGCACCGTGTCCCCAGCGAAGCAAGGGTTGGCATGTGCGCCAGCGTTGATCGCAACCATCATTTGCGCATTGGCCAGCCCGTTAAACGTCAGCGCGCGGGCCATGGAAATGACGTGCCCGCCATACATCAAGCGCTTGCCGTCTGGCCGCGATGTCACATCGAAATGCACCTTGGCCGTGTTCTGCCAAAGACGCGTCGCCATCATGTGTTCGGCTTCCTCAATGGTAACGCCATCCACGTGGTCGATAATGTCGCCCACTTTGTAGTCGCCAAGGCGATGCGCTTCGCCGGCCAACGTGAAATCGTAATCTGCAAAAGACAGCCCATCGGGGATCACAAGATCATTGGCCGCAACTGTTGAGGCAAGCTCAGGAATAACTGTCTCAGGTGCTGGCGCATCCAGATCACCTTTGCGCACCATGACCCAGCGCACAAACTGCATCACCGTTTCGCCGCGTTGGTTCGTTCCCGTGGTCCGTACGTAGACAACACCAGACTTGCCATTCGAATTCTGCTTTAGCCCGATGACCTCAGACGTTGAGCGTATCGTATCGCCTTGCTGCACCGGCGTAATCCAGCGGCATTCGGCATACCCAAGGTTCGCCACCGCGTTCAGCGAAATATCAGGGACCGATTTGCCGAATACGATATGAAACGCGATCAGGTCGTCCATCGGGCTGTTCGCCAACCCGCATTTTTGCGCAAACGCATCGGATGAATGCAGCGCGTGACGCGCTGGATACAGCATATGATAAAGGGCACGTTCGCCACCAGAAACGGTGCGCGGAACGGCATGATCGATCACTTGGCCGATGGCGTAGTCTTCAAAGAAATTGCCCGCGTTCGTCTTGGTCATTGTTGGCCCAATTTCATGTCTGGCGTGTAATCTGCCTCAATCTCTTTGGTCACGGCCTGCCCTGCACGCATGACGCCATTGGCGTGGTCATAGGCATAGGTCGGATCACCATAAAGCGTCCAACCTTTGGACAGAGCGAGGGAAACCTTGTGGCAAAACTCGGATGTGTCGTCTTCGGTTAACAGGCGGTAAATTTTCATGTTCTTAACCCCAAGGTTGCGCGCCGAGCGCGTAGTGGATACCCATCACAACACAGGTCACGATGACCGTAATCACAAGGGCAACGATTTCTTTCTTTCGAGGCGCCGCAGGCAATCGCACCCACGGTCCTTCTGTAGCACTTAGGATGCGTGCGTGGACAATCGCCCACGCCAGCAAGCCGCCAAACAAAATGAACGAGGGTGTATCCCCGTTTACCAACAAATGCGCCACTGCCCAGAGACCAAAGCCCGTCAGCTGTGGGTGGCGAATCTGGCGACCCAGCCAAATTTTGACACCCTTGGCTGCACTTGCCGCGTAGCAATAAAACGCCGCGACCATCAGCAGATTGTTCAGCCAGACCAGCCCGTTGCCGCGATCCCAATAAACCGCACCATTCGCACTGCGATACCCGATCACCATCAAAACCACACTGGCCAAAACGATAATCGACACCACCGCGTAGGGTTTACCTGACGACGGCTCGATCTTTGGGCGTCCTGTTACGCGATTGAACAAATGGGCTGCGACCCAGATGAGTAGGCCAATAACTATCAGGGTCATTCAGTATCCAACTTTGCGATTGCTTCAGCTTTCGCCAAAGTCGCCCGCGCTGTCACAATATGCAAGTTCTCGACGATCTTGCCATCAACAACAGCAACGCCCTGCCCGCCTGCTTCAGCCTCGGCAAAGGCCGCGATCTGTCGTGTGGCAAGGTCGATTTCTGCTTCAGTCGGCGCAAATGCTGCATTCGCCACGGCGACCTGCGCGGGGTGGATCAGCGTTTTGCCATCAAACCCGAAATCACGGCCCTGTTCGCATTCCACTTTCAGCCCGTCTTCGTCTTTGAACGCATTGAACACACCATCAATTGCAACAACGCCGTGCGCGCGTGCCGCCAGTAGGCACATCTGCAAAGACGTCACCATCGCGTCACGTGTGCGCGTGTTAAGGTCTTTCGCCAGATCGTTGGTGCCCATAACAAAACCTTCGATCTTCGGGTGCGCTGCGATTTCCAGTGCGTTCAAAATCCCGAGCGGCGTTTCCATCATCGCCCAAACAGGCTTACCCGTCAGCGCGGCCAGCGCATCAACGTCGGCGGCTGAATTCACCTTCGGCAGCAACACCGCATCGCAATCCATCGCCTCGGCAGCTTTGGCGTCCTCGGCGCCCCATTCAGTGTCCAACCCGTTGATACGCACGACCTTCAGACGGTCACCATAACCGCCCTTACCCAACTCCTCTGCCAGCGTAGCACGTGCGGTGATTTTCTCATCCGGCGTGACCGCATCTTCTAGGTCAAACAGGATCACATCCACGGGCAGGCCCCGCGCCTTGTCCAATGCGCGTGGACGCGAACCGGGGATATAAAGGGCGGAACGATATGGGCGGGTCATGGTGGCATCCTTAAATGGCAACGAAACATTGTTGCGCCAAAGGGGTCAGATTCCTCGCGATGTTGCAAGCCCCAAAATGCCGCAGCGCAGCGCAACAGGCACCGTTGCAGCGCATTAACCAATTCTCAAAGGTTAATGGCGAAGGTTGGTTAACGAAAATTCACCCCTTGCAGCGTGCCATTGCACGTCACCGACAGGAGACCACGATGATTAAAGTCCTCGCAACTGCCGCCGTGATGCTGGCCACCACCGCCAGCGCCCAGTCCAACAACTGCGCAGAACACGGGATGGTCGTCGAACGGCTTGCCAGTGGTTATGGCGAGTCCCGTCAATCCATCGGTATCAGTGCGGATAACACTGTCGTTGAAGTGTTTGCGTCTTTAGAAACGGGGACATGGACAATTACGGTCACAGCCCCCGGCGGCCCGACATGCCTGGTTGCAAGTGGCGCTGCGTTTCAAGTTTTGGCTGAAGCCCTACCCAATACAGACAGCGGTGCTTAACCGAAAATTCCGTCCCAGATCAATTTCGCTGAGACCAACAAAAGTGCCCATGCGACGATCGTGAAAAAGACCTTATCCGGTATGATCTTTACCAAACGGACGCCAATAAACACCGCGACCACCGCAGGTAGGAACAACATTGCCGCTATGCGCAGGTTCTGCAGTTCTAATTGGCCAAGATAATAGTACGGCACGATCTTTGAGACATTCATGATCGCAAAGACGATCGTGGTCGTTCCCGCAAAAGCCAGTTTTGACAGACGTTGCGGCAACACCCAAATTTGCCAAGGTGGCGCTCCAGCATGGCTGACGAAGCTGGTAAACCCAGCGACCGATGTCCAAAACAGACCTTTTCCCCAAGTCGCTGTTTTGGGCGGACCACTGACCTCGCGTCGTATCAACAGCGACAGCGCGAAGACCGTGCCAATCACACCAATCAGAAAACGCACGAGCTGTTCAGGGACGATCGAGGCTGTAAACCAACCAACCAATGCCCCCAACAGAATACCCGGAACAGCGATACGCACGACGTCGCGACTGTATTCTTTACGGTAGGCCCAAATCCCGAAAATATCGGAAAACACGAACACCGGCAGCAATAATCCCGCCGCCGCGACTGGTGAAATAACGAGCGATAACAGCGGCACGCCAAGCATCCCGAACGCTGGCAAGCCCCCCTTGGACAAGCCAACACAAAACGACGCGGCGATGCCCAACATCCAAAAATATGTACCGTCCACTGCATCGACCTTTCCGATCAGGAATCACAACCGGTTGCGCTAACAGGGCGAAATCGATCCCGTGACTTTTCGCACCAATACGCAAACTTTCCCCTACAAACAATGGCCTATGCCGCACTGCGGCGCATCACACTTGCACCAGCCAAGGCAAAGGACTAGGCAAGCTGCGACTAAAACAACCAACTTCGAACGCACACAAGGATCCATTTACAATGGCCAGACCTAAGATTGCCCTGATCGGCGCCGGAAACATTGGCGGTACACTCGCCCACCTCGCAGCTGTTAAAGAATTGGGCGACGTCGTCTTGTTCGACATCGCTGACGGCCTGCCACAAGGTAAAGCACTCGACATCGCAGAATCCGGCCCGTCCGAGGGTTTTGACGCTGCAATGTCCGGCACATCCGACTACGCAGACATCGCAGGCGCAGACGTTTGCATCGTGACTGCCGGTGTTGCACGTAAGCCAGGCATGTCCCGTGATGATCTGCTGGGCATCAACCTCAAGGTTATGAAATCCGTTGGCGAAGGTATCGCCAAGCACGCGCCAAACGCGTTCGTTATCTGTATCACAAACCCGCTTGATGCGATGGTTTGGGCACTGCGCGAATTTTCCGGCCTGCCACACAACATGGTTTGCGGCATGGCAGGTGTTCTTGACTCCGCGCGTTTCCGTCACTTCCTCGCTGAGGAATTCAACGTTTCCATGCGCGACGTGACTGCATTCGTTCTGGGTGGCCACGGCGACACAATGGTTCCACTGGCACGTTACTCCACAGTTGGTGGCATCCCGCTTCCTGACCTCGTGGACATGGGTTGGACCACACAAGACAAACTGGACGCAATCATCCAGCGCACACGCGATGGCGGTGCTGAAATCGTTGGCCTGTTGAAAACTGGCTCCGCGTTCTACGCGCCAGCAACATCCGCGATTGAAATGGCTGAAGCCTTCCTCAAGGACCAAAAGCGCGTTCTGCCATGTGCCGCCCACGTTGACGGCGCGCTTGGTCTGAACGGCATGTATGTTGGTGTTCCAACCGTTATCGGCGCCGGCGGCGTTGAGCGTGTAATCGACATCAAGATGAACAAAGCCGAGCAAGCGATGTTCGACAACTCTGTTGCGGCTGTTAAGGGCCTCGTTGATGCGTGTATCGGCATCGATGGCTCACTTGCTTAATTGAGCTTGCTTAAAAACCTTTTGCTGGTGGCGGGGCTGACCCTCGCCACCAGCGCACATTCCCAACCGATCGTCGACTATGATGCGATGCCGGACCCCGTTCAAACGGTACTGACCGATCTTGACGGGGATGGAGAATTGGAGGCCACCAGCGTCTTCGCCCTCAACGACAGATATGACATCGTCACGATACGCCCTTTTGAAAATCGCGGTGATCGGGATTTCGACGCTGCCTTTGTCGTGCCCATCAACCAGTCTGACTTCGATACTCTCGAGATTCAGGCGAACGGCAATCTGCGTATTTATTGGGGCTGTTTTGCTTGCGGTCGCTACCATAGCACCAGCTCTGTCACGGTGGACGCGCGAGATGGTGAAATTAAGATCATCGGATACGACGATAGCTACGCAGACCGGATTTACGCGGCTGTAATCACCTGTTCCGTTAACCTTTTGACAGGCGATGCCATTGTCCAAGCGGATGATGTCGACAAGCAAGTCCTTACGACGAATGAACGCAGCTATCCTCTGAGTGCACTGAGTACGGCAACGTTCCCACAAGTCTGCCGCTCTGCCTATGCGCGTTATGACGAAGACTTTATGGTTCAGAACTACCCCGACGGTTAACACGCAGGAGTTTTGCACGGCACCACTCCTTGACTGAACGTTGTTCATGAACTATGTTCACATTAATCAAAGGAGACTCACATGCGTTTCATCATTCCCGCCGCTATTGTCGGCATCACAGTTGCTGCGGCTGCCCGCGCGGATACCGAATACTCCGCGATGATCCGTGATCTGGGGCTTTCCCAGACCAAATCCGCTTTGTCGGAAATATCAAACCCCACCCCGTCTGATCGCTTTGCCTTGGGCGGCGTTCACTTTCTCAGCGTCGTCGAGCAGGCGTTGCAAACCCAGTATCGTGTTGGCGTAGATCAAGAGATGGCAGAGATGTCTGGCTTGCCATTCCTGCGTCTGCCCGTCGCCCAGAACCCCTCGCCCGAAGGGTTTTACCCCGAGGTTATCGAAGAGATTTTCACAGCCGCACTTGCGGACCTTGATGGTGCATTGGACCAGCTCGATGAAATTTCGGATGGCGATGACGTTGGCGTTGTTATTAACACAGCCGACCTCTGGTTCGACATCAACATGAACGGCACCTATGACGCAGGTGAAAGCCTGTTCGAGGTTGCTGGTGGTGACCTGAACCGTGGTTTGGACACGGACTTCGTTCCCCCTATCGTGCGTTTTGACACATCTGACGCTGCTTGGCTGTCTGCCTATGCCCACCTTCTAAGTGGGGTCAGCGAGACCATCCTCGCCGTTAGCCCGTCGCAAGCGATTGAACGTGTAACCACCAGCGCTGCAGTGTTCCAGGAAATGGGCCGCGATGAGCGCGAGTATCTGATGTTTTATGATGAAGACCGCTGGCTCGATATGGCCGCGATGTTCATTCACGCGATCGAAGGTCCTGTGGATGTGGACCGCAGTCGTGCAGCGCACACCCATTTTCTGGGTATGATCCAAGACAACAAAGTGTTCTGGGATCGGGTTAGCCGCGAAAACGACAATGACCGTGAATGGATCCCCAATAAAGCCCAAGACAGCGCCCTGCCCATTCCGTTCCCAGCAGATCTTGGCGATCAATGGCGCAACGTGTTGACCGAAGCCGAAATGATGTTGAACGGTGAGCTGCTGATCCCCCATTGGCGTCTGCCAGAAGGCATGGGCATCAACGTTGCTGCCTTCATGCAAAACCCGCCGGAACTGGACATCATCGCGCTCATCCAAGGCGAGTCCATCTTGCCTTACGTCGAACGTGGTCCCGAGATGTCTGGGCAGGCATGGCGCTCGTTTGAACGCATGGTTGGCGGGGATGCTGCCTTTTACGCAGTAATCCTGAATTAATTCAGCGAAACCTCGGGCCCGCGTCACGCGCGCGGGCCTCACCTAATTGGCACGATCCAATTCCAGCGCTCAGCCTGCAGACTTGTGAACACGCGTGACGCTGATATAGAACTCCACCAAAATGGAGTAGAAAGTGTCGGATACACCTAAGGTTTTTTTGGTCGGCCTTAACAAAACAGCCACGCGTTCCATATTCGTCTTATTCAAACGGTCAGGATACCCTGCGCTGCATTACGAAGGCGGTAGACTCGCAGAGGATATCCACGCCGCAAAACTGTCGGGCGAAAAACCGCTAGCGCAATACGAAGACATCGTCTTCTTCGGCGACATGGAATCGATCGCCAAAGAAAGCCCTCCAATCGAGGCCTACCGCGACTACGAGCTCCTTGATCAACAATATCCTGATGCGAAATTCATCCTGAATTACCGCGATGTAAACGGTTGGATCATGAGCAGATTGAACCACCGTAAAGGTAAATATTACCGCCAATATATCCGCCACTACGGAACTGCAGATATCGCCGAGATCTGCACGCGCTGGCGCGACAAGTGGTATGAACACAACGCTGCCGTTCGGTCCTATTTTGCCGACAAGCCCGGGAAATTGCTTGAATTCGAATTGGGTGTCGATAGCGGTGAAAAAATCGCCGAGTTCGTTGCACCTGAAATCGAGTTAAACCTGAAATATTGGGGCAACGAGACAAAGCGCATTGCAAAAGCAAAAGCAAATCGCAAACGCAACGCGTAAGATCGCAATCACTTTCGGCTGCAGAATTAACCCTTTCGTTATCACGAATCGCATAGTTGTCGGGGTACATCAAACCGGCGGCAGCTATTTGTGATCACACTTTTTAAAGCTGTGATCACAAATGTCGCTTTTTCGGCGATTCCGCCAAGAAACCCTTTCTGAATGAATTCAAAATAGGTCTATATCGTTTTAACGCATATCAGACCGAAGGACGACTTCATGAACATTCACGAATATCAGGCAAAAGCACTGCTCGCTTCATACGGGGCGCCCGTCAGTGATGGCCGCGCAGTCCTCAAGGCTGAAGACGCAAAAACAGCTGCTGGCGAAATGGACGGCCCGCTTTGGGTTGTTAAGGCGCAGATCCACGCAGGTGGCCGCGGCAAAGGTAAATTCAAAGAAGCAGACGCTGGCGATGCCGGCGGTGTTCGCCTGACGAAGTCCGCAGTTGAAGCGGCTGAAGAAGCCAAGAAGATGTTGGGCCGCACATTGGTCACGCACCAGACTGGCCCAGCCGGCAAGCAAGTGAACCGCATCTACATCGAAGACGGTTCTGGCATTGAAACAGAAATGTACCTCGCCCTGCTGGTTGATCGTCAGACATCCCGCATCGGTTTCGTTGTCTCCACTGAAGGCGGCATGGACATCGAAGAAGTGGCTGAGAACACACCTGAAAAGATCCTGAATTTCACAGTTGATCCGGCGACTGGCTACCAAGCCTATCACGGCCGCCGCGTTGCCTTCGCCCTTGGCCTTGAAGGCCAGCAGGTTAAGCAGTGCGTGAAACTGATGGGCCAGCTTTACAAAGCCTTCACTGAAAAAGACATGGAGATGCTTGAGATCAACCCGTTGATCGTAACTGACTCCGGTGATCTTAAAGTTCTCGACGCTAAAGTGGCTTTTGATGGCAACGCGGTTTACCGCCACGCTGACATCGCGGCCCTGCGCGACGAAACAGAAGAAGACCCGAAAGAATTGGCAGCCTCCAAGTTCGACCTGAACTACATCGCCCTCGACGGCGAAATCGGCTGCATGGTCAACGGTGCTGGCCTCGCGATGGCGACAATGGACATCATCAAGCTTTACGGTGCTGAGCCTGCGAACTTCCTCGACGTTGGTGGCGGTGCCACCAAAGAGAAAGTGACCGAAGCCTTCAAAATCATCACGTCTGACCCACAGGTCAAAGGCATCCTCGTCAACATCTTCGGCGGCATCATGCGCTGTGATGTAATCGCCGAGGGCGTTGTTTCTGCGGTGAAAGAAGTGGGCCTGAAGGTTCCGCTCGTCGTTCGTCTCGAAGGGACAAACGTTGAAGAAGGCAAAGCCATCATCAACAACTCCGACGTTGACGTGATCGCAGCGGACGACCTGAAAGACGGCGCCGAAAAGATCGTAAAAGCGGTTAAAGGTTAAGGACCCGAACCGTGCGCAAACTCGCCATCTCTTTAAGTGCAAGCCTCATGTTTCTTGGGGCTTGCATGTCAGACGCCGAAAAAGATGCGGTGCGTGAAGAGTTGTTCTTGATGCCCGATGCGGGTGTCGAAACTGTTAACTTGGATTTCGCTATGTCCGAGTTCAGGCGTGTTTGCTTTATCAACGAAGGGCGCCTTCGTAACGCGCTGCATTTGCTCGAAACCTCGCGCTACACGTTCCACGAAAGCATCGAAATCTATACCGACAACCAGTACGTCATCAGTTTCAATGTTCAGCCCGCCAGCACGAGTGGAAACAACCCGTTCTGTTCCATGGTTTGGACACCAATTGAAACCGTTGAGGAAGCCCGAGACCGAGTAGCTGCTGAATTTCCAGATGTTGATCTGCGGATCAATGCAACCGGATCAATAACTGCCTTTTTGTATGGAACCTATTAAAGATGCGCATGTTTAAGAACCTCGCCCTTTCAGCCCTCACGCTCAGCACCCTCGCTGCCTGTGAAACACCCGCGCCGGGTGTTACAATCACGCCAGAGGCGCTGGAACGTGTCGACTCAATTACAGCTGAAACAGTCGCACCGTCCGTAAGCCCAGCAACCGCAATCACAACATTTGACGCATTTTGTGGCCGCTTCCCAGCCAATCCAGCGGGAACGCGTGCTGCAGTTCAGGCAAATGGTTACTTCCTGATGGCAACCGCATCATTTGACGGCCTTGAAATGTGGGCCAGCGAAAATGGCGCGCCACTGGTGGCGCTAGGCAATCGTGATGGCGCCAAGGTTTGCATGATCATGCTGAAAGAAGGCCGGGACCTGAGCTCGGCAATTTCAAACTACGTGCAACAAAAACACGGCGGCTCAGCCGTTAATATTGGAGAAATGCAATTTGGTGCGGACACGGCGGAAAACGTCTTTGTCGTGCCGAATGCCCCTCCAGTCATCTACTTCTCTCTCGTTCAAGCTCAACCAGGCCTCGGCCGCGTTGAAGCTATCGCAACTGTTACCGAATAAAGGACGCCCCAATGGCTATTCTCATCGACGAAAACACCAAAGTAATCTGTCAGGGTCTGACGGGCTCTCAGGGTACATTCCACTCTGAGCAGGCCATCGCTTATGGCACCAAAATGGTTGGCGGCGTGACACCTGGTAAGGGCGGTCAAACGCACCTTGACCTGCCGATCTTCAACTCCGTTCACGAAGCGATGCATGTGACTGAAGCGAATGCTTCTGTGATCTACGTGCCTCCGCCCTTCGCAGCGGATTCCATCCTCGAAGCGATCGACGCCGAGATGGAATTGATCATCTGTATCACTGAAGGCATTCCAGTTCTGGACATGATGAAAGTGAAGCGCGCTTTGGAAGGCTCCAAGTCCCGCCTCGTTGGTCCAAACTGCCCAGGCGTTATCACACCTGACGCATGCAAAATCGGCATCATGCCGGGCCACATCCACAAGCGTGGTTCTGTTGGCGTTGTGTCGCGTTCCGGTACGCTGACTTACGAAGCCGTGAAGCAGACATCTGACTCCGGCCTTGGCCAATCCACTGCTGTAGGCATCGGCGGCGACCCTATCAAGGGCACTGAGCACATCGATATCTTGGACATGTTCCTCGACGACGACGAAACACACTCCATGATCATGATCGGTGAAATCGGTGGTTCCGCAGAAGAAGAAGCCGCTGAATTCCTGACAGCCCAAAAGAAAAAGGGCCGCTGGAAGCCAACTGCTGGTTTCATCGCAGGCCGCACAGCCCCTCCAGGCCGCCGCATGGGCCACGCTGGTGCGATTGTTGCTGGTGGTAAAGGCGATGCTGAAAGCAAGATCGAAGCAATGAAGTCTGCTGGTATCGTTGTGGCTGATAGCCCTGCGACATTGGGCGAAGCTGTGCTGGAAGCTATCTCCAAATAAACAATCTGGCCGCCCTTTTCCAAAGGGCGGTCTTTGTCCATTTTGCCTTTGGGTGCCATAATGACTGATCAATCTTCCAACGACATCTTTCACGCTTCTTCCTTCATGCAAGGGCACAACGCGGAATATATCGAGCAGCTTTATGCGCGGTATGCGGATGATCCGAATGCGGTCGATGAAAGCTGGCGAGACTTTTTCGCGTCCTTGGGGGATGCCCCATCCGATGCCAAAGCCGAGGCCGCTGGCGCCTCTTGGGGCCGCGCCGATTGGCCGCCTGTTCCGAATGACGACCTAACAGCCGCGCTTGACGGTCAGTGGGCCGCTGAGCCTGAGGCTGCGGGCAAGAAGATCAAAGCAAAGGCCGCAGATGCAGGCGTTGCCATATCTGAGGGCCAAGTGCGCAATGCGGTTCTGGATTCCATCCGCGCTCTGATGATCATTCGCGCCTACCGTATTCGCGGACACTTGGTTGCTGACCTTGATCCGCTCGGCATGCGCGACCAGACTCCACACCCTGAGCTGGACCCCGCGTCTTACGGCTTCACCGCCGCCGATATGGATCGCAAGATCTTCATCGACAACGTGCTGGGCCTTGAGCACGCAACGATGAACGAAATCATCGCCATCGTGCGCCGCACCTATTGCGGCACGTTCGCGCTGCAATACATGCACATCTCCAACCCAGAAGAAGCGGGCTGGCTGAAAGAACGCATTGAGGGCTACGGCAAAGAGATTGCCTTCACCAAAGAAGGCCGCAAGGCGATCCTAAACAGCCTTGTTCAGGCCGAAGGCTTTGAGAAATACCTCCACGTCAAATACATGGGCACCAAGCGTTTCGGCCTTGATGGCGGCGAAAGCCTGATCCCCGCGATGGAGCAGATCATCAAACGTGGCGGCCAGTTGGGTCTCCAAGATATCGTGATTGGCATGCCCCACCGTGGCCGCCTGTCCGTTCTCGCCAATGTTATGGAAAAGCCGTACCGCGCGATCTTCAACGAATTTCAGGGCGGTTCCTTTAAGCCCGAAGACGTTGATGGTTCTGGCGACGTGAAATACCACCTCGGCGCGTCATCTGACCGTGAGTTCGACGGCAATTCGGTTCACCTGTCTTTGACTGCGAACCCGTCCCACCTTGAGGCCGTGAACCCAGTTGTTCTTGGTAAAGTGCGCGCCAAACAGGACCAGACAAACGACGTCGACCGCACGAAATCCATGGCGATCCTGCTGCACGGCGATGCGGCCTTTGCGGGCCAAGGCGTTGTTGCAGAAGGCTTTGCGCTTTCAGGTCTGCGCGGTCACCGCACAGGCGGCACAATGCACATCGTCGTCAACAACCAGATCGGGTTCACAACTGCGCCGCACTTCTCGCGCTCATCCCCCTACCCGACCGACAACGCGCTGGTCGTCGAAGCACCGATTTTCCACGTGAATGGCGACGACCCAGAAGCCGTGGTTCACGCCGCACGCGTCGCGACTGAATTCCGCCAGAAGTTCCACAAAGACGTGGTTCTGGACATCATCTGTTACCGCCGCTTTGGTCACAATGAGGGCGACGAACCGATGTTCACCAACCCGGTGATGTACAAGAAGATCAAACAGCAAAAGACAACACTGACGCTCTATACAGACCGCCTCGTGAAAGACGGCCTCATGCCTGAGGGCGAGATTGAGGATATGAAGCAGACGTTCCAGGATTATCTGGCTGCTGAATTCGAAGCCGGAACTGACTACAAGCCAAACAAGGCTGACTGGCTTGATGGCAAGTGGTCCCATCTGGACAGCCAGAAAGACAAATATCAGCGCGGTAAAACCGCGATCAAGAAAGAAACGTTTGACCAAATCGGTCAGGCGCTTTCCTCTGCACCCGAAGGCTTCCCACTGCACAAAACCGTTGGCCGTATTCTTGGCGCGAAAGCCAAGATGTTCGAAACCGGCGAAGGGTTCGATTGGGCAACTGGTGAGGCGCTCGCGTTTGGTTCTTTAATGACTGAAGGCTACCCTGTTCGCCTGTCCGGTCAGGATTCCACACGTGGTACGTTCTCGCAGCGTCACTCTGGCCTCGTGAACCAAGACACAGAAGAGCGTTACTACCCGCTCAACCATATCCGTGACGGCCAAGGCAACTACGAAGTCATCGACTCCATGTTGTCTGAATATGCCGTGCTTGGATTTGAATATGGGTACTCGTTGGCAGAACCAAACGCGCTGACCCTTTGGGAAGCCCAGTTCGGTGATTTCGCCAACGGCGCGCAGATCATGTTTGACCAATTCATCAGTTCTGGTGAATCCAAATGGCTGCGCATGTCCGGTCTCGTTTGCCTGTTACCGCACGGTTATGAAGGCCAAGGGCCAGAACACTCAAGCGCACGTCTGGAACGTTTCCTCACCATGTGTGGCGGCGACAACTGGATCGTTGCGAACTGTACAACACCGGCCAACTACTTCCACATCCTGCGCCGTCAGTTGCACCGCAGCTACCGCAAGCCGCTGATAATGATGACGCCGAAATCGCTTTTGCGTCACAAGATGGCAGTGTCCAAAGCGGAAGAATTCCAAGACGGTTCATCCTTCCACCGCATTATGTGGGACGACGCCCAGCACGGAAATTCAGACACTAAATTGGTTGCAGACGACAAAATCAAACGCGTCGTTATGTGTTCAGGCAAAGTCTACTATGACCTTCTGGAAGAACGCGACGCACGTGGCATCAATGACGTCTACATCATGCGCTACGAACAGTTCTATCCTTTCCCAGCACAGTCCGCGGTGAAGGAATTGGAACGCTTCGCGAATGCCGAAATGGTTTGGTGTCAGGAAGAGCCAAAGAACCAAGGCGCTTGGTCGTTCATGGAACCCAACATCGAATGGGTCCTCACACGGATCAAAGCCACACACACACGTCCCGTTTACGCGGGTCGCGCCGCTTCCGCATCGCCCGCAACGGGCCTCGCGTCGCGCCACAAAGCAGAACAAGCCGCTCTCGTTGACGAAGCGCTCACCGTTAAAGGATCAAAATAATGACCGAAGTCCGCGTCCCAACCCTTGGCGAATCCGTCACAGAAGCAACTGTCGCAACATGGTTCAAAAAGCCCGGCGATACTGTCGCGCAGGATGAAATGCTGTGTGAACTTGAAACAGACAAAGTAACGGTTGAGGTCCCAGCACCCGCCGCTGGCACCCTGTCCGAAATCGTAGCTGCCGAAGGCGATACAGTTGGTGTTGATGCGCTACTGGCTCAAATCTCAGCTGGTGGCGAAGCCGCCCCAACAAAGGCTGCTCCTGCTGCAAAAGCGGCGGCCGAACCTGCATCCGGAGGAAATGAAATGGACATCATGGTCCCAACGCTCGGTGAATCCGTAACCGAAGCAACAGTATCCACATGGTTCAAAAAGCCGGGCGAAGCATTCGTCGCAGATGAAATGCTGTGTGAGCTTGAGACCGACAAAGTTTCTGTTGAGGTGCCTGCACCTGCCGCTGGCGTGTTGACCACAGTCCTTGCCGAAGAAGGCGCAACAGTTGAAGCGGGCGGCAAGCTCGCGATCATGTCCACAGACGCAAACGCGGCCCCAGCGCCCGCAGCAGCGGCAGCCGCGGCTCCGGCAGCGGCATCCTCAGCAAAGGACGTCGAAGACGCGCCAAGCGCCAAAAAACTGATGGCAGAAAACAATCTGACAGACGTCACAGGCACCGGCAAAGACGGCCGCGTGATGAAAGAGGACGTGTTGAACGCATTGGCAGCCCCTGCGCCCGCAGTTGTTGCAGCCGCACCGCCACGCGCGCCAGTCGCTGCAAACCAAGAAGCCCGCGAAGAACGCGTGAAGATGACGCGCCTGCGCCAGACCATCGCGCGTCGCCTCAAGGACTCTCAGAACACCGCCGCCATGCTGACCACCTACAACGAGGTCGACATGACCGAGGTGATGGCCCTGCGCAACGAGTACAAAGACCTGTTCCTCAAGAAGCACGGTGTCAAACTCGGCTTCATGTCCTTCTTCACCAAGGCTTGTATCCACGCCCTGAAAGAAGTGCCTGAGGTGAATGCCGAGATCGACGGCACCGATGTGGTCTACAAAAACTACGTCAACATGGGCATCGCGGCGGGTACGCCAACGGGCCTCGTGGTTCCGGTTCTGAACGACACGGATCAGATGTCCTTCGCTGGCATCGAGAAAGCCATCGCCGAAATGGGCGCGAAAGCCCGCGACGGCAAACTGTCCATGGCAGAAATGCAGGGCGGTACGTTCACCATCTCTAACGGTGGCGTCTACGGCTCGCTGATGTCCTCACCGATCCTGAACCCACCACAGTCCGGCATCTTGGGCATGCACAAAATCCAAGACCGCCCGATGGCGATCAAAGGTGAAGTCGTGATCCGCCCGATGATGTACCTCGCCCTGTCCTACGATCACCGCATCGTAGACGGCAAAGGCGCTGTGACATTCCTCGTACGAGTCAAAGAAGCGCTTGAGGATCCACGTCGCCTCCTCATGGACCTCTAATGACTGCACGCAACATAGGGCAGCCCGCGACCCTGGGTGGGGGTGAAGCCCCCTCCCGTGGGGAGGGTCGGGGGCTGCCCGTGCAAGCACGGGCGATATGATAAAATGACTGAGTTTGAACACTGGCTTTGGCCTGCCATATTGCTAGTTTTGCTCTGGCTCATCTTTACCGCCGTTCGGCGACTTCAAAGAGACTTGGAGGTAATTACCAAGACTGTTCAAACAATACGTCAGGTTCAAACCAGACGTTCCGCTGAATACATGCTCATTGAAAATGAGTTGTCCACGCTTTTGAGCTGCATGATCGAAAGCTCTAACGACGAGGAAACTAGAGAAAAATTACTGAAGGTAGCTCAAGACCGCCATTCGAGGCTACGTTCGAGGATTGAGCATGGGACCGGTAGTTCGGAACACCTCCGTGGTCTTGAGCTCCCGCTTGAAGAAGATGATCCTTGGTTCAATAGCGATGTGGCAGAAATGATGGTCCCCGAAGCGTTTTTGAAAGAAGACAAATGACCCCCGAACTCACCATCCTCGCCCTCGCAGGCCTGCTGCAAGCACTTCAATTCTTCCTCTACTCAACGCTGGCGAACATGCAGGTGCCGACAAAAGTTGCACTCGGCCCACGCGACACCCCTGTCGAGCTTCAGGGCTACGCTGGCCGCGCACGACGTGCGTTGAACAACCATTTTGAGGGGTTGATCCTGTTCACCCTCGCCGTGGTCGTGGTCACCCTGTCCGATCAATCCACATCGCTCACCCAAACCGCCGCTTGGGCCTATCTTATCGCCCGCGTGCTATACGTCCCTGCCTATCTCATCGGCAAAGGCCCGTGGCGCTCTCTCATCTGGTTCGTCGGCTTTATGGCGACCGTCATCATGATTATCTCAACTCTGATGTAAGGCAGCTGTATATACAGAATATATACGGATTCTATACAGGTTCTTTACAGCCCAAATTCGAAGGAAAACCCCATGTCCAGCTACGACGTCATCATCATCGGTTCCGGCCCCGGCGGCTATGTCTGCGCTATTCGTTGCGCGCAATTGGGTCTTAAAACAGCTATCGTTGAGGGGCGTGAAACGCTTGGCGGCACCTGCCTGAACGTGGGCTGTATCCCGTCCAAAGCATTGCTCCACGCGTCCCACATGCTGCACGAAGCACAGCACAATTTCGCAGCAATGGGCCTGAAGGGTAAGACCCAGTCGGTCGATTGGAAACAGATGCTCTCGTATAAGGACGACGTCATTGGTCAGAACACCAAAGGCGTTGAATTCCTTATGAAAAAGAACAAAGTGGACTGGCTTAAGGGTTGGGGTTCGATCCCTGCTGCGGGCCAAGTCAAAGTCGGCGATGAGGTCCACGAGGCCAAGAACATCATCATCGCGTCCGGTTCCGAGGTTTCCTCGCTTCCCGGTGTTGAGATCGATGAAAAGACTGTCGTGTCCTCAACGGGCGCGCTGGAAATGAAGAAGATACCGAACAAGCTGGTCGTGATTGGCGCAGGCGTCATCGGGCTTGAGCTTGGGTCCGTTTACAGCCGCCTTGGGTCTGAAGTGACCGTCGTTGAATTCCTCGACGCAGTGACGCCTGGCATGGACGGCGAAGTCCAGCGTCAGTTCCAAAAGATGCTGACGAAACAAGGCATTAACTTTGTCATGGGCGCAGCGGTGCAAGGCGTTAAATCCAAAGGCGGCAAGGCCACAGTCACCTACAAATTGCGCAAAGATGACAGTGAAGCGACAATCGACGCCGACACTGTTCTGGTTGCTACAGGTCGTCGCCCTTACGTTGACGGGCTTGGCCTTGAAGCACTTGGTGTTGAGCGTTCTGAACGCGGCCAGATCAAGACAGATGGCAACTACGCGACAAACGTTGCTGGCATTTACGCGATCGGTGACTGCATCGACGGTCCGATGTTGGCCCACAAAGCCGAAGACGAAGGCATGGCCTGCGCTGAGGGCCTCGCCGGACAGAAACCTCATGTTAACTATGGTGTGATACCTGGTGTCATCTACACCCACCCTGAGGTCGCGAATGTTGGCAAAACCGAAGAACAGCTCAAGGATGAGGGCGTCGATTACAAGGTCGGCAAGTTCTCCTTCATGGGCAACGGCCGCGCCAAGGCGAACTTTGCTGGTGACGGTTTCGTAAAGCTCCTCGCGGATAAGGCGACGGACCGCATCTTGGGCGCACATATCATTGGCCCGATGGCTGGTGACCTGATTCATGAGGTTTGTGTTGCTATGGAATTTGGCGCCGCTGCTGAAGATCTTGCACGCACATGCCACGCCCACCCGACTTATTCAGAAGCTGTGCGTGAAGCCGCGCTGGCTTGTGGCGACGGTGCAATCCACGCTTAAATTGCGTTAACAGATTGTTAACCAAAATGACGGGCGGCGCCAGAAATGGCCCGCCCGTTGTCAAATCCTTGCCTTATCCTCGCCGCACAGCACGCGCATCCTGTACCTCAGTGACAACCAGAAGGTATCAATATGCGTAAGTTCCTGCCCATCATCGCGCTCTCATTCGGGCTGACCACAACTGCATCAACTGCAGATGCGTATATTGTTTCCGGCGAGGACTTGCGTTTTGTGGCCGAAACCAGCCTTCCTGGGCAGGCGGGCGAACCCGTTTCATTGTGCCATCTCGTGGACTTTACAAATGCGCTGTTCGTTCCGGTTTATACATCAGTGCAGTCTTACGCCCTGTCCCCAGATGGTTGCGTTGGCGATTCCTACCGTGCCCTTTCCGCCGAACAGTTTTCCGCAATGCAGGCCTCAGGGCTTCTGCCGGCAGAGCTTCCAGAAGCGCCAAGGGCCACCATCAAAGACCTTCTTTGGGGTCATGCGTGGTTGATTGTCGCTGCTATCGGTATCTTGTTTAGCGCTCTCATTGCATTTCGTGATCGCAAACCGCGCAAAGCGAAGACACCCGACGCACTCGCGATCCATTCCCTTGTCGCGATGAGCCAAGTTGCCATCGCAGATGGGCGAATTGACGATGCTGAGGTCCAACAGATTTCAAGTATTTTGACCCGGCTGACAGGCACATCCTATGCGCCGCAACAGGTGATGGAACTTCTAAGCCGCTTGAACCCGTCCCCATCTGACATCGATCAGATCGGCGAAGGTCTGTCCGACGGGGACCGGCAAATTGTACTTGAGGCCGCGCTGAACATTGCCGTTGCTGACGGTGAAATTCACCCGAGCGAATACGCTGTGGTATCTGACTTAGCCCAGCGTATGCGTATTGGTGCCGATCAATTCCGCAGTGCAATGGCGCGTATCTCAGCGCATTTGCACACGGTTCCGCAGGCCTAAACTTTTAGCATCCGTAGACCTTGGGTCGCATCTGAACGCACGGCAAGCTTTAGGCTCGCCTCGTCGCCAGCTTTTAGCGCAGCAAGTATCAGCAAGTGATTGCGCGGTGGTTCCGTGCGCCGCAAACGCCCGTAAAGTTTGGACATTGTCGGGCCAAGTTGTAGCCAAATGGTTTCAGCCATTGCCAACATCGCCGGTGCTTGTGCGCGCAAATAAAGGGTGCGGTGGAATTCGAGGTTTAGCTTGATGTAGCCCGGTGCGTCCTGTCGCGCGATGACCCGCGCGACCCGTCCGTTGATTTCTTCTAACCGTTCAATCAGTGCCATATGCGCCCGTGGCAACGCCCGCGCTGCGAGTTCTGGCTCTAGCAATGCTCGCAACGCCGCGAGCTCTTCGATGCGTTCGTTGGACAGCTCTGGCGTCGACACGCGGCCTGATGATGACAGGAACAATGCCCCTTCCGCCACCAAACGCCGCGCTGCTTCGCGTGCCGGTGTCATCGACACGCCGAACTCTTTCCCAATCCCACGCAGGGTTAGCGCCTGTCCGGGGTCAATTTCGCCATGCATGATACGGGCACGCAATGTGCGATAGACGCGATCATGGGCGGCACCGGTGGGTTCATTTGCTTTGGATTGGATCAACATGGGGCGTTTGTGATCACATCAACGCGCGACGTCAATCAAAACGCACACGCTGCAATGCGCCGCCGTGATCGCGCAACCATTTACGACATGCCTTATGCGCTGGATACAGACGCTCAACAGTGGCCCAGAAACGGGTCGAATGATCCATGTGCTGAAGATGCGCGACCTCATGGGCTGCGACGTACTCAAGCACCTCAGTCGGGGCCATGATTAAGCGCCAAGAGTACATCAAGTCGCCCGCAGAGGAGCATGACCCCCACCGCGAGCGCGTATCGCGCAGTGAAATGCGTCCATAAGGTTTCCCCAGCGCCGCGGAATACCTGTCCGAGGCGTCTGCCAATGCGTCGCGGGCCTGCAGTTTCATAAACGCAGCGACCCGTTTTCCCACTTTGTCTGGGTCATTCGGTAACGCCAGGGCACCGTCGATGAGGCGCGCACGTTTCACATCACCTGCGACAAGTGGAAGCTCTGCGCCGCGAAATAGCACCGTTCCGCCCAAGACAACTGGCATCTCCGGCTCGATTCCATCCAAGTGCCCGCGCAGCCACGCTTCACGCTCTCGCAGGAAGGCCATCCCTTCGCGTTCTGGCACCCTATTGGGCAATGTCAGCGTCGCACGCCCGTCTAAGCGCGAGATACGCAGGCTGAGCCGCCGTGCGCGCGCAGAACGCCGCAACAGAACCTCTACTGGGGGGTTGCCTTCGAGGATCAAACGTCCCATATCCGCCTTTCACATTTATACGCGCCAAATGCCTTTGACTTAGGCCTGTCCTTATGGCAGTTGGCGACGATCCGGCCAAGTGGCCGAACCGCCAAAAGGAAGATCACATGCCAAAGGAAGAGTGGGGCACAAAGCGCCTCTGCCCTGAAACCGGAAAACGGTTCTACGACCTGAACGCCGATCCGATTGTCAGCCCTTACACTGGTGAGGTTGTTGTTGTCGAAACCGGCAAGACCCGCACAATGGTTGCTGACGCTGCTGATGCCCAGTCCAAGAAGGACGAAGACAACGCAGAAGACGACGATCTCGTACTCGACGATGACGACGAGGATGATGATGCGGATCTGGGTGACGACGTTCTGGATGATGATGAAGACGACACGGTTCCTCTTGAGGAAATCGCTGACGTTGCCGCTCCAGACGACGATTCCTAAGACCTGATTAGATTTTGGGGCTTTAGGGCGGGATTTTCTCTTGATCTCGCCCGCCCCGCTGCGTAAAGCATCCAAGTCCGCGAATAGCGGCACCCTATGGTTTAGGGGCATTAGCTCAGCTGGGAGAGCGCCTGCATGGCATGCAGGAGGTCAGCGGTTCGATCCCGCTATGCTCCACCAAACCTTCCTTTCCAGAAATTGTAAATGAGACGCACTTTGGCGGGTTGGCTTACGGGCGAATGCTCTGCAATTACTCTGATCGCAGAGGTTCAGTTCAGTAGCACTTTCCAGACAAAATTCGGCATCGCACCATAATTGTTCCCTTTAGCAGGGAAGCTTGAATTTTTTGATTTTGAAGTAGCTTGCTACGCAATCAGAACCTGTCGACCTCTGCAACAAGATGACTGATAGAACTCTCTGATTTGCTACTTGTTAAGAAACAGGGCCCACTGTTGTACGGACGTTCAAAATAGTTGGGCAACTGACATAGACGCCTTCAATGCTGATCTCTACGGCTTCGCGGAAAACAGGAACGAACAAATCACCCGATGGGCAGTCCTTAAGAAAATTAAGACCAGTCACGTCATCCAGATCGACGGAAACGGCACTGAGTCGCCTTGACTTTGCTGTGCTGATATAACGAGAGACTTTACTCTGGGCGCCTACGACGATTGCATTTTGTGGTAATCCACCGCCGAGTGAACCTGCGGGAATTCCCACGCGAAGCTGAGTTTCTTCGCTGATTGCTGAGCAATCATTCCTGATGAGACCGACTGCACTGACGAACCCGTGCCCCCGCGTGATAATTTTCGCTTTGCTCGTTAAGTCACGAATTTTTGTCATCCCGTCGCGGCAAGGCACCTCACAGTCACCACATATTCCATAGCGTTGGAAAACAGCGGGTTCAGGTTTCACCTGGGCAAAGCCCCAATCACTGCGCCAAACAAAAGGCGACTTCACCGCCTTATACATCATTCTAGAAGTTGTAGGATGAATCCTCATGGTAATCTCTTTCCTAGTTAACAGCACTGTAACGGTTCGTCTTGAATAACACCTCAAGCGAGTTCAATAAGAAGAATACAATCTAAAGTTGTTGTCAAAAATAAGGCAAGGTTTAAGGGGTTCGGGGCTTCTTCTAGCAGATTTTCAATTCAATGGTGCCAAAGACTGGCCATTATTGACAATTGGTCAACAATGCGAGTCTCGGTGAATAAAACAACGCGTACATAAACAAATGGGCACATATCTCAGTGTGTTGATATTCGCCCTTGTGATCTCAGGCCTCTTAAGCGGGGTGAAGAACAACGCGGTACTTTGCATATTGACTGCGGTTAGTTGACCTCACGTAGCGCCAAAAATCCTCAATGCATGAGCAAATTTGTACTTTCAAAAATGGAACCACATTTAGGCGCGTAACGGTTCGGCCCTAAATTCAAAACAAAGAGCGCTGTTTCTTCGTCATATAGGTCCAGGCAATGAAACGGCTCGTTTTTTGGCCTTGGGCCATTTCGACGACTTGAAAATCAACGACATTAGCTTTTCGCAAAATTCGCTCTAGTGGCTGAAGGTTATCTTTCTTGGAAACCAACGATGTAAACCAAAGGCACTGTTCGGAAAACTCCACGCTCTGTTCGACCATACGGGCGATGAATTTGATTTCGCCACCCGGACACCATAGCTCAGCGTTCTGACCGCCAAAGTTAAGCTTGGTTGAACGTCCCTTCCCGAGGTTGGACCATTTGCGCTGGGTGCCTTTGTTCGCCTGCTCCATGGATGCGTGAAACGGCGGGTTGCACATGGTTAGATGAAACACATCGTTGGGCTTGATAACGCCCCGGAAGATTTTTTTAGGTTCGGATTGCTGTCGAAGGGTGATCTTCAATTCGTTTAGTTCACAAATCTTCTTTGCTGATTTGAACGCGCCCGCGTCGATATCAACGCCTGTGAAGGCCCAGCCATACTCGCTCTGGCCCGTCAGCGGGTAAACAAGGCTCGCTCCGGTTCCGATGTCTAGTACTTTGATGTGAGGCCCACGCGGAACGTCCTGACTTTTACCTTCGGCCAGCAAGTCCGCAAGGTAGTGGATGTAGTCCACTCGACCAGGAATTGGCGGACACAGATAGCCGGTCGGGATATCCCAGTACCCAATATCATAATGCGTTTTTAACAGTGCCCGATTGAGCATGCGAACAGCATTCACATCTTGAAAATCAATCGTCGTCTGACCGCGTGGATTGGTTGTCGTGAAGGCTTCAAGTTCAGGTGTATCCGCCACCAAGCGCCTAAAATCATAACCTTGCGCGTGTTGATTTCGGGGATGCAGCTTTGATTTTCCAGCCATGTGGGACGCCTTTATAGAACTTGGTGGACGTCACGCATCAGACGGTTGGCTGATTTTAGGCATTCTTACCCAAAAGGTAAAATCAGGAACGGCGCGATGCGTTCCTGAAACTTTTTAACAGTCGGGTCTTCTAGGCTTTGGGCACTGCGTCAAAGTCGCTTGCGTCGTGACGCTCGCGAAGTTGTTCGTGGTCTTCACCCCAACCACGGTTCACCATACGGCCCTTGATGAACGCCGGACGCGACATCACATCATCAGCCCAGCGGTTGACGTTTTCATAGCTGGCCGTGTCCAAGAATTCCTCGGCGTCGTAAACTGCACCTTTGACCAAAGCGCCGTACCAAGGTGCGGTCGCCATATCGGCAATCGTGTATTCCGCGCCTGCAACATAGCGATTGTCCTCGAGCTGTTGGTTCAACACATCCAACTGGCGTTTGGCTTCCATCGCGAAACGGTTGATCGGGTATTCGAGTTTCTCTGGGGCGTACTTGTAGAAATGGCCAAATCCACCGCCCAGATAAGGTGCAGACCCTTGCAGCCAAAATAGCCAATTCAGTGTTTCGGTGCGCGCTTCAATGTCACGCGGTAAGAATGCGCGGAACTTTTCGGCCAGATACAGCAGGATGGCGCCAGATTCGAACACCCGGACACCAGTGGATTTATCAAACAGCGCTGGAATTTTTGAATTCGGATTTACATCGACAAACCCGCTGGAAAACTGGTCGCCCTCGTTAATGTCGATGTACCACGCGTCGTAGTCAGCGGCGTAACCTTTGGCCAACAGCTCTTCCAACATCACCGTGACCTTAACCCCATTTGGTGTCGCCAATGAGTGCAGCTGCAGAGGATGCTTGCCCACGGGCAGGTCTTTGTCATGGGTTGGGCCCGCGATCGGGCGATTGGTGCTGGCGAACTGGCCGCCGTTCTCGGAATCCCATGTCCAGACTTTGGGGGGCGTATAGGTCATATTCAAATCCTCGATGCTGTTGCGCACAAGCTAAGCCTAACAGCGGCGGGCGCAATGGGGTCTTGGGCGGTTCGGATCAAATAGTTTTGATTGCGGCGGCGGAATTCTCAAAGGTTGCGTCTGAAGGCATCCCGTCCCAATGTCAGGAAAGTGGTAAAAGGAGCGATCATAATGAGTAAGGCACGGCTTGGCGTTGATATCGGTGGGACGTTTACGGACGTCGTTCTGGAAGCTGACGGAAAGAGCTATTCAACCAAGGTTTTAACCACCTACGCTGCGCCCGAGAATGCGATCATCGAAGGTATTCATCAGGTTTGCACCAAGTCCGGTGTCGCGCCAACAGAAATTGGCCAAATCATCCATGGAACCACACTCGCGACCAATGCCTTGATCGAACGCCGTGGTGCGAAGACAGCGTTGATCACGACTGAAGGGTTTCGTGATGTCATTGAAATGCGAACCGAGTCTCGGTTTGAGCAGTATGATCTGAACCTCAACCTTCCTGAGCCCTTATTGCCCCGCCAAATGCGCTACACCGTCCCAGGTCGGATAGATGCGACCGGTGCCGAGCTGGTGCCCCTTACCCGTGCTCAAATCGAACCTGTCGTCGACCAAATCGTCGCCGCTAGATACGAAAGCATCGCGATTGGGTTGATCCACAGCTACCTTAACCCTGCGCACGAACGTCTTGTTGCCGAGGTTATCGCCGAAAGAATGCCCGACGCCATGGTGTCCTTGTCCTGCGAAGTGTCACCACAAATGCGCGAGTACGAGCGTTTCAATACGGTCGTTGCTAACGCCTATATCAAACCGCTGATGAAGAGTTACCTCAGCCGTTTGGAAGACCGTCTGAAGGGCGAAGGGGTGAGTTGCAGCATTTTCCTGATGCATTCGGGTGGCGGTATTATTTCAATCCAAAGCGCGGCTGACTTCCCCGTGCGACTGGTTGAATCCGGCCCCGCCGGCGGCGCGGTTTTCGCCGCACATATCGCCGCGCGCTACCAGCTCGATAAGGTGCTGAGCTTTGACATGGGTGGCACCACCGCCAAAATCTGTCTGATCAAGAACCAGACCCCCAAAACATCCCGCGTCTTTGAAGTGGCGCGGACCTATCGTTTCAAAAAGGGCAGCGGCATGCCGATTTCCATTCCGGTGATCGATATGGTTGAAATTGGCGCTGGCGGTGGATCACTCGGGTCCGTTGATGCCATGCGTCAAATTCGCGTTGGACCGGAAAGCGCGGGGTCAGAGCCGGGCCCTGCATGTTATGGTCGTGGGGGCGCACGCCCCGCGGTGACGGATGCAGATCTGGTGCTGGGAAAGCTAGATCCGGATAATTTCGCTGGCGGGTCGATTACGCTTGATACCGCATCATCCAAGACCGCGTTAAGCGCTGAAATTGGCAACGTACTAGACATGGACGCGACGACATCCGCATTTGGCTTGGCCGAGGTCGTGGATGAAAACATGGCGAACGCGGCGCGGGTGCATGCGGTGGAGAATGGCGAAGACCTGTCTGAATATACCATGATCGCGTTTGGCGGAGCGGCGCCACTGCATGCAGGGCGGTTGTGCGAAAAGCTGGGTGTTGAGCGTCTTCTGGTCCCGCCTGGTGCGGGCGTTGGATCCGCAATCGGGTTCTTACGTGCGCCCTTTTCGTTTGAGGCCAATCGGTCTGTTTACATGCGTCTGTCAGATTTTGACCCCGCTGCCATTATCGCGCTTCTCACTGACCTGAACACCGAAGCCACTGGGTTTGTGCGAACCTGTGACGCAACATCAAAGATCATCAGCGAGTACAAAGTCTACATGCGCTACACTGGTCAAGGTTGGGAAATTCCGATTGAACTGACGCAAGAACAGGCAATGGCACCGGATGCCGAAACCTTCAAAGCACGCTTCATTGAAGACTACACCAAGCTATTTGGGCGATCGGTTGACGGAATGGATATTGAGATTACCGTTTGGTCCGTAAATGCGACGACCCCACCGGAACGGGTTAATCCAACCACACAAATCACGCGCGAAAGCGATGCGTCAATCACAGGGACGCGGTCGCTCTTTGATCCGGTATCGAGTGCGTTCCAGAACGCCAATGTGGTTCTACGAGATTCAATGGACGATGGCGCGGGCGTGGATGGCCCCGCGGTTGTCACCGAAGATGAAACCACAATCATCGTGCCAGCGTCGCGCACGGCGCTACGTCAGCCAGATGGCTGCATTGACGTGAGGACCAAGCCATGACCCATTCAGATGTTGCATACCAAGTCATGTGGAACCGCCTCATTTCGATCGTCGAGGAACAGGCGCAGGCATTGGTGCGTACTGCGTTCTCGACCTCCGTTCGTGAGGCAGGTGATTTGTCTGCCGGTGTATATGAAACCGACGGGCATATGCTTGCGCAAGCCGTCACGGGAACGCCCGGGCATGTGAATGCAATGGCTGATGCCGTTGCGCATTTCATTCGTCGTATCGGGCGTGAAAACATCTTTGAAGGTGACGTCTATATCACTAACGATCCGTGGGAAGGCACTGGGCATTTGCACGACATAACGATGGTCACGCCGTCATTTCATAACGGCAAGCACGTCGGGTTTTTCGCCTGCACTGCACATGTCGTTGATATCGGCGGACGTGGTTTAGGTGCCGACGGGGCAAGCGTCTATGAAGAAGGGATACACATCCCTATCCTGAAATTCACCGAACGTGGGGTCGTGGACAAAACCATGGTCGCCATGCTGCGGAGCAATGTGCGCGAGCCCGACCAGCTGATCGGAGATATCTACGCCCTCGCGACCTGCAACGAGATCGGGCATCGCCGTTTGGTCGAGATGATGAAGGAGTTCGCGATGGACGATCTGTCCGGCATCGCGAGTTTCATCCTTGATAATTCCCGCCGAGCAACACTGGAGCGGATCAATGCGTTGCCCCGCCAATCTGCCAGCGGGGAAATGGTAATAGACGGATTTGATACGCCGATTTCCCTGAAGGTGAAGGTCAGCATCGAACAGGATCGCATTCTGTCGGATTTTGCCGGCACGTCTGGCCTCGACAAAATGGGGATTAACGTCCCGCTGGTCTATACCAAGGCCTACGCATGCTACGCGCTGAAGTGCGCTATCGCGCCTGAAATCCCGAACAATGCCGCGTCTTTGGCCCCGTTTGAAATCACGGCTCCGGTAAATTCGATTGTGAACGCGCTTCACCCTGCGCCCGTCGCATTGCGCCATATCATCGGGCATTTCGTTCCTGACACGGTCTATGATGCCTTGGACAAGATCCTTCCGGATTTGGTGCCTGCTGAAGGCGCTGGATGCCTGTGTAACTTCCAGGTGTCATTGCGCCCGCGCACAGATGCCCCCGCCCCTAAGGATGCCGTTAGATCCGAAGTTCTGACATTCAATTCAGGTGGTGCAGGCGCACGGCCTGAGCATGATGGGCTGAACGCCACGGCGTTCCCGTCCGGTGTTATGACGATGCCGATTGAGGCAACAGAACACGCTGGCCCTGTTATCATTTGGCGCAAGGAATTGCGGCCTGACTCTGGTGGTGCTGGAAAACAGCGCGGTGGGCTTGGGCAGTTCATGGAAGTTGGTGCTCGTGAAGGTCATGAATTCGATTTTCAGGCGATGCTAGACCGCGTTGATCATCCTGCACGCGGACGGAGGGGCGGGCATCACGGCGCCCCCACAACGATTGCACAAGACGATGGCACGCCCATGCGCGGAAAGGGCAAACAGTTCGTCGCGCACGGGCGACGCGTGTTGATGGCGTTTCCTGGGGGCGCTGGTTACGGGGACGCTGCCAAGCGCGATCCAGAGCTGGTCAAACGCGATCTGTCACGCGGGTACATATCAGCAGAGTCCGCCGCAGCAGATTATGGATTAAGCGCAGATGAAATTGCGGACGTCTTGGCGGGCGTCGCACGTGGTGACGCCACTTGAGCGATCACAAACAAATATACGTTGGTGTTGACGGCGGCGGCACAGGGTGTCGCGCGGTTATTGGGACAGCGAACCAAGTGCTTGGCGAAGGGCGCGGCGGGTCTGCGAATGTGACTTCCGACCCAAACAGCGCGATCCGCAGTGTGTTGGGTGCAATCGACAACGCATGTGCTGCGGCGGGCCTGCACGACCTCAGCAACGCCCATGCACATATCGGGTTGGCGGGCGTGTTAACGGCGCAGCAGGCTGACAGCATTCATACCGCTATGCCGTTTGGCGCAGCGTCTATCACGGACGATAGACCGACAACGTTGGCAGGGGCGCTTGGAGACAAGGATGGAATCGTCGCGGCAATTGGCACGGGCAGTTTTGTCGGATCCAAACGCGGGGCCGACTTTCGCTTTATTGGTGGCTGGGGTTTGACCTTGGGCGACGAAGCGTCAGCTGCGTGGCTCGGTCGATCTGCGTTGTCCGAAACGCTTTTGGCCTGTGATGGGATGCAAGACGAGACTGACCTAACCAAAGCGTTGTTTGAAAAATTTGGTAAAGACGCCAACGCCATCGTGGATTTTGCCACAACAGCGACACCCGCAGACTTTGGCGCGTTTGCTCCGTTCGTAACGGACGCGGGAAAAACAGACGATCCAATCGCGATGCGCTTGATGAAAGACGGCGGGCTTTACATTGAATTGGCCTTTGCGCACCTCAAGCCGAAGAACGGCGAACCATTCTGCCTGACTGGGGGGCTTGGCCCATCTTATGCACCGTTCTTGTCACCTGCCGCGCAGGAATGGCTACGACCCGGTGAGGGCTCTGCCCTAGACGGCGCGCTGACCTTAGCGAGAGGCATTTCAGCTTAAGCAGGCTCGTCTTTAGGGACTTCATCGCCATCACGTTTGACCAGTGTCGACCATGTCTGCTTATCGGGCGCATCTGGCGGCGCGATAGACGCCTTTGTATGAATGTTCACTTTGCTCATGAAGTTCGCGGAAATCGGCGCAGTCACAAACAAGAACGCCATAATAAGAAGCTCGTGAAACGAGCCGTTTCCGGCGACGAACCCGCTTGTCATTGACGCAAGCAAAAGCGCTCCAATGCCCATTGTGCCAACCTTCGTCGGCGCATGCAGGCGTGTCATTGCATCGCTCAAACGGAATAACCCGATTGCGCCGACCAGCGTAAAAAATGCCCCGATCAACAGGAAGATGGCAACAGCGTAAGTTCCGATAATATCCCAGCTCATTCGATGATGTCCCCGCGTAAAACAAACCGCGCATAGGCCACGGTGGACACAAAGCCGAGCATGGCGATGATAAGAGCGACCTCAAAATATATTCGAGTTCCTTGGGATATGCCCAAAAGCACGATCAATGCGATGGCGTTCACAACCATCGTATCGAGTGCAAGAATTCGATCACCCGAACCAGGCCCAATCACCAGACGGATCATCGCAAGCAACTGGGAAACAGCTACAGTCGCGAATGAGATGGCCAGTGCCAAGCTCAGGAATTCATCTGCAGGTATCATACAAAAATCTCCTTCAGGCGGGCTTCGTAACGTTGCTTGATGTCGTCGCGTATCGCATCAGGGTCCGGCGCATCAAGCGCGTGGACCAACAGGCAACTTCCCGAGCTGGACATGTCGGCCGAAACTGTTCCGGGTGTGAGTGTGATCGTGCCAGCAAGAACCGAGATCGCCTCAGGGTCACGAATATCAAGTGGGACGATGATCCACGCTGGGCGTAGTTTTGAATTGGGGCGCGTCAGCACGATCCAAGCGACTTGAACGTTGGCGACGACGATGTCCCACAAAACCAAAATGATATAGGAGATCATTCGAAAAACGCGGAACCCATGCGGTCTGTCAGGCCACCAATGCGCCGTGGCACGCGGAATGATGACCCCGAGGATCAACCCGAAAAGGGCCATCCCGTAAGACAACTCCTTTTGAAGGATAATCCAAACAACCGCGAGCAGCAGTGTCATAGCAGGGTGCGGGAAAAGCCAAGTGAAGAAACGTTTCATATCAGTGATCCCCCTCTTCAGTCGCGCCGCTTAGTTTACCTTCGGTTTCCAACACGGTTGCGATGTAAGGCTCGGGCGCGAACAGTTGCTCAGACGTTGCCTGCATGTAAGCCTGTGCATGACCGCCAAAGACGGTGAATGCCGCGCTTAGCACGATCAGGCCACCGGCGGCGGCGTAGGATAGGAAATGCGCTGGTTCCTGGGCCTCGGCGTCTTCATCCGGCGCAACGCTGTTGGCCTTCCAGAACACGACGCTGCCTGCACGGGCAAAGCCAACGACGGAAATCAGGCTCGCGCCCAAAACGATTGCCCAAATCCAGACACCGAAGGGTGTTTCAAACGAGGCATCCAAAATCAGCAGCTTGCCGATGAAGCCCGACAATGGTGGAAGGCCCGTCATTGCGATGGCCGCTGCAAAAAACAACCCAGCCGTGAGGGCAGCACCTGCGATAGGGGGCATCGTGCGCAACGCAAGCGATGAGCGGCTTGATTTTACCAGATCAACGATCAGGAACAGCGCAGCTCCTGCGAGTGTCGAATGGACGATGTAGTAAAGTGCAGCGGCAATGCCTTCAGACGTCATCAGTGCAATCGCGACCATCACCATGCCCATCGATCCGATAACAGCAAAAGCCACGAGGCGATCGAGTGACTTGGCGGCCAAAACGCCGATCATACCAAGCGCCAATGAGAGCAACGCTGCTGGCATCAGCCAAACTTCGTGCAAACCTGCGGTGACGTCGAGGTCCGGTGGAAAAATCAATGTGTAAACGCGGATGATGGCATAGGCGCCGACCTTGGTCATGATCGCGAAAAGTGCAGCGACCGGCCCCGGCGCCTCGGCGTAGCTAGACGGCAACCAGAAATGCAGCGGCACAACGGCGGCCTTAATCGCAAAGACCAACAACAGCAGCACGGACGCCACGCGAATACCAACAGTCGCATCGCCGCTGATCATCTGCGCACGTAGCGCGAGGTCCGCCATATTAAGCGTCCCCGTTTCGGCGTAGATCGATCCAAGCGCAAATAGGAACAATGTCGATCCAAGCAGGTTGAACAGCACGTATTGAACGCCAGCCCGAAGCCGCACGTTGCCGCCCGCGTGGATCATCAGGCCATAAGACGCGATCAGGAGGACTTCAAAGAAGACGAACAGGTTGAACAAGTCACCCGTCAAAAACGCGCCCATGATTCCCATAAGCTGGAACTGGAAGAGCGCGTGGAAATGGCGACCACGGTCATCCCAACCTGATCCAATCACATAGAGAAGCACAAATAGCGCTAAAACGGACGTGAGCAATATCATCAGCGTCGAGAGCATGTCGCCGACAAGAACGATGCCAAACGGCGCGGCCCAATCACCCAGTTGATAAAGAATGATAGTGCCATCAGAAGCCGTCCAAGCGAGGCCTGCTGAAATCGTAATCAGAGCGAGGACACCAACAAGCGAGAACACACGCTGAATGCCGATGTGATAGCGCGCGGCCAGTACGATAAATGGCGCAAGCATTGCGGGCAGGACAATGGGGGCGATAATCCAATGGCTCATGACGCGTCCTCCTCGTCCGTGACAATCGGGTCATCGACCAGATCATCGTTCGTTCCAAGATAGGCACCAAGTGCGATCATCACGACAACGGCTGTCATGCCGAATGAAATCACAATCGCCGTAAGCACTAAGGCTTGTGGCAGTGGATCTGTGTAAACCGTTGCGCTGTCCGTCAGGATCGGAGGTGCGCCAATGGTCAGACGCCCTGAGGCGAACAAGAAAACGTTGACCGCATAGGTCAGCAAAGACATTCCCAAGATTACCGGGAAGGTGCGCAGACGCAGAACCAAATACAGGCCTGTTGCCGTCAAAATGCCGACGGCTGATGCAACGAGAACTTCCATGTTACACGCCCCCCTCTGGTGAATTCGGTTCAACAAGAAGTGACGGATCAACGTCCATTGGGTTGTCAGAGTCCTTAACATGGGCACGACGTGCCAGACGCGAGAAGCTTTCAAGCGTCAGCATCACAGCGCCGACAACGGCAAGAAACACCCCAAGATCAAACAACGCGGCCGTGGCCAGCTCGAATTTCTCGAAAGGTGGAATGCGGACATAGGTAAAGTCAGATGTCAGGAATGGCTTGGCAAAGAACCACGACCCAATACCCGTCAGACCAGCAATCAGCACACCCGTTCCAATCACCCCGTGATACGGGAAACGAATGCGGTCGGACGCCCAGTTAAACCCGCTGGCCATATATTGCATCACGACCGCAATCGACACGATCAGACCTGCGATAAACCCACCACCCGGTTCGTTGTGGCCACGCAAGAAGATGTAGAAACCAACCATCAATACGATGGGCATAATCACACGCGTGAGAACGACCATCATCATCGGGTGCTGAGTACCCGAAAGTGGCTTGTCAGGGACGCGATTGAGAAGGCGTGCCCGTACAGGGCCGTTCAACAAAGTTTCCGTCAGCGCATAGATCAACAACGCGGCGATACCCAAAACGATGATCTCGCCGAAGGTATCAAAGCCACGGAAATCAACGAGGATAACGTTGACGACATTCGTGCCGCCCCCACCTTTATAGGAATTGGCGAGGTGGAATTCCGAAATTGGTGCCGCGACAGCTTCGCGCAACAAGTAGTGATATGTCAGCGCCATAGTCGCCAATCCAGCGGCACCAGCGACGACAACATCGCGTGTGCGCCGCCAAACCGAGCTTTCGACCGGCGTTTGATTTGGCAAAAAGTTCAGCGCCAAGAGCAGCAGAATGATTGTCACAACCTCAACGGTAATCTGTGTCATCGCAAGATCAGGCGCGCTTAGGAATACAAAGGCGACTGAAACCATAAGACCGACAATCCCGATAAGAATCAGCGCCAAAAGACGGTTGTAGTGCAATGCCGCAAGGCCAAGGGAAGCCGCAACCAGCATGATCCAGCCACCGATCTCAACCCAACCCACAGGCTGAACTTCGCGGGTGACGGGGCCAACAAGTCCTGTCACCCAAGCATGATACCCAACCGCGACAACGGTAACGGCCATGATCAAGCCGTAGCGGGTGAACGCGCCGTTGTGCAGCGGATGGATCAGCACGCGTGCATACATCACGAAAGCAGCAATGATGTCGTCAAAGATGTTTTTCGCTTCAGGTCGCGGCGTCGCTTCCCAGACGCGTGACAACGGCTTGAACATCGACAACACGATAAGCCCACCAACAACCGCCGCAATCGACATATAAAGCGGCGTCACAAACCCGTGCCAGATTTTGATGTGCGCATCAGGAACCTCAGCCGCAGAGCCAAGGACCGCCCCTGTGACGATCTTGACGAAATCTTCGACCAAGAACGGTGCAACACCAATGACAACGACCAGAATGGCAAGGATCGCTGGTGGCAACCACAAGCCCGCACCCGGGTCATGTGGTTTCGCAGGATAGCTTTCAGCGTCGCGTTTTGGTCCAAGGAAGGTGTGCCCAATCAAGCGGAAGCAATAAGCGGCTGAAAACAACGACCCAAACGTCGCGAGTGCAGGCACTAACCATTCAGGGCCGAACAGATACGTATGCTCCATCTCTTCGAGCATCATTTCCTTGCTGAGGAATCCGTTCAGGAACGGAATACCTGCCATGGAAAGCGCCGCAATGGTCGCGATGACAAAAGTGATCGGCATGAGATGGCGCAAACCACCCAGCAAACGGATGTCACGGGTGTTTGTTTCGTGATCGATGATACCCGCCGACATGAACAACGCCGCCTTAAACGTCGCATGGTTGAGGATGTGGAACATCGCGGCAAATGCGCCAAACGCGGTTCCGGTGCCCAGTAGCATCGTGATGAGACCAAGATGCGAGACTGTAGAAAACGCAAGCAGCGCCTTTAGATCATGTTTGAATAGCGCAATCACAGCACCAAGGATCATCGTGATCAGGCCCGCCGTGGTGACAATGTAGAACCATTCCGGCGTGCCAGATAGCACAGGCCACATGCGCGCCATCAGGAAAATGCCAGCTTTAACCATCGTCGCTGAGTGCAGATAAGCGGACACAGGCGTCGGTGCGGCCATCGCGTGGGGCAGCCAAAAGTGGAACGGAAACTGAGCCGACTTGGTAAATGCACCGAGCAAAATCAGGATAAGCGCGGGGACATAAAGTGGGTCGGCTTGGATCAGTTCGCGATTCTGAAGGATCACGGAAAGATCATAGGAACCAACAATTTGCCCGATAATCAGCATACCACCGATCAGCGCGAGGCCACCCATACCCGTGACGGTCAGCGCCATGCGCGCGCCTTGGCGCCCTGCTTCAAGGTGCTTCCAGTAGCCAATCAGCAGGAAAGACGACAGCGATGTCAGCTCCCAGAAAATCAACAAAAGCAGCACGTTGTCGGAAAGAACGATCCCGACCATCGCGCCTTGGAACAGCAGTAGGTAGGTGAAAAACTCACCCATGTTGTCTTCACGCGCTAGATAGAAACGCGCGTAAGCAATGATCAAAAGGCCAATACCAAGGATCAATGTCGCAAAGAAAAACCCAAGCCCGTCGAGCATGAGCGTCACGTTCAAACCCAGCTGCGGAAACCAATCAAAGCCGGCTTGCACCACGTGACCGTCCAATACGGCCGGTAGATTGGTCATCAATCCGACGAACGCTGCAAGCGTGACCGTGAAGGTTACTCCACCAACAGCTTGACGGCCGGCAGAGTTCATCAAACCAGGAAGGAGCGCTCCCAAAAATGGCAGTGCGACGATGAGAAAGAGTGACACGCGAACTCCTGAGCTTCGGGCTTGAAAACAGTGCACCCCTTCTGGGTCAGTTTTACGCTATTCTCAAGGGCTAGAGAACGAATTCAACTATGTTTGGGCGCTTTTTCACAGGCTTCAAATGCAGAGACCTGTGCTGATTAAACTCAGATTCCTTCAACAAATTTGTAATCACGATCTGACACAGGCAGGGCAAAAGCTAAAGCCTCTTGGTATTCAGGGCTGTGATAAAATGTTTTTGCAGTGCTCAGATCAGCGAACCTGATAATCACGCAGCGTGCACGGGTTGTGCCTTCCATGACTTCAACCTCGCCGCCACGGGCAAGAAATTCGCCGTTGTACTTTTCGACCGCTGGCCCCGCTAGGACCGCGTACTTCGCATATTCATCGGCATCTTTTACGTCCACTTGGACAATTGCATAAACGGACATTGCTGAGTCTCCTGATAAAAATCGTTCGTATTTCGCCCGCATCTTAGGCGTCACTGCTTCAACGTCTATCAAAACATGAGCAAAACCAAAGAGCTGAAGCTATAAAAATTTTACCGTTTGATAAAAAAATAATCTGTGCCAAAGTAAACCCGATTTAGACGACGGAGCTCACATGAATTCGCCTTTTACAAATGGAATTGCAGCACAGCGCCTTGATGCGGACGCGTTGGCGGAAAACTTCTCTGATTTGCACGCGCCCTTAGACGGGCATGAAGCCGCGGTTGCCGCTGATCGTTGCTATTTCTGTCATGACGCGCCCTGCATCACGGCGTGTCCGACGGATATCGACATTCCGTTGTTCATTCGCCAGATCGCCACCGGTACACCAGATGCCGCAGCGAAGACCATTTTCGACATGAACATTTTGGGCGGCATGTGCGCCCGCGTTTGCCCAACCGAAGATCTGTGTGAACAGGCCTGCGTGCGTGAACTGGCCGAAGGAAAGCCAGTTGAGATTGGTCGCCTGCAACGGTTCGCAACGGACACTGTGATGGCAAAAGGTGTGATGCCCTTCGTGCGCGCGGCGTCCACTGGTAAGAAGATTGCTGTTGTCGGGGCTGGGCCAGCAGGACTGTCCTGTGCGCATCGTTTGGCAATGCTTGGGCATGATGTGATTGTTTATGATGCCCTGCAGAAAGCGGGCGGCCTGAACGAATTCGGGATCGCAGCGTATAAGTCGACAGACGACTTTGCTGCGCGCGAGGTTGATTGGCTTTGCTCTATCGGTGGGATTGAGATCAAAACCGGCATGGCGTTAGGTGCTGATCTGAACATCGACGACCTAACCCAAGATTTCGATGCTGTATTCTTGTCGGTTGGATTGGGTGGTGTGAATGCTTTGTCGATTGATGGGGACGATAAAGAAGGTGTTGAGGACGCTGTTTCTTTCATCCGCGATCTGCGCCAAGCCAGTGATTTGTCCGCCTTGCCAGTTGGCCGCAACGTTGTGGTGATTGGTGGAGGCATGACGGCGGTGGATGCAGCGGTTCAGTCCAAGCTTCTTGGTGCGCAAAGCGTGACGATTGCATATCGGCGCGGCCGCGATGCAATGTCTGCAAGCCGCTATGAACAAGACTTGGCCTCATCTTTCGGCGTGAATCTGATGTTCAATGCGCAACCACTAGCGATCCATGGTAACGGTACCGCCGCCGAGATTGAGCTGGAATACACCAGCACGAAAGATGGCAAACTTTCCGGCACGGGCGAAACCGTTCGTTTACCTGCAGACCAAGTGTTCAGTGCGATTGGACAGACGTTGACCAGCGATGGCGGGCTTGACCTAACCGGACGTAAGATTGCCGTGACAGGCGCGGGCCGCACCAGTCGGTCCGGCGTTTGGGCTGGCGGCGATTGCGCGTCCGGCGGCGACGATTTGACGGTGACTGCCGTTGCAGAAGGTCGTGATGCTGCGATCGATATTCATGGCGTCCTAAGCGAGGCGTCATGATCCGCGTAACCGCGACATTCGTTTTGCTGGCGACATCCAGCCTCGCCAAATCCGATGAGCAGGCTTGGCCGCTGACGGGGTCGTGGTGCACTGGCAATGAGACCATGCTGATAGAATCCACCGGAATCGGGTTCAACGAACACACTTTCTGTGACGTGGAAAACCTGCCCATCACGCTGGATAGCGCCGATTCCTGGAGGTCTCCCGTTGCTTGCCGAACCGTCCATTTGGCCGATGGGACAGGCGAAGGTGAGGTCGAATTAGTCGAACAGCCTGTAGAAGGCTTAACGCAAATGACTCTGTTTGGCGCTGCCGATGGAACCCTAGTTCTTGGGACAGATACGCATAAAGACGAAATGCATTTTCTGCCTTGTTCCCATTTTCAATGATCGAGAGGAGCCGAACCCATGGCTGACCTGACCACAGACTTTTTAGGCATCAAATCCCCGAACCCGTTCTGGCTCGCTTCGGCACCGCCAACGGACAAAGAATACAACGTGCGCCGCGCGTTCGAGGCCGGATGGGGCGGCGTGGTTTGGAAGACGCTCGGGTCGGAAGGGCCACCCGTAGTGAACGTCAATGGCCCACGCTACGGCGTGATCTATGGCGCGGATCGCCGCGTTCTCGGGATTAACAACATCGAGTTGATCACCGACCGCGACCTGTTCACCAACCTCGAAGAAATCAAACGCGTGAAGGCCGACTACCCTGATCGTGCAATCATCGTTTCCCTTATGGTGCCTTGCGAAGAAGACGCATGGAAAGCCATTTTGCCGTTGGTCGAAGACACGGGCGCGGACGGGATTGAATTAAACTTTGGCTGCCCGCACGGGATGGCGGAACGCGGCATGGGCAGTGCCGTTGGACAGGTTCCTGAATACATCGAAATGGTCACGCGCTGGTGCAAGCAGTACTACAGCAAGCCTGTCATTGTGAAGCTGACGCCAAACATTACAGACATTCGCAAACCCGCCGCTGCGGCGATGCGCGGTGGCGCGGACGCGGTTTCGCTCATCAATACGATCAATTCCATCACCTCAGTGAACCTCGACTCGATGTCACCGGAACCGAGCATTGACGGCAAAGGCACGCATGGCGGCTACTGCGGCCCAGCGGTGAAACCCATTGCGATGTCGATGGTCAGCGAAATTGCCCGTAATCCAGAGACCAGCGGCCTGCCGATTTCAGGAATCGGCGGCGTAACGACGTGGCGTGATGCGGCTGAATATATCACGCTTGGTTGTGGTAACGTGCAGGTCTGCACAGCGGCGATGACCTACGGCTTCAAGATCGTTCAGGAAATGATTTCGGGCCTGTCCCAATGGATGGATGAAAAGGGCCACACCAGCATTCAGGACTTCATGGGGAAGGCGATCCCGAACACGACAGACTGGCAATACCTGAACCTGAACTACGTGGCCAAAGCGGTCATCAATCAGGACGATTGTATCTCATGCGGTCGTTGCTATGCCGCCTGCGAGGACACCTCTCACCAAGCGATTTTGATGTCCGATGATCGCGTATTTACCGTCAACGACGATGAATGCGTCGCATGTAATCTTTGCGTAGATGTTTGCCCTGTTGAGGACTGCATTACGATGGTCGCAATGGAGCCAGGTACCGTCGACCCGCGCACGGGCAAAGTTGTTCAGAAAGACTATGCAAACTGGACGACCCACCCCAACAACCCGTCGGCCACGGCCGCGGAATAGATCGAAGTTTTCCCTTCAACTTGGCCGGCGTTTCGACGCCGGCCTTTTTTATGTGGTTGGCGTCAACATCCGGCGAAGCATCGTTTCGAGATGATGCTCTGCCCCGTCAAATGGATCTGTCTTGCCCAAAATCGCACGGACCTGAACATCGAAATCCGCGTAGTGTTGGGTCTGCGCCCAAATCGAGAAAATCAGATGGTGTGGGTCAACCACATTGATCCGCCCTGCAGCGACCCATCCGTTAATGATGACCGCGATTTCATCCACCAGTTCACGCAACTCTCCGCTTAGAACGTCACCAATGCGCGGCGCACCTTGGATGATTTCATTCGCAAACAGGCGGCTTTCGCGCGGGAAATTCTGGCTCATCGCGAGCTTGCGTTTTGCATAGCCCAACAGCTCTTCAACTGGATCGCCTTCTGGGTCAATTTTGCGAAGGGGCTCAAGCCAGTTTTCAAGCAACTTAGCGAGCAAGGCTGTATAAATCGCGTCCTTGGACCGAAAATAGTAAAGCAGATTAGGCTTCGACAAACCCGCCTCATCTGCAACCTGATCCAATGTCGACCCGCGAAAGCCAAACTGCGAAAACACGACCAATCCAGCCGCCAGAATCGCAGACTGGTTCTTCTTTTGGATTCGCGTGTCCGACTTTTGAGCGGCTTTGGGCATAGGGTAACTTTTCATTCTGGTTACAAATTAGGCATTCAGCCCGTACATGCAGTACGGTGTACCCGTTTGCCGCCAATTGGTTAAGCAAAATCCTTGACTGGTGTTAGCCCTCTGTTAGCCTGCCTTTGACCAGTTGGTCAAAATTTTAGCTAGTCATCGGGGGATGTGCCATGCCAGCGGATACGCCAGCAATGGGTGAAAATCTTAAAATCAATGGCGAACGTCTTTGGGACAGCCTGATGGAAATGGCCAAGATTGGCCCTGGTGTTGCTGGTGGCAACAACCGCCAGACGTTGACGGATGAAGACAGTGAAGGCCGCCATCTTTTCCAGAAATGGTGCGAAGACGCTGGAATGAGCATGGGCGTTGACGAGATCGGCAATATGTTTGCCCGTCGCGAAGGGACCGACCCTGACGCCCTACCCGTTTACGTGGGTTCGCATTTGGATACACAGCCGACGGGCGGAAAGTACGACGGCGTGTTGGGCGTGCTTGGTGGTCTCGAACTCATCCGCACGATGAATGACCTCGACATCAAGACAAAGCACCCGATTGTTGTAACGAATTGGACCAATGAAGAAGGCACGCGTTATGCGCCAGCGATGCTGGCGTCTGGCGTTTTCGCGGGCAAACATACGCTTGACTGGGCAAACAACCGTGTGGATGCAGACGGTAAGAAGTTCGGCGATGAGCTTGAGCGGATCGGCTGGAAGGGCACCGAAAAGGTTGGCGACCGCAAGATGCACGCCATGTTCGAATTGCACATCGAGCAAGGCCCGATCTTGGAAGCCGAGGGCAAAGATATCGGCGTCGTGACCCACGGCCAAGGCCTGCGCTGGATCGAATGCACGGTGACCGGCAAGGAAAGCCATACAGGGTCCACCCCCATGCATATGCGCAAAAACGCAGGGCGCGGTTTGGCGCTGGTGACGGAACTGGTTCATGAAATCGCGATGGCGAACCAGCCCAATGCGGTTGGTGCGATTGGCCATATCGACGTCTACCCCAACTCGCGCAACGTGATCCCCGGAAAGGTGGTTTTCACCGTCGATATGCGCACGCATTTGCTGGATAAACTGAACGCGATAGTGGCGGAATTCAACGAACGCGCACCAAAACTATGCGAAGATATCGGCGTTGATTTTTCTTGCGAAATCGTTGGCCAATTTGACCCGCCTGCCTTTGATAAGGGCTGTGTGACGGCTGTACGAAATGCGGCTGAACGGCTGGGCTATTCGCATATAGATATCATTTCGGGCGCAGGCCACGATGCGTGCTGGATCAACCTGATGTACCCCACTGCGATGATCATGTGCCCTTGTGTGGATGGGCTTTCTCATCACGAAGCCGAGGAAATCTCACAAGAGTGGGCGACAGCAGGTGCGGATGTATTGATGCATGCTGTGTTGGAAACGGCGGAGATTGTTTCTTAGCGCTGAATTGGGGGCCAGCCCCCAACCCCCCGAGGTTTATTGAACAAAAGCAGATGAGGGAAACCCGATGTCTAAAGTGATCAAGAACGGAACAATCGTCACCCATGATCTGACCTATAAGGCGGATGTGCTGATTGAGGACGGGTCCATCGTTGAGATCGGGCCGAACCTAAAGGGTGACGAGGAACTAGATGCCACGGGATGTTATGTGATGCCCGGCGGCATTGATCCGCACACGCACCTCGAGATGCCGTTTATGGGGACGTATTCCACGGATGACTTTGAATCCGGCACGCGTGCAGCACTGGCGGGTGGTACGACGATGGTCGTTGATTTCGCCCTGCCCTCCCCCGGTCAGGGGCTGCACGATGCACTACAGATGTGGGACAACAAATCGACCCGCGCGAACTGTGATTATTCGTTCCACATGGCCGTCACATGGTGGGGTGAGCAGGTGTTTGATGAGATGGAAAGCGTTATCAAGGATCGCGGCATCAACACGTTCAAACACTTCCTCGCCTATAAGGGCGCGTTGATGGTGAATGATGACGAACTATATGCCTCGTTCAATCGCTTGTCCGAGCTTGGCGGCATCGCCATGGTCCACGCCGAAAACGGCGATGTGGTGGCCGAGCTGAGCGCCAAATTGCTGGCAGAAGGCAACACAGGGCCAGAAGCGCATGCTTATTCCCGCCCTCCACAAGTTGAAGGCGAGGCAACAAACCGCGCGATTATGATCGCGGATATGGCGGGCGTTCCACTGTATGTCGTGCACACGTCATGCGAAGAATCCCACGAAGCGATCTGCCGTGCGCGCCAACAAGGCAAACGCGTTTGGGGCGAACCGCTGATCCAGCACCTGACGTTGGACGAGTCTGAATACTTCAACAAAGATTGGGACCACGCAGCAAGGCGCGTCATGTCGCCGCCATTCCGAAACAAGCAACATCAAGATAGTCTTTGGGCAGGTCTGCAGTCGGGGTCATTGTCCGTCGTGGCAACGGACCACTGTGCGTTTTCAACGGAACAGAAACGGTTTGGCGTCGGTGACTTTACCAAAATCCCTAACGGCACCGGCGGATTAGAAGACCGTATGCCGATGCTATGGACCCAAGGCGTTGCTACTGGTCGCTTGACGATGAACGAATTCGTTGCCGTGACATCAACCAACATCGCCAAGATCCTGAACTGCTACCCCAAAAAGGGCGCGGTTCTTGTAGGTGCCGATGCGGATTTGGTGGTCTGGGATCCAGAAAAGGAAAAAACAATCACTGCCGGCGCACAGCAGTCAGCGATTGATTACAACGTGTTTGAGGGCAAACATGTGAAGGGTCTGCCACGCTTTACCCTTACTCGCGGGCATGTCGCGGTGCACGATGGTGAAATTCGCACGCAAGAAGGCCACGGCAAGTTTGTCAAACGTGAGGGCAATGGCGTAACGAACAAAGCGCTGTCTAGTTGGAAAGAACTCACCGCACCGCGCCCTGTTGAGCGCACCGGAATTCCGGCGACGGGGGTCTGATGAAACGACTGTTGGCAATGCTCGCGGTTAGCGCGTTACCTTTGGCCGCCAATGCACAGGCGCTTGGTAATCAGGCGGGGTGTGAGCGCGTGGCGGGGCTTGAGGAGTCTACCGACAACCTATTCGTTCTTTGGCCTGATCGTATCGAGCGTTGGGAAAGCAGTTGCAAGATCGAGAGCGTTGAAGGCGACCTCAACGTGCGTTCGATCATCACGACACAATGCAGCGGCGAAGGCGATACGTGGAAACAAGTCTACGGCATGACCCCTGTAGGTGAGGATGCCTTTTCAATTTGGCCAGTAGAAAGCCCCGAAATGATATTTGAATTGCGGTCCTGCGAATGAGCCTTGATCCAGTGATTACTGCCAAGAACCTCGATCTGACGTTTGAAACAAACGACGGGCCTGTTCATGCTCTTAAGGACGTGAGCCTCGATATCAATAAGGGCGATTTCGTTTCCTTCATTGGGCCGTCTGGCTGCGGTAAAACAACCTTTCTTCGCTGTATCGCTGGATTGGAAACGCCAACTGCGGGAAACATTTCGGTCAATGGAATGACGCCTGATGAGGCACGCCGCTCGCGTGCCTATGGCTATGTTTTCCAAGCGGCAGGCCTGTATCCGTGGCGCACGATTGGCGGTAATATCCGCCTGCCACTCGAAATCATGGGGTTTGGCAAAGACGAGCAACGAGAGCGTGTTGAGCGTGTGTTGGACCTTGTGGACCTAAACGGGTTTGACAAGAAATTCCCGTGGCAACTGTCTGGGGGCATGCAGCAACGCGCCAGCATCGCCCGCGCCTTGGCGTTTGATGCTGATATTTTGCTGATGGATGAACCGTTCGGTGCATTGGATGAAATCGTGCGCGATCACCTTAATGAACAGCTTCTACAACTTTGGGCTCGCACCGAGAAAACCATTGGGTTTGTGACACATTCTATTCCTGAAGCGGTGTATCTTTCGACCAAGATCGTCGTGATGTCACCACGTCCAGGGCGCATCACGGATGTGATCGAAAGCCCGCTTCCTAAGGAGCGCCCGCTTGATATTCGCGACAGCGCCGAGTTCATCGAAATCGCGCACCGCGTTCGTGACGGGCTGCGTGCAGGCCATGCGGATGACTAGGGTATGAATATCAAAGGCATCATTCCGGCACTAACGGTTGTGGGGTTCATCCTCCTGATCTGGACGGTTGCCGTGGTGCCAATGAACGCGCATCTGACGGCTGACCAAGCGCAACGCGACGGGCTTGTCATGACTCCGGAAGCCCCGCGCGACAGACAGGATTTTGCAGGCCTCACCCTCGCGCTGAAGAACCCTGCCATTATCCCACTGGCTTATAATTTGGAACGCCCGCGCTTGCCGTCACCGCATCAGGTTGCTGCTGAGCTTTATACAACTGTGTTCACAAAGGCCCCGACATCTCGGCGTTCCCTCGTGTACCATGCATGGGTCACGCTTTCCGCGACTTTACTGGGCTTTGTGATTGGCACGACCCTTGGCGTGATGCTTGCGGTGGGTATTGTTTACAACCGCACGATGGATAAATCGGTGATGCCATGGGCGATTACGTCCCAGACGATTCCGATTTTGGCGCTCGCACCGATGATCATCGTGATGCTTGGGGCGATTGGCATTCAGGGGCTTTTGCCGAAATCCATCATCTCGGCTTACCTTAGCTTTTTCCCCGTTGTTGTTGGCATGGTTAAAGGGCTGCGTAGCCCAGACGGAATGCAGCTGGACTTGCTACGCACCTATAGCGCCAGCGCAAATCAAGGGTTCTGGAAACTGCGCCTTCCCGCTTCGATGCCGTATCTGTTTACGTCGCTAAAGATCGGGATTTCAGCGGCACTTGTCGGGGCAATTGTTGGTGAACTGCCAACGGGTGCGCGTGCTGGATTTGGCGCGCGGATGCTTGTTGGCGATCAATACGGGCAACCGATCGTCACTTGGGCTGCCCTGTTTGGGGCTGCGATCACCGCCGCCCTTCTCGTCGCGATCCTGAGCTTTATCGAAAAGCGCACGCTGCGGCGCATGGGCATGGGGGCAGTTTGATGGCGTATCTTATTGCACTTGCGATCTGGGCAGCGGGCTGGTTCATCAATGCCAAGCTCGCAAATGGGCCGCAGTCAGACACGCGCGGAATTAGCCTGCTGATACCGATCATTTTCGGCATCACGATTGTCGCGATGTGGGAAGTTTTGGTGACGATGCTGGGTGTCAGCCCGATCATCCTGCCGCCCCCATCCATGATTGCAGCACGGTTCGCCACTTCAATCCCGATGCTTTGGGCGGACTTCGAACAGACAATTCTAAAGGGTGCGCTGACTGGATATATTGTGGGAATGATCGCGGCCTTCGCAGTGGCTTTACTCGCGGATCGCAGTGATTTCTTGACCAAAGGTATCCTGCCTGTTGGTGCGTTTATGGCCGCCCTTCCCATTGTCGGGACGGCGCCGATATTCGTCAAATGGCTAGGTAGCGATTGGGAATCCAAGGCCGCGGTTGTGGCTGTGATGGTGTTCTTTCCAATCCTCGTGAACACGGTTGCGGGGCTGAAAGACACAAGCGCGATGCAACGGGATCTAATGCGAACCTATGGCGCTGGTTATTGGCCAACGTTGTTCAAACTGCGCCTGCCCGCCGCCTTGCCCTTCATCTTTAACGGCCTCAAGATCGCGACAACACTTGCCTTAATCGGCGCCATTGTCGCTGAATTTTTCGGCTCTCCGACGGTTGGTATGGGCTTTCGCATCTCAACATCCGTCGGCCAACTTGCGCTGGATATGGTCTGGGCCGAGATTGTGGTCGCAGCCCTTGCAGGGTCGGCGTTTTATGGGGCCATGGCATTTTTCGAAAAGCGGGTGACATTCTGGCACCCGTCACAACGATAAGACCCTGACCAATCGGGGCATTCCTGAAACTGACTTAGGAGGTCAACATGAAGACGACATTCACAACTGCAGCTCTCGCTGCGCTACTTGGTACCACCGCGCTGGCGGACGATGATGTGACACTGCAATTGCAGTGGGTCACACAAGCGCAATTCGCGGGCTACTACGTGGCGCTCGACCAAGGGTTCTACGAAGCTGAAGGCCTGAACGTGACGATACTTCCAGGCGGCCCCGACATTGCCCCTCCACAGGTTCTTGCGGGCGGAGGCGCTGACATCATGTTGAACTGGATGCCATCCGCCTTGGCTGCCCGTGAAAAAGGTCTGCCAGTGGTCAACATAGCGCAGCCGTTCACATCATCCGGCCTAATGCTGACCTGCTGGAAAGACACAGGGATTGAGACCGTCGAAGACTTCCGCGGCAAAACCATTGGCGTTTGGTTCTTCGGCAATGAATACCCATTCCTCAGCTGGATGAGCCAAGTTGGCATCGGCACTGAAGGTGGCGAAGACGGTGTGACGGTTCTGAAGCAAGGCTTCAACGTAGACCCACTTCTGAACCGCGAAGCCGACTGTATCTCGACCATGACGTATAACGAATACGGCCAAGTTCTGGATGCAGGTGTGAACCCTGATGAGCTGATTACATTCAAGTATGAAGATCAAGGTGTTGCGACGCTTGAAGATGGCATCTACGCGCTGGAAGAGAACCTCGACGATCCGGAGTTTGTAGACAAAATGGTACGCTTCGTGCGCGCGTCTATGGCTGGCTGGCGTTACGCAGAGGAGAACGTCGATGAAGCTGCGGCGATCATCATTGAATATGATGAAACAGGCGCACAGTCCGAAGCAGCGCAAGCCCGCATGATGGGTGAGATCGCCAAGCTGACAGCTGGCAGCACAGGCGCATTGGACGTTGCAGCCTATGAGCGCACAGTTGCGACATTGCTGGCTGGTGGGTCTGATCCGGTTATCTCAGCAGCCCCTGAGGGTGCTTATACAAGCGCAATCACGGATGCTGCGCTGAATTAAGCCTAAGCCAGCCTGTAAGTGAAATGACCCGTCCGCGAGGGATCGCGGGCGGTTTTTCGTGGCCTGATGCACAAAGGTTTAACCGGTTTGGACCCAGTAGATCAGCAGTACGGTTGAATAAGTTACATCTACCACAAAGCAGCCCAAGGTATACCAACTGACAAACGGCACCCCTGCACCGCGATGTTTGCCAATGTCCCATAGACCATGGGCAAAAATTGCCGCTATCGCGAACAGCGGATGGATTAGGACACCGAGAATGGAGGCGGTAATCAAGGTTGCGGCGATAACGACCTCAAACCGGAGCCAACGACCGACGTAGGCCGCCTCGATCATGTAAGTAAAGTTCATGGCGACGGAAAAGAACGCAGCGATGATCCAGACATGGACCGGTGGTAACGTCGCATGGGACAGGATCAAGCCAAGGACATAAAGGCTGGAGAAGGCAAAGAGGAGCTGTTGACGGCTGTGAAAGAACGCGTGGTGTGTGTGGGACATGGGACCTCATGTAACAGGGTGCCGATAGGGTATCAGCGTTCCAGTAGGGGGAAGGTCAAGACCCATGTTTCAGCTGCGTCACGAAGTTGTTCCGTATGAACAGGTTTCGCGACGCCCGACCGTGCCCCATATATCAGCAAACAATCAAAGGACCGCTACGATGCCCAATGCCCGCTTACACCGGATGGAACTGCCCAACTACACCTGCGGATACGGCACTGCCGCCCGCGACCTTCTGAAGAGAAACGGTTTTGAAATTGAAGAACATGTTTTGCGCACGCGTCGCGAAACAGACGCTTTCAAGGATAAGCACAACATCACAACCACACCGTTGATCTTTATCGATGGTGTCAAGATCGGCGGCTACACCGATCTTGGAAAACACCTCAAGTCGATGAAGCCCAAACGCAAAGGGTTATTCGCGAGGTAGAACTGCAAAAGGGCCGGAGCAATGCTCCGGCCCTTGATGTTTCATCGATTGCTAGAGGGCCCTCAGGCCTTGCCTTTCCACGGCACCAGTCGGCGTTCGGCCATACGCATCAGCATGTCGATACCGAAACCAACGACGCCGATGATAATCACACCCATCAGGATGATGTCCGTGCTTTGGAACTTGGATGCGGTGGTGATCATCTTGCCGATGCCTTCCTCGGCGGCGACCAATTCGGCAGCCACAACAGTGCCCCAGCAAACACCCATCGCAACCCGCGCACCGGTAAAGATTTCCGGCAAACTGTTGGGGATAATAACATGGCGTAGGATTTGCCACTTGGATGCACCGAGTGAGTAGGCCGCGTGAACCTTAGTGATACGCACGCCGGACACACCGGAACGTGCGGCGATTGCCATGATCCATAGCGCAGCGAGGAACAGCAGGAAGATCTTGCCGACTTCACCAATACCGAACCAAATGATCACAAGTGGGATCAATGCGAGCGGCGGAACTGGCCGCATGAATTCCACGATCGGGTCAAACCAACCACGGAACCAGTTGGACAGGCCCATCGCGTAACCCAGTGGGATGCCGACGGCTGCACCAAGCATGAAGCCCACGATCACACGGAACAATGAAAAGCCTAAGTGAACCGTAAGGTAAACGTTCTGATAGCCATATTTGGCGACTTCGATGAAGCGGTTCCAGACCGCTTCAGGTGCTGGCAAATAAAGAGGCTGCATCTGCCAACCCGGATTTGGTGAGACGTTGATCGTCCCACGATCAGTGATGGCAACTTTCGCGAACCCAACATCGAAACTAGGCGCTGTATCCACCAGATTGCCATTGTCGTCACGGTTGTTGGGATCGAACATAAATTCATTGCCGTTAATCGCAACAATCTGCGCCTGATGGTCACGACGTGTGAACTCATCGTTTCGGTCCCACGTCACGATTTCGCTGCGGTAGATTTGGATATCTACAGTATCGTTCTTTGCAAAACCGTCACCCGCGTCGATCTCAAGCGGGTCGGAATCTTCGCCAGCATCAAAAACGCGTACGAAAACCTCAGCCTCGTCGGTTTCACCCGCCGCATTCGCAACCGTGTAGGTGAAGCTTGATTCACCTGTGTAGGGCCCTGGAAGGTGCATGAACTTCGGGATCAAGGACGAGCCCGTGAAAGAACACCAAATAACGAAAATCAGTCCGACCGATATGATCGACGCCGCAGTTTCAGAACGAACAGCACTTTCGTCGCCGAACGTCACAGTCTTGAGCGAGGTATAGTCGGCCTTTGGGGTCAGCAGGGTTTTGATCGCCCGCCAGAACACCATAAACAGCAGAACCAGTACGACATAGACCAACAGGTAGGGAACCGCGTTGAGCGCACCCAACAACACATTGCCGGTCTCGGTCCAAAGTTCGCTGAACAAAGTGCCAAATTGATAGGAAATGACTTCCCAAGTTGAGGCGACTTCGCAACCAGCCGGCGGCGTGAAACCGGCCTCAAGTGTTTGGCCTTCGGGAATGGTAACAGCGCGTAATTCCGAGACGACTTCGCCAAGGCGTTCGCGTGTACAGACGAGGTTTACAGATCCAGCCATGTTATGCGTCCTCCCCTGTGCGGCCCATAATTTCTTCTTCCATGTCCCAAATCATGTTGAGGATCTCATCACGTTTGGCACCAAAATCAGGGTGTTTTTTGACTTCGCGCAGATCGGCATCAACGCCGAGTTCTGCGAAAGGCAGGTTGTATTCTTTGTGGATGCGACCCGGGCGTGGCGCCATCACGATCAGGCGTTCGCCAAGCAGCAGTGCTTCCTCAACGGAGTGAGTAATCAAGATGATCGTCTTACCCGTTTCTTTCCACAGCTTCAGCACAAGGCTTTGCATCTTTTCACGGGTCAGCGCGTCCAGCGCGCCAAGGGGTTCGTCCATCAAGATGACATCGGGGTCATTGGCAAGGCAGCGCGCCAAGGCCACACGCTGCTGCATCCCGCCAGACAGTTCGTACACCATCTTTTCTTTGAAATCTTGCAAGCCTACCACGTCAAGAAGGTGGTCGACGTTGCCCATATAGTCAGCTTTTTTCTTGCCAGCCATGCGCGGGCCAAAGCTGACGTTGTCACGAACGGACATCCATTCGAACAGCGCACCTGCTTGAAAAACCATGCCGCGTTCGGCGTCTGGCCCGGTAATTTCATGACCATTCAGAACCAACTTGCCATCTGTTTGGGCAAGAAAGCCTGCAACGATGTTCAAGAGTGTCGTCTTACCGCAGCCCGATGGCCCGAGCACACTCAGTAGTTCGCCCTGCTTTAGGTCGATTGAAACATCTTCGAGCGCTTGGACATGGCCGCCATTGGGCAGCTCAAAGCGCATCGACAGGCCTTGAATAGATAATCCGTTCATTGGGGGGCTCCCTAGCGCCTTGGCGCGAAATTTGGTGGGGATTTGGTCCGGTACGGAGGCCTGAACCATAAGAAAACGAGGGCCCAGCGCGCATGCACTAGGCCCCCGAATTATAGGTCTTACATGTCGTTGGCAGCTGCCAATGGACCTGTGTTGATTGCGCCCTCATAGGAGTCGAGAGCCGCGTCAATGGAACCCGCTTCAACAAACACGTCCGCCACACCCTTAAGGTAAGCCGGAGCAGATGCACCAAGCCAAGCTGCGCCGAGCTGCTCTTCAACAGTTGGGAACACGAATGTCGCCATTGTCGCTGCAGTCGCTTCAGCGTCCATACCAGCGTCTTGTGCGATGACAGGCAACATAGTGTCCATCATGTCACCAGCATTCCACATTGCGTTGGCTTCTGCAGTCACCGCGAGGAACTTGGAAACGGTCTCGCTGTTTTCAGCAACCCATGCTGTTGGTGCGGAAGTTACGTCAAACACAAGAATGCCGAGTGCTGTTTTCTCGTCGCCGGACATCAACGTGTTACCGCTTTCAAGTGCGCGACGCAGCGAACCGCCCCAACCACACATCATGTCGATAGAACCCTGAGCCAGTGCAGCAGCACCGTCTGGTGGTGACATGTCGACAACATCCAAGGAAGACACGTCAACGCCGAAGTGGTCCATCTGGCGCAAGAAGCCATAGTGCGCAGCTGTACCGAGTGGAACAGCAACTTTGGAACCCGCCAGATCGGCTACGGAAGATGCATCAATTTCGAGGTCGGAACGTACAACGCAGTTGTCGTTGTCAGCGTAAGACACAGCAACGTCGAGCATCTGAAGATCTTGACCCGCGGATGTTGCAACTACGAACGGTGGAACGCCTTGGGAAACGGACAGATGAACGTCGCCGGATGCCATAGCAGCGGACATCGCAGTACCGGTGTCGAAAGACACCCAGTTGATTTCCATGCCGAGGGCTTCTTCGTATGTGCCCTGAACTTTTGCGTACTGGAATGGCATTGGCCACTCAAGGAAGTAGCCGACAGTGATTGCGTGGCCGTCTGCCATAGCTGTTGAGCCAGTCAAAGCAGCGACTGCGCTAAGAACGATAGCGCCAGTTGTTTTCTTGAACATTGAGATTCCCCTGTTGGTTGGAGTGTCGCCCGCTTAAGTTGGGTGACTTTATTGTTGTGCCTCACCTTGTGAGACTTGCTTTTCGCGTGATCAGCGTAGGAAGCGAATGGACAACTCGTCAAATGGTTTCTAGAAATTGGCCTTATTCCTGCTCGTATGCTGGCACTATAAATACCGCAGATTTTGCGTGCCGTCGCTAAAAATAAGACGGAACGCAGCAAATCCTCAATGAATTACCCTTTGGGTACGCGTAACCTTATCTATACAGTTAGTTTCGCGGTCAGCTTGATAGTTTGCCCGAATCCTGAATTATTCAGTCTTCGAATTCTCAAAGGACTAACGATGTTTTTAAAGAACGCTTGGTACGTCGCAGCATGGGGCCATGAGGTCACACGCGAGTTGCAGCAGATTACCGTTCTAGGTGAAAACATTTGTGTATTCCGTTCCGAAGCGGGTGAGCTTGTCGGACTTGAGGACGCCTGCCCCCACCGCAAGCTTCCCCTTTCAAAGGGCCGGATCAAAGGCGACACAGTCGAGTGTGGTTATCACGGGCTGACATTCAACTGCGTCGGTCAGTGTGTCTGGGCACCGGGTGCGAGTGGCATTCCGTCAAACGCAAAAGTCCACGCCTATCCACTACATGAAAAATACGGTCTGGTTTGGGTTTGGATGGGTAATCCAGCGCTGGCAGACATCAACGAGATCTTTGAAATCGAGAACTACGGTGACCCCGCTTGGGGCATTAACCGCGGTGCCGCGATGGAGCTGGACTGCAACTACCTGCTGATGTGCGATAACCTATTGGACCCGACCCATGTCGCATGGGTACACCAATCCAGCTTTGCCACCGATGCGACCAAAGACACGCCGCTGCGCGTTTCCAAAACCGATGACGGCGTGATCGTACATCGCTGGATGATGGATCATGAGCCTGCACCGTTTTACAAAAAGGTTGTCGAATTCGAAGGTAATTGTGACCGCCTACAGCACTATGAGGTCCGCTACCCGTCCCACGCGTTGATTAAGGCTGTGTTTACGCCTGCGGGAACTGGTGGCCCTGATGGCCCGCTGCATGAGAAGACGTTCATCATGGACAGCTACAATTTCATGACCCCAACGACCGAGGGCAAGACGCGCTACTATTGGTTCCAATTGCGCAATATCCGCCCAGATGATGAAGCACTTTCGCAGATGATGAGTGAGGACGTGCAGCACGCCTTTGAAGAAGACCGTGACGTTCTGAACGCGGTGCAAAAAGGGATGAGCAACAAGACGTCCCCACACATCGACCTACCGATTGATGGCGGCCAATTGCGGTTCCGACGTCAGTTGCAGGCCATGATCAACGAAGAACAGCAGGTCGACAAACAGATGGCAGAATAGCCTAGCTGAGTTTCGCGAATTGCGCCTTTAGCAGCGCTTCATCGTATTCATCCTGTGCGGTGCTGTCATAGACAACACCACCGCCAACGTTCAGCTGCACAGTTCCATCTTGCCGATACATCAACGTGCGGATCGCGACGCTAAATTCCATCGCGCCGCTCGGGGCAATCCATCCGATGGATCCACAATACGCACCGCGAGCTTGCGTCTCGACTTCGGAAATAATCTCCATCGCACGTACTTTGGGCGCGCCAGTGATCGATCCACACGGAAACAACGCCATGAACAGGTCTTTGATGTTGGTTCCGTCGACCACTTTCGATGTGATCGTTGACGTCATCTGATGCAAAGTCGCGAAACGCTCGACCGCGAACAATTCCGGCACCTTTACGCTGCCGATCTCAGACACACGCGACATGTCGTTGCGCAGCAAATCAACAATCATCAGGTTCTCGGCGCGGTTCTTTTCTGATGCTTTCAAACCATCGCGCAGTGCATCGTCCTCACCCGGTGTGTTCCCACGCGGGGCTGTGCCTTTCATCGGCTTTGTTTTCAGTTCGCCCTTTGCGGACAGCGAGAAAAACAGCTCAGGTGAGCGGGACAACAATGCCACGCCTTCCAGGTCCACCAGCGCACCGTGCGGCACGTTTTGGCGGTGCGTTAGGCTAGCATAAAGTGCGTTAGATGAGGCGGACGAACGTGTGGCAATCGGGAATGTCAGGTTAACCTGATAGATATCGCCCGCACCGATGTAGTCATGAACGACGTCAAAGGCTGTCCCGTACTGCTGCGCGCTCCACTGCGGCTGAAGCGCGTCCAGTTCTGCATGTGTTTCGGTGTTCTCAGCCCTTTGTGACTGCGGCGCATCAAAAACCCCAAAGTGAATTAGCGGGGTTTCGCGGTTCTCGGGCATCAGCTTTTCAAGCTTATGCGACGTTAGATACCCAAACTCGTATGAGACATATCCGGCCAGCCATTTGCCGTCCGCCTGCGCCTGCTGCATGGCGGTGAACGCCGCATCGACCTCATCCGGCGTATCCGCGCGGATGATATCCGCTGGCTGCGAAAACTCCGCTCCATTCCCGTTTGGCCCTTTGTCAAAGACCACTCTTGATGGGCGAACCTGCGTCAAAAGTCAGCTGCGATCCGCATTTCGCGCAAGGGGCGCACGACGGCAATCGCGTCCTGATAGAGTTGATGGGATTTGTAGGCCTGAAGTGCTGCGTCATCGACGAATTCAGCGTAAACGACGACATCGATCTCACCGGACAGAGCGTCCACTTGGCTGTTTTGCACGACCTCAAACGTTGAAGCGTGCGGGATGTCTGCCAGCATGGAAAGCCCGTCAACAATTCGCGCAACGTCTGCCTTGTCCTTGGCACTGAAAAGGACAACGTGGCGAATGAATGATCTGTCTTTCATGGCGAAACCTGTTCTCAAAGGGCATCAATGGTTGGCGCACATGTGGCTTAGATGGATCGTGGTTTCAAGGTGTGAGTGTGTGTTTGAATGCGCGGGTCAGTGAAAGTCCCGACTTGGGAACAGACGCTTTGCCTGATCGCGGGGGTGCATGGCGCGGGCTTGCGGCTTGCGGGGGCGCGGTGTGTCATCGGCTTGGGGTTGTGTTTCGCCAATTGCATCGTCCATCGGGTGGCCAAGCTCGCTTAGGCAATGGGACATGTCCTCGATGTGCTGCGCGATCAGATGAACAACGATGCCTTCACGCTGCAAAAACCCGTGCACGCGCAACAAACGCCCCCCCATCACGGTGCGGCGATATTGTTCATAGACCTTGGGCCACACGATCACATTGGACACACCGGTTTCGTCCTCAAGCGTCAGAAAGACGACACCCGATGCCGTTCCGGGGCGTTGGCGGGTGATGACCAATCCGCAAACCGAGATACGTTTCAGGGGCGCGTTGACCAGTTCCGCATGGGACGTGATTTCACCCATCGACGGGCGCAACAATTCCATCGGATGGGCGCGCAATGACATCCGGATAGAGACATAGTCCTCAACAACTTCCTCGCCCAAGTTCATCGTTGGCAGATTCACCTGTGGTTCAACGATCCCTTCCCCCTCAATAGAATTGTCAAACAACGGCAAAGGATTCGTCCCCTTGATCGCTTTGACATGCCAAAGCGCATCGCGCCGATTAAGGCCTGTGTCACAAAACGCATCCGCCTCGGCCAGCTTTTCTAATGTTGCAGGCGCGATGCCGGCCTGTAGCCATATGCCTTCGGGGTCCGAATACCCGTTCCCACGTGCAGCAACGATCCAATCGGCGTCTTCTTCTCTAAACCCTTTGATCTGGCGAAACCCAAGCCGCAGCGCCAAGGCCCCGTCCATGCGGCGTTCCAGCGTATTGTCCCATGTGCTGTGGTTCACGCTAATCGGGCGCACCTCAACCTGATGTTCACGGGCATCGCGCACGATCTGAGCAGGCGCATAAAATCCCATCGGCTGGGAATTCAGCAAAGCGCAGGCAAAGACCGCCGGATGGTGACATTTCAACCAAGCAGACACATAGGCCAGCATCGCAAAGGCGGCAGCGTGGCTTTCAGGGAACCCGTATTCAGCGAACCCTTCGATTTGACCAAAACACCGTTCTGCCACGTCGAGTGGGTACCCATTGGCGAGCATCCCGTTGATGAATTTATCCCTGAACGTCCCGATGGTGCCCATCCGCCGAAACGACGCCAGTGACCGGCGCAGATGGTCGGCTTCTTCCGGCGTGAACCCTGCCCCGACAACGGCGATCTGCATCGCCTGTTCTTGGAACAGCGGCACCCCAAGCGTCTTTCGCGTGACCTCAGACAATGCACTGCCAAAGGGTTCCGGTTTCTCACGCCCTTGGCGGCGGTTGATATAGGGATGCACCATGCCGCCCTGAATGGGGCCGGGCCGCACGATGGCGACTTCGATTACCAGATCATAAAACTCGCGTGGTTTCATACGTGGCAGGAAATTCATCTGTGCACGACTTTCCACCTGAAACACACCCACTGCATCCGCAACACACAGCATGTCATAGGTCGCAGTATCGGCCTGCGGAACCTTCGCAATCGACAGTGTTTGTTTCTCGTGCTGCTGCAACAAATCAAACGACTTTCGAATACAGCTGAGCATTCCAAGACCCAAAATATCAACCTTCAGAATCCCCAGCGTGTCGATGTCATCCTTGTCCCATTCAATGACCGTGCGATCCTCCATCGCGGCGTTTGAAATCGGACACAATTCATCAAGCCGCCCCTTGGTGATGACAAAGCCGCCGACATGCTGGGACAGATGACGCGGAAATCCGATGACCTCCCCGATAAGACGGATGGTTTGCGCAAGGCGACGATCGGTTGGATCAAGGCCAAGCTCGCGGATACGATCAGGGTCCGCGCCGCCGTTTGATAGCCCCCAAATCTGGCTCGAAAGACCGGCCGTCACATCCTGACTAAGCCCCATCACCTTACCGACCTCGCGGATCGCCGCGCGAGATCGGAAATGGATCACCGTTGCGCACAGCCCAGCGCGATGGCGGCCGTATTTCTCATAGATATGCTGGATGACTTCTTCGCGACGCTCATGCTCAAAGTCGACATCGATGTCAGGCGGCTCACCCCGAAACTCAGACACAAAGCGTTCGACCACCATCGTGATGGTTTCAGGGCTGACGTCCGTGATCCCCAGAAGGTAGCACAAAATGGAGTTCGCCGCCGACCCGCGCCCTTGGCACAGGATGCCTTGGGAGCGCGCGAATTGGACGATGTCATAAACGGTGAGGAAATAGGCCGGAAATTCCAACTTCTCGACCAGTGCCAGTTCCTTTTTCACCTGTGCATGGGCCTTTTCAGTGGCCCCGTTCGGGTAACGTCGCTTTAACCCCTCAGCCGCAAGGCGCGTAAGGCGTTCTTGCGGGGTTTCCGCCTCGGAAATCTCGTCGGGGTATTCATAGGACAGCTCACTCAAGCAAAACGTGCAGCGTGCGGCGATTTCCATTGAGCGACGGATCGCGGCGGGATGGTTGCGGAACAGACGCGCCATATCGCCATGCCCCTTAAGGCGCCGTTCAGCGTTGGGAAGCGCGCGGGTGCCGATCTGATCAATCGTGATGTGTTCGCGCATGCAGGTCAGCACATCGACCAACTGACGACGGCTGCCGCGGTGCATCAAGACATCCCCCACGGCGACCATCGGGGCCGCGATTTTGCGGGCTTGATACGCGCAGGCATCAAAATACGCTTGGTCACTGCCATCATATCGCGGGGCCGCGCCTAGGAACACACAGCTTGGGTAACGCTGCTGGATCGCCTGAATGTGCCGGGTGCCTGCGCTGACATTTCCTTGCGGGAGGGCGATCAGGATCATGCCTTTGCCGTTTTCCAGCAGGTCACTGTGTTGCAGGTGGCAGTCACCCTTTTCGGCGCGTCGTTTGCCCAGTGTTAACAACCGACTGAGCCGTGCGTAGGCGGCGCGATCACAGGGCAGCGCGATCCATTCAACAGGGCTGTCGGTGAGGACCAAACGGCAACCAACAATAAGCTGTGGCACGCGCGCGGCGGTGGGGCGTTCAATCGGGGTGGTCGGTCCGGTTTCTTGCCGCGAGGAAGCGTCAATCTGATGTTGCGAGCGAATGCGGATGGCATCCTCGGCCTCACGCTTCAGCTCTTTCAGGGCGCTATAGGCCCGCACGACCCCTGCCAGTGAATTACGGTCGGTAATGGCGACTGCTGCCAGCTCAAGCTCGGCAGCACGCGCGACCAGTTCTTCGGGATGCGACGCCCCCGTGAGGAAGGTAAAATTCGTGGTGACACTGAGTTCCGCATAGCTCATGGGAATTGCCCCTGCACGAACCAGCCGGGGTTCTGCGGCGTGTAAAACAGCCACAGCCGCCGCCCCTGTTTGGTTTCCACCTTCCAATAGTCCCGCACGCCTGAGCGCCAGTTCACGTCTGTCAACCACCACTCCGGTGCGATCCGTTCTGGGCCCGTGGCGCGTTCCACCCGAAATGACATGCGTCGCCAGCGCAGATGACGCGGTGGCGCAGGGCCTGTTCCCATAATCGGTTCAGGCGGGAAAAGCTGGATTGGACGTTCACGCAGGGCCACCCATGATCCGGTGGGTTCCGAAAACGCGGCGGGCGCGATGATGTGGCTGCGTTCGGGGATGTGGCTGTCTGCGGGCAAGAACCGTTGCACGTTTTCCAACCCGATCCGGTTGCCGATCCGCGAGATCAGATCGTCCAACTTACCGTCGTTACGCCCCTGTGAATGGATCAATTGTTGAACGGGCAGCGGTTCCACGGACGTGGCCACAAGGCGCAATTGGTCAATCCCAAACCCTGCATCAATCGCACCTACGCCGCGTTCAAACAGGGGCAAAATGCGCAAAGGGTCACGCAACGGGCGGGCAAGGCGCACCTCAACCTCTTGGTTCTCTTTGTCGACGCGGCGCATAATCAACGACAGCACCCGCGCACCCATTTCTTGGGCCTTTAGCTTTTCGCAGAGCTTCTCAAGCAGACGACCCGTGCCGGCCATCACGTCGGCCTCTAGCCCGATGGGGTCCGGCAGGGTTAGCCGCACCTGATACCTAGGTGGGTCCGGCAAGGGTGAGACGTGTTCGGCCTGCTCTCCGGTTGCCTGATCCAACCGCAACAAGACCTCTGCGCCAAATCTGCGGGCAACTGTGGCGCGGGGCAACGCCACCAATTCAGCGATGGAACGCACACCAAGGCGTTGCAGGCCAACGCTGCTTTTATCATCCAGACGCAGCGCGGCCACGGGCAGCGGGCCAATGGCATCAAGGGGCTGATCCTGCGGCGCAATCCCCTCGCCGTAATGCGCCAGCGCCCACGCCGCCCCGCGCGTGTCTGCAATGCCGCTGCGCACGGACAGGCCCGCGCGTTTCAGGCGTAGGTGAATGTCGTGCAGCATGCGCGGCTCACCGCCAAACAAATGGGTGGAGCCCGTGACGTCCATGACCAAACCGTCTGCACCATCCAGCCCGACCCACGGGCAATACCGTTTCGCCCAGCGCGCCAAGATGTTCAAAAACTTCTGATCCCCCACGGGGTCCGCCGGGTGGCTTTGCAGATCGCGGCAAAACGCCCGTGCATCTGAAAACCCCATGCCTGCTTGCAGCCCGTGCTGCGCCGCTTGTTGGTTCAGACAATAAACCCGCTCGGTATTGCTTTGTCGTTGGGTCAGCGCAAAGGGCGCATCAACCGGACGCGCCCTGAGAAACCGGTCGCTCGCCAGCCTCGGAAACCACAATGATACGACGCGTCTCGGCATTCCAGCGCAAAGTCCAAGCTGTTAATGTTCCTGATTTGTTCTTAATAATTTCCCAGCGCTGAAGAGTCGAGTCCACTGCATCAAAGATCGGTTCACAACGCCAGCGGGTTTGTGCAGCATTGCTGCCCATTCCATCAGGCAAAATGCACAGGCCTGTCGATTTCCCCGTTTCAGCCGCCAGCTGCAAACGTCGCCCTGCCGTCAGGCCGATTGGCTTGGTCAATTCGATTACGGTCAGGCCAACAGCGCCCGAGCGCAGGGATTCTTCCGCCGTGGCGAGCACCTCAGTTTGATCCTTGCCCTTAGCAAGCAGCAGTTTGTGTGGATTGACATACTGGTTGAACCCTACGGGATTGATTTGATCCGCCAGCCACGCCTCGCGGATCCATAAAACAGACGCCTGCTGCTGGCCTGCCAGTGCAAATGCAAAGCTGAACGCACTTGGCCCGCAGGCCTCATGCACGCGCTTGTTTTGCAGTGGGAAATATGTCGAAAAATCAAAGCTCATGGCGAACGTTATCAAATTGGTCGTGGATTTGAACAGGGGCTCCAAGGTGTACACAATGATTATCAACCTTTTCAAACGAGTGTTGTGGCGCGTTGGGGGCTTGGTGCTACGAAAGAGCCGTTTATGTTAGATGTATGAAAAAGCCCACGTATTACGCCCCGCAGGGTGGCCATCCACCCCAAACACAACTGCTGACCGACCGTGCCATTTTCACGGAGGCCTATGCCGTAATCCCAAAAGGGACGATGCGTGATATTGTGACCAGCAACCTGCCGTTCTGGGACAAAACCCGCGCGTGGATTTTGGCGCGCCCCCTGTCTGGCTTTGCTGAAACGTTCAGCCAATACATTGTCGAAGTCGCGCTTGGTGGCGGATCCGAGAAACCTGACACCGACCCAGAGGCACAGGCGGTGATCTTCGTTGTTGAAGGCGGCGCGACGCTGACGATCGATGGCACAGCGCACACTCTGACCGAGGGCAGCTACGCCTACATTCCCGTCGACACACCGTGGACGTTTAAGAATGACACTGATGCGCCTTGTCGGTTCCATTGGATTCGCAAGGCTTATGAATGGGTTGAGGGGATCGAAGCCCCCCCTGTTTTGGTCACCAACGACAATGACGTAGAGCCGACCTATATGCCTGACACAGACAACGCGTGGGGCACCACGCGGTTTGTGGATCCAAGCGATATGCGCCACGACATGGCCGTCACGATTGTAACATTCCAACCGGGCGGGGTGATCCCTTTCCTTGAAACGCATGTCATGGAGCACGGGCTTTATGTGCTTGAAGGTAAGGCGGTCTATAACCTGAACAACGATTGGGTTGAGGTTGAGGCCGGCGATTTCATGTGGCTACGCGCGTTTTGCCCGCAGGCCTGTTACACAGGCGGCCCCGGCCAGTTCCGTTACCTTCTTTATAAAGACGTGAACCGGCACCCCGGGTTGTAGGCAAATCCTACTAAAAGAAATGAAACAACGTTTTATTAAACCTCTGTTGGCGGCACCCCGCCAAGCGTGCGCGTAAGGGCGTTTGCTTCTGAGCGCACGATCGCACCGATGTCGCTGATGCGATTATCGGTGATGCGCGCGACGGGCCCCGAAATAGACAGGCCACCAATAGCCTCTCCGTAGATGTCAAAAACAGGGGCCGCAATACAACGCATACCGATATTTTTCTCTTCCGCATCAAAGGAATAGCCGCGCGCCCGTGTCTCGGCCAAGTCCGCCGTTAAAGCAGCTGCATCAGTCAAAGTATGCTCAGTAAACTGCTCGATTTTTTGCGCCGCAAGCAAGGCGTTTACCCGTTTCTCGCTCCATAGTGCGAGCAGCGCTTTACCGATGCCGGACGCATACATCGGTGACACCGTACCTGGCGGAAAGAACGCGCGGATCGCATGGTGGGTTTCAGATTGGCTCAGGAATAGAACATTCGCGCCTTTGGCGATGCCAAGGTTCGCTGTTTCTTCAGTTGCTTCCATCAAGCGCCTCAAATGAGGTCGTGCGCGTTCCACCATAGACGAGCGACGCAGGAATTTTGCCCCCGTCAAAAAAGCCCCTGCCCCGACGGACCATACTTGGCGGGTTGGGTTAAACTCTGTGAAGTCATGGGCCTGAAACGTTGTCAAAACACGATAGACCGTCGCGGGTGACTGGCTCAGCGCACTTGAAAGCTCGCTTAACGTGGCCTCTTCCATATCCCCAAGACGCGACAGGATCTGCAAAGCGCGGTCCAACGATTTGATCGTGTTCTGGTCCGTTTTATCAGTCCAAGCTTTAGGCCGCCCACGTGCGCGTGTCGCTGAAGAAATAGGGTTGTCTGACACGGGCCACTCCATTTTTGAAAATCGTTTTCAATATATGAAAAAATCTAGCGCTCTGACAAGACAAGGATTTTTTCCGCCGCGCCCAAACGGAAACCCAAGTTCGAAAAAATTGTTCGATAACTTTCACCACCGTAAAATGAACATGACAACACCAACTGCCAGCCAAGGAGGTTGCCAATGTATATACCGACCTACCAAGACATGCTGGATGCCCACTCCCGAATTGAGCCGCACATCTTGCGCACGCCTATTCGGACATCGCCATTCCTGAATGAGCTAACGGGTGCCGAACTGTTCTTTAAATGTGAAAATTTCCAGACACCGGGTGCGTTTAAGGTGCGCGGTGCGTCCAATGCTGTTTTTGGTTTGGACGATAAGCAAGCCGAGCTTGGGGTCGCGACTCATTCATCTGGCAACCACGCATCGTGCCTGTCTTACGCGGCAATGTTGCGCGGCATTCCGTGCAATGTCGTGATGCCGAATACGGCACCACAAGCCAAGAAAGACACCGTCGCGCGGTATGGTGGCAAAATCACCGAGTGCGCGCCGTCGACCACGTCGCGCGAAGAAATCTTCGCCAAGGTTCAGGCAGCAACGGGTGGTGATTTCGTACATCCCTACAACGACCCGCGCGTGATTGCGGGTCAAGGCACTTGCGCGCGTGAGTTCATGGAACAAACCGATGGTTTGGACATGGTTGTCGCGCCCATCGGTGGTGGTGGTATGATTTCGGGCACCTGCCTGACGTTGTCGAACCAAGCCCCTGAAGTGCAGATCATCGCCGCCGAACCCGAACAGGCCGACGATGCCTATCGCAGTTTCAAAGCAGGACACATCATCGCCGACGATGCACCCAAGACCATCGCAGATGGGCTGCTGGTGCCGCTGAAAGACCTCACATGGCATTTCGTGTCCAAACACGTCACTGACATCCTGACAGCATCCGAAGATGAAATCATCGATGCCATGAAGCTGACGTGGAAGCATCTTCGCGTCGTCATGGAGGCCAGCAGCGCAGTGCCCTTGGCAACGATCCTTAAGAACAAAGAACGGTTCGCAGGTAAGCGGGTCGGTATCATCATCACAGGCGGGAATGTCGATCTCGACAAACTGCCTTGGCTCAAGTGAAGGAAACACGCACATGAACACGCAACCAAACTTCGATGACTTTGAGGTTGGCTATGACATTCCGGCAAAACCGGGAATGGATGAAGCGAACATTCAGACGCCGTGCCTGATCCTTGATCTAGACGCGCTTGAGCGCAATGTTAAGAAAATGGGCGATTACGCTAAGGCCCACGGCATGCGCCACCGTGCCCACGGGAAAATGCACAAATCCGTCGACGTGTTGAAGCTGCAACAAGACATGGGCGCCGCGATTGGCGTGTGCTGTCAAAAGGTGTCCGAGGCCGAAGTGTTCGCACGTGGCGGCATCAAGGACGTGATGGTATCCAACCAAGTGACAGAGCCTGCAAAAATCAAACGCCTTGCTGAAATGCCAAAACATGGTTGCCGCGTGTTGGTTTGTGTCGATGACCCAGAAAACGTGCGGGCCCTTTCGGACGCCGCTGTTGCCGCGGGCACCGAGATTGAAGCGCTCGTCGAGATCGACTGCGGCGCGGGGCGTTGCGGCGTCAGCACAACGCAGGACGTTGTGAACATTGCCAAGCTGATCGATGCGGCGCCAAATCTGAAGTTCGCAGGCATCCAAGCCTATCAAGGTGCGATGCAACACATGGATCTATATGCGGACCGTAAAGAGAAACTCGACATCGCCATCGCGCAGGTCGGCGATGCAGTGCAGGGCCTGAAATCCAACGGGTTGGACTGTGACATCGTTGGTGGTGGGGGCACTGGATCGTACTATTTTGAAAGCGCATCTGACGTTTACAACGAGCTTCAATGCGGGTCCTACGCCTTTATGGATGCGGATTACGGCCGCATTTTGGATAAAAACGGCAAGCGGATTGATGACGGCGAATGGGAGAACGCGCTGTTCATCCTAACCACCGTAATGAGCCACTCAAAAGCCGACAAAGCCATCGTCGACGCAGGCCTAAAGGCCCAATCTGTTGATAGTGGACTGCCAACAATCTACGGGCGCGATGACGTTGAATACCTGAAATGCAGCGACGAACACGGCGTGGTCGGGGACCCGAACCAAGCGCTGAAAGTCAACGACAAGCTAAAGCTGGTCCCAGGGCACTGCGACCCGACCTGCAACGTGCATGATTGGTATGTTGGGGTTCGCAATGGCAAAGTCGAAACCGTTTGGCCCGTATCCGCACGCGGCAAAGCATTTTAAGGAATCCCAATGTATATCGTCCCTGAAGCCGCCATCGCGGACATTCTAACGCGCGATGCGGCGTTTGACGCTGTTGAGAACGTCTTTGCGGCCATGTCGGCAGGCGATGCCTACAATTTCCCAGTCATCCGCGAGGCCATCGGCCATGAAGACGCACTGTATGGGTTCAAAGGTGGGTTTGACGGCAAGGGGATGTCTCTTGGGCTTAAGGCTGGCGGGTACTGGCCCCATAACCTTGCGGAACGCGGGCTGATCAACCACCAGTCCACAGTGTTTCTGTTCGATCCCGACACCGGCAAGGTCGCCGCGATGGTCGGGGGCAACTTGTTGACGGCATTGCGCACCGCTGCCGCGTCTTCGGTTTCGATCAAGCACCTCGCACGCAAAGACAGTAAGGTGATGGGCATGATCGGCGCAGGGCATCAGGCGAAATTCCAACTGCGTGCTGCGTTGGAAACGCACCAGTTCGAGAAAGTCATCGGCTGGAACCGTAATGCTAATGCGCTATCCACGCTTGCCGACGTTGCCGCCGAGTTCGACCTGCCATTTGAGGCCGTATCGCTTGAAGGTATGGTTGAGGCCGATGTTGTTATCTCAATCACCTCCGTGTTCTCGCCCATCTTTGGCGCGGCGCACATCAGCGATGGCACGCATGTCGCCTGCATGGGGACCGACACAATTGGCAAACAAGAAGCCGATACCGATCTGGTGACGAAGGCAACGGTATTTACTGATGAGGTCGCCCAGTCAGTAACGCTGGGCGAGGCACAGCACGCGGTTGGCGCTGGGCTGAAATCCCGCGAAGACATTCATGAGCTTGGCGCTGTTATCAATGGCACGCATAAAGGGCGAACATCTGATACCGAGATTACGTTGTTTGACGGCACTGGAGTTGGCCTGCAGGACCTCGCTGTGTCCGCATCCATCGTCGAAATTGCCAAAGCCAAGGGCATCGGCCTGGAAGTTGATTTCTAATCGACTTACCCAGTCCAAGGACGCGCTTGTTTGATCGCCAACTTTCCGTGGCTGTCAATCTTGAACTCGACGTCCATTGCAAAACTCTCATCCGTTGAACGTCCATAGAGAAACTGGAAATGAGTTTGAATTTTCTTGAGCTGCAACGCGAGCTCCATCAGGTCTTTGTGTCCGATCACGGTGTCATCCGAAGACACCAAACTTGAGCGGCGGATATAGACTGTCTCATAAGGGTGCTGTTTCTCTGGGTCGATATTTTGCAGCAACAGTACCTCTTCTGCCGTTTGCGTACCGTCAGGATTTGTCACCATGTCTTCGCCAACTTGGGCGTTGATGAAATAGCCCTCAAAGGTCGGAAAATAGAAGTTCCGCGTCAGTGCGACGCCATTCACACGTTCATCGTCAAAGTTCGGGTGCACCAGCACGCCCATCGCGGCAGTCAGGTGATCGATGCGGTAGAATTCACGCTCGTTAAAAGCACGAAGGTTCCATAGGCTGGCCCAAACCTGTTTGATCGACTTTTCGATATGCCCTTCATCAAGGCGGTGGGTGTAGGAATCATAGAGCCCTGCCCCAGTAAAACCGACCAAGTCTTCATTGTTGGCACTGGATCGGCAGCGTGGTGTTGTGCCTTCGGGAAAGGCGCGATGCATCGCATCCAGTTTATCACGCATGGGCGTGGTCATTGGCGCCGCTTTGATGTCTTTACGAAATGCTTTCAGTAGATCTTTGCGTTGCTCATCATCCTGGAACGCGGGATCGTTCATCATGACTTGCAACGCATCATAAAGCCCGTTCGCAACCATGAAGTCATGGTAAAACGAGAACGGGACTGCAAAGCCATTTGGCACATACTTTGGATCAATTGCACGGCGCAGTTCGGCGAGATTGGCGGCTTTGGCCCCGAATGCGTCCACTTGCGTCCACGCCAAGTCGTCCAACGCGACGATATCGCGTGGCCCCAAGTTTCGTGGCGGCGTTTGGGTGTTAGCTGGGCGGCGGGTTTCGAGCGCCGCGAGCATTTCAACCGTTGTAACGGGGACTACTTCCAATCGATCCGCGGTCACTGACAGTCTGATTGGTTTGCCGACATGCTCGCTCAACAACGGGCTTTGCGCGGCGTTTCGGAGATACGCATTGGCGATATCATTCTGCTGCGCCCGCAGGTTTACGTGCGACAACGGTGTTTGCGGTGCAGCGCTTATCACCCCCGCAACCAGCGGCAGATCATTGGGCAAAGTTTCATAAATCACGATGTCCGTCGGCGACGGTGGCCGCGGGTCATCACCCGTCATCAATCGCAAAATACCGACCGCCTCACCAAGGTTAAGGGGGTTGTACTCGATCCCGTCAAACAGCTCAGTTGTGGAAACCGTGCGCACGTTGTGGGAAGCGAAATCGTCGGCATCACGGATCAGCAATTGTTCCTGAACATCTCCTGATGGGTGATAGGCCAGCGTGCCTTGGGCAAACTCCATCCTCGCTTCGACCATCTGAAACGCTTGGGCAACATAGGTGGTGCTGACAGGATCCGTTGGCCAGAACTCTAATGCGTACAGACCTTGGCTACCGTCAGGCCGTTGGAAATTGTCATACGCCAGAACCGTCCCCGCTAGAAATTGACGATCTTCCGCGAAATAGGTCACGCGGTTGAACGTGGCGACATCATGTACAAACCCAAGGTGGTCGCGCGCAAAATCAAAGTGCAGTGGATTGCGCGTAGAATTCATGAAATGCAGCGTCGGCACATCCTGATCATAGCCGGAAATCAGGAATTTGACCTCACGCACAGCGAGTATGCCGGGAACATCATCGCGAGCGGCGAATGCCTCGAACATTGTGCGATCCGTTAGAGCTGTAGCAGCTTCAACGGGCGCGATGTTACTCGGTGCTGGTATGTGACGGGCAGGTTCAGGCAACGCAGGAAGACGGATATGTGGATCAAACTTAATGCGTGCGCCGATGCTCATGATCCTGCCTTCTCTCAAAAATCGAGCTCAGGATCAGCGCGAACGCGGCGAATGTCCAATGGTGGTTTTCCTAACCTCGGCAGGACCTTGCCATATCACGCAAAAGGCCCCCGCATCGCTGCGGGGGCCCAATTCGATTTTGCTTACCGTGACTTAGTCTTCGTGTGGCAAAACCAAGTTCAGGATCACAGCCATTACAGCTGTTGGTGCAACAGCGGATGTTGCCAGAACCTTCAGCGTTGCAGGCAGGTACTGAACTGCCGTTGGTACGAGGTTCAGCCCCAAACCGAAGGCAAGTGAGACTGCGATGATAACCATGTTGCGGCGGCTCATCTTCACTTCGGTCAGCATGTTCAGACCAGCAGATGCAACCATTCCGAACATCACGATCACACCGCCGCCGAGAACAGGCAAAGGCATGGAAGCGATGACAGCGCCGATCTTTGGCATCAAGCCACAGATGATCAGGATGATACCACCAATCGTCACAACGTGACGCGACATGATCCCAGTCATGCCCACGATACCAACGTTCTGACTGAAGGACGTGTTTGGCAAGCCACCGAATACGCCTGCAACTGCAGTACCAAGACCGTCAGCGTAAGTCGCACCAGCAATTTCTTCGTCCGTTGCATCACGACCAGCACCTGCTTTTGCAGTCGCGGATGCGTCGCCAACCGTTTCGATCGCAGACACGATGGAAACGATTGTCACCGCAATGACGGCACCAAGGTTGAATTCGAACCCATATGGCAGAGGCTTGATTGGTGTGATCCATGCAGCACCGGATACCGCACCGAAGTTCACCATGCCCAGCGCGTAGGCCAATGCGTAACCCGCTAAAAGACCGACCAGGATTGCGGCATTAGACAACGCGCCCTTGGTGAAGAACTTCAACAGCAACGACACAACAATCACAGTCAACGCAACAGACCAGTGCTTGAGGGAACCAAAGCTTTCAGCCGCCATCTGGAAGTCTGCCGCGCCGCCAGCTGCGTATTTGATCGCAACAGGAATAAGGTAGAGACCAATCGCCAAAATCACGAGGCCCGTCACAAGCGGTGGAAACAAGAAGCGAATGTTTTTAATCACTGCGCCGAGAAGGAAGTGGATGACACCACCGATGATGCAAGCGGTCAAAGCAACGCTTAGACCCATTGTCGCGGCGATGCCGGCAAGGACACCAACGAACGCAAAAGACGTACCCTGCATTATGGGCAAGCGCGCACCGATCGGGCCGATGCCCACAGTTTGAAACAGAGTCGCGATACCCGCAAACAGCATCGCCATTTGGATCAAGTAAATTTGCTCTGGCCCACCGAACGCAAGACCAGCGGCCCCCGCAACGATAATGGATGGTGTCACATTTGAGGCGAACATCGCCAGCACATGTTGAAGACCCAGCGGCACGGCTTGCGCCAATGGCGGCGTGACATTTGGGTCCGAATAAGAAGTATCTGTCATTGTCATTATCCCTTGTTTTTCCCTTAAGTTCTGATTGGCCCGTCTTGTGCGGGCTTTTGGTCGTGTTGTGCGGGCTCGATGATGAATGCTTCGTCGAACCAGTGTTCTTCTAGGTTGTCGCCGGCCCCGATGCGGTCAACGACGGCAAACAGTCCGGGCGCGTGCAGCGGCGTCAGCACCCCATGCCATGTGTTTTTATGATAGTTGATCGCCTGCCCCGACGTCGTTGTGAACGCACGCGGGGTGGCAGGCTTACCGCCAGCGTCATGTGCTACGATAACCAAGAATGGATGCTCGGTCATCGGGATGAATGCTTGGCTGCCATTAGGATGGCGCTCCATCATGTCTAATGTGTACGGCAAGCTACGCGGTTGCGCGTTGAACAGGCTGATGCCCGCCCTGCCGTCCGCAACATCTATTTGCGCGCGATCATGAAACCGTCCGCACAGACCTTGGTTGATGATCTTATCGGCCGTCCCAGTGCAATCCAACACATCGCCAAACGGGGCGAAGGCATCAGCCGTAAGGGGTTCGACGCGAATTTGGTTCATGTGAAATGATCCATCAAACGGTGTTCGGCAATACGTTCAACCTGCGCGCACGCGGTCGCAAATTCAGTTTCGGTATCATGTCCAATGCGGGTGTAGAACGCGGCCAAGATGCTGGCTTTGTCGTTGTCACGCACAGCGATGATGAAAGGGAAACCATGCTTTTCAACGTACTGCGTGTTGAGCGCCTGAAACGTTTCGCGTTCACCGTCCGTCAACGCATCCAACCCAACACCCGCCTGCTCAGACGTGCTTTCAGCGGTAAGGCGACCGGCGGCGGCAAGCCTACCCGCTAAATCAGGGTGCGCGATCAATACGCTGAGGCGTTCATCACGGCTGGCACTGCGGAAAATTCTGCAAAGTGCTGAGTGAACCCCTGTTGCACTGTCGTGAGTAACACCAAGGCCCAGCGCATAGGCGCGTTCCGCGATCCAAGGAGAATGTTCAAAGATGCTACCAAAGGTCGACACAAAGTCAGCCTCTTTCATCTGGCTTGGGCGATCCCAACGTTTGGCCGGGTTTTGCGCGGCCCAATGGTCGGCAATTTCTTCACGGGTCGCGAACCAAACGCCATCAAAGCTATTGGCGTAGGCGATAAAGTCCTGCAGCGCCTGCGCGCGGCCCGGACGCCCCACGAGACGGCAATGAAGACCCAGCGACATCATCCGTCCGCCTTCCGCATAAAGCACGTCGAACGTGGCCTTCAGATAATCGAAAAACTGCGTACCAGAGTTGAACCCCTGTGGCGTGGCAAACCGCATGTCGTTGCAATCAAGCGTGTACGGTACAATTAACTGGTCGTGATCGCCGAATTCTAGCCAGTAGGGAACGTCATCCGCATAACTGTCCGCGATGTATTTAAACCCACCTTCTTCAGCGGCCAGACGGATCGTATTTTCGCTTGAGCGACCCGTGTACCATCCACGTGGGCGGGAGCCCGTCACTTCGGTATGCAACTGTACGGCCTCGGCTATTTGGGCACGTTCGTCGACCTCGGGCATGTCTTTGTGTTCGACCCATTTCAAACCGTGCGACGCGACTTCCCAGCCTGCCTCAAGCATCGCTTTGACCTGCTCGGGTGCACGCGCAAGCGCCGTTGCAACACCGTAAACCGTTACGGGTAAATGGTTCAGGATCCGGTGTAACCGCCAGAAACCTGCGCGCGCACCATATTCGTAAATCGATTCCATGTTTGCATGGCGTTGATCTGGCCATGCAGCCGCACCGACGATTTCGGACAAAAACGCCTCAGACGCGGCGTCCCCGTGGAGGATATTGTTCTCGCCACCTTCTTCATAATTCAGGACAATTTGCACCGCGATACGGGCATCATCCGGCCAATTGGCTGCGGGTGGTGTCGCGCCGTAACCTGTAAGGTCGCGGGGGTAGGCGTTTCTATCTGTCATTCTTGTCCCTAAATCTTAACGATATGGTAACCTAAAATATCCTGCGGCATTTACAGGGAATTCTTGAAAGACTCTTTCGTGACCCGTGTTTGCGTTGCGTGTGAACAACACGCAGATAGGATGATGAAAAAGGAGGCCCTTTATGTCTGGTTATCTGACGACCCATGTTCTCGACACGGCACGCGGCGTTCCCGCGCAAGGAATCAAAATCGCGCTGTATCGCGTGAGCGGCAGTTCCCACACGAAGATCGCTGAGACTGTCACGAACGATGACGGCCGGACTGACAGCCCGATCCTACCCGCCGAAAAATTCAAGACAGGCACCTACGAACTGGTGTTCTTCTGCGGCGCATATCTAGAGGCCAACGGCCAAGCGTCGGGTGACACTAAGTTCCTTGATGAAATCCCACTACGTTTTGGCATGGACGATGCGGCGGCCCATTACCACGTGCCACTTTTGCTATCGCCATTCGGCTATTCAACCTACCGCGGTAGCTGAACGCTTTCTTGGGCGGTGTTCATTGCCGCACCGATCCGCGTGGTCATGAATTCCATGAACAATCGCGTCTTCGGGTCTTGGCGGCGACGGTGTGTGTACAAACACGCCATTTGAATGGGCATCGGTGGCGTCTTTTCCGCAACCGGCACCAAGCGCCCAGCATTCAAATGCTCGGCCACCTCAAACACAGGCTTAAGCGCGATGCCCTCCCCAGCGAGCGCCCAATCTGTTAACACATCGCCATCATCACACTCATAGCGCCCTGACACGCGAAAGCGCTTTGGGCCGTCGGCGGTTTGCAAGCGCCATTGGAATTCCGGCGCACCTGGGTAGCGCAAGTTCAGACAATTGTGTCCATCATCGATGAGCGCCTGACCATCGATGGGGTTGCCGCGTTTGGCGATGTAGTCGGGCGCGGCCACTAAGACACGGGTGCAATCCGCGATCGGCTTAATACGCAGATTGCTGTCCGCTGGTTCCCCGAGAAAGAACGAAATATCGAGGCCTTCGGTCGTGAGGTCGACCTTCCGGTCCGTCAAACGAAGCCGAATATCAATCAACGGATAGTCCCGGACGAATTCCGGCACCAGCGGCGCAAGCAAACGCCGCCCCACGCCCAACGGGGCAGCCACATAAAGTGACCCCTTCGGATTATCCGTGATCCCAGCGACTTGCCCTTCAGCTGCATCAACGGCTTCAAGCACCGCGGTTGCACCCGTATAAAACGCGCGCCCCTGCTCCGTCGCAGTTAGGCTACGAGTGGTGCGTTGAAACAGGCGCACGTTCAGATGTTCTTCAAGCGACGAAATCCGCGAAGACGTAACTGCGGGGGAAATGCGTAAGTCGCGGCCCGCAGAAGACATGCTTCCAAGCTCGTAAACGCGTACGAAGGTGCGGATGTTGTCGAGATAGGACATTGTTTTGCATTTCTTGATAGAGCGACGTGTTACTTCGGAATAGCAAAACAAAGCCGCTAAAGATAGGTTGGACATAACGATAGGACACAAGGACGGAACCGCGCCATGTTTGATGCACTAATTCTTTGGGAATGGACTGCCTTCGCCGTGCGCTGGGTGCATGTCATTACCGCGATGGCATGGATTGGCGCCTCGTTTTATTTCATCGCGCTGGACCTGATGTTGAAGAGCGCTGACGACATGCCAGAAGGCGCGTCCGGTGAGGAATGGGAAGTCCACGGTGGCGGGTTCTATCACACGACCAAGTACCTCGTGGCACCTGCGCGCCTGCCAGAACACCTGACGTGGCACAAATGGCAAAGCTATTCGACGTGGTTGTCCGGTGCTGCGCTTTTGATGATCATCTATTGGGTTGGTGGTGAGCTGTATTTGATCGACGCCGCGAAAGCCGATCTTGCGCTTTGGCAGGGCATCGCCATTTCCGCATTGTCGTTAACGATTGGCTGGCTGCTTTACGATTTCTTGTGCAAATCCAAACTAGGTGAAAGCCCAACGACACTGATGCTGCTGTTGTTCGCCATTCTTGTGGTTATGTCATACGGCTATAATCAAGTTTTCACGGGCCGCGCTGCGATGCTGCACCTTGGTGCATTCACTGCGACGATCATGACAGCAAACGTGTTCTTCATTATCATGCCGAACCAACGCATCGTTGTGAAAGACCTGCAAGACGGCCGCACGCCCGATGCCAAGTACGGTAAAATCGCTAAGCTGCGCAGCACGCACAACAACTATCTTACCTTGCCAGTCATCTTCTTGATGCTGTCCAATCACTACCCCCTGTCGTTCGCGACGCAGTATTCATGGATCATCGCATCGCTGATCTTCCTGACTGGCGTTACGATCCGTCATTACTTCAACACCATGCACAAAACGGGCAAAGGCCCGCATTGGACATGGGCTGTAACGGTGCTGCTGATGATCGTGATTGCATGGCTGTCCACGGCGAACATGTGGGAAAGTTATGAAGACGCCGAAGCACGCGCGCTCACACCATATGAGGAAACATTCGCTCAGGCGGACGGGTTTGAGGATGCCCATGATATCGTCATGGGGCGATGTTCCATGTGCCATTCCCGTGATCCATTTTATTCTGACAGCATGCTTTGGGCACCCAAAGGTGTGCTTCTGGACACCCCTGCTGACATCGCCAGAAACGCACGGGCGATCTATATTCAAGCGGGTGTAAGCCACGCCATGCCCCCTGCGAACGTTACGATGATGTCGAACGAGGACCGCGCCGCGATCGTGCGTTGGTACAAAAACGCGGAAACCTTCTAACCCCCCCCCCCCCCCCCTCCCTTCTTTTATTGCGAATAATTCGCAACTACATTGACTTCCCGTCCGCAGCGCCCATAACTCAGTGGAAATCCATTGGAGTCCCAAGCATGTCGACACGTTCCATCATTATTACTGCGGTTCTTATTTTGGGCTTGGTCGCTGCCGTCATCTTCGGACGCTCAGCACTTAATCCAGCCGCGGAAAACGCCGAATTCAAAGTGGTTACGACCTTCACGGTTATCGCCGACATGGCCCGCAACGTTGCTGGAGATGCTGCCACAGTTGAATCCATCACCCGCGCTGGCGCGGAAATTCACGGATACCAACCAACGCCCCGCGACCTTGTTCGTGCTTCTGGCGCGGACTTGATCCTTTGGAACGGCATGAACCTTGAGCTGTGGTTCGAACAATTCATCGGCAACATCGACGAAGTCCCCTCTGCGACGATTTCTGAAGGGATCGAGACAATGTCGATTGCGGCGGGTAGCTACGAGGGCCTGCCGAACCCCCACGCGTGGATGAGCCTTGATAACGCGCTGGTCTATATCGACAATATTCAGGCTGCCATGTCCGATCATGACCCAGACAATGCAGAAATCTACGCTGCAAACGCGACGGCCTATAAGGCCGAGATTACAGCCGCAATTGCGCCCCTGCGCGAACAGATCCTGTCCGTTCCCGAAAGCGAACGCTGGCTGGTGACCTGCGAAGGGGCGTTCAGCTACCTCGCGCGCGATTTCGGATTGAAAGAAGCCTACCTGTGGCCGATGAACGCGGACCAAACAGGCACGCCGCAACAAGTGCGCAGCGTCATTGATACCGTTCGCGAAAACAACGTGCGTGCAGTGTTCTGTGAAAGCACCGTAAACACAGACCCTGCCGAACAGGTCGCCCGCGAAACTGGCGCAACCTACGGCGGTGTGCTGTATGTGGACTCGCTGTCGTTGGAAGATGGCCCTGTGCCGACCTACCTCGACCTGCTGCGCGTCACGACGGAAACGATCGTTGCGGGGCTGACTGAATGAATTTACCACCCCCAGCCGCGCACCAGACGTCAAAAAACCAAGCCGGGCTTTATGCCGATGGGCTGACCGTCACCTACCGCAATGGTGTGACTGCGTTGAAGGATGCGAGCTTCGCAATCCCACGCGGTACAATCGCGGCGTTGGTTGGGGTGAACGGTGCTGGGAAGTCGACACTTTTCAAAGCAATCATGGGATTCTTACCCGCCGCAGCCGGTGAAATCGGCGTGTTGGGGCAAACCGTTCAACAAGCCATCAAAGCCGGCATTGTCGCCTATGTTCCGCAGGCCGAAGAGGTCGATTGGTCTTTTCCGGTTCTCGTCGAAGATGTCGTGATGATGGGGCGCTACGGGCATATGGGAATGCTACGCCGCCCCAAGGCCGCCGACCATGAAGCCGTTGCAAATGCGTTGGAACGCGTCGGCATGACCGACTTTGCGGACCGCCAAATTGGAGAGCTTTCTGGCGGGCAGCGCAAGCGCGTCTTTCTTGCTCGCGCGCTTGCCCAAAACGGCCAAGTAATCCTTCTGGATGAACCTTTTACAGGCGTTGACGTGCAGACCGAAGAAGCCATCATCACCCTTCTGCGTGAGCTGCGCGACGAGGGTCGCGTCATGCTGGTTTCCACCCATAACCTTGGGTCGGTTCCCGAATTTTGCGACCAAACAGTGCTGGTCAAGGCGACCGTATTGAACTTTGGACCTACCGAAGAAGTCTTTACCAAAGACAATCTTGAGGCCGCGTTTGGGGGCGTGTTGCGCCACTTCGTTTTGGGTGGTGATGATCTGCACGACGATGATGACGAACGCAAAGTTACCATCCTTACGGACGATGAACGCCCGTTCGTTATTTACGACGACAAAACAAAAACCCGCCCAGAGCAGGACGGAAAATGACCTACTGGCTAGAACCCTTCACGTATACGTTCATGCTCAACGCGATGTTCGTGTCCGCGCTTGTCGGGGCCGTCTGCGCATTTTTGTCCTGCTATCTGATGCTGAAGGGATGGTCGCTGATCGGGGACGCGTTGTCCCATTCCATCGTTCCAGGCGTTGCCGGGGCGTATATGCTTGGCCTTCCCTTCGCGCTTGGTGCGTTTCTTTCTGGCGGTCTAGCTGCTTCAGCTATGTTGTTCCTCAACCAACGGACGGGGCTGAAGGAAGACGCCATCATTGGCCTAATCTTCACCAGTTTCTTCGGACTTGGCCTGTTCATGGTTTCCGTCTCCCCTGTCGCGGTCGACGTACAAACCATCATCCTCGGCAACATCCTCGCCATTACGCCATCCGACACGATCCAACTGGCGATCATCGGCATCGTCTGCCTCGCGGTGCTTTTGGTGAAATGGAAAGACCTTATGGTTGCGTTTTTCGATGAGAACCACGCGCGCTCAATCGGATTGCGCCCTGACCGTTTGCGGTTCATGTTCTTCGTCCTGCTTTCCGCAGCCTGCGTTGCCGCGCTACAAACAGTTGGGGCCTTCCTTGTCATCGCGATGGTCATCACACCGGGCGCGACAGCCTATTTGCTGACCGACCGCTTTCCACGACTGCTAGTCATCTCAGTTGCCATTGGATCTCTTTCAAGCTTCGTAGGCGCGTACATTTCCTACTTCCTGAACGGCGCGACGGGTGGCGTCATCATTTGCCTGCAAACGACGCTGTTCGTGCTGGCGTTTTTCTTCGCACCCAAGCACGGGCTTATTGCGAACCGTCGTCGCGCAGCGGAGGCGTTGAGGGCATGAGCGAACTCCTCCTCCCGTTTCAATTCCCTTTTATGCATGGCGCTTTTTACATCGCGCTTCTGATAGGCCCGCCGACGGCATTGCTCAGCTGTTTCCTCGTCCTCAAGGGCTGGTCGTTGATGGGGGACGCGGTTTCACACGCCGTTCTACCTGGCGTGGTTCTGGCCTACATCGTTGGCATTCCGTTGATCATCGGGGCGTTCATTGCCGGTATGGTCTGTTCTCTGCTTACCGGCTACCTCGACGCGAACAGCCGCGTTCGCCAAGACACTGTCATGGGCGTTGTGTTCTCTGGCATGTTTGGTTTTGGGCTGGTTTTGTACACAAAGATCGAGACCAATGTGCATTTGGACCACATCCTGTTCGGCAACATGCTGGGCGTCACCTCGGGAGATCTTTGGACCTCTGGGGTGATTGGCGTGATCGTTTGCGCTGCGCTGCTTATTGGCTGGAAAGACCTGTTGTTGCATGCATTTGATCCTGCCCAAGCACGTGCCATTGGACTGCCCACTAAGCTGCTCCATTACGGCCTGCTGACCATCCTATCGCTCACGATCGTCGCCACGCTAAAGGCTGTCGGCCTCATCCTCGCGATTGGCTTGCTGATTGCACCGGGGGCCATCGCATTTCTCATCACGCGGCAATTCAAGCACATGCTGATCATCGCCGTCGTCGTCTCAACGGCTTCACTGGTTATCGGTGTTTATCTGAGCTTCTTTATCGGTTCTGACCCTGGTCCGACTGTAATCCTAACGCTGACAGCGTTGTTCATCGCGGCTTTTGTTTACCGGACAATCCGCAACAAATCCCGCGAAGCGCAGAGCGTCTAATAAAAACGTTAACAGAACCTAATCATCATCCAGCAAGATACGGGCAGCGTTGCCTTTGTCGTCGTCGTACTGATCGGAACGTACAGTCCAAAGGAAGGCCGTAAGCCCGATTGCACCCAAAATCAGGGAAACGGGGATCAAAATCACAAGCACATTCATCGCACGAACCTCATCCTTTGGGAATTGAGCAACACGGTAATTGACGACACCGACATTGCAAGGGCCGCAGCCAATGGGGTCGCGAAGCCTGCCAAAGCAATTGGAACCGCGATCATGTTGTAGACAGCAGCGATGGCGAAGTTTTGGGTAGACAGCTTGCGGGTCGCTTTAGCGACGGCCAGCACCAGCGGCAGGTCTGCAAATGTCTCACGCAGAGCTACCACATCGGCAGCGTTGCGTGATGCTTCGAGTGCGGAAGACGGTGCGATCGAAGCATGCGCGGACGCCAGCGCGGCAGTGTCATTCAACCCATCACCAACCATCAAGACATTGTGCCCTTGATCGGCCAATGCATTAAGACGCATCAATTTGTCTTCTGGGCGTGCTTGATAGGTTACGGGAAGGGACAGTTGTTCTGCCAATTGGGTTGCAGGTTTCTTTGCATCGCCTGTGATAATCTCGCAAGGGAGGTTCAAACCTTCCAGCGCGTCTTCGACACCTTCCCGAACGTGATCTTGTGCTTCGATTTGAACGGCGTGTGCAGTTCCAACTTTGATACCCAATCCTGTAAAATCAGCACCTAACCATTCGCCTCGGCCAAGCCGTACAGGTTGGCCATCGAATTTGCCTTCAACACCCTGCCCTGCGATTTCTTCGATATCGACAAGTGAGGCTGGCAGAACGTCTGGCAGCCCAACAGTAAGCGCCTTTGACAACGGATGGTGCGATGACTGTGCGAGCGCTTTGGCAATAGATTTCTTAGCGTCACTAAGTCCATCAAGCCCGACGAGCGCGGGCGTGGTGAGCGTTCCGGTTTTATCGAACACGATGTGATCAACCTCGGCCAGACGCTCAAGCGCGGTGGTGTGCTTCACTAGGAAACCTGCGGAAAACAAACGGCTGACAGCAGCGGTTGAGACAGCCGGAACCGCAAGCCCAAGCGCACAGGGACATGTGATGATCAGAACTGCAATCGCAATGTTTAGAGCATGGCGAATATCGCCGGTTGCGAAGGCCCAACCAAGGAACGCGATGAATGAAAGCAGGTGAACGGCAGGCGCGTAAATTTGCGCCGCGCGATCAGCCAATGCGGTGTAGCTGTTGCGGCCATTCTCGGCAGTCTCAATCAGCGAGGCCATGCGGCGCAACGATGTGTCCTCACCCACGGCAGTCGCACGGATTTTGAATGGGCCGCTGAGGTTGATTTCACCAGCTTGCAATGCGTCTCCGCTTTGCACAGAAACAGCGGCACTTTCACCGGTCAAAAGTGCGCGATCCATCAACGCCTTTGGCGATGTCAGAACCCCATCAACTGGGACACGCGCGCCAGATGGGACCAGAATTGCATCCCCGATGTTGAGGCTCATGGTGCTAACGGTTTGGGTTCCGCTCGGTGTGATGCGTTCCGCGGTTTGGACTTCCAGCGCTGTCAGTTCCTTAGCCGCGGACCGTGCCGCAGAGCGAGTCTGGTGATCCATGTAACGGCCGATCAACAGGAAGAACGTAAGCGACAGCGCGGCGTCAAAATATGCGTGCACACCGCCGTTCAAGGTTTCAAACAGCGACATCCCAGCAGCCAGCAAAATCGCCAGCGAAATAGGAACGTCCATGTTCAGGCGTTTCACCCGCAGCGCGGACCACGCATTTTGAAAGAACGGCTGCCCGGAATAAGCGACGACAGGCAAAGCGATCATCGCCGAAATTAAATGGAACAGATCGCGGGTCGCGTCACTTGCGCCGGACCAAACCGCAACCGACAGCAACATGACGTTCATCATGGCAAAACCGGCGACCGCAAGTCGCACCAGCAACGTGCGCCCAATATCGTCACGCGCGGCAGTGAGCGCCTGAAGGTCCAGCGGATAGGCTTCAAAACCTAAATTCGCCAATTCCTTTTCGATTAGGCTCGGGTCAACGGAGCCCTCAACAGTCAACCGTTTCAAAGACAGGTTAACCCGTACCGAACGCACGCCAGAAACCTGACTTAACCCGCGTTCGATTTTGCCGATGCAGGCAGCGCAGTGAATTGTCGGCAGGGAATATTGCACGCCCGGTCCAGCTGCGACCTCTTCTGCGAGTGGAACCGCGGAGCAAGCTGGGCATGCAGAAATCATGACACGACCCGTACGATGATGCGTTGTTCAAACAGTGTGCCATCTGCGGAACGCGCTTTCAGACGCAGGTTCCAGTTGCCATCACCACCTTCAATTACTGCGCGCAGGGCATCACCATCGAAAACAAAGTCAGGAATTTGGTCCTGACCCACGTGGGTTGCACGGCCAAATGTAGCTTGCTCGATTTCGGGCGAGATTGGTGTCCCGTTCTCAAGGATCACCAAAGATAGGTTGTCGCCATCCAGTTCTGCGGTGACGTCCCAACCGAGGGCCTCTTGGGCAGCACGATTCTCGTCAAACACTTGACCAGCGACGTAGGAGTTTTTGACTTCCAAACCAGGGAATGTACGAACCGCTTGATACGCCAATGTGAGGTTTACGGCGATAATGATGCCGAATGCAGCGCCGAAGCCTGCAAGCACATGCCAGCCTTTGATCTCAGTCATTACTGAACCCTTCCGTTGAAGGTCGTAGATTGGCTGGCGCGAATGTCGGCGTCAACGTCTTCGACCCAAAGCCGCAGCGCGGTGGTGTCGGTAGATGAAGCAGGGTCTTGCGGTCTTGCCGTTACATAGACCCGTTGCAGGATGGTCGTATCAGCCGGAACAACCAAGTTGCGCTGGCCACCACGGCCCTCAAGCTCAATCCGTAAAATTTCATCACTGGTGAGGCTGATGTGGAAGACACGATCGTCCCCAGCTTTGTTGCGCAAGCGAACATCGTAAATGTTACGAACGGCACCGTCAGGTTGCAGAACATAGGTCGGGTTGCGCACGGGGCTGACAGTCAGCTCAATATCAGAGCGAACAAACAGCGCATAAAGAAGCGCAAGGCCGATCGCCGACCAGATTGCGGTGTAGATAATTGTGCGTGGGCGCAAAATCTTTTTCAGAAGTGGCGCAGGTGGCTCGCCTGCGCGTTCAGCAGGTTCATCAGACAAGGCGATGTAGTCAATCAAGCCACGCGGCTTGCCGATTTTGTCCATGACATCGTCACAGGCATCAATGCATAACGCGCAAGTGATGCATTCCATCTGCTGCCCATCGCGGATGTCGATACCCATTGGGCAAACGTTCACACAGGCCATGCAATCGATACAATCGCCCGACTTGTTTTCGTGCTTCTTGCCGCGCTCCTCACCGCGCCATTCGCGGTAGGCCACAGTAATCGTATCCGGGTCCATCATGGCGGCCTGAATGCGCGGCCAAGGACACATATAGATACACACTTGCTCTCGCATGAAGCCACCGAACACGAATGTCGTGGCCGTCAAAGCGGCAATCGTCATGTAAGCCGCAGGGTGTGCGGTGAAGTTCAACAGGTTTACGAGAAGCGTTGGTGCGTCAGTGAAGTAGAACACCCAAGCCCCGCCAGTGGCGATGGCGATCAGCAGCCAAGTAAACCACTTCGTCAGGCGCAGGCGCCATTTACGGACATCCCATTTTCCACGGTAAAGACGCACACGTGCGTTTCGATCGCCTTCGATCCAACGTTCAACGAGAATGAAAAGATCGGTCCAAACAGTTTGCGGGCAAGTATAGCCACACCAAACGCGACCAAGGGCCGAGGTAAATAGAAACAGCCCCAAGCCTGCCATAATGAGGAGGCCCGCGACGAAATAGAATTCATGCGGCCAAATTTCGATCCAGAAGAAGTAAAAACGGCGGCTCGCCATATCAACCAGAACCGCTTGGTCAGGAAGATTTGGCCCACGATCCCAACGGATCCATGGTGTGAGGTAATAAATCCCCAATGTGACGGCCATGATCACCCATTTCAGGTTCCGAAACTTTCCGGAGACCCGACGCGGGAAGATCGGTTCTTGTGGGGCGTAAAGTGGGCGGTCTGACATTTACTGATTCCTGTGGCGACACCAGTTTAGTACCGCCGCATACGAACGGCGGCTTTGATCTGCATCAACCAACGCCAACGCCAAAAAAAATTCACTCGAAAGCTTTCGAATGAGATAAGCCACCCAACCTTCGCAGATTGGATGGCCTATATTCAGATAAAGCGCTGGCTACTCGCCGCCACCAAGGGCGTGAACGTAAACAGACACGGCACGGACATCGACATCGCTCAGACGTTGGCCCCATGCAGGCATCACACCGAAGCGTGCGTTGGTTACAGTCTCAGCGAGGGTGTCGCGATCACCGCCGTAAAGCCAAATCGCATCGGCGAGGTTTGGTGCACCAAGCATTTGGTCACCAAGGCCTTCGTCGCCGTGACATGCTGCGCAGTTGTCCAAGAACAATTCGGAACCAACTTGCGCAAGATCCGTGTCAAACTCGGTCGACGACAGGCTTGCGACAAACTCGACAACCGCTTCGATTTCTTCTTCTGCGAAAATATCACCGTAAGCAGGCATCTCGGAATAACGCGCATCAAGATCCGTGTCATTGCGAACACCGTGCGTAATCGTTGCAGAGATGTTTTCGATATCCCCACCCCAGAGCCAATCGTTGTCCAATAGGTTCGGATATCCGACAGCGCCAGCAGCACCAGAACCATGACACTGGCTACATTGCGCGCGGAAGACCGACCCACCACGTGCCACCGCGTAACGATGCAAGTCACTGGACGGCGGAAGGGTCGTAAGATCGGCCGCAACCAACTCAGCAACAAGCGCTTCGTTTTTTGCTTCGTGATCAACGATATCAGCGGCAACTTGCCCACGGGTTGAAAACCCCAACATGCCCTGCGTCGCGCCTGAAATCATCGGCCATGCAGGGTAGGCAATCGTGTAACACATTGCCCAAACGATGCAGGCATAAAGCGTCCAGAGCCACCAACGTGGCAGCGGGTTGTTCAGCTCTTCGATACCGTCCCAGCTATGGCCAGTTGTCTCAACGCCGGTTTCGTCGTCAATTTTGCGTTCAGACATTATCAAGCCCTTTCAATTGGATACTCTTTTTCTCGTCGGCACTCAGGTCGTCTGCGCCGTTTGCCTTTGGTCCATTCTCATTGCGAAACGGAATGAGGCTTGCGTCCTCGCGCGCGTTTTTTTGGCTCGGCAAGAAAGCCCAAGCGGCAGCTCCAAGGAAGAAGCCGAACATTGCCAGCAAGACCCAGCTGTCCGCGAGTTCACGCATAAAGGTGTAGGTTTCCATGCTCTCCCCCTATCGGCTTGCGTCTGGAGTGAAGGTTGAGAAGTCGACCATGGTGCCCAAGACCTGCAAGTAGGCGATCAATGCGTCCATTTCGGTCAATTCCGGTTGGCCGTCAAAGTTGGACACAGCCGCACCTGGATAGCGTTCAAGAAGGCCATCCCAATCGCCGAACGGGTCAACCTGAACCATAAAGTCCGCGCTGGCTTGCTCAATATCCTCGTCAGAGTACGGAACTCCGACAAAACGGTGCGTTCTCAGCAATGCTTCAATGTGCTCACCCTCGATCTCAGTGTTCAAGAGGAAGCCGTATTTCGGCATGATGCTTTCTGGAACAACGGACTGAGGATCCACAAGGTGGTCTACATGCCAAGCATCCGAGTAACGCTGACCGACACGCGCCAAGTCAGGTCCGGTACGTTTGGACCCCCACTGGAACGGATGGTCGTACATGCTTTCGGCCGCCAGTGAGTAGTGACCGTAACGCTCAACTTCGTCGCGCATCGGGCGGATCATCTGGCTGTGGCAAACATAGCAACCTTCGCGCACGTAGATGTCGCGGCCTGTCAGCTCAAGCGGGGTGTACGGGCGAACGCCCTCTACTTCCTCGATTGTGTTTTCAAGCCAGAACAAAGGTGCAATTTCAACAATGCCCCCGATGGTGACCACGACAAGTGAGAATGCGAAAAGCAATGTCGGGCTTTTTTCGAGGATGGCGTGTTTTTCTAAGATACCCATTTGTCGGCTCCTTATTCAGCCGGAACGGCGTTAGATTTGGCGGATGGGAGGGAAACCGTTGCCGGTTTCGCCCCACGAATTGTCATCCACATGTTCCAGCACATAATCAGCGCACCAGAGAGGAACATTACGCCACCCAGACCGCGGACCACATACATCGGAAACTTAGCCGATACGGTGTCTGCGAAGGAGTTGACGAGGAAGCCTTGGTCATCGACCTCGCGCCACATCAAACCTTCCATGATACCAGTGACCCACATGCTTGAGGCGTAAAGAACGATGCCCAGTGTCGCGAGCCAGAAGTGCCAGTTGATTGCGGACATCGAATACATCTTTTCACGGCCCCAAAGTTTTGGTGTCAGGAAGTAGATTGCGCCGAATGTGATCATGCCGTTCCAGCCAAGTGCGCCGGAGTGTACGTGACCAATAGTCCAGTCGGTGTAGTGGCTCAGCGAGTTCACTGCACGGATCGACATCATCGGGCCCTCGAATGTGGACATGCCGTAGAAACCAAGGGACAGAACGAACATCCGCATGATTGGATCGGTGCGCAACTTGTCCCACGCGCCTTGCAGCGTCATCAGACCGTTGATCATACCACCCCAGCTCGGCATCCAAAGGACGATGGAGAACACCATACCAAGCGTAGACGCCCAATCAGGCAACGCGGTGTAGTGCAAGTGGTGTGGACCAGCCCAGATATAAAGGAAGATCAGCGCCCAGAAGTGGATGATCGACAGTTTGTAGGAATAAACCGGACGGCCAGCCTGCTTTGGCACGAAGTAGTACATCATGCCAAGGAAGCCCGCAGTCAGGAAGAAACCAACGGCGTTATGGCCGTACCACCACTGGGTCATTGCGTCTTGCACGCCAGAGAAGACCTGCACAGATTTGCTACCCCAGATGGACACCGGAATGGATAGGTTGTTGACCAAGTGCAGCATCGCCACGGTAATGATGAAGCTCAGGAAGAACCAGTTGGCCACATAGATATGCTTTTCGCGGCGCTTCACGATCGTGCCGAGGTAGACGGCAAGGTAGGTTACCCAAACGATGGTCAGCCAGATATCAACGTACCACTCAGGCTCTGCGTATTCTTTAGATTGCGTGGCACCCATCAGGTAGCCAGTTGCGGCCAACACGATGAACAACTGGTAACCCCAGAAGACGAACCATGCTGTGTTACCACCCCAAAGACGAACAGCGCTTGTGCGCTGAACGACGTAGAAGGACGTCGCGATCAAGGCGTTACCACCAAACGCAAAAATCACCGCACTGGTGTGCAGCGGGCGTAGGCGGCCAAAGTTGCCGAAACCCTGAAGAAATTCGAAGTTCAGTGCGGGAAACGCCAGCTGGAAGGCAATAAATGTACCGACCAAGAACCCTGCGATGCCCCAAAATGCCGTCGCGATAACGCCAGCCCGGATGACCCCGTCAAAATAGACCGCCGAGGGACTGTCAACTTTTGGTGGTTCATCAGTGCGCCGAAGCACCCAGATAAACATACCGGCTGCCACAAGCATAATCAGCAGCGCATGAACCTGATAAGCCAAGTCATGGGCCCAGTTCGTCGCGATAGCGGCAAAGAGCGTGACAAGGCCGAGAATAACGAGCTTCAAATAGTTCATAGAGAATCCCTAACAACGAATTAGAGGCAAAATGCCCCCGATGGTTAGGGTCTTTTAGAACGTGCTTACTTAAGTGCTCTTTGATCTAAATCAAGCAAACGTGAAAATGGCTAGATGCGTTAATAAACGACGCCGCCATCTGCATCGTCGCCCGTCTCTTCTTGCAGGGCGGCCATGTCTTCTACGGTAAAGTGCTTTCTATCCGTGAAACCAATAACGCCGTCTTTCTTAAGCGCGCTAAACTGGCGGCTTACCGTTTCTAACGTCAGGCCAAGGTAGTTTGCGATCTGATCGCGCGTCATATGAAGGTCGATGACATCGCTGCTTCCGTCCAGTCCATGGCTTGAGCGCCGCGCGAGCATTTCAATAAAGGTCGCGATCTTTTCTCGGGCAGTTTTGCGGCCCAGCAACAACATCCAGTCACGTGCCGCATCAAGCTCGTCCAAAGCCAATTCCATTAGGCGCTGGGCAATGTGGGGCGTTTCGTTAACCAATTTCTCAAACCGCGCGCGATCAAAACAGCACAGCGTCACATCAACAGTTGCAGTAACATCAAAATCGATCTGCTCTCTGCCCGGACGGCCAATGAAATCCGATGGGAGCAACAAGCCAACCATTTGGGTACGCCCGTCTTCCATCGTTTTGGATAGGGTCGCAACGCCGGAAACTACGGACGCAACAAACTCAAGAGGTTCGCCACGCCACAAGATAACGTCACCCGCCGCAAAACTCCGGTAGGTTTTCATGCTTTCAAGAAGCAGAAGCTCATCATCATCACAACGCGCACAAACAGCCCGATGCCGGATCGGGCATTGGCTACATTTGATCGGCGCGACCAACGGAATGTTCATTTTCTTAGGTAAGCTCATGATTCTTTGATCTGTATCAAGGCAAATTCGCCTTTTCACATCCTTAGTACGCTCATGAAAAACATTGATCAACTTCGCGCCCACGGACTATTTGACGCAAAGGTGCCGCGCTACACTAGCTACCCGCCTGCAAACCACTTCGAAAACGGCGTTGGTCACGACAAACAGGTAGATTGGCTGAGCGCCGTTTCCGGCGAAGAAGGCATATCCGTTTATATTCACATCCCGTTTTGCAAACGTTTGTGCTGGTTCTGCGCGTGTCGAACCCAAGGTACGAAAACGCTGCGCCCGGTTGATGCATACGTTGAATTTCTACGTTCGGAAATTCGCGCCGTACGTGCCGCCCTACCCAAGGGCGTAAGCATGGCGCGTCTTCATCTGGGTGGTGGGACACCAACAATCTTGTCGGTCAAAACGATGTCTTTGCTTCTAAGCGAGGTTTTTAGTGCTTTCACCAAAACAGATGACTTCGAATTTTCGGTCGAAGTCGATCCGACAGAAGCCTCAGATCAGTTGCTTGAGACACTCGTTAACTTCGGCCTCAATCGGGTTAGCCTTGGCGTGCAAGACTTTGCACCTGTTGTGCAGGACGCGATCGGGCGCTCGCAATCACTTGAACAAACCCACCATGTCATCGATTTCTTGCGTGCGCGTGGCGTGGCGGCCTTTAATCTCGATTTGCTTTACGGCCTGCCCCATCAGACGATGGAAAGCTTCAAGGAAACTTTGGACCACGTCATCGCAATGAAGCCTGATCGATTGGCTATTTACGGATATGCACATGTACCTTGGATGTCTAAACGTCAGGTATTAATAAAATCAGACGACCTGCCAGACAATGAAGTGCGCTTTGAACTCGCGATGCTGGCGCAGAAAACACTGGTCAATCAAGGGTATGATGCCATTGGGATCGATCACTTCGCCCTTCCCACCGACAAACTGGCAATCGCCCAGAACGAAGGCTGCGTACGTCGGAATTTTCAGGGCTACACGGACGATCAGTGCGAAACTTTGATCGGGTTTGGTGCTTCGGCGATCTCAAAGTTCAAACAGGGTTTTCTACAAAACGCAGTCGCGACCTCGGCCTATCAAGACCGGATCAACCAAAACCAAATGGCCGCCCATAAAGGGTATAAACTCACCGTCTGTGACGGGGTTATTTCCAAGGTTGTTGAAGACCTTTTATGTCGCTTCGCTTTGGACAACAGTGCCTTGAACGCTGAATTCCCAGAACAGGCCACGTTTATTCGCGCGATCAGCGTGATGCTCATGCAGCGCTATTCGGACGCGTTCCATATCAGCAAGAATGGTCTTCAAATGAACGGTTGGGCGAAGCCATTGGTGCGTATCATTGCCAATTCCGTTGATACGTTTTCCAGCACCGAAGTCGCGCATTCATCAGCCATCTAATTCGGAAACAAAAAAGGCCGCGCGTCCCGTAAGGAAGCACGGCCCTTTCTAGTTCATTCGCCCATTAGCCAATAATGCTGTTAAACGTCTTAGACGGGCGCATCACCGCGTCAGTTTTGGCAGCATCCGTTTTGTAATATCCACCCAATTCAACCGCTGGTCCTTGAACTACTGCAAGCTCGGCAAGGATTGCGGCCTCGTTGCCTGCAAGCGCTTCAGCAACTGGGGCAAAGTGTGCGGCAAGTGCTGCATCATCCGATTGCGCGGCCAATGCTTCTGCCCAGTAACGTGCGAACCAGTAGTGGCTATCGCGGTTGTCTGGTTCACCAACTTTACGGGATGGTGAACGACTGTGATCCAAAATGCCTTGGGTCGCAGTATCAACCGCTTGGCCCAGAACGCGGGCTTGCTCGTTGCCCTTTGCGTTTGCAAGGAACTGCAGGCTTTCACCCAACGCGCAGAATTCGCCAAGGCTGTCCCAACGCAGGTGGTTTTCTTCGACCAACTGCTGAACGTGCTTTGGTGCAGAACCACCAGCGCCAGTTTCAAACAAACCGCCACCGTTCATCAGCTTAACGATCGACAGCATCTTCGCTGACGTCGCCAATTCAAGGATCGGGAACAGGTCAGTCAGGTAGTCGCGCAGAACGTTGCCTGTGATCGCGATTGAGTTGTTACCCGCTGTGATCGTTTCAAAGGATGCGCGTGTCGCTTCGCGCGGTGCCATGATGGTGAACTTGTCTGCAACGCCTTTGGCCTCAAGGATCGGCGTAACATATTTGATAAGTTCAGCATCGTGCGCACGGTTCGCGTCGAGCCAGAAAATCGCTTCACAGCCTTCCGCCTTCTGGCGATCAATCGCAAGGTTCACCCAGTCTTCAATCGGTGCTTTGCGTGCAGACGCGGAACGCCAGATGTCGTTCGCTTCAACCTTATGCTCGTGCAGAACAGTTCCGTCATCAAGGATCATCTTAACGGTGCCGGCTTCTGGCATTTCAAACGTCGTCGGGTGCGAGCCGTACTCTTCCGCTTTTTGCGCCATCAGACCGATGTTCTGAACAGTGCCAGCAGTAGCCGGGTTCAGCTTGCCGTTTTCTTTGAAGAACTTGATCGTTTCATCATAAACGGGTGCGTATGAGTTGTCAGGAATGACGCAGTTGCTGTCACCTTCTTTGCCATCTGGGCCCCAACCCTTACCGCCAGCGCGGATAAGTGCAGGCATGGATGCATCGATAATGACGTCGGATGAAACGTGCAGGTTGGTGATGCCTTTGTCGGAATCAACCATGTACATCGGTGGGCGGGATGCCATGCAGGCATCGATATCAGCTTTGATCGCTGCATTGCCTTCAACACGTGCAAGCAAATCGCCGAGACCCGCGTTCGGGTTCACACCCAGATCAGCCAAGGCCGCGCCATGCTTTTCAAACACGGGCGCGAGGAAGGCTTTCACTGCGTGACCAAAGATGATCGGGTCAGAAACCTTCATCATCGTCGCCTTCATGTGCAACGAGAACAGCGTGCCTTCGGCTTTGGTTTCTTCGATCTGCTCGGCAAGAAACGCGTTCAGTGCTTTCGCGCTCATGAATGTTGCGTCAACCACCGTGCCAGCTGGGTAAGTGAGACCCTCTTTCAACACTGTCTCGCCTGATGCGGTTTCCAGAACGATCTTGGCAGTCGTTTCTTTAGCAAGTGTCGCAGACACCTCGTTTGAGAAGAAATCGTTGCCAGCCATAGAGGAGACTTTGGTTTTGCTGTCAGCCGCCCAGTCACCCATGCGGTGTGGGTTGTTTTGGGCGAAGCTTTTAACAGCCTTTGCAGCACGACGGTCAGAGTTACCTTCGCGAAGCACAGGGTTCACAGCGGAACCTTTCATGCCATCGTAGCGTGCCTGCACGTCTTTTTCTGCGTCAGTCGTTGGTGCGTCAGGGTAGTCAGGAACGTTAAATCCGTTTGCCTGAAGTTCCGCGATTGCCGCTTTCAACTGTGGAACAGATGCAGAGATGTTCGGCAGCTTGATGACGTTGGCTTCTGGTGTCTTAACCAAGCGGCCCAGCTCGGCCAGATCGTCGGCCTGAAACTGTTCTTTGGTCAGGTTCTCAGGGAAAGTCGCCAAAACGCGGCCTGCAAGGCTGATGTCTTTTGTTCCAACGGAAACGCCCGCAGCGGCTGCGAATTTCTGAATGATCGGCAGGAAAGATGCAGAGGCCAATTCAGGCGCTTCGTCCACCTTGGTGTAGATGATATCGGACATGGGATTCCCCTTTGGATTGGATTTGAGCGCTTCATAGCTGAACGTGTCGGAAAGGTCGACAGTATACCATCGCATACGGCGCAGGAGTGACAATTCGCCTCTACGACTGGAACGAGTGCCATCAACGCTCGAAAACGGCAGCCAACAAAGCCGCGCTCAAGCAAAAGGAAATACAATTCAGGAAAAGTAGTGGTGCCCAGGGGCGGAATCGAACCACCGACACGAGGATTTTCAATCCACTGCTCTACCCCTGAGCTACCCGGGCACGGAAAGGGGCGAACCCCTTGGGTGAGGGCGTTTTAGGCGGGGTGCAAGGGACTGTCCAGACCCTTCTTTCAAATCGATGAAATCACTTGGGTGAGTTAGGACGGGCGTGGCAATTCTGGATCTTGTTTCGCCTTCTCCAGCGCGTCTTCCAGCTCATCGATATCATCGGGATCATTGCTTGGAATCGCGTAGCCGCCACCGAGCCATTTTGCCAAATCAACATCCGCGCACCGCTTTGAGCAAAATGGGCGGAACGCTGGGTTCGTGTCTTTATCGCAGATCGGACACGCCATTAGACAAGCCCAAGTGGGGTTGGCAGTCGTTCACGTTTGCGCTGCAGTTCAAAGTGGCCAAGCGGCGTCCAACCGACGAGCGCGGTATCAATGGTGTCTTCACGAAACGCACCACGTAGGGTGGATTCGATTTGTTTACGGTGTGCTTTGGACATTGGCGCTAAATCAATCACGATCTGCCCACCAAGCCCGCGCAGGCGAAGCGCGCGTGGCAATGCCTTACAGGCAGCCAAGTTCGCCTTCAGCGTCGATGCTGGCGACGTGTCCCCACCCGTGTTCACGTCAACGGCGACAAGCGCGCGCGTAGGTTCGACGTACATAAACGCAGATGCTTCTAGGCTAACACGCGGGCTGGAAAGCGTTGCCATTTGATCCAGCACGCCTTGGTCTTCGAAACCACCAGTCTCAGTTACAATAGTCGCAGGCTCGACCCATTCACGCCATGCAAGGGCGTGCGGGCCATCGCCATCAGTCAGCGCCTCGGCGACACCGTCTTTATCAGCCATTATGGCGTTCGCCATAGCGTCCATTGCGGCAATGTCTTCAATGATGTCCTCATCGGACCCGCCTTCGCAGGACGAACGCAGGATCAGGCCGAAACCTTCGCTCACGCCTTCTTCATGGGCGCATGCCAAGACACGTTCGCGCACGTCGTCATCTTTGATGGACCGGCTGACATTGATGCCAAGCTTTCCGGGCGTCACGATGGCGTAGCGGGATTTGAACAGCACACGATCCGTCACGGGAATCGCTTTCCCGCCATCCGCATAGCCCGTGACTTGCACCAAAATCGCCTGCCCCGGTGCAAGACCTTTACCTTGACGCAAGAACGCCGTCTCACCCTCAGGTAGTTTCAGCATCATGCCGCCCTGCCCTTTTAGCGGACGATCACAAATCGCACGAAAAATCGCGCCGGGGCGCGGTGCTTCGTCGTCATCGATCATCAAGTCTTGGAGTTTTCCATCAACCAATAACGCGGCAGCCTCGCGGCCAGCGACGTGGTCCAGAACGATCATGCGTCCTTTCATTTCCAAATCTCCAATCCTGATGATTGCAATAGGTTCGCAGTTTCGGCCAACGGCAGCCCGACCACAGCGGAATAAGATCCGGCAATCCACGGAATGAACGCGCTGGCTGGCCCTTGGATTGCATAGCCACCTGCCTTGCCGCGCCAGTCATCCGTTGCGATGTAGCCCACAATTTCGGCGTCACTCAGCCGTTTCATCTTAACGTCTGTCACCACGTCTTTCACGCGCACGCCGTTCGGAGTCTTCACCGAAATCGCTGTGATCACCTTATGGCGTCGGCCAGACATAAGGCGCAGAAATACTTCCGCCTCTGCCGCATCAGCGGGCTTGCCTAGAATACGTCGCCCAACCGCAACTGTGGTGTCGGCACATAGCACGACTTCATCGTCCGCGCAGGTCGACGCTTCTGCCTTTTGGCGCGCCATACGCCGCACATAATCGCGCGGCTTTTCGGCGCCAATCGGGTCTTCGTTGATATCAGGTGCACGTACGTCATCTGGCGTCAGCCCAAGCTGCGCCAACAGCTCCAACCGCCGTGGGGAACCGGAGCCTAGAACCAACCTCATGGTCGATTATTTAAAGCGGTAGTTGATCCGACCCTTGGTCAAATCATACGGGGTCATTTCGACCTGTACTTTGTCGCCTGCCAGAACACGAATGCGGTTTTTCCGCATCTTGCCTGCCGTGTGCGCGATGATCGTATGGCCGTTTTCCAGCTCGACCAGGAATGTCGCGTTCGGCAAGAGTTCTTTTACGACGCCTGGAAATTCGAGCAGTTCTTCCTTGGCCATGTTCTCTCCATTAGAAACGTCCGCGATAATGCGGACAGCGGGTAAATGCGCCCTAAGCGGCGCAGTTTCAAGGGATAATCTATTAAAGCCGCCCAGTGGTGGCTGTTTTAACGCGCTAAAGTTAGCTTGCGGTCGTTCCTTGGCCGAAGCGTTCAATCAACTTTGCACGAATTTGATCTCGCGCTTGGCGGTAATAGACAAGACGGTCCTCGCGGCTTTCGCCCAGCCCAGTCGGGTCCATAATCGGCCAGTATTCGACTTCTAAATGGGAATGGCGGGTCAATTCCAGCGCGCGACGTTGGCTCGCGGGTGAAAGAGCAACAATCAGATCAAAGGAGGACAAGTCATCCCCCCATTGCTCCATCTCGTCGAAAGAACGGCTGCGATGACGCGACAACTCTATGCCCATCTCCTCGCAAACTGACACGGCAAAACCGTCGATATCCAAGTCAGACTTCACACCAGCGGATTGCAGATAAATATCTGTTCCATATAGCTTTTTCGACAACCCTTCTGCCATTGGCGACCGCACGGAATTGTGGTCACAACAAAACAGAATGGATTGTGGAAGCTCGCTCAAAATCAACCTCCGAAGTGCAAGACGCATATAAGGGTGAACAGGCGTCTCGCAGTATCGTAATCCACTTCGGCTTTGCCATCGAGACGTTCCTGCAAAATGCGCGCGCCTTCATCGTGGATGCCACGCCGCGCCATATCAATTGTCTCGATCTGGCTGGGTGCTGCGGTTTTCACGGCGTCAAAGTAGCTTTCGCAAATCTGGAAGTAATCTTTAACCACTTGGCGAAACGGCCCAAGCGACAGATGAAACTCGCCAGCAGCCTCGCCCTTTTCTGTCACAATTTCAAACACGAGCCGTTTTTGGCGAATCGACAGCCCAAGACGGTATGGGCCAACCGGAGGGGACTTTCCGTCACGATCCGGCAAAACAAACGAGTTGTCTTCCAGCAGATCGAACATTGCGACCCTGCGTTCCTGTTCAATCTCGGCGGTCGGCGGCGGCAGCGCGCTGTCGTCCAGATCAATATGAATAATCTTCGCCAAAACCTTAGTCCCTATTCAACTTATCAAGCCGCGCACGCACGCTCAGCCCATGTGCCTGCAAACTTTCCGAAATGGCAAGCCGTTCCGCAGCGGGACCAATCGCATTCAATGCCTCTGGCGTCATCCGCGCAAGCGTTGTTCGTTTCAAGAAATCCATCACCGAAAGCCCGCTTGAGAACCGAGCAGACCGCGCAGTCGGTAGAACGTGGTTCGGCCCACCAACGTAATCACCGATCGCTTCGGGCGTCCAAGCCCCAATGAAAATCGCCCCCGCATGGGTGACTTTCGCAGCCAAATCGTCGGCATCTTCAACGCAAAGTTCCAAGTGCTCAGGCGCGATTCTGTCTGATAAAACAACCGCTTCATCCATATTTTGAACCGTGATGATCGCCCCGAAATCACGCCAACTCGGGCCGGCAACAGCGCGGCGCTCCAACGTTTGCAGTCGCACTTCAACGGCGTCTGCCACGGCCAACCCGAATGCGGCGTCATCCGTGATCAAAATGGACTGTGCGCTTTCGTCATGTTCTGCCTGAGACAGCAAATCCAACGCGATCCAGTCGGGATCATTGTTCTTATCCGCGATCACCAAAATTTCAGACGGCCCCGCGATCATGTCGATCCCGACCTTGCCAAAAACGCGCCGTTTGGCCGCAGCCACGAATGCATTGCCCGGCCCCGTGATCTTATCAACTGGCGCAATCGTTTCTGTGCCATATGCCAACGCGGCCACCGCTTGCGCACCACCGATACGGTAAACTTCATCTACACCGGAAATACGCGCCGCCAGCAGGACAAGTGGGTTCACCGCACCGTCTGGCGTCGGAACAACCATCGCCAAGCGTCCCACACCGGCAACTTTCGCTGGAATCGCATTCATCAAAACAGAACTCGGATAGGTCGCAATCCCACCGGGAACATACAGCCCCGCCGCTGAAACCGCCGTCCAACGCCAGCCAAGCGACGCGCCCGCATCATCTTCCCAAAACTCATCCTGAGGCATTTGCCGCGCGTGGTACGCACGAATACGCTCCGCCGCGAGTTCGAGTGCTTCGCGATCTTCTGCACTGACCTGAGCGCAATATTCATCAATCTCAGCCGAAGAAAACCGCAACCCTGCTGCATCCAACTCAAGACGATCAAACTTAGCCGTTAGTTCCAGCACCGCCGCGTCCCCGCGCGCCCGAACATCTGCAATAATATCTGCGACGACGGCGTCCACATCAGGGCTATCTTCACGCTTCGCCCCAAGCAACGCCTGAAACGAGACCTCAAATCCATCATCCGTTGTGCTCAAAAACTGCGGCATAACTCAGTTATCCTATTTGCAAACATCTCTCGCTCAGCGGCTTTCATGTTTGTCTTTGTCTCATAAATATCCCAGGGGAGTCGCCTTGGCGACGGGGGCTGGCCCCCTCCCCGCTCGCGGCACGCGTTTACTCCGGATGTTCTGGTTTCGCTTTTGACGGTGCCACATAGGGCCTCGTCACATCTTTCAACACAACCTCAAGCGCTTCGACCTCAACACGGATGGCACCATCACCTGCCAAGGTCAGCATCACATGGCCACCACCATCTTCACCCGCCTCAAACGTCACAGCCAGTACTGACAAAATCATGTCGCTGTCACGTGCATCCACACCTTGGGTCTGCACACGCACAACGTCTTCAACTGCCAATACGGACTGCACCCGCTCGTATGCACGCTTGCGGGTCTCTGCGTGGCTTGCGTCTTCCCAGCGGAAACGGTTCAACAACAACCCGAAACGGCGCGCATTGCGGTCCCACTTCATTTCAGAACCCGGAAAAACCGCGTCCTGAATAAAGCCAGACAACACGCCCAGATCTTCGACGTCGAGCGCCTTTAGGCGTAGCGGCTTTTCCGCGCCTTCTTCGAAGGTTGCGTCACTCACCGTCCTGCGACCCGTTCAATGTCTGCGCCAACTTTGCCAAGCTTGCCCGCAACGTCCTCATACCCGCGATCAAGGTGGTAAACGCGGTTCACTTGCGTTTCACCTTCTGCACGAAGACCCGCCAAAATCAGGGACACAGACGCCCGAAGGTCAGTCGCCATAACAGGTGCACCCTTCATCTTATCAACGCCCGTTACCGTGGCCGTGCCGCCGTGTACTTCAATGTTTGCACCCATTCGTTCCAGCTCTGGCGCATGCATAAAGCGGTTCTCGAAAATCTTTTCTTCCAGCACGGACGTGCCTTCGGCAAAGCAAAGCATCGCCATCATCTGCGCCTGCAAATCTGTTGGGAACCCTGGAAATGGCTCAGTTGTCACATCCACTGCCTTCGGGCGATCACCCTTTAGCTTCACTTTCAGACCGGTCTTAGTTTCTTCCACGGACACGCCCGCCGCATCCAGCTTTTCACAAAACGCGCCAACCAATGACAGTTTGCCACCAAGGCACTCAACTTCACCACCCGCAATGACAGGGGCAAGCATGTAAGTACCAAGTTCAATGCGGTCTGTAACAACAGGGTGCGTCGCACCGTGCAGACGATCAACGCCTTGGATTGTGATGCTCGGTGTTCCGTCACCTTCAATCTGTGCGCCCATTTTGCGCAGGCAGTCCGCCAAATCGACGATCTCAGGCTCACGCGCGGCGTTGTTGATGACGGTCGTGCCTTTGGCCAGTGTCGCGGCCATCATGATGTTCTCGGTTGCACCAACTGAGGCGAATGGGAAATCAATCACAGCGCCTTTAAGCTTACCACCATCCGCTTTCGCGTGAAGGTAGCCGTCTTTCAAATCAATCTGAGCGCCCATCTTGGCCAGACCATCCGTGTGAATATCCATCGGACGCGCACCAATCGCGCAACCACCCGGAAGCGATACAATTGCATGGCCTTCACGCGCCAAAAGCGGCCCAAGCACAAGGTTGGACGCGCGCATCTTACGCACGATGTCGTAGTCCGCGGTGGTGTTGATCGAACCGTGACAAGACATGGTTTGAACCTTGCCGTCTTGCAGCGAAGAAATCTCTGCGCCCAAAGATTCCAGAAGCAACGTCATCGTTTTGATGTCGCTTAGGCGTGGGGTGTTCGTCAGCGTTAACGGTTCATCACTGAGCAACGTGGCTGGCATCAGTGTCAACGCCGCGTTCTTTGCGCCCGCGATTTCAATTTGCCCTGACAGCGACTTGCCGCCTCGTACTACGATGGAATCCATGCCTGTTACTCTTTCTCACTGGGGGCTTTTTCGCCCGCTTCTTTTGACGCTTTCGCGCGTGCTTGCACCTTACGACGTCCAAGGTTTGCCTTCAACGCGGCCTTTAGCCGGTCTTCGCGCGTTTGGGGTGTCTTGGATGGCGATTTGTTGTTCATGGGAACCTGTTACCTGAACGCGTAAAAACCGTCCAGTCAGGGCTTGCGGAAACACCAATTTACGTCTACTTCGCGCTCCATCGGTTGCTGCTGTAGCTCAGTGGTAGAGCGCGTCATTGGTAATGACGAGGTCGGGAGTTCAATTCTCCCTAGCAGCACCATTATCCCCCAAGTCTTTGATGCGTTCGACACAATGAACGCGCGCAAGCATTCTCGCAGCGCTTTCAACCGCCATTCACGCAAGCAGCCGGCAATCAAATGCGCTACATTAACTGATCGATTCAGGGTTTTAGCGTAGCCAAACAGCAGTTTTATTTCTGCGTACTTTTTAATCCAATGCTGCAGTTTTCGCCCAATTATTAATCACGATACCTTGAGGCTCGACTCAAATACCTACAGTCCTTTCTGGTAGCGCGAGTCCATGATGGATTGCAGCGTGGTCTTAGCGGCGGGAACTGAACATCAACCAATCTACTCCAATAACTTTGCGCACGGCGGCGGCTGCGCAACCTCGTTCAGTCGGGGCAGCTTCCGTTAGCGTGGCTTCGGACGGCACGCGTTCGCGCATCAAGGCGTTGCGCCAATCGGGTTCTCTGCGGTTGGTTTTCCCACGCTCCCTCACGACCGATGTCGAAGCAGTTATCGTCAACACATCCGGCGGAATAACGGGTGGTGATCGCTTTGATCTTGATTTGGCCGCGGCAGAAAACGCGTCGCTTACGATCACAACGCAGGCAGCTGAACGGGCCTACCGCGCGCAACCCGATGAAGTTGGAAAACTAACCACGACGCTTAAGGTCGGTAACGGCGCTCAACTTCGCTGGTTCCCACAAGAGCTTATTCTGTTTGAGCGCTGCAACCTTCAACGCCGTTTGGATATCGAACTCGCCCCATCCGCACGCTTGCTTATGGTCGAACCGGTCGTCTTTGGTCGCGCCGCGATGGGCGAAACATTGCAAGACGTGCGTTTTCACGACCGCATCAAGATCATGAGAAATAGCATTCCGGTCTATGTCGATGGCATCGATCTTGTTGGCGATGCAGACACCAAATTGAACAGTGCAGCAATTGCTGGCGGTGCGGGTGCGATGTGCAGTGTCGTCATGGTTTCGCCTGATGCGGCGCAACAGTTGGACAAAACCCGAGGCATGCTGCCCGACACTGCCGGTGCGAGCCTGTTGGGTGACGACATCCTCGTGATCCGCATGCTTGCCGCCGACAGCTATGAACTTCGCCGAACTCTTATCCCCGTACTTGAACACTTGAACCAATCCCCTCTCCCCGTGTCATGGAGGCTTTAAGCCATGCAACTTACCCCGCGAGAAAAAGACAAACTCCTCATCGCTATGGCCGCCGAGGTCGCCCGCAAACGTTTGGCGCGCGGCGTTAAGCTAAACCATCCTGAAGCGATTGCCCTAATCACAGACACCGTGGTTGAGGGCGCGCGCGACGGGCGCTCTGTCGCGGATATGATGGAAGCGGGCGGTTTAGTCGTCACCCGCGATCAATGCATGGAAGGCATCCCCGAGATGATACACGACGTGCAAGTCGAAGCGACCTTTCCAGACGGCACCAAGCTCGTCACCGTCCACAACCCGATTAGGTAGGAGAACGCCATGATCCCCGGAGAGCTTTTCCCAGCCGATACGCCGTTGACCCTGAATGAGGGTGCAGAGGCGATCACGCTTAACGTAGCCAACACCGGCGACCGCCCTGTGCAGGTCGGCAGTCATTACCATTTCGCGGAAACCAACCCAGCGTTGGATTTTGATCGAACTGCGGCCCGCGGCATGCGTTTAGACATCGCAGCTGGAACCGCCGTGCGGTTTGAACCAGGCCAGCGTCGCGACGTGCAACTGATCCCCTTTGGGGGCGATCGTAAAATCTTTGGTTTCAACCAAGAAATAATGGGAGACCTATAGATGCCTCGTGAAATCCCCCGCGCTCAATATGCCGCCATGTTCGGCCCCACTACAGGTGACAAAGTTCGTCTGGCTGATACCGATCTGATCATCGAAGTTGAACGCGACCTCACCACCTACGGTGAAGAGGTGAAGTTCGGCGGCGGCAAGGTGATCCGCGACGGAATGGGCCAATCCCAAGTCACCCGCGCTGGTGGTGCTGTGGATACGGTCATCACCAATGCGCTGATCGTGGACCATTCTGGCATCTACAAAGCGGACGTTGCGCTGAAAGACGGCCTCATCCACGCCATCGGCAAAGCTGGCAACCCCGACACGCAATCCGGTGTCGATATTATCATCGGACCAGGGACAGAGATTATCGCAGGTGAAGGCCGCATTCTGACGGCGGGCGGTGTCGACAGCCACATCCACTTTATTTGCCCACAACAGATGGAAGACTCCCTGCATTCCGGTGTCACCACTTGTTTTGGCGGCGGCACTGGGCCCGCGCACGGGACATTGGCCACGACCTGCACGCCGGGCCCTTGGCATATCGGGCGGATGTTGCAGTCCTTTGACGGGATCACCATGAACATCGGCCTGTCCGGCAAAGGCAACGCCAGCCAACCAGACGCCCTGGTTGAGATGGTTCAAGCCGGTGCTTGTGCGCTGAAACTGCACGAAGACTGGGGCACCACCCCTGCCGCGATTGATTGCTGCCTTGGCGTTGCCGATGATCTTGATGTGCAGGTGATGATCCACACGGACACGCTAAATGAATCCGGCTTTGTCGAACACACCGTTGGCGCCATGAAAGGCCGCACGATCCACGCTTTCCATACTGAAGGCGCAGGCGGCGGCCATGCCCCAGACATCATCAAGATTTGCGGGCATGACAATGTCATACCAAGTTCGACCAACCCAACGCGCCCCTTCACGGTGAACACGTTGGAAGAACACCTCGATATGTTGATGGTGTGCCACCACCTCGACAAATCGATCCCCGAAGACATCGCGTTCGCCGAAAGCCGTATTCGCCGTGAAACCATCGCAGCCGAAGACATCTTGCACGACATCGGTGCGTTTTCGATCATCGCGTCTGACAGTCAGGCTATGGGTCGCGTCGGAGAAGTCTTGATCCGCACATGGCAAACCGCCGACAAAATGAAAAAGCAACGCGGCGCATTGACAGACGAAACGGGTGACAACGACAACATGCGCGTGCGCCGCTACATCGCGAAGTACACGATCAACCCCGCCATCGCGCAGGGTGTGGGACATGTGATCGGTGATATCTCTGTCGGAAAACGTGCTGATCTCGTGCTTTGGGACACGGCATTCTTTGGGGTGAAACCCGAAATGGTACTGATGGCGGGTTCGATTGTTGTGGCGCAAATGGGTGACCCGAATGCGTCTATTCCGACGCCACAACCCGTCTATACTCGGCCGATGTTTGGCCAGTATGGCAGCGCGCAACAACATACCTCAGTCAGCTTTGTATCCGGTGTTGCACAAGACGCAGGCCTGCGTGAGACTCTTGGCCTCGCAAAGCAGACCGTCGCGGTGAAGAACACACGAACCATCGGTAAGTCAGACATGGTGCTGAACGACGCGACGCCTAGTGTTGAAGTCGATCCAGAAACCTATGAGGTTCGCGCGGACGGCGAATTGCTCACCTGCCAACCAGCGGATGTGCTACCCATGGCGCAACGTTACTTTATGTTCTGAGAGGTCAAAAATGATCCAAGTTTCAAAACCCCTTTGCATGACCTTTCTCGCAAGCCTTTTGCTGACCCCAATCGGTGCAATCGCGCAATCCAGTTGCCCAACAGCGGCAATGCTGGACGGGGATGGCATACGTTTTGACCAAGACAACGGTGACTACGAAATTCACAGCATGGCGTCCAACGGGGCGGTTCAGCAAACCACTTTCTATGACGGCGATGAAAGTCTCAACTACGTGGTTCATGGCATTCACGTGCTTCAGCTGAGTTCAATCGAGAATGGGCGGGTCATCCCAGATTCACTTTGGCAATTTGTTTTTGAGATGCCGATTGCCGACATGCCCGCCCCTATCGCGGGTGGATCATGGTCAGCGCGGACGACACAAATCCAAATGGGCGAAACACAGGTTGAAAACGTGCGTCACCGTTGGGGGGCTTTGACCAGCGTCCAGTTTGGCAATTGTACGTTGGACGCGATCCCAGTGACCGCAAAATACACCAACAGTGACTACAACCACACCGAAGAAATGCTTTATTTTCCAGATCTCGAGACAGCCATCCTGACAGCCTACTCCGATCCCGACGGCAGGGACGATTACACTTTCGTTTCTGTTCGGGCTGAATGAGGCGCGCGAATGGCTGACTTAACTGCACAAACTGTCAAACGGCATGCACATGCCACGGCTCCGTTTGGCCGTTGTACGTTAACCTATGACGACCGGTTCTTACGTCGCAAGATGTTGACGACAGATGACGGCGGGAAGTTCCTTGTTGATCTTGAAAGTACCACGTCCTTGAACCAAGGGGACGCGTTCGTGCTTTCCGACGGACAATTGGTTGAGGTTTTGGCCGCTGACGAAAACCTGCTACGCATCACAGGCAACTTGACCCAGCTGGCGTGGCACATTGGCAATCGCCACACGCCCTGCCAGATTGAGCCAGATCACTTACTGATACAGGCTGATCCCGTCATCGGTCACATGCTTGAGCACCTCGGCGCGACCGTGCAGCCAGTTGTCCAGCCCTTCACACCCGAAGGCGGCGCGTACGGGCACGGGCGCACCCACAGTCATGAACATGTAGCGACAGCACATGACCACTAACGGCGATATCCTTACTTTGGCGCAATGGCTCTCCCCCAGTTTTCCTGTCGGGGCGTTCGCCTATTCCCATGGTCTTGAAATGGCGATTGCGGACGGCGTAATCGGCACCGCTGGCGAAATGCAGGATTGGCTTACGGATGTGCTGCGCAATGGAAGTGGACGCAACGACTGTATCTTGTTGCGGGCCGCTTACGGCTGTGCAGATCGTGAGGCATTGGACATGGTCAATGCACATGGCGTCGCCAATTCATCCTCTGCCGAGCGACGAATGGAAAGCGAGCGGCAGGGTGCGGCGTTCACCAAAACCGTAGCCGACATTTGGGATGTCGACGCGCCTGAGCACTTGTTTCCGGTCGCCGTTGGTGCAGCGGCTGCACGTTTGAACCTTGACCCGACATTGACGGCGTCGATGTATCTGCACGCCTTTGTCAGCAACTTGGTGTCCGCATCCGTTCGCGCCGTCCCACTCGGGCAAACCGAAGGCCAAGCCGTGCTTGCAGCCCTTGCGCCCGTATGCACCGAAATCGCAGACGACACGGCACTTTCCAGTCTTGATGACTTACAAAGCACCGCGTTCTTGTCGGACATCGCAGCAATGCGACATGAAACTTTGCAGCCTAGGATTTTTCGCTCATGACACAGAACAATGGTCCATTGCGCATTGGTATTGGCGGACCGGTTGGCGCTGGCAAAACAACACTGACGGCGGCATTGGCGCGTGCTTTGCACCCCAAGCTTTCGATTGGGGTCATCACCAATGACATCTACACGCAAGAAGACGCAGAAGCCTTGATGCGGATGCAAATCTTGCCACAAGATCGGGTTATTGGTGTCGAAACGGGTGGCTGCCCCCACACCGCAATCCGCGAAGACGCGTCTATCAATCTGGCGGCCATCGCCGAAATGCGAACCCGCCACGACGATCTGGAAGTTGCGATGATCGAAAGCGGCGGGGACAATTTATCCGCGACGTTCAGTCCCGAGTTGGCCGACCTCACGATCTATGTGATCGACGTAGCCGCCGGCGAAGAAATTCCGCGCAAGGGTGGGCCTGCAATCACCAAGTCGGACATTCTTGTGATCAATAAAACCGACCTCGCGCCGCATGTTGGCGCGTCTTTGGACGTGATGGAGCGCGACGCGAAACGTATACGCGGCGATCGTCCCTTCGTGTTTTGCTCACTGCGCAATGATCAAGGGGTCAACGATGTGCTGCAGTTGATCTCAAACATCGGCGGACTGACGCTAGACTGACACGAGGCCCAGCAGTTTTTCTCGCTCAACATCCTTGGACGGCGCATCGAGCGTAACCGAACCGCGGTTCATCGTTACGAACTGATCCCCAAGTTCAAACGCGAAATCGAAGAACTGCTCGACCAACACGATCGCGATCTCACCTTGATCGCGCAGCTTTGCAATCACGTCACCGATGTGTTGGATGATGTTGGGCTGGATACCTTCCGTGGGTTCATCAAGCAGCAGCACAGACGGTTTGGTGATCAATGCCCGCGCAATTGCGAGTTGCTGTTGCTGTCCCCCGGAAAGATCGCCCCCGCGCCGCGCAGACATTTCATGCAACACTGGGAACAGCTCGTAGATGTGATCGGGAACGTTGTGAGCGCGCCCATCAAGACAGGCAAACCCAGTTTCTAGGTTTTCAGTCACGGTCATCATCGGGAACACTTCGCGACCTTGTGGGACATAGGCGATCCCTGCCCTAGCTGCGTTGACAGCCGAGTGTTTCTCAATCAGCGAACCGTTCAACGCAATCGACCCTGACGCGATCGGGTGGCGGCCCGCGATGGCTTTCAAAAGCGATGTTTTGCCAACCCCGTTTGTCCCCATCACAGCGGTGATTTCACCTTTTTTCGCGGTCAGATTGATCCCGTTCAAGATTTGGCTTTGTCCGTATTTCAACGTTAGGTCTGTGACATCCAACATGCTTTAGCGCCCCAAATAGACGTCAACGACGTCCTTGTTTTTCGTTACGTGATCCAAACTGCCCTCGGCCAGAACCGAGCCTTCGTGAAGAACTGTGACCTTGCAGTTCAAGCGGCGCACGAATTCCATATCGTGCTCAACCACGACCACGGCGCGGGTCTTGGCGGCGCGCACCAACAAGTCGGTCGTGTGTTCGCGTTCCGCCGGTGTCATCCCTGCGGCGGGTTCATCGACAAGCAACAGACGCGGATCCTGCGCAAGCAGCATTCCGATCTCGAGCCACTGTTTCTGACCGTGGCTCAGCGCGCCTGATTGCTGGTCCAACGCATCCGTTAGGCCGATTTCATCGCTTATCTCACGAACGCGGGCCTCACGGTTCGTGGCCTTTCCGCCGAACAAAACATCCAACGGTCCGCGCTTGTTGCGCAGTGCCATAACAATGTTTTCATGAACGGTCTGAGCTTCAAACACGGTTGGCTTTTGAAACTTGCGCCCGACACCCGCTTGGGCGATCTGGCTTTCGGTCATGCCTAACAACGACACCGATTTTTCGCCAAAGATGACCCGCCCTTCATCAGGGCGCGTTTTACCCGTGACGATATCCATGAACGTGGTTTTGCCTGCCCCATTGGGGCCAATTACGGCACGCAGTTCAGGTTCCGCAATTTGGATTGACAGATTGTTGATCGCGCGAAACCCATCGAAGGTGACTGAAACGCCGGAAACTTCCAAAAGCGTGCTCATGATGGCTCTCCTTCTTTGTCGCGCCATGCACCTTGATCGGGGCCGAAATCACCCTGCCTTTCAGGGTCCTTCTTCTTGGCAATGGCATCAAACACACCACCGATACCTTTAGGGAAGAACAGCGTGACCAATACAAAGGACAGACCAAGCAAGACCAGCCACCAATCAGTCCACTTAATCACATAGAACCCGAGGTTGATGTTGGGGGCGGAACCGCCGGTAAACCATGACGACAACAGCGACACCAAGGCCGCACCAATCACCGCACCATAAAGCCGACCGCGCCCACCAATCGCCACCCAGACCGCCAGATAAATAGATGCGATAGGTGCAATTTCCGCGGGGTTGATGATGCCCGCTTGGGGGTAATACAGCGCGCCTGCGATGCCCGAAACCATCGCCGTGAGAGTAAAGACGAACAGCTTGTACTGCTCAACATGGTAGCCAAGGAAACGCACGCGCGCTTCGTTGTCGCGGATTGCGCGAATGACCGATCCGAACTTACCTGAGACGACATAGGCGAACAAAACATAACCCAATCCCAGTGCCAGCGCCGAAGCCCAGAAGAACCAAAGCGAGACGATATCCTGTCCGCGATCCTCAAGGCCCGGAATATTCTGCAAACCTGACAGCCCGTTGTTTCCGCGCAGTCCCGTGTCGTTTTGGAACAAATAGAGCGACAGCGCCAAGGTCATCGCTTGTGTCAGGATCGAAAGGTAGACGCCTGTGACGCGGCTGCGAAAGGCCAACCAACCGAAAACGAAGGCCAGCAAGCCTGGCACCAACACAACGGCAAGCAGCTGCAGCGGTAAGCTGTGCGAAAACATCCATATCGCAGGAAAGTCCGAGCTTCCGACAACGCCGAAAATCTGGCTCCCGATTGCGTCTGTGACCTCCTGCGGCGTGGGGGGCAATACTGATGCCTGCAGGGATGTCTGTACGATGGCTTCGGTGCGGGCATACATCAACCACATGCCGATAGCGTAGCCACCGATGCCGAAGAACGCGAAATGGCCAAGGCTAAGGATGCCGCAGTATCCCCAAACCACGTCCATCGCGATGGCGACCAGACAAAGGCAAAGCGTCTTGCCGAGGGTCTTGAGGAACGAAGTCGAGATTAAGCCAAAGCCAGTTGCTTCGCTCAGCACGGTTACGGACACCGTGAATACCGACAGCGCCAAAAGGAACCAAAGGATTGACGGGTTACGAGCGATCAATGTGTTTTTCATGTCCTCAATCCCCCGCCGCGCGACCCTTAAGGGCGACAATGCCCTTGGGTCGGAATTGAATGAACAGAATTACGAACAAGATCATATAGGTCTGCGCCGCCAAGGTGTTGGAAGGGTTAAACCACTCAATCCCCTTTTGCGTGAACCCGATCAACGATGCCCCCGCAAGGGTGCCCCAAACGTTACCAACGCCGCCGACAACAACCGTCATGAAGGACTGGACGATGTAATCAGCGCCCATTTCCGAGGTCACCTTGGCATAAAGCCCGATGGCGACCCCCGCGATGCCCGCAATGCCAGACCCAAGCCCGAACGTCAGCATGTTGATGCGGTCAGGGTTGATACCCATGCTTGCCGCCATGCCGGGGTTTTGCGTCACAGCGCGGACTTCTAGGCCCAATCGTGTGCGTTTTAATATGAACAGGATGAGGCCCAAGAACAGCAACGCGAGGACGAAAATCGCGATGCGAATGTAGCTGATCTGGATCACGTCATTCACGACCCAAGCCCCAGCCAACCAATCCGGCGATGTCAGCGGACGCGCCTGCGTCCCGAAGATGTTCTTCGCCAATTGCTGCAACACAATCGCGATGCCGAACGTCGCCAGAAGCGTTTCAAGCGGACGGTGGTATAGATGACGGATGACCAATCGCTCCATTGCTACACCAGCGGCGAAGGTAACGGCAAATGCCGCGGGCAACGCGATGATGATAGACAACGTATAGTCCGGAACGATTTGCTGAACGACGTAGCCGGTATAGGCGCCCATCATAATGAACTCGCCGTGCGCCATGTTGATAACGCCCATGACGCCAAACGTGATCGCAAGGCCAATCGCCGCGAGAAAGTAGATCGATGCCAGCGACAATCCATCAAGCGTCAGATCGAGGGTTTCCCCAACTGCTAGTTGCGTCGAAATCGCGTCCTGTGCCTGTTTGGCCGCGCCAGTGATCGTTGCATCGGGTTCGACATAGGCAAGATAAAAGGTGTGTGCAGCCATAGCTGCAACCTGCGCATCCGGTGTGACAAATGGCGGTGCATCCCCGCGGTCGGCCAAGGTTTGATAGGCGGCAACCCGTGCCCCATCGGTATCAAGGGTCGAAACATCAACTCCGGCCACATGCCCATCCACAACCTGCGCCGTTAGAACGGTCACGATATCTTCGGGTGCGACTGTCGCATCCGCGAGGTCCGCATCAACCAGCAACTGGTATGCTTCATCTTCCGTCAGGTCCTCGCCAATCTCGAGGATACGGGCAACGTTGATTTCGTTAGGGATTGAGCTTGCAACGAATTGGCGGGTCGTCAGAATTTGACTCACGACGCCGCGCACTTCTACGCTTACGTCACCAGAAAGATCGTTGATGGCTGCGACCCTTGCGCTTGGGTCTTCATCAAATTGCGCCGTCAGCTGCCGTTCCAGCTGCTGTTTACGCGCGAGGATTTCTGCATCCGGCTCTCCATCGATGCTCGCCCTTAGTGGCTCGAGTTGATCGCCGGACGGGTCGCGACCAATGGCGTCGAGAGCAGATTGGCGGCGTGTAATATCAGGATCGGACAACAGAAACTGAACCAAAGCGCTGCTGATCACGCGGCGCACGCCTGCATTGGGTTTGGCTTGGCTAAATCCGTCATCATCGGCAACGGTCGTGACCTCTGCGGTGTCCAGATCGGTAAGGATCAAACCATCCCCGTCTTCTACAGCGCGGAAAAACAAACCGTCGGCGTCGCGCTGCCAAATCTCTTTGGCGCGCCATCCTTCTAGGAAATCAGGAATGCCAGTGGCCGATGAAGCGACCAAGGCTGCAATCACATCATCCACCGTACGGCGCGAAGGTTTCGCGACAGCTTCAGCGTTGTCTTGCAGGACATCTTGCAGGGATTGCGCTTGGACGGATTGGCCAAAAACCAGCACCAAACAAAGCGATAGGCACGCGAAGAGAAGGCGCAGCATTGGGTATTCTTTCTTTGAAAATAGTTGAGGTGGGCAAGGCACGTGCCCTGCCCACCTCGGAATGCATCTTAGTAGTTAGATGTCAGCTGAACGCATGTTTCAGTTTCAGTGTTGTACATGCCGCAACCGAGGTCTTTCCAATCAGAAGTTAGAACCGCAGATTCTGGCAAGAAGTCTGTCCATGCATCGCCCGGAACTTCGCTTGTCTGGCTGATGATGTCGAACTGACCGTCCGCTGTGATTTCACCAATCAGAACTGGCTTAGACAGGTGATGGTTTGGCAACATAACGGCTGTGCCGCCTGTCAGGTTCGGGAACTCCTGACCGTACATTGCTGTGCGAACTGCGTCGACATCGACGGTACCCGCAGCTTCAGCGGCGTTCACCCACATGTTGAAACCGATGTAGTGGGCTTCCATTGGGTCGTTTGTGACGCGTGTGTCGTCGCCAGTGTAGGCTTGCCAATCAGCGATGAACTGCGTGTTCGCTTCGGTGTCTGCAGACATGAAGTAGTTCCATGCAGCCAAGTGACCAACCAATTCGGATGTGTCAAAGCCAGACAGCTCTTCTTCACCAACTGAGAAGGCGACAACTGGGATGTCGTCAGCGGAAACGCCGGCAGCAGCCAATTCTTTGTAGAAACCTACGTTCGCGTCACCGTTGATTGTGGAGATAACGCCAACTTGGTTGCCGTTAGCACCGAGCGCCACAACGTCACCAACAATCGTTGCCCAGTCAGAGTGACCGAATGGTGTGTAGTTCACGAAGATATTCTCAGGCGCGATACCTTTTTCGATCAGGTAGCTTTCGAGAATGTTGTTGGTCGTACGTGGGTAAACATAGTCAGTTCCCAACAGCGCGAACTGTTCAACACCAAGCTCTTCAAGGAAGTAGTCAACCGCTGGGATCGCCTGCTGGTTTGGCGCAGCTCCTGTGTAGAACACGTTACGTGAAGACTCTTCGCCTTCGTACTGGACTGGGTAGAACAGAAGGCCGTTCAGCTCTTCGATCACAGGCAAAACAGATTTACGGGAAACAGACGTCCAGTTACCAAAAATTACATCAACTTCGTGAACTGTCAGCAGCTCACGTGCTTTTTCAGCGAACAGCGGCCAATCGGATGCAGGGTCAACAACGACCGCTTCCAACTCACAGCCAAGCACGCCGCCAGCTTCGTTTTGTGTGGCGACAAGCATTTGCATCGTGTCAGCCAGTGTTGTTTCGGAAATCGCCATTGTGCCGGACAACGAGTGCAGAACACCCACTTTGATGGTGCAATCTTGCGCCATCGCGCTGCTACCCGCAGCAATCAAAGTAATTGTCGACAGAGTAGAGAGAAGTTTTTTGGACGTATTCAAAGGATCGGTCCCCCGTTTTTTGCCGCTACATACCAAATCAACGTTGCGCCTATTCATGAGGCGTTAACTGTTGTATCCGGCTAGCCGCAGCTTTTTGTTGCAGCCATGCGAGGGTTGTTTTCTTCCACGATCACGCCCTTGCATGGCACTCATGCCCCCGTTTGTGGGGACAGCAGGACCCTTTACGCCCAAGAGCCGCACGACAACGTCAAGCGGCGCAATTTGCGTCAGATCAATCTGGAATGCCTATTTTCTAACCTTAGTTAACGGAGGTCGCTTACTTTTCAGGCAGATGAGCGCTGCAATAGGGACGTTTTTTGCACACTCCGGACGCCAACAGCTCAATTCATTGGCGCAAGTCTCTGCCCCGATTCCACAAAGTTTATTTTCAAAAACCCCCAACCACAGGTTGCGAAGTTTGAGAATGGTCGCCTCATCAACGACTACTCTGGCTTTAGCCAACCTTTGTAATGGATCAGTGTCGCGCCTGTCGGGGCTTTCAACAGTACATCGAAATGGAACAGCCCGTCTTTGTCGACTTCCGAAGCGATGCTTTGCGGCAGCATAAAGCGCGGGATCGGGATGAACCCGATGCGGCCACCCGTCACAGGAAAATGCAGCGTGCCGTCTTGAATTTGCAGACCAAGGTTAAAGGTCAACGCGCCGAAGCGCTCTGTCATACCTTTATCGCTTGGGCGCAGGAAAGATTTGAAAGTCTTTGTCCCGAAACGGCGCACCCATGTTTCACCGCGACCATCAGGGGTTTTCACCACTTCGACTTCGACACTTTGCGCTGATGGCGGGAACCCGAACAACAACGCCCCGATGCGGGCAAGCAACCCGGTGCCGCGCGTCACGCTCGCCATGCCTTTGAACGCGCGGGGTGTAACTGCGTTGTGCGTCGCCGATATAACGTCAGGCAACGTATCAAACTGTGCACCAAGAACCTGTTCAAATATCGGAATGGCATCCTGTTGCGTATGTTCGGTCTCGATGTCGAGATCATCAAAGCAGGCTTCGATTTGATCTAGTGCGACCAAAGACAACGCTGGACCTGCGCCGGATTTCAGGGTGGCTAGGTCACGACATGCTGCGCGGATCGCGATCGCGGGCGTATAGGGGCCGTCCCCGTTTTCCGCCCGCATAACCCATGTCTTGCGAATGAAGCCCGCATCGTTTGGAAGTGTCACGTCGACAACCATGGCTCCGCGATCTGTCCCAAACGGTTCCAGCGCTTTTGCGCCAAGCATCATCAAAGACACGAACCAGTTCGGAACGCCAAAGCCGATTTTGCTGCGGACAAGCGACAACACCCCGAGCCCATACCGCATCATGCCAAGCTCAAGCCCCGCCCGAAAGCTAACGCTTCGGCAGTTGAAATGATCGGGGAACAATCGTTGGTCGGGAACTTCAATCCGCCAACCTTGGCGCCTGTATTCCCCAAGATCATAGGTCTTAGATCCCGACCACGAGCGCACCGGCACATCGCGCCCACCCAGACGTTCAACGTAAGTTTGCCCGGTTTGATCGAGGATGCTTTCCACGACCGCTCGCCCACGCGGCGCTTTGTTACCGGGTAAGATCGCTGTTTCGATCATCAAAGGCGTTTGCCCAGCGCAGAGTGCCTCAACCGCCGCTGAAGAAACGGCAGGAACGGATGACATGCCTGAGGCGACGGTAACGCCTGCGGTTTTTGCCGCACCTTCGAGCACATTGATCCCCTGACAAAACGCGGCATTGTCGCAGAGATCAAAGTAGTGCGATCCAGCTTCAATTGCCGCTTTCGCGATACGGTATGGATCATCGCCATAAGCGTGAAACGGACCCGCGGCATCAGCAATCACATCATAGTCGTCAAACGATGAAAGCGGCCCGTTCCTGTCAAATTCGACATGGGCAAAACTGGCAAGCTCAGGTGTTTTCATCGGATCCGGCTTTCGCCGACTGGCAATTGTGACGTCATGCCCATCCCGCGCCAAAAGCTCACATAGGCGCGAACCGAACATTCCGGTACCGCCAATAACCAGCACCTTCATGGCAACAACCTCGCCTGAAGTTCTGCGTTTGGGATTTCGCACATCTCCGCACGACCAAACATCGTATACCTATTGCGCGCAACGCGGGCGTACATCCAGTCACGAACGGGTTTTGGGAAAACTTTGAACCAAACCAAAAGCCACCCGATGCCACCGGTTCGACGGCCCAGTCGAATAACGGCATCAAGGTCGCGTGTGACTGTTCCATCTTCTTCGATGAACAACCATGAATCCGGATCAAGCGGATCAAGCCCGTGCCCCACCATCAATGCCGTCCCGGCTTCACCCTGTATTGGGGCGATCTTGATGGTTCCGGTCTTGTCCAACCGGTGCACCATCTTCGCGCCAAACGCGCAAAGCGCGCATGTGCCGTCCATCACAGCAATCGCATGGGGCTCATTATTCATCAGGGTTCCTTTTCGTTACCTGATGAATAAACGAAAAGCGCCGCCCCGAAAGGGCGGCGCTTCTTTTCATCGCTTTATCTTACTTACGAAACCCAGACCCAAGGGCGGGTAAACGCACCGATAACACCGTTCACTTGCTCATCACTGGCTTCACCTGTCTTGGCAACATGCGCAACAAGGCCAAGCTTCTTGTCCTCAACAACAGACGTCACCTGAGCGGGAACACCGGCCTTATCCAATGCGGCATTATAAATCCGTGTGATAGAAGACTTACGCAGATCAGGCTTAAAGATTTTTCCAACAGCCGTTTTCGGTAGCTCATCCATGATTTCAAGGTGCTTTGGATAAGCTGCACGTTCGTGAATGTGCTTTTTGGCAAATTCCATAAGCTCTTCGACAGTTACCGTCGCACCTTCTGTTAGTTCAACGAAAGCTGCAGGAACTTCACCCGCATGGGCGTCCGGCTGTCCAATTGCACCTGCAAACGCTACCTGTGCATGTCCTGCGAGGGCTTCTTCGATTTCTGCGGGATCGATGTTGTGACCGCCACGAATGATCAAGTCCTTCGCACGCCCTGTGATCCACAGGTAACCATCCTCATCGATACGCCCCAAATCGCCTGTGCGCAGGTACTGCACGGGATCTTCGATTGGCGAATCTTCACCCGGATAGAAGAGGTCCGCGTTTTTGGCGGCTTCGGTATAGGTGTGGTTGTCATAGACACCTGGCGACGCAACGCAAATTTCACCGATCTCACCGGTTGGGACGTCACGGTGCGTTGATGCATCAATCATACGAACATTCGTATACGGGAACGGAACCCCGATTGAGCCAACTTTCTTATCGCCTGTCGGTGGGTTGATCGACACGAGACATGTCGCTTCGGTCAGGCCGTAGCCTTCGCAAATTGTAACGCCAGCTGCAGCTTCAAACTTCTTGTACAGCTCAAGCGGCAATGGAGCAGAGCCACAGAATGCCAAACGCAGAGACGAAATATCCGCGTTCACAGGGCGCTGCATCAAGGCTGACATCGCTGTCGGCACTGTGATCATGAACGTCACCTTATGGCGCTCAACCAGCTTCCAGAAATTATCGAACACCCCGTCTCCGCGATAGCCTTGCGGCGTTGGGAATACGATATGCGCACCAGAGCCAAGCGATGCACCAAGCGACACGATGGTCGCAAACACATGGAACAACGGCAGCGGGCAAATCAGGATGTCTTCGGGTTCAAACAACAGATGATCCCCAAGCCACGAATTGTAGATGATGCCAGAATTACGGTGTTGGGCGACCTTTGGCATGCCCGTCGTCCCACCCGTGTGGAAATAGGCCGCAACTCGGTCTTCTGTCGGGTCCTCAAATGTTAGCGTGGTTGGCTGTTTGGCGATGGATTTATTGAAATCAATAATGGCCGCGCCGTGGTTCACTTTCACCTTTGGGCGGATCAGCGGAACGATCAACTTTTTGAAGCCGCCGATGTATTTCAGCAGATCAACCTCAACAACGGTCTTCACGTTCGGCGCATGGTCCACCGCTTCCGCTGCCTTTTGCGCGACATCGGTTTTCGGGAACGCCTTGAGCGTCACAAGAACCTTAGCGCCGGTTTCTTTCAGGATCGCGCCGATTTGGTCAGCATCCAACAGCGGGTTAATCGGGTTTACGATGCCTGCAACGGTTCCGCCCAAATACGTCAGCACTGTTTCCATCGCATTCGGCAGTAAGAACGCGACAACATCATCCGAACCCACACCTAGTTCGCGAAACAGATTTGCTGTTTGCGCGACTTTGCCCTGAAGTTGGGACCAATTCAGTGTTTCGAACGGATCGTTCTCACCAGAGAACATCTGAAACGTAACCGCGTCACGATCTGGAAACTTTACAGAATTGCGGCCCAACTGAGCCCAAACAGAGTGCGCAACATCGCGCTCTTCCCACGTCATCTCGTTTTCGATCGCATTGCGATCAGCCATAGATGCAAACGTCATCGCTCGCTCCTCCCGAATTAATTTCCCTACCCTTGCGGGCAGTTTTCCCTATTCAGTAAGATGTGGTGGTTTGTCGCGTCGCGCAAGACTAACGCTACGAAAAAGGGCCGCTCCAGATTTCTGGCGCGACCCTAATGCAAACAGAGAACTCGTTAAAACTAGACTTAATCGTCCTGCGGAATCCGCAAAACTTGACCTGGGTAGATTTTGTCAGGGTGGCTAAGCATTGGCTTGTTAGCTTCAAAAATTTTCATGTAGGCGTTCGCACTACCGAGTGTTTTCTTAGCAATGGCCGACAGGTTGTCGCCTTTTTCAACGGTGTGGAATACAGCGCCGTCGTTGCTGTCATCTTCAACTTCAGCAACGCCTTCAACGTTACCAACCGCTAGAATAATCTTTTCACGTGCTTCTTTTGAAACCGCTTTGCCTTTAATCTTAACTTTGTCACCTTCAACAGAGATATCGAGGCCTTCAGCGTCAAGACCGAGGTCAGCAACCTCTTTTGTCAGTGCCTCTGCAGTTGGTTCACCAGCAACGTCTTTGCCGGACTTCTTCCAAAAATTAAACAACCCCATCTCGGTTCTCCTGTTTGAATAGGCGTTCGTGATGGCGATGTTCTGATCTTACGGGTGGACTTGCTCAAGGGGAATTAATCCGCCTGCGCGCCATCCGTGAACTGCAGCCGTGCAAGTCGCGCATAAAGCCCGCCTTGCGCAACCAAGTCATCATGGGTGCCAATCGCTGCAATCTTTCCGGCTTCAAAAACGATGATACGATCAGCCTTTTTAACAGTCGCCAGACGGTGCGCCACGATCAGGGTTGTGCGATCTTTGGACAGCGTATCAACCGCGCTTTGCACGGCCCGTTCGGATTCAGCGTCCAACGCACTCGTCGCCTCATCAAGGAGCAACACAGGCGCGTCACGCAAAATGGCGCGTGCGATCGCGATACGTTGCTTTTGCCCACCAGACAGCATCACGCCGCGTTCACCGACGTAACTGTCGTACCCATCAGGAAGTGCCGTGAGGAAATCATGCGCAGCAGCAGCCTTTGCAGCCGCTTCGACTTCAGCGTCAGTTGCTTCAGGACGGCCAAAGCGGATGTTCTCGCGTGCGGATGCTGCGAATATAACAGGGTCTTGCGGCACAAGCGCCATGTGACGGCGGAAATCCGAACGATCCAGATCACGCAAATCATCACCGTCAAAGGTTACTCGGCCCACACTCGGGTCATAGAACCGCAACAACAATTGAATGATCGTTGTCTTACCTGCACCCGACGGGCCAACCAATGCGACGGTCTCACCTGGTTCAACTGCAAACGAAACGCCGTCCAGTGCTTGCACACCTGGGCGCGCTGGATATGCGAATTCGACGCCTTCAAACGCGATCTCACCACGGCGCGTTGCCGGAGCAGGAAGCGCTTTTGCAGGATCGCTCACGGCGTCTTGGGTTTTGAGCAACTCGACCAGTCGCTCCGTTGCGCCGGCTGCACGCTGCAGTTCAGACCAAATCTCGGTCAATGCACCAACCGCGCCTGCGACCATGATCGTGTAGATCATGAACTGAACCAATTCACCGACTGTGATGTTGCCCGCACGTACGTCAGCCGCGCCCATCCAAAGGAAACCAACAATCGCGCTGAACGCGAGGAAAATAACGATCGCGGTCAGGATAGCCCGCGTCGCGATACGCTTTTGCGCCGCTTGAAAACTGTGTTCCGTGACGCGATGGAAATTCCCGCGGCTTTGGCTTTCATGTGTAAAGGCTTGCACCGTCTGCGCACTCAACAGCTGCTCTGACGCATCGCCAGAACTCTGCGCGATCCAGTCTTGGTTCTCTTTACTCAAACGACGAACCTTGCGTCCCAAAATGATGATCGGAAACACGATCAGCGGGATCGGCCAAAGCACCATCAATGACATCTTAACAGAGGTGAACAGCATCAACCCGATGCCCCCCACCAAGATTAAAACATTGCGCAAAGCGACGGAAACAGAACTGCCGATAACCGAAAGAATAACCGTGGTGTCCGTGGTAATCCGGCTTAGGACTTCACCCGTCATGATCCGTTCAAAAAACGCAGGGCTCATTGAAATCATGCGGTCAAAAACGGACACACGTATGTCCGCCACAACGCGTTCACCCAAACGGGTCACGAAGTAATAGCGCAGCGCAGTGCCAACCGCCAAAAGTGCCGCGAGGCCCAATGCTGCCGCGAAATACCCGTCCAGCAAACCAGGTTCTGCGATATCAAAATTGTCGACAACCCGACGTACCGCGAGCGGCAATATCAGGGACATCATCGCCGTTGTCACCAACGCCAAGCCCGCAAGCGCGATCAACACCCCATAAGGTTTCATGAACGGCCACAACGCAGCTAGCGCGCCGATCTCCTTTGAGCGTTCGCGTTCCATTTCAGCTTTTCTTGGAGCGTCGGTCATAGCTTATCCTTTGTTAGGGACACGACTTAATGGTGACTACGAGAGCACACAACCGCCCAACACCAAGCAACCGTTCGGATGCGTCGTAATATCACAATCTATGAAGAACTTTTCTCAACGCGTGCTGTCGAGTTCCCTAAAGAAGTCGGGGTACGCAATTGGAATGTTCGATTTTTGGAAGGTTGGAGCGGGTGGGGGGAATCGAACCCCCATCTCCAGTTTGGAAAACTGGGGTCTTAACCATTACACAACACCCGCGACCAGAAATACGCATATTTCAAGGGTGTAGGAGCGTCAAGACCGAGAATGAGCAAGCCAGACACGATTGCTCCGAAAATGCCAGTTCACGGCCCAAACCGGACATTGATTGATCCCGACGATGCCGCGGCGCAGCCCTTAATTGCGGACCTTTACCGCTGTCGGAAAAAGTTAAAGGTTGGCGAATTCAAAGAGTGCGGACAAAACCGACCTTAGTTTTCCAATTTCGCTGTAACAGCATCCGTCCGCTGTTGCGGCACACTCCTTACTGCAACACAACTCATGCAACTTAGAATGCAACTACCAATTAGCTTAGTGGCAAGATCAGAATCGCTCTGAAATCGTTGACGTTCGTTAAGGTCGGTCCGGTTACGATCTGCCCCCTCACAGATGCGAAAAAGCTATGGGCGTCGTTTTCGCTAAGCGCAGCCACGGGGTCGCGATCAACTTGCAAGGCGAGCGACAACGTTTCCGGACCCGCATAAGCGCCAGCGATCTCAGCGGCGCCGTCGACACCGTCGGTATCGCAGGCAAGAACGTGGATGCTTTGTTGTCGATTCAGAACGATTGCGGCTGACAGCACGAATTCCGCGTTCGGGCCACCAATGCCGTCACCGCGGCGGGTTACAGTGCATTCACCACCAGACAGCAACAAAATGGGCTTATCGCTCGGCTTGAGTTCGGCCTGAAGCGACAACGCGAGTGCAGCTTGCTGTGCGCCAAGGTCACGGGCCTCACCCTCGATTGCGTCGCCAAGATTACGTACGTCGTATCCGGCAGTCTTCGCCAGCTTTGCGGCGGCAGCGATAGAATGGGAAGGGGCTGCAATGATCCTTGTATCGGCATGCGATAGGCGCGGATCGTTTGGTGGCACAACTGAAGAAGCTTCAGCGATTGAGTTACGGATATGAGAGGGCAGGGAAATGCCTCGTTGATCGAGAATAGCAAGAGCATCTTGCGCGGTGCTTTCTTCACCAACCGTGGGGCCCGACGCGATCTGGCATGGATCATCGCCAGGTACGTCTGAAATCAACAGCGTCAATTGTTGGGCAGGGTGGCATGCCGCAGCCAGTTGGCCGCCTTTGATCAAGCTAAGATGTTTGCGCACGATGTTCATCTCGTCGATCGGCGCGCCGGACGCCAGTAATGCGCGGTTCACCTCCATTTTGTCGTCGAGCGTAAGCCCATCGGAGGGCGCGCACAGCAGGGCGGAGCCGCCACCAGATATGAGAGCGATGACAAAATCGTCGGGTGTGAGCCCTGTCACAAGATCGATCATTTTTCGTGTCGCGGTGACGCCCGCGGTGTCGGGAACCGGATGAGATGCCTGCGCAATCTCGATACCCTGTGTTGGCCGCTCATACCCGTATCGTGTGATAACGAGCCCATCACAGGGGCCATAATGAGCCTCGACCGCTTCGGCCATGCGCGCACTTGCTTTGCCAGCGCCGATGATCACAAGTCGCCCCTCCGGACGTGCGGGCAAATGCGCAGCAACGACGCGCATCGGGTCGGCGACGGCGACAGCCTCGGCGAACAGGCCTTCAAGGAAGGTTCGCGCGGCGGTGATAAGGTCCGTCATGATGTTTCTCCGAACAGCGAGGGTCCCAGTTTGCGGCGCAAGAACCAACGCGTGTGTCCCTGTGGCACGTCGTTTGCTTCATTTGTCAGCGCTGCAAAGACTTCAAATTCCAAACTTTTGTAAAAGTCCCGCGCCTGCGGGTTTGAGGTTTCTAGCCATGTCGCATGGCATCCTTTTTGAAGACTTTGTTCGAATGCGCGTTGCATCAACTGCCGCCCCAAGCCTGTACGCCGATGACCCGAGCAAACCCATAACATATTTACTCGTAGCCAGCCGTAAGACGTGGTTGCAGCCAGTCCTGCCAGAAGTGCTCCGTCATCATCTCGCACCGCTAGGTCAACTCGACCGTTGTGAGTTTGAGCGGACGAGGCCCTTAAATCCTCCAGTAGAGCTGCTTCCAAATCGCTCGAAAACCCGCTTTCAGGAGATGCATCAGTAATCATCGTTTAGACCAGCCAAGTTCGGTAATCGCTAACCAACAAGTGCTTGGGCGCTTCGTCTTCTTCGATTTCGGCAAATCGACCGATCGGATCCCGGAAGATGTTGTCGGTTTCGTCGTCGTTGACCGTGGAAACCTCACCAATCAGAACATCGCCGCCATCGCCCCAAAATGCATGCCAATCGCCTGGCATAAGGGTGACGCTTTCACCAGGCTTAAGGCGCAGTTTCTCGCCGGGACCGTAGTCACGACGCAGCCCATCACAGAACACCGTACCGCCGGCTGTTTCGTCGAATCCCCCATCCGAGTCTGAGCCGAAAAGTTCGACCACCAACGTAGCTCCACCACGGTTGATGATGTCTTCGGCCTTTATGACGTGGGTGTGCATCGGGCTAAGTTGGTCCTGCTTCGAAATAAGTAGTTTCTCCGCGTAGCACATTCCACCTCCCCGTTTCAGATCGGCCAAACGTCCGTTTCGCAAGGTGAAAAGGAACAACCCCATTTTGTCGAAATCACCGTCTCCATAGTCGGTGATGTCCCAGCCATTTCGGGCCGCGATTACAGCCGCAGCCTCCCCAGAACGCGCTTTAAATTCTTCCGGCGTCCAGTAGGCCCAGGGCGGCAGAACAAACCCGAAAGAGCGCATCATGTCGTTAGATTCAGTGATGATTTCGTTTATGCGTGAGCGTTTCATCTGTCCCGTTCCTGTATTTTTGCGCGTGATTTTTATGATGAAAAGCGCGAATTTCTGATTCCAACATCTCTTCATACAATTAAAATTCGCCCACCGAAACCGGTTTCGCTTGATTTCCGAAACCGGTTTCGGTTAGCGTTGATGAAATGGGAGGGAATCGATGTCTGGGAAGCCGGTCAGCTTAAAAGTACTTGCAGCACACCTTGATCTAACGGTCGGGACGGTGAGCCGCGCATTGAACGGTTATGCCGACATCAGTCCAGTAACCCGCGAGCGAGTGAAGCGCGCAGCGGATGAATTGGGCTATCGTGCAAACAAGACTGCGCGCAGCCTTTCCATCGGCACCCCTGAAACCATCGGCTATGTTTTGCCACGTCATAGTAATTCGATTGCGCAGACGTTCGTGGCGCAGCTTTTGCAGGGGCTGGGCGAGGCAATGAGCATGCGGAATTGGGATGTGCTCGTGGTTCACGCAGACTCACCCAAGGATGAACTAGCGCAGATCGACCGTTTGGTTCGCTCTGGTCGAGTGGGGGGACTTGTGATGTCACGCCCGCTGAAAAATGACCCGCGCATCCGCCTATTGCAGGGACTGAAGTGCCCTTTCGTAGTGCACGGTAGAACGGGGTCGAGTGACGATTACGCGTGGTTTGATGTGGACGGTGAAGATGCCTTTGTCACTTCCGTTGACCACTTGGTCGGACTGGGTCACAGCCGCATTGCCTTTGTCGGTGCGCCTTTGCAATACCAGTTCACGCAGGACCGGTTGAACGGCTATAACAAAGCGGTCAAATCCAACGGATTGCCCGTCGATCCCGACCTGATTCAGATCGCGGATCTCAGTGATGATGGCGGCGAGATTGCCACTTCGATGTTGCTTGATCTGCCAGAGCCGCCGACAGCTATTGTGTGCGTGACGGACTCGATGGCGATCGGTGCTTTGGCCGCAATTCGAGCACGCGGAATGCGGCCAGGTAAGGATATTTCTGTGATTGGGTATGATGGGCTCAAGTTTGGCGTTCACACCAATCCACCACTTACGACGATGGCGCAGCCGCTTGCACATGCGGGGCGCAGATTGGGGGACATGTTGCTTGCGATCATCGACGGCGATGATCCGATCAAACACCAAGAATTGCAGCGTGCACAACTACTGCGCCGCGAGACCGACGGACCGTTAGAGAGAGTAGCGGGCCCAATAAACGTTTCAAAACGGGAGGAAATTCAATGAAACGCACTACACATCTAATGGCAGGTTTACTTGCCACAACCGTTCTTACGGGTGCCGCAAATGCGGACACGATCCGGTTCTGGACAATGGAAGTCCAGCCAGAGCGTATCGCCGTTCAGGAAGAAATGGTTGCAGGCTTTGAGGCTGCAACAGGCCACACAGTTGAGATCATCCCAGTCGAAGAATCCGACATCCAGACACGCGCAACTGCTGCGTTTGCTGCTGGCGATCTGCCTGACGTCATCAACCTGACCGTTAGCCACATCCTGCCATACTCCGAAGCCGGTTTGCTGGATGCGGGTGCTGCAAGCGAAGTCATGGACAACTTAGGCGTCGATACCTTCGCTGAAGGCCCAGTCGGTATGGCTATGTCTGACGGTGAAATCGTAGCTGTTCCATCCGACGGCTGGACCCAGCTTGTTGTTTACCGCGCTGACTTGTTCGAAGCGGCCGGTCTTGCAGCACCGTCTTCTTTTGACGACATGCAAGCCGCGATGACAGCCCTGCACAACCCACCTGAAATGTACGGCTTCGTCGCCGCGACTAAGATTGACGAAGGCTATATGATGCAGTTGATCGAGCACCTTTCGCTCGCTACTGGCTACTCACCGGTCAACGCTGACGGTTCCATCAACGAAGACACGACGCATCTGGTTGAGCTTCTTGAGCTTTATCAAGACCTCGTTGCGAACTCGCCCGAAGGTGATTTGTACTGGTCCCAGTCCCGTGAGCTGTACCTTGATGGTAAAGCCGCAATGGTGATCTGGTCCCCATCTATTTTGGACGAACTTGGCGGCCTGCGTGACAGTGCGCCAGTCACCATCGACGATGACCCTATGACGACTGCTTTGGCAGAAATGACCGGTTTCTCGACCGTGATTTCCGGCCCTGGCAATGCAGATGGCGCTGCCTATGCTGACGTGCGCTATCTCGGCATTTCTGCTGACGCCAACACGAGCGTTGCACAGGAATTCGTTGAATACGTTATGTCCGAAGGTTACAGCCAGTGGCTGTCACAGGCTCCGGAAGGCAAGTTCCCGGTACGTCGCGGCGCAGAAGCTGGCGACACATCCTTTGAGATGGCCTGGGCTGGCCTGGACGTTGGCGTAGATCGCAAAGCGCCGCTGGGTGACATCTACCCACAGTCCGTCATCGACGACATCGTTGAAGGCCTCTCTGTAGGTGACCGCTGGGGTGTGGCTGACGGCCAACTCGCCACAGCGTCCAAAATCGTGAACTCCCAAGTTATGTCGCGCGTTATTCGTGAGATGACAGATGGCGATCTTACGGTTCAGGAAGCTGCGGACAAGATCGTCGCAGAGCATATGGCTCTTGATCTGTAAGCAATACTAACAGGCGGCGCGGAAACCTCCGCGTCGCCGACCTTCCCCCCTAATGATCTGGATTAGATGATGTCGGATGATCGCCCGCCACAGCCCCCCAAGGGTTTAGGACCGCTTGCCAAACGTGAAATGCGTTTTGCCTATATGATGCTGTTGCCGACGTTCGCAATCGTGTTGTCCGTTGTCCTGTTCCCCCTATTTGCCAATGTCTGGATCAGCTTCAAGCCGGTCACGCTGGGTGATCTGCGCGCGCCGTCGATCCTCGTGAACGAACGCCTAATGGGCGACGTTGAGGCCGTGGGAGACGAGGCCGATATCCGATACCGGATCCGAAATTCCTCCCGTCAAAGCGACATAGCAGCAGTCTTCATGACCGATGAATTGCCAGCGACACTGGACATTCTGAACGTCGATGACCGCTGTACTTTGGACGGTAGTGTTTTGGCCTGTGATCTCGGCGATTACGAAGCGGGCAAACGCGAAGACGTCATCGTGCGCGTCGCTGCAACGCAGGCCTTCTTGGACGCCCCCATCAACGTCAAAGACACCGAAGCCGCGTTTGAGTTTGACCCCGAAAACGTTCTAATAAACGATGATTTCACGCTCGATAATTTCCGAAAGGTTTTCAACGGGTCTGACTTTTGGCCGGTACTTTGGGCGTCACTCTATTACACTATCGCAGGCACCATTGGTGCCTTGGTAATGGGCCTGTTTGCGGCACAGTTGATGAACATGACATTCCGTGGGCGCAGCTTCTTGCGGGGACTATATCTGTCCCCATACGTCGCCCCTGTGATCGCTGTCGCCCTCGCTTGGGTGCTGCTGCTGGATCCGGGGCCTGGTGGGACGCTGAACGCGCTGCTGATCCAACTTGGTGTCATTGACGGCCCAATCAACTTCCTTGGTCAGCGCGTTGCAGAGATCCGGTTCCTTGGGTTGTCGTTTGATTTTCCCGTCGCCCTTACGGTCGTGATTATCTTTGAAATCTGGCGCTATTTTCCGCTGGCAATGCTGTTCATCCTTGCGCGGATGCAGTCGGTGTCCACGGATATTTACGAGGCCGCAGAAATCGACGGCGCGACACCGCTCCAGCAATTCCGATTCATTTCGCTGCCGCAGCTGGCGGGCATTATGGCGGTCTTGTTCCTGCTGCGCTTCATCTGGACGTTTAACAAGTTCGACGACATCTTCCTACTGACGGGTGGTGCCGCTGGCACGCGGACCCTGACGGTAAACGTCTATGAACAGGCCTTTGCTGTGTCCAACCTTGGTGCTGGTGCCGCCGTGGCGGTGGTCGTGTTCCTGATCTTGCTGGTCTTTTCAGTGATCTTCTTCAAATTCTCACCGGAGGACGACGCATGAGCCGTTTCGGGAATATCTTCTACCTCTGTTTGCTGTTCGGTGCACTGTGGGGGGCAATTGCCACGATACTGGTTACCCTTCTGGCGCTGTTCATCTCTGGTGAATTGTTTCAGCCACAAGTTACCGCTGGGGCCATTGCGGGGCTTGTCACCGCCGGTGTGCTGACAGGGTTCACCCCCGAAAGACGCACATTGGGAATATGTGTGCTCAGCGCATTTATTTTCGTCTTGGTTCTAACCGTGACCTCTGGTGCCGAACCTTTGGGCCTAGCGATGTCGACCTATTCGTTTGGTCAGCTAATTGCCGTTGTTGTGACGGCTTGGCTGGTGACATTCGCGATCAACACGACAGCAAAAGGTTTCGGTCCCAGCCGTGAACGACGCTATAACGTCGAGGTCATCTGCCTGCGGTTTGTAAAGGGGTTCGGCATCGTCGCATTCACCATTGCCGTCGCCCTTCCGTTCTTTGTCATGGTGATGATGAGCCTGAAGAACCAACAAATGTTGCTGTCCAACCCGCTCGATTTTTCGATCAATTTCGAACAAGGATTCACGGCGCTATTCCGCAGCTACATTGAACTGTTCACCCAGTATCATTTCGGCAGCTATCTTATGAACTCAGCACTTGTGTCAGTGGTCACCGTCCTCATCACGCTATTCTTTGCGGTTCCGGGGGCCTACGCTGTGGCGCGTCTGAAATTTCCGGGCCAACATTTTCTGAGCCGCTCTATTTTGTTGATTTATATGGTGCCGATGATCGTTTTAGTGATCCCGCTTTATGCGATTTTTAGCCAACTTGGGATGCGCAACACGCTTTGGGGGCTGATGCTGGTCTATCCGGCCACGACGATCCCTGTCGCGCTTTACATGCTTCAGGGCTACTTTCGCGGTATTCCTGCCGAGCTTGAAGAAGCTGGTTTGATGGATGGGCTTAGCCGCTTAAATGTGATCCGAAAGATCACCCTACCGCTTGCTTTGCCTGCTATGGCATCCGTCGCGCTCTATGTCTTTATGATCGCTTGGAACGAATTCCTCTTCGCTTTCATGTTCCTCGACAATGTCGATCTTTACACTCTGTCACGCGGGATTGCTGAGCTGAACTCCTCGGAGGTTCCACGTCAGCACCTTATGGCGGGTGCCGTAATCGCAACAGTTCCTGTCTTGGCGCTTTTCTTATGGTTTGAACGCTTCCTTGTCGCGGGTCTTACCGCTGGCAGCGTGAAAGGTTAAATGATGTCTCTCAAACAACTCGCTATCGATACACTTGCCAAGAATGACCGTGGCGGTTTCACGATCCCGACGGCAGGGCTCTATCCCTACCAATGGAACTGGGACTCTGCGTTCTGTGCCCTTGGCATCGCGACCTACGATATGGATCGCGCATGGGCTGAAATCACGTCCTTGATCGAAGGCCAATGGCCGAACGGTATGATCCCCAGCATCATCTTTCGCAGCGATGACCCTGACTATTTTCCTGGCCCTTCTCGCTGGGGAAAAACGCACGGCACGATCCCATCAACAGGGGTGTCACAGCCGCCTGTTTTGGCGACTGTTGTGCGCCAGATTACCGAAGGTCCAAGTGGCGCAGTTCGCCGGGCAGAAGTGTTCGATGCGATTTTCGCATGGCACAAGTGGTTCCACGATGCACGGACCGCGAACGGCATCGTCGCTACGGTCCACCCGTGGGAAACGGGACGTGACAATTGCCCCGAATGGAACATCGGTCTTGATCAGATGGAGATCGCTGCCGATTTGCCGCCCTACCAGCGGATGGACAACAAACACATCAATCCAGAATACCGCCCGACGCAGGAACAATACGACAAGTACCTAACGATCGTACATTTTGGCGTTAGCATCGATTGGGATCAGCGTCGCTTGACGGACGAGGGGCCGTTCTTGATGGCCGACCCAAACATTCACTTCGTTTTACTGCGGGCTGACAAAGACTTACTGGCGATGGCCAAAGAGATGGGCAAACCTGCACAGGTCTGTGACCAGATCGTTGCATGGATCGCCAAAGGCGAGGCCGCAACCGACTATCTGTGGAACGAAGATCTCGGTGCGTTCACCGCCCGCGACATTCGTACCGGTACGTTCTCAACCGGGTTCAGCAATTGCAGCGCATTGTGTTTTTATGCGGACAGCGGAACATCCCACCAGCGGGCACGCACCGCGGACAACCTGCGTCGGATTGCGAGCAAGGTAGATTACATGCTGCCCAGCTGGGACCCGGACTCGCCTGATTTTGAGGCGCAGCGTTATTGGTGTGGCCCTGTCTGGCCGCAAATGAATTACATGACGGCCCAAGGGCTGGCTGAGCAAGGTGAAGCAGAGCTGGCGAGAGAGGTCCGAGACGATCTGTGCCGCGCGATTGAAAAGTCGGGGTTTTGGGAATGCTTCAACCCATTGACCGGCGAAGGTTGCGTTGGGTCGAATTTTTCATGGACAGCGGCCGTTTGGCTATCATGGCAACACGAAACAAAGCTTGAAGGCGTGGCCTGAGGCCAATCAAAGGATATAAATTATGGGTTCTATCAGCCTCAAATCTGTCGAAAAATGGTTCGGCGACGTCCAAGTAATCAAAGGCATTGACCTTGATATTCTCGACGGAGAATTGATCATTTTTGTTGGTCCATCGGGATGCGGCAAATCTACACTATTGCGCATGATCTCGGGATTGGAAGAAACCAGTCGCGGCCAGATCATGCTGGATGGAAATGACGTCACTCACAAAGTCCCGTCCGAGCGCGAGCTGTCGATGGTGTTCCAGTCCTACGCGCTTTATCCGCACATGAGCGTCGAAGACAACGTGGGTTTCGCCCTTAAGACCGCAGGCGCGCCAAAGGCCGAAATCGAGGAGAAAGTTAACAACGCTGCAGAAATCTTGAAGCTTGATGCGTACATGGATCGCCGCCCTAAGGACCTGTCCGGCGGTCAGCGCCAGCGCGTCGCCATTGGCCGTGCAATCGTACGCAAGCCAAAGGGTTTCCTGTTCGACGAACCGCTTTCCAACCTTGATGCGTCCTTGCGAGTGGATATGCGGTTTGAAATTGCCCGTCTGCACAAAGCGCTTGAAACGACGATGGTCTATGTGACTCATGATCAGGTCGAAGCGATGACACTGGCGGACCGGATTGTCGTTCTGAAAGACGGTTTGATCATGCAGGTTGGTAGTCCACGTGAACTCTATGAGAAGCCGGATAACGTGTTTGTGGCGCAATTTATCGGTAGTCCGAAAATGAACCTGATCGCCTGCAGCACTACGGACGGATTTACGGGGCGTCCAGACCTCAAACCCGGCGCAGTGCAGCTTGGCATCCGGCCTGAACATATTGGTGTGGTCGATCAGGGCGCGGGTCACTGTGATGGCGTCGTACAGGTCAGCGAATACCTTGGTGCAGACTTTTTCCACTACATTGATTGTGGGCCGCTTGGGCTTTTGACTGTGCGAACCTCGGGAGCGTTTCCAAACATCGAGGGACAGACTGTTGGTCTGAAATTCGAGACTGGGAATCTGCACTTCTTTGGAACAGATGAACAAGCGCTTTGAATTGGAGCGCCAGTCGCGAGAATTCCTGTAAGTTCACCCACTGCTGCGCATTTCAATCCGCGTGAATGACCGGTTTTCAAGTTGTTTGGTATTACCGGTACTTACGCTCATGCGGCGTTTACGGTGCTGTCAGCGCGCTTCGAATGAAAGCCGAATTCGCAGTACAGGCACTTAGAGCTGTTCACGGCCATGAAGACGTAAAGGGCTCTGTTCGGTTTGAAATTAACTCCGAAAACGACGGGACGGGCCAGAGATTGCCTCAGCCGCCATCAAAACCCTTCTGAGTAGTGGAAAAGACGATACCGCGCCAAAACGCCCACAAACAGAGAAAGCGCGCGACGACACCACGATCAACCTCAGGACGAGGCGGACTTATGCAATCGCGTGTAACCAAGACTGCCCTTTCCCTGCTGGGGGGCGGAACTTGCAGGGTGCGGAATTAGCGTGTGTCAAATCCTTCCTTTCAAAGCCTGTGATGGATAGATTAAAATCGTTTCGCGCTGCACGGCGACATAGAGCATGTCATCCACACGCGTGATACCTTCAAACCCAAAGCGGCGTTCAACGGCGAGCAATTCATTTGGCAGCGCGATATAATCCTCAATCGCGCCATCTGCACTGACGTGATAAATCGCGTGGGGCACCAAGCGGTCAGAGCGACCCTCAGAGGCGATCCAGAAGCCGCCGTCGCCGTCCAGCGCAATGCCTTCCATGTCGATCAACTGCGCAGGCTGACCTTCGCGGGTCACGCGGATTGCGCCTACGATCTGAGCCGGAGTTTGCGACACGTCGATATGAAAGATCGTGGGCTGCATGCCATAAAAGCTGTCAGACACAGCGAAGATCGTTCCGTCGTCGGCCATGACCTGACCAGAGATTGCACCCCAGCCTGTCAACTCATCCATACCTACCGAGGTCAGATGCGGATAAGTCGCCGCGGCCTCTTGGTATTCAAACAGCATGACATGAGCGCGCGCGCCCGCATCATCGACCTCGTTGGCTGAGATCAGCAAATTGCGTTCTGGGATTGTCACGTAGCCCTCTGGCCCGATGCCCGATGGCAAGAGCTGGGTCAATTCAGGGGCGGCGGGATCGGTGATGTCATAGACACCCACGATGGAGGATCGCTCCGCGCCGACAAAGACGTAAGGCGTGCCGCCAAAGACATCAAACGTAACGCTTTCGGGTTCTACGCCTTTGTTGCCAGAGCGTTCTTCTGGGTAGTGGCCTAGCGAAATGATCGCATGTTCGAAGGATACGCCGCTGTCATACACAACGTCGCCGTCTTGGCTGAAAATGGTCCAGCCGCGTGATCCGCCGTCCATGTCGCCCTCATTGGCCATGGCGAAATGGGTGTTGTCGATCCATGTGATGCTGTCGGGTTCGCGCGGGACAGTGATCGTCTGGTCGAACACCAACGCGCCCTCTTCTTCTGTATCAACGCCTTCCAGCGTCACTTCACCGGCGGAAAAGTGGCTCAGCACTTCGCCCGCGGAAGACAGCACAACGATGTAGTTGTTTTCCTGCATCGTGACGACGACTTCGTTTTCCGCGTTGATTGATACGAATTCCGGCTCAGGATCTTCTGGCGCGATATCGGCAAGGCCGGTCACATCAGCGATGCGGGCGGTGTCACACGCGATCAGGCCTCCGGCTGTCAGATCAACCATAACGACGGAACCCGCAGGCAGCTGGCCGACGCGGCCATCGCCAAGGTCTTCGTCACGCTCATTTTCTCGATCCCCCAAGCCCAAACACGTGTGGAACCGCATTCCAGATGAGGTCTGACGCAAGGTCGTCAAACTGGCGTTGAAGGAGACCGATCTGTCTCCGGGAGAACTGGCGGGGACGTTCGTGGATACGGAAAGCTACTTTGTATCAGAAGCTTCAACGTATCGGATCTTGAAGGCGCACGATCTGATCAGCAGTCCTGCCTTCATTGTGATCAAGGCGGCCAGCGAGTTCTGTCCGTCGTCAGGCCATTTGGTAAGATCTGGAAGCAAGCCGGACGCACGAACCTACCAATTAGAAACCAGTCAAACCCATGTGGTTATCAGCTTCTTGAATTACGGGCTTGGGTTCCCTGCACAATTTCGATCGGACACGTATCCCGTTTCCAAATCGGAAAATGTGTTTCACCTTCTTTGGCCAATTCCTCTTATTCAAGGGCGAAAACCCTTGCTAAATCAGCGGTTCAGCACTTCCAAAACGTTTGCAAAGTCATCGGTCCAGACACGGCCGCCATCAGATGCTAAAGGCGTCCATCGTGGATCGGCGTTCAAATCACCCAAACCTTCACTGTGGCGTGAAAGGACAACAACGCGCGACCCTACATCGCCGGGATCCGCGGCAGTGTTACCCGTATAATCCTGAATGCGCGCCTCTAGTCCCAAGGTTTCGGCCAGACGCCCCAGTGGGCGGCTGATGTCATAGTAGCGGTTGGAGATATGGAAAACCAACACACCGTCGTCGTTGAGATGTTCGAGGTAAATTTCGAATGCTTCGACTGTCGTCAAATGCACGGGCACGGAATCCGATGAATAGGCATCGATCACAAGGATATCAAAGCTCAATCCATCCTGTTCAGCTAGGACCATACGCGCATCGCCAAGGTGGGTCGGTGCATCCGGAGCGCAACGGCTCATGAAGGTAAAATGACTTGGATCATGGGCAATGTCGGAAACCAATGCGTCGATTTCATAAAAATGCCAATCTTGATGGGGTTGGCCATAGCAAGCCAATGCGCCAATTCCTAACCCAACGATGCCGACAGTCCCTGAAGCATCCGCTTTGGCAGACGTAAGAACCTGCGCCATAGGACCGTTGCGATGATAATAGAGCTGTGGTTCGGGACGGTCAGCCGTCAGATCAACGATTCGCTGCGCACCGTGGGTTGTGGTGCCGTTGCCATAGATGCGCAAACCATCTTGCTCCACGATCTTATGTGTCCCGAAGAAACTACGGTCCCTAAGAAGCGGGGTGCCGTGATTAACAAACACCTGCCCTGCGACAAGAAACCCTACGATCACCCAAGCAAGAGCATGTTCGGTGTGTCGGATTGTGGTCGCGACCGCGAGGAAAAGGACAATCGCGATAGCGCCAAAAACGAAAATCCCGAAAGTGCTGATCAGCGTTGTTTTCGCCAGTATCACAACGACCAAAGCCAGCGCGCCAAACAATGCCGTCCGCGATGGGCGAACTGCCCGGATCAGCAGAAGTATCGCAGCAACGGCCACAGTGATTGCACCCTCATGCAGTTCGTTAAACAGGCTGGGTGCAATGATCGAATTGAAGAAACCGCCAAAGGCGCCGCCAACAGACATGGTCACGTAAAACGTCGTCAGGTGCTCGGCTGATGGGCGTTCCGAATAAAGTAGCGCATGCGCGTAAAGCGCCGTCAAAAAGAAAGCCACGACGGTTAAAACCGCGGACCAGACAGATACATGAATGCCCAGCAAGTTTGAGAACACCACCGCCAGAACGCCAAGTCCAATGAGGTAACCCAATCGGAGCGTCGCCATAGACGCGACAGGCCGGTTTGTGAAAACCATCACAAAGGTTAGCAAGAAAAGCGCAAGCGGGATCACCCAGATCAATGGTACGGACCCGATGTCGGTCGTAAGTTTAGTGGTAACCGCCAACATCATAGAGGAGGGAACAAACGCAATAAGCGCCCAGAGTAAGCGTGTTTTCAGGCTCGGCGCAGACTGGGTTTGCGTTTGGGCAACTGTGCGAACATGTCGCCCGCGCGCCATTAAACCCGAGGCGAGCAACAGTGCACCTAAAGCCCAGAACCCAACCGTCCAGCCCCAACCGATTTGGGTCGCCCCAAACAAGGGTTCGGCAACCAAAGGAAAACCCAGCAATGCAATCAACGAGCCAAGGTTAGATGCACCATAAAGGAAATACGGATCGTCTGCTGAATAACCACCCGTGCGTGCATACCAAGTCTGAATAAGCGGCGCGTTCGCCGACAAGACAGCGAACGGAAGGCCAACGCCCGCAGCGAACAATAGAAGCGTTTGTCCCGCTGTCGACTGCTCAGCATCATAGCTCCAGCCAGCACTTACGGCCAGAGGCAGGAAAAACAATGCAAGCGCCCAAAGCGTCAAATGCAATGCGATCTGTGCGCGAACTGACAAGTACCGCGTTATCAAATGCGCATACAGATAACCGCCGATTAAGACCGTTTGGAAAAACAACATCGCCGTTGTCCACACAGCGGGCGCCCCACCAACATGCGGAAGCACAATTTTCGTGAACAAGGGCTGAACAAAAAACAACAACGATGCAGACAAGAAGATTGTCGTGCTGAAAAGCACGGGCGTCAGCCAGCGCGGTTTTGTAGCAAGATGCGTTTTTGCTTCGACCATAGGTACTCTCCGAACGGTGTTTCGGAAGGTGTAATAAGGAAACGGGGCGAAACTTTGTCCCCAAACTGGAAACAATGCGTTTCACTTTTCGTGCGACCACCCTTATTAATCGGCTGAGCCAAACTGGCTTGCACCCGACACGCCGCACCGGTGCTTCGCTTTATCAATGCGGGTAACTGACACTGAAGCCCGAGGACACTTAACGATTTCCGCCCCGTGTGTTTCGGAACGAACTTTGTTTGAAGTCAACTTCGCCTTGCCTCCTCGTCGATTGGCGCGTCGGGCCCTCTACCGTCGTAGGGTCGTGAGGGCACCGACGACCAGATGCTGATCTTCTTTTCGTTAACGGTTGTCGCGGCGTTAAAAGGTGTAATTGAGCACAAGCCCAGCGGTCGTTTGTTGCTCGGACCCGCGCTCTTGCACGATCGATGAATCGCGCACGTCTCCGGCGAGATGGTCATACTTGGCAAAGCCAACAAGGGCGATGTGCTCGTTCAAAGGCACATAGGCAGATGCGTGCAAGCCGTATGAAATGATACCGCCGTTGGCGTCGTACTCACTAATTCCGGATGCTGCCGATTGTGCAGCAGAGACATCAAAGAACGTGCTCGCATAGCTATCATCCGAGAAACTGGCCGTCGAGCCGAATGAGATGACGGACTGCCTGCCAAGGATTTCGACGGGGGCGTTGTAGGTGACGTCAACATCGCCAACGAGACCGGAGTGACCACCATCAACACCTTTGCGCACCTCAACCGAGGTTTGCAGGTTTCCATAGGTGTATTCGATATAGCCCCCGAATTCGGCCGTTTCTTCAATACCTCCCAACCCAGTGATCTCTGAACTTGCGACATCGGATAGCAACAGCGAATGGTCTGACGGGGTATCTTCGCGGCCAAAATCATATGTCAAAATCGCGCCCGCGGTCAGGTTGCCTTCTTTATAGACATCATATTCGATCCCTTCGAGCAATGAGATATTCAGGCGATCCCCGATGGCGACCGAGATGTTCGGGATCGCGTAGACCGACGTTTCGCTGCTACCAAGGAAGGACGGCGCAGAGATAACGCCACCCGACACGGTAAAGAAAATATCGTGCCCGGCAAAGGTGTCTTCGGACCGGTCTTGCGCGAAAACGCTGGCGGGGAGAGTTAGCACCAGAGTTGCGGTAAATGTCGTGATCGTTTTCATAGTATTCTCTTTCTTCAGGCGCGTGCTTGCGCGGTGTTGGAAAACTGTTGGAGTGTCCGCTCTGGTTGGAGCGACGTGATGTTATTTGGCATCAGACCTGCGGCACGTGTTTTTGGGGCCCCTTCCCACGCAAGACGCGGAAGAGCCAAAACAGCATAAGCAGCATGATTGTCAGTTCGGGCAGTGAAAGAACGCCACTGTTACGCACCAACTCTGGGAATGCCTTTGCACCTGGTCCCGTGAAAGCAGACCCTGCAGCAATGAAAAACCCGAGACACATGCGCCAAACGTGCTGAGCGATCCGGTGCTTGTTGGACAGGGACTTCTTCAGGAGGGCGACAATGTCGTTGATAAGCGCGACGCCTGCCATGCCTGCTAGAAAGAAGTAGTCAGCAGCAGCAAATCCACGCAAGGTTTGCTCTGGTAAGGTCAGCGCACAAGATCCGGCTGCGATCAGACCTGCCGTGTTCAAAAGGTTCACACCTGCAATTGAAACGAACATCGTACCGCGATGCTTGGTAGGCCGCCGTGCGAGCAACCACCCGCTCAGCACAAGGGTTACCCCAAGGACACCTGCATGAAATGTGATGAAGAAGGTCTCGAATTTGACCAGCCCGAGTATTGCCCCGAGAAATGACGAAAGGCCCATCATAATGGTAAACACGCGGCCTGCGTTGACGTGGTTCGTTGCGCCTTTTCGGACGGCAAGTGCGATGGCCCCCATTAATACGGCGATTGCGCCGGATGCGACGTGGGCGATTGTGGTAAGCGTGACAAAAGTAAACATTGGAGCTCTCTTCCGTTGTGGCCAAACGTTTGTTGGCAGTGAAATCTGAACTCTGTTTGGAACGAAAAAATCGCTGTGTCGTCCGCGCGGGACGGCGCGTACAAATCATTCGTCATTTTGTGACGCGCTTTTGAGCGTTGAAGCGGGGCGCGGATTAAGCCTATCAATCGGAATGCATACTGATGGAACCATTGCCCTCTCTGCCGCCTGCTTGGGGCTCGCACTTGCAGGCGTAATGTCTGCGTTACGCGGTACGCAAGACGGGCTTGTTCGGTATTATCTTACATTGGTTTTTGGAGTGTTTGGCGGCATGGTTTCGACACCACTCGTCTTTACGTTCGCCTTCTCGATGTACGGTTTTTACCTTCCAATCGTTTTGGTTTTGCTTCTTATTCTGCCACCAGCGGTCTTCTATTACGTGGTTGCAAAGACGACTGAACTCGAACCTTCGACCATGCGATGGCGAGACTTGATCTTACCGATCGCGGGCAGTTTCGTGATGTTTGGCTATTGGTTGCAGCCAGCCAGCGCCAAAACTGCTATGTTCATTGAGGGTAAATTGCCTGCGGGCTATGTGCTTTCCACGCTGGTTCTAGCAACGTTCGTCTTGATCTTTTGTTGGTTGGTTTCGTCTTGTGTTTATCTCGTCGCGACGTTGCGAAGATTGCGCGCGTACCGAACTAAACTACGCACACTCTATTCGAATCTGGATGACCGTGAATTGAGGTGGCTAGACTGGTTTGTGATTTCCCTCGTCACGCTTTGGGCAGTCACTGCATTCACCTCTGTCGCCGAGAACACGGGGTTAGATCAGGCCGTTTTCGAAGAACTCGTTTACGGCCTAACGGCGTGCCTGTTGTTGTTCGTGATGGCCTTCGCATCAATTGCCCCTCCCGAAACGGAAGCCGAGGCACCTGAGGAACCAGATGAAACCTCCGAGGAGAAATATGCGAGATCGGCCTTGACCGAAGCCCATGCGCAGCAACTGGCGTCGCGCATCACATCTGCAATGGAGAAGGATGCTCTGTATCTTGACCCGAACCTGTCTTTGCAAAAACTTTCACGCCATGCAGGTGCCCTGCCCAATCAGGTTTCCCAGACGCTCAACGAACAAATCGGGTCAACGTTCTTCGACTATATCGCGCGCCACCGGATTGAGGCTGCCAAGCCAATGATACGAGAGGGCCGCGCATCGACGTTAACAGTGTCACTCGATGTCGGCTTCAACTCGCGCTCAACATTTTACAAAGCGTTCAAGCGGGAAACGGGTATGACACCAAAGGCGTTTAGAGACGCGGCGAAAGACACGCTCAGACTAGAATATTGACGATTTCAACACGCAAGTCTAAGCTGGCTAAGGGTTGGGGAAGATGCGTAATGACGAAAATTCCGACATGAAGCCACAAGTTGAACATGTCCTGCTCTCTTTCTACGAATGCCTAACAAACCCAAATCATCTTGAAACCATGATCGAAATGTTAATGTCGTGGCTAGATGACGGCGACAATCAAGTTGTTGCCCCAAAAATCGACCGTCATGCTGACCAAGTTTGGCGTTTGCTCGGCGAAATCAAGTAAACTGATTATCAGGAAACAGACGCGTTTGTACATCGGCGCTTTGAACGAAAGGTCGAAGTAGAGGCCGCACTCCTAGACCAAATCAGCATTGACGACATTTAGAAACTTAGGTCATGGCTAGCGTCGGACACGCATGACAAAGCCCTTTTGCTTCGTGTCATCAAAGAGGACTCCACGGAACTCGTGATCTTGTCCCACAAAGATGTTTCTGGGTTCGTCGGGAAAATGAAGACCTATGGACTGGCCTGCCTTTATGCGCCCAAAACCATCAAACTGATCTTGGGCATTGCAATGCGCAGCTTAGTGCGAAATGCCGATCCCTATTCAGGTATCCATCCGCTCTTGGGGGTAGATTTGTCTGAAATCGAGGATGCAGATGGCATCCAAGCACATGACCGCAATTTTCGAGATCTGATCGACTTCAACGCCGAAGGCATGTGGCGCGATTCAAGCTTTTCGAATTTCGATTGGGCCTATGCGCCGGACAACACCAACATCCGCCCGCGCGTCGCCTTAATACATTGCAAAGACTCACTGGTGAAATCGCCCGGTTTTCTGGATGTCTTCGCCGAACGCATCGGCGCACCGATTTATCAGATCGATTCATACCTGCCCTATATTTCAAAGCCGTTGCCACTGGTGCTGGGCAAATTGGAAGCGCCTTAACGCTGTCACCGGACAGCCGACAAGGGGCGCAGCGAACATCGGTTTTGTGGGCTTCAGATCGCCTTCGCAATTTCGCGCAACCAAACACTTTTTATTCAAAGTTCGTCCGATTTCACCCGTTCGGGTGATTGTCGAAACGCGTCTGTGCCTCTTACAATTAGGCCAACAATAATCGAGCATTCCAGCAGGCCAATAGCACAGTTCGAACGCACACAATGGCAAGCCCCGCAACGGGCCCGCGCCTAAAGATGTGGGCATTTTCAGGCATCGGGTTGGCTGGCAGTGAAAAGCACGAGAGACACGGGAATGAGAATACGTAGAACCCTCCTCGCAGCAGCAACGGCTGCAAGCGCGACGCAAGGGGCACAGGCATTGCCGACGAGTAGAGAAAGCTTTGAATGATGAACACGGCGCGTTGTCTATGACCGATGGTGTTGCAGGTGTTCGGTCTCATACTGAGGGAAGCGGCATCGCCGCAAACTTAGTACCCGAATACGAAGGGCAGCACGGTCTGGCGGATCTTGGACGGACTTACCTCTCTGAAAACGGCCCCCCAATACTGCGGGCACAGATTACGCGGGCTTGGGTGATGATGATTTTGAAAGCTGGAGTCTGCAGATAGGGATATCGATGCCGTTCTAAGGCACGATACTGTTGTAACGAGTGCAAAGGGCGGTGAGATTTGGACCTATTCAAATCGCCGCCCTTTTTTCGTAATTCATTCCGAAAGCCATTTGCAAGCCGAACTCATGTGATCGATGTGGTTTCGCCAGTTCGGATCAACGAATGTTGTTTTCGTATTACCTGATCGCACCGCAAGCAAAGAAGGGCCGCCATCCCTCACTTCACGCCATCTTCAAAACTTAAACTTCAATTGGCGATTGATTTTGAGATGAGAGAACCCTGCCCCCAAGATTTCCTCTGCCTTCAAAACAACCGTGGCCGCCGCACGCGCATCCTCGCCCGCGTCGTGGTGATGGAATTCAAGCCCAAGGTGTTTCTTTAAGTTCGCAAGCCCATGCCCACCCGCGCCTTTCAATTCAGGCCAAGCCTGACGCGCAACAGTGACGCTGTTGGTCCAATGTGACGTGATCATCGGCACGCCGTAACGGGTACACGCCGCGGTAAGCGCCTTTTCGTCAAACGTACTGTGCTGCACGAGGGAATGCGCGTTCAACAACTCAAACAGTGCACCAAAGACCGTCGGAAATGTCCCGGCCCCCTCCACGGACTGTGCCGAAATCCCATGCAGCTCGGTGTTGAATGGCTCAAACGGTTCTTCAGGGTCGATCAATACGGAATAGGTCTGAACGTCACCTGTGTTGCTGACAAAACCAAGCCCGATCTGGCATATCCCACCGATCGTTTTTCCTGCCGTTTCGACGTCGAGCGCAATGAAACGAAAGGGGCCAGCCGGCAACGTTGTGAGATGTCCAAATTTGTTCAACACATCCCTATCTACCCAGCACTTTTCCATTCAATCGGCGTCACGTAGACCATGCTGTCATCAACACTTACCATGACTTCGCCGTCTTGAATGTTCACCTGCAACTTCATTGAACGACCTGCCATTGCACCAAGATCACGGGTCTCGTTTTCCGGCAAATTCATGACCTGTAGGTTGTCGAAACGGGTGGTGCTGTTTTTGATCTTTTCCCACCACATATCTGCGGTCCGCCCACCGTAACTGTAGATGACCACTTTGTCGGCTTTGCCGCAGGACTGGCGCACGATTTTCTCGCTCGGCAAACCTAGCGCGACCCAAAGGTCCAACTCACCGCTCAGGCTTTTTTGCCAAATGTCGGGCTCATCATCCGTTGAAAGACCCTTTGTCATCTCCAAATGCTCGTGCGCATTCAGGGCAAAGGCAAGGACACGCACCATCAACCGCTCATCCGTTTCTGATGGATGTTTTGCAACTGTCAGCTTGTGCGTCTCATAATAATGGCGATCCATATCAGAAACAGAGAGTTCAACTTTGTAGATCGTAGCTTTTTGCGCCATGTCATGCCCCAGACTATCGAAGATACCGATGCCTAATGCGTCTGGTCACGTTCCGAAAGCACTTTGACCGTTTGGCCTAGCCAAGTTCGATCCACGCAGACGCGCCACGCGATGATCGTTGGCATGCGTCCACGAAGCGAACCCCATCAAGACCGTCTTGAATGCTAATGGTCGCGTGAGAACCATCTTGCGAACTCATGACCTGAGCAGCTTCTTTATACAGCGTCGCAAAAGCCTCTAAGTAGCCCTCCGGATGGCCCGCCGGAATCCGCGTAACACCCACCGCAGCCACGCTCACCCCTGCCCCGCCTCGGGTCATCATTTGCGGTGCTTTTCCCAATTCACTGAAACAAAGAACGTTTGGGTTCTCTTGCGCCCAGCGCAGTGACCCTTTGCTGCCATACACGGCCAAGGTCAGATTATTCTCATTGCCTATCGCGACTTGGCTGGCCCAAATGTGACCCTTTGCGCGACCCTCAAACTCCAACGTAATCCGCGCATCATCATCAACCATGCGCCCTGCGAAATGGGATGTGAGCGTGGCGCTGAGCGATGTCACGCGTTGACCCAACACAAAACATGCGAGGTTATGGGCATGCGTGCCAATGTCGCCAATTGCACCGCCGCCAGATTGGGCTGCATCCAACCTCCATTTGGCCTGTTTGTTGTCCTCATCCGGGGCAACGCTCAGCCAGTCTTGCAAGTAGTTTGCTTCGACAGTTCGGATTTCACCTAATGCGCCTTCGGCGACCATCTGGCGCGCCTGACGGATCATCGGGTAGCCGGTATAGTTGTGCGTCAGAAAGAAATGCCCTTTGGACGCTTCGGCCGCCGCCACGAGGCTTTCAGCCTGCGCTAACGTCGCCGTCATTGGTTTGTCGCAGATGACTGAGATGTCTTGCGCCAGAAAGGCTTCGGCGATTGGCCCGTGCAGGTGGTTCGGTGTCACGATCGACACCGCATCTATTCCGTCATCTCGGGCGGCTTCAGCTTTCGCCATTTCAACAAAGTCCGCGTATGAGCGATCCGATGCGATCCCAAGCTCAGCGGCAGACGCGTGGGCGCGCGTTGGGTCCGACGAAAAGGCCCCCGCGACCAAATCGAAGCACCCATCAAGACGTGACGCCATGCGATGTACGCCCCCAATGAACGCGCCTTGACCACCGCCAACCATGCCGAGCTTCAGAGGAGCCATCCTAGAACCCCATCATTTTACGAAGGGCAACTGGGTCGGACTTACCACCCGCGAAATCATCAAACGCCCGCTCAGTCTGTCGGATCAAGTGATCGGCAATAAACGGCGCACCCTCTGCGGCACCCTGTTCTGGATGCTTTAGGCAGCATTCCCATTCGAGCACCGCCCAACCGTCGAACCCATATTGAGTGAGCTTCGAAAAGATGCCTTTGAAATCAACCTGACCATCCCCGAGCGAGCGGAAACGACCCGCGCGATCTGTCCAATCCGCATAGCCAGAATAGACACCCTGCTTACCCGTTGGGTTGAACTCGGCGTCCTTTACGTGAAAGGCGCTGATGCGGTCATGGTAGATGTCGATAAACGCGAGATAGTCCATTTGCTGCAGCAAGAAGTGCGATGGATCATAGGTGATCTTACAACGGGGATGGTTATCGAGGGCCGCAAGGAAACGCTCAAACGTGGTGCCGTCAAACACGTCTTCACCGGGGTGAATTTCAAAGCCTAAATCAACGCCAGCTTCGTCATAGATATCCAAGATCGGCTTCCAACGGCGCGCTAGTTCGCCGAACGCCTCCTCGATCAAACCTGCTGGCCGCTGCGGCCATGGGTAAACATAGGGAAACGCCAGCGATCCAGTGAAGCCCACGGCCCCCTTGAGGCCAAGGTTCTTTGACGCCTGCGCAACCTTGATTACCTGATCCACGGCCCATGCCTGACGCGCGTCAGGATTGCCATGCAAGTGTTCTGGTGCGAACGCATCAAATGCCGTGTCATAGGCCGGATTAACCGCGATCAACTGGCCTTGCAGATGACACGAAAGCTCTGTGATGGTCACGTCGTGTTTGGCGCAAATCTCTTTGATTTCATCACAATAGGCCTTGCTAGACGCCGCCTTTTCCAGATCAAAGACCCGCGCATCCCAAGACGGAATTTGCACGCCTTTATACCCCAAGCCCGCAGCCCATTCGACAATCGCGGGTAAGGAATTGAACGGCGCTTCATCCCCCAGAAACTGGGCGAGAAACAGCGCGGGGCCTTTAATAGAACTCGTCATCTTACTCTCCGTAATTAGAGACTATGCCAATAGTGCGCGGGCCGCATCGGGGCCTAGCACGTCGGGCTTGCTACAGGTTGTTTTCATTGTCATGACGACGTTGTCGTCCCCTGCTTCAAGGATCGCAGTCATGACTTCGACCACATGGGTTGCGAATTCATCGTTGCAGCGATGTGGACGGCCTTCAGAAATTGCCAAAGCCATGTCCGCCAAACCCGCGCCGCGATAGTTGGCTTGGGTCTCTTCGAAATTCGGAACACTAAACGGGTGGTCCCATGATTTCTCAATCGGATCGCCGCCGCGCTCGGTCACTGTCAACTCACCACCAAAGAAGTTCGGGTCAGGCAGGTTCATCGTCCCTTCCGTGCCGTAAAGCTCCATGATCGGGTGATTGCTCGCCCAGACATCCCAGCTGGCAAGCAGTGTGATGATCGCGCCAGATTCAAAAGACAGTACAGAATGGATCGTCGTTGGCGTTTCGACCGGAACGGTTTCACCATTGCGTGGACCATTGGCGATTGTACGCGTTTCGCTGGCCATGCCCGTAAAGCTCGTGACCTTTTTGACGGGACCGAGGAGTTGCACGAGATTGCAAATGTAGTATGGGCCAAGATCGAGGATCGGACCGCCACCCTTCTGAAAGAAGAAATCAGGGTTCGGGTGCCAATCTTCCATACCGCTGGACATGACAACAGCCGCACCAGACATGACATTTCCGACCGCGCCATTATCAATCAAATTGCGGGCCAACTGGTGGCTGCCGCCCATGAATGTGTCAGGTGCCGATCCAATCCGCAGATTGTTGGCCTTCGCCAAATCGCCAAGTTCTTGTGCCTCAGCAAGGCTTAGAACAAACGGCTTTTCAGAATAGACGTGTTTGCCCGCTTCTAGAATGGCACGGGACACGTCAACATGGGCCGCTGGGATCGTAAGGTTGATAACCAGATCAACATCAGTCGCGGCAAGCAGACCTTCGACCGTTTCAGCACGTACGCCAAATTCGGCCGCACGGTCTTTCGCGTTCTCCATATTAATATCAGCCACGGCGACGATGTCATAGCCTTTGAACATCGGAGCGAGCTGTAAATACGCCGCCGAAATGTTCCCGCATCCAATGATGCCAACACCAAGCGTATCAGTCATGCGTGTTCTCCCACAGGATTTTGAAGGCCGCCGCTGAACGCGTTGCGTAGCCAACCGGATCGCTCGGCTTGTCGTGTTCTAAGGCGAAGATCAGATCACTCGACGCGTTGCGGCAGGCCTGCAATAGGGCGGCCCAATCCATCGTGCCTGCCCCAAGGTCGGCCCAGCCATCTTCATCCAGATTGGTGCCAGCTGTAGCGATATCTTTGACATGAATGGCAGACAGACGGTCCGCGTATCGCTGGATGTATTCGATCGGGTCACGCCCGCCACGTACGACCCATGCAAGATCGGCTTCCCATGCGATATCTGGCGCGGACTCTAGCAATACGTCCATTGGCACGCTGCCATCCGCAAGCGCGACGAATTCGAAGTCGTGGTTGTGCCACCCAAACGAGATACCGTGTTCCGCATATTTCTTGCCCGCAGCATTCAACCGCGCGCCCAGGTCGGCCCAGCCTTGCTTGGTGTCGGGGCGATCTTTTTCATCAAGGAACGGCGCGAAAACCCGCGTTATCCCGAGCGCTGTCACGATGTTCATCGTGGCATCAAAGTCGGCTTCAATATCGTCCAGTCCCATGTGGCCGGATGGCATGGAAATCCCGTTGGCATCCATTGCCGCGCGGTAGGCAGCAGGGTCGCCGTAAACGCCGCCATAGCCTTCTACTTTGGTGATCCCAAGGGCGGGTAGTTGCGCCAATAGCGCGATTTGATCTGCGCAGTCGCGCATTGAATAAAGTTGGAGTGCTGGTGTCATGAGTCTCGTTCCAGAATTAGAGTCGAATTTCAGTTTTTGCGTCGAACAAATGCAGCCGTGCTGCATCAAATCCGATCGTCAATTTTTCACCGGACTTCAGACCTGATTGGCCCTCAGTGCGGACGCGTATGGATTGCCCTGCAAAATTCACCCAAACCAAGGTGTCAGACCCCATCGGTTCGACGATGTCGATCTCGCCCGTTCCAGTGAAAGCCGCGTTTTTGGCTGCGTCCCCTGTGAGGATATGCTCAGGGCGAATGCCCAACCACGCGGCCGCTTCGCCACGTGTTTGTGTCGCAAATTCATAACCGTCGACGTCAAGGTTGAAGCCATCGCCAGAGAACGCAGTGCCATTCAGTTGGCCCTCAAACAGGTTCATGGCGGGTGAGCCGATGAACTCCGCAACGTATTTATTGCAGGGCTTGGCGTAGATCACTTCGGGTGTGTCGAGCTGTTCAATCAGGCCGTTTTTCATGATCGAAATGCGGTCAGCCAAGGTCATCGCCTCGACCTGATCGTGGGTCACGTAGATCATGGTGTTCTTGAGCTTCTGATGCAGACGCTTCAACTCGACGCGCAGGTCTGTACGTAGTTTGGCATCAAGGTTGGACAGCGGTTCATCAAACAGGAAAACATCCACGTCACGCACCAATGCACGCCCGATCGCAACGCGCTGGCGCTGGCCGCCGGACAATGCACCGGGCTTGCGATCTAGCAGCGCTTCGATTTGCAGAACTTCAGCAACCCGATCTACCCGTTTGGCAATTTCGGCTTTTGGCACCTTGGCGTTCTTCAGACCGAACGACAGGTTTCCGCGCACGGTCATCTGTGGGTAAAGCGCGTAGGACTGGAACACCATTCCGATGCCGCGATCCGATGGTTCTGCCCATGTGACGTTTTCACCTTTGATGAAGATTTGCCCGCCAGAAACATCAAGCAGACCTGCGATGCAGTTCAACAGAGTTGACTTACCGCACCCAGACGATCCGAGCAGCACGAGGAATTCACCCTCCGCGATGTCGAGGTTGAGTTGTTTAAGAACTTTGACGGCCCCGAAATTCAGGTCCAAGTCTTTAATTTCTACAGAGTTTGCCATGAGTGTATCAGCCTTTAACTGCGCCAGCGGCGATGCCGCGAACAAAGAGTTTGCCGGAGGCAAAATAGATGATGAGAGGAACCAGACCCGTCAGTAGGGTCGCGGCCATGTTAACGTTGTATTCTTTGATGCCCTGCACCGAGTTCACGATGTTATTGAGCTGCACCGTCATCGGATACGTCGCGGGCTTGGTGTAGATCACGCCAAACAGGAAGTCGTTCCAGATGCCCGTAACCTGCAAAATGATCGCGACGACAAAGATCGGCAGGGCCATCGGCAGCATGATCTGGAAATAGATCTGCCAAAAGCCGGCACCATCAACACGCGCTGCTTTGAACAACTCTTCTGGGATGGACGTGAAGTAGTTGCGAAACAACAGTGTCAGAATTGGCATCCCGAAGACTGTGTGTACAAGCACAAGCCCCCAGATCGACCCCATCAGCCCGATTTCACGCAGCATGATTACGATGGGATAAAGCATCGTCTGATACGGAATGAAGGCACCGATAATCAAGATCGTGAAGAAGGTCTCAGACCCTTTGAACTTCCAGTTGCTCAGCGCGTAGCCATTGACCGATGCAATCGCGATGGACAGCACAATCGACGGGATCAAAATTCGGACTGAGTTACCAAAACCGCGTGATAGCCCGTCACAGTTGATGCCGGTACAGGCTTCTGCCCATGCCTTCACCCACGGCTCAAATGTGATCTCCATCGGCGGGCCAAACACGTTGCCCATACGGATTTCCGGCATGCCCTTTAGGGACGTGACGATCATCACATAAAGAGGCAGCAGGTAGTACATCGAAACCACGATGAGCGTGCCATAAAGGAAAATGTTGCCACGTGTGAAAGCCTTCTTGGGCTTTGGTCCGCGTGGTTCTACGGATGTGTTTGTTGTCATATCAGCCACGTTTCTTGCCTCCGAATTCGAGGTAAGCCCAAGGGATCAGGATGATCACAACAGAGCACAACATCATTGTTGAGGCCGCGAAGCCTTGGCCCAAGTTTTGGGCGCGGAACATATATTCGATCACGTATTTGGCAGGCACTTCGGAGCTCAGGCCTGGCCCGCCTCCGGTTTGTGCAACGACCAGATCGTATAGTTTGATGATGCCGGATGCGATCAACACAAGTGCGGTGATAAAGACTGGGCGCATCATTGGAATTATCACCATGACGTAGGTCTTGATCGTGCCAATCCCGTCGACCCGTGCAGCTTTCCAGATGTCTTCATCAATGCCGCGCAGGCCGGCAAGCATGATGCACATGATCAGCCCCGTCCCTTGCCATAAACCTGCGATCAGTAGGCCGTAAATTACGGTGTTCGGATCGTTGAGCGGGTTAAACGTGAAGCTTTCCCAGCCCCAACCGCGCACAACGCTTTGTAAGCCAAAGTCAGGGTTCAAAATCCACTGCCACGCAAGGCCGGTCACCACAAAAGACAAAGCAAAGGGATATAGGAAAATCGAACGGAAAGCACTTTCGAAGCGGATTTTCCGGTCGAGACATGCCGCGAGGCTGAACCCCAGAACCAACGTCAGGACCATCGAACAACCGCCGTAGATTCCTAGGTTCTTGATCGAAATGATCCAGCGGTCGGTATTCCACAGACGTTCGTATTGATCAAAGCCAACCCAGTTCGTCTTGGGCAGCATACGCGAACCCGTGAAAGAATATGTGACGGTCCAGGCGGTGCCGCCCACAAAAACGACGAGCGCCGTAAGGATCATCGGCAAGGACGCCAGCTTCGCCATCCAATTCTTGAACAGTTTTCTAGGGCGCTTTGCAGTATGAGAGGGGGGGTCCGAGGCCACGGTCATCGTGTCGGCTCCAAATCAATGAAATGTGAGAAGTTAAGGTGGTCCGGCAGCATAGGCCGCCGGACCGGATCAGTTCAACGCTTAGTCAGCGTTTTCGATGATGTCAGCATAGGCCGCCTGAGCATCCGCAGCAGACATATCGCTAGACCAGAACTGAGCCATCAGATCTTCGATCTGAAGCGTTGTATCCTGAGAGAAGGAAATGTCGCCAGATGGCAGAACGCCACCATTTGCAAGGATTTCGAGGCCCTTCTGCATGCAACCGTTTGCGGAAGACAAGTCGATGTCACCGCGGACTGGCAAAGATCCTTTTGCAAGGTTGAAAGAAACCTGCGCCTCTGGGGAGATCAACAATGCGGCAAGTTCTTTTTGTGCTGCTGTGATTTCTGGATCGTCATTCACTGGGAAGTAGAAAGCATCACCACCCGTGTCGATGACAGGGTTCAGGCCAAGACCTGGAAGGCAGGAGTAATCTTCGCCTTCAACCTGTTCGGCAACAGCGAATTCACCCTGCGCCCAGTCACCCATGATCTGCGCACCAGCTTCGCCAGTGATGACCATGTTAGTCGCAAGGTTCCAATCTTGAACATTGGAGTCAGCTGCGAAAGCGCGCGCTGCTGCGACCGCTTCGAATGCTGCTGTGTATTCTGGACCGCGTGCCGCATCAGCGTTTTTGTTGATGTTCACTTCGTCCCAAGCATCCTGACCCGCAACCGCAAGTGTGATCGCACCGAAGGCGATGTTCTGCTGCCAACCCTGCTGACCCATTGCGAGTGGCAAAGTACCGGCTTCTTCTAGTGCAGGAGCGGACGCTACGAATTCGTGCCAATCTGCTGGCACATCAAGGCCAGCGTTTTCATAGGCCGCATGGGACAACCAAATCCACTGCGCGGAATGGATGTTTACTGGTACACAGTAGATTTTGCCGTCCAGCGTACAAGCGTCCAAAAGGGAAGATGGATTCACGATATCAGCCCAGCCACCTGCTTCGGCAACGTCAGTGAGATCAAGAAGCAGGCCTGCTTCGATCAGTTCCTCTGCCTGGCGACCGTGGTTCATTTGTGTTGCGCCCATCGGATCGCCACCAATGATGCGGGAAATAATAATGGGGCGCGCTGTGCCGCCAGAGCCGGCGATCGCGCCGTCGACCCATGTGTTACCTGTGGCATTCCATGCCTCGGCGAATTTGGCAACCGCAGCTGCTTCACCACCGGAGGTCCACCAGTGTGTGATTTCCAGTTCGATTGCGTGTGACGCGGTGGCAGCCGTAAGCGCCGTACCGATCATCAGTGACTTCAAAGTTGTAGACATTTTTTCCTCCCAGAAAATGCGGGTTCCCCGCCAAGAATTGCGATCGCGGCGCGTTATCCCTGCCTGCAATCGATTACATTCTGGTGCGGTATTGATGTTTGTGTCAACTAAATATGTAATCGATTGCACAGAATTTGATCTGCATAGGACAAAACATTGGCGAAAACCTCGACACTTCAGGATGTTGCACGGGTTGCAAAAGTTTCGACGGCGACGGTTTCTCGTACGCTTTCGAACCCTGATGTCGTGTCCGAATCGACTCGGCGACGTGTATCTGAGGCCGTCAAAGTTACGGGATATCGAATTAATCGTGCTGCGCGAAACCTGCGCACGCAGCGTTCGCATTCGGTTCTGGTTTTGCTTCCGGATCTGGCCAACCCCTTCTTCTCTACCATTCTTGAAGGCATCTCTCGTCACCTGTCTAAGCAAGGATATTCGATGCTTATCGCCAGCACGAAACAGGTGCATGACAGCGGTGAACGTCTGATCGATTACCTGGACGACGCCCGTGCAGATGGGATGATCATTCTTGATGGTGGCTTGGATGCGGACGTTGTGCAAATGCTAGAAAACGCGCCACAAGCCGATCGTATCCTTTTTGCTTGTGAATGGGTCGACGGTGCCAATTTTACGTCGGTTCGATGCGAAAATAGGCACGGGACACGCGCTGCCGTGAACCATTTGTTTGACCTTGGGCATCGAAAAATTGCCCACGTCACAGGCCCTGAAGGGAACGTCCTATCAAGCACGCGTAAGGATGAGTTTATTGCAGAGATCGCAAAGCTCGAACTCGCGTCTAACCCCGAATGGATCATTTCCGGTGACTTCTCACTCGCGGCCGGTTGCGAAGCTGCGCAAGCATGGATCGCAATGAAGGACCGCCCAACCGCAGTCTTTTGTGCGTCCGATCAATTGGCGATGGGGTTTATTGCCGAACTGTCGCGGCATGACTTCAAAGTCCCGCACGACGTATCAGTGATGGGCTTTGATGACATCGACTTGGCCGAGCAATTCATTCCACCGGTAACAACCATCAAGCAAGACCGTCTCGTGATTGGTGAAACCGCAGCGGAACTGTTGATGACGCGGATCATGGCCCCAGATCAAACGCATGCGAAACAAGCTGCCGTTCTTCCGGTCTCGCTTGTCGTTCGCGAAAGCACCGCCGCACCCTAACTTCGGCGCGTCTTTTATCGTTAAAAATATGGTAGTGGTGCACCCGAGAGGATTCGAACCTCTGACCCCCTGATTCGTAGTCAGGTACTCTATCCAGCTGAGCTACGGGTGCATTACGGGCGATTTAGCGGCCTTGTCGTGGCAATGCAAGAGGCAAACTAACCGATCTGCGGGGAAAGTGTCAGGTTGGATTTTGGCAGGGTAATAACGAAGCGCGTTCCGGTCTCGTCTGTTCGCTCAAGATCGAGGCGCCCGCCATGTCCGCGCACCAACTCAGCGGCAATCGCAAGACCCAGCCCGGACCCACCGCGAGTCGTGCCGCCCTGAAAGGCTTCGAACAAATGTTCTCGGGCTTTGAGGGGCAGTCCGGGGCCGGTATCGGCTAAAGCAATCGTCCAGACGTCGTCATCCTCGTCGGCGGAAATCGCAATTTCTCCGGCTTTGCCTGTGGCGACGATGGCTTGGCGTGCGTTACGCACAAGATTTCCGATCACGCGGTAAAGTTGCTCACCGTCAGCGCGTACGCTCAATCCGGCGGGAATGTCTTCCGCGAAGGACAGATCAAACTCGCCCACAGCCAGCCGTTCGCCGGAAACAACATCATCAACGATTTCGGCCAGCGACACCCGCTCTAGACGCGGGGTTGGTTCATCGACACGCCCAAACGCCAGCGTACTTTCACACAGGTTTACCGCGCGGGTAATGGAATTGACGAGCTTGGGCGCGAGGCGGCGCACAGTCGGATCTTCTGAGGATTCGATGCGGTCCGTGAACAGTACGGCCGATGTCAGGATATTTCGCAGATCATGACTGATCTTGCTGACGGCCCCGCCAAGCTGGGCAAGTCGTTCTTTTTGTTTCAACGCGCCAGTGAGTTGCGTTTGCATAGACGCCAGCGCGTCTTCCGCTTCGCGCAGCTCTGTAATCCCAGCGGTGGGCATAATGATGCGTCGTGCGTCTTCGGGGGCCTTTGCATAGGCCTGCATATGATCGACAACACCGCGCATGGGTTTCACGATGAAGCGGCGCACTGCGAGGAACAGCAAACTGGCCGTAATAATTGAAATCACGGCAGACAGGATCAGGATGTTAATCCCGTACTCGATTAAGGCCGCACGCAATGGCTTCGTTGGCAATGTGATCTCGATAAGTAACCCGCCATCCTGAACAGGGTTACCGATCACGCGGATCACCCGTTCTTCGGAATCACCGATGCGCATCATCGCGTCCTTGATCAGCATCCATGCTGACGGGTCGCGCATATCAAAGGTTTTGTGGATCGGTGTTGGGATCGGTGACGATAGGATCAGCTGGCGCACTTCATCGCGGCGTAGCACCACGTTATAGACACCCGCGTTCTCCAGAAGCTCTGCCTCAAGTTCCGGCGAAATCATGTCTTCCGCAAGCAACGACAGGGATGCAATCTGCGCGCGTTCGAGATGATTAAGGAAATAGTCTTCGCGGAAACGCGCCACGGACGGCACAAAGATCAACAGCTCTGCAATCAGCACGAAAACCGTCGTGAGGATCAAGAAGCGCCCTGAAAGGGAGTTGAGCATTATACCGTCCGTTCTACTAGTTAAGCCGCTTTATGGCAGCCAGCGTTGCACAAAGCCAACGATCGCTTTGACCTTGCTGCTTTCAAATAGCTTCGGGCTAAAATAGGCACCCGCAGCACGTTTGTTAATCTCAGATACGGTTGGATAAGGTAAAACAGTTGCAGCGATCTGCGACATTTTCATTTTATTCGCGATAGCCATCGCCCACATGCTGATCAACTCGCCCGCCATAGCACCCGCGATTGAGGCCCCGACTGGTTTGCCCTTAACGATCATCACCTTGATAAGACCCGTTGTTTTGCCTTCTGCGATGGCGCGGTCATTCTCGTGGTATGGGAACCGCACGACTTCCAACCGCTCACCGAATTTTTCTTTGGCTTGTGCCTCTGTCAGGCCGACTTGCGCCAATTCTGGGTCAGTGTATGTCGCCCAAGGAATGTGATCCGTGCGCTGTTTGGATGGCAGCCCAAACAGCATGGACTTGATCACAACACCCGCGTGATAGCCGGCAACATGTGTAAACTGCAGACCACCCGCGGCATCACCAACCGCGTAGACCTTTTTGTTGGAGACAGAGCGCAGGTTTGCACCCACCTCAACACCACCACGGCCCCACTTAACGTTCGCCTTATCAAGGTCGAGCTTTTCGACATTCACCTTCCGGCCAACAGCCATCAACAGATGCGAGCCCGTGAAATCACCCTTTGGTGTATGGACAGTCACGTTACCTTTGGATCCGCTTATCTTAGTAGCCTGTGCTTCCTCAATAATCTCAACGCCTTCAGCGCGAAGCTTATCGAGCACGACAGCCGCCATTTCAGGGTCATCCTTGCCCATCGCTTTGGCGCCCTCAATGACGGTCACTTTAGACCCAAGACGCAAATGCGCCTGCGCCATTTCCATACCGATTGGCCCGCCGCCAACGACGATCAGGTGATCAGGGCGTTCGCGGAGATCAAAGATGTTCTCGTTTGTGTAAACGTCGACGTCTTCCAAACCTGGGATCGGCGGCACAAAGGGGCCAGATCCTGTTGCGACGATAAAACGGCGTGCTTCGATGATTGTGTCGCCAGCTTGCACTTCGGTCGGGCTGATGAAGACGCCAAACTCACGAATAACGTTGATGCCGAAACCTTCAAACCGCTCTTGGCTATCTACAGGTTCAATCGTCTCGATTACTTTGCGCACGTGGTCTTTGGCAGCGGCGTAATCGATCTTTGGTTTCACCGCGGTGACACCAAGATCACCAGTATTGGCCATCGCATAGGCCTGCTTACCTGCGGCGATCAGCGCCTTGGACGGAACACAACCGTAGTTCAGGCAATCGCCGCCCATCTTGTGACCTTCGAGCAGGACAACAGATGCCCCCATCTGGGACGCACCTGCAGCGATAGACAACCCGCCGGACCCTGCGCCAATAATACAAACGTCTGTTTTAATACGGTCCATGATTACAGGCCTTTCTTGCCGCGTAGGGCTTTAATGAGAATTGGAAGAACAGCCAGCACACACAAGCCGATGATTGGCAAAAGAATGTGCGGCTCAAAAATGATGCCGAGGTTCGGTGTCTCGCCGTTTGCAAAAACTTCACCCAGCCCAGCGCCCACAGATGTGTAAACGATGGACCCCGGAATGATGCCGAAGAACGTTGAGATCACAAAGCGGCGCAAAGGAACCTCAAGGAAAGATGGGATCAGGTTGGCAAGGAAGAATGGAACGGCTGGCACAAGGCGGATCAGGAACAACATTGACCATTGGTTTTCGTCGATTCCGTCTTTGATCTTTTTGACGATACCGTCAGATCCTTCCAGCTTAGCGCCCAGTTGCTTGCCAAAACCCCAACGTGCCGCGAGGAAGATTGCCGTCGCGCCGATGGTGGCGCCCGTTACGTTAAATAGGAAACCCGGGAAAGTTGAGAACAGGAAGCCACCAGACAACGTCAGAATCAGCGCCCCCGGAAGGCTAAACGCCACTGCCACCGTATAAATCGCGATAAACACCAACACAGTCAGCAGGTAGTTCGCATCACGAAACGCAATCAACGCCTCCCGATTCTCTGCCAGTGCGTCAAACGTCAGGTAATCACGTAGGAAATAAGCGCCAAGAACGGCGACAACGCCGATCACAATGATCGGCAGGCGCTTTATCAGCGCATTAGGTTGGGTTGCTTCGGTCATATCGGTCACGTCTCTGATCCTTAGTGTGTCTTGTTGCACTCTAGATGGACGAGAGGCATTAATTTCGGTACCCCAAGTACAACTGCATCACGGCTCATTGATGGCAAACTCCGTTTTCGTGTGGTTTTGTTGCAAAAGTCGTGAAGACTGTAACATTTCGCAGGTGGGATTTCGTCATTGTTGCAGAAATTCACGCCAGATCGCGTTGACAGACGCCCAACCCCCTCCTATTAGCTGGGCTTCGAGATTAAACAGGGTTCGAATCCTTTCACGGGTTTGCCCATAGACCGGAGAGACGCAATGAAGCGTACATTTCAGCCTTCCAACCGTGTTCGCAAGAACCGCCACGGTTTCCGCGCACGTATGGCCACCAAAGCTGGCCGTAAGATCCTGAACGCACGTCGTGCGAAGGGTCGCGCAGAACTCAGCGCATAATCGCGTACGAAGTCTATGACTTCGGGTGATGAAAAGTTTGAAACCGCCACAGCACAGCCTGCGGCGGTTTTTGCACGTCTAACTGTTATGAAAAAACGGGCCGATTTTGTGGCGGCGTCCAAGGCGCACTACCAAACCTCCCCAAGCCTGACCGTTCAGATGCGCAATCGCGACGACGATGATCCCGCGGTACGCATTGGCTTCACCTGCTCCAAGAAAGTCGGCAACGCAGTCGCCCGTAACCGCGCCAAGCGTCGCCTGCGTGAAATTGCACGGCTCGACCTGCCAGCCTTGGCTAAAGCCGGCCACGACTACGTTCTCATCGGCAAAAAAGAAGTCACCGCCACGCGCGAGTTTGAAGCGATGCGCGCAGACTTCGCCAAAGCGATCGGGAAACTGTCATGACCCCCCTCGCCTTTGTGCTGTCCCTGCCAATCCGGTTCTACCGCCTCGTGTTCAGCCCTTGGGTCGGCCACGGCTGTCGATACCACCCAACCTGCAGCGCCTACATCATGGAAGCCCTGCGCAAACACGGCGGCATCAAAGGAACGATCCTATCCGTCCGCCGCGTGATGCGCTGCCACCCGTGGGGCGGCTCGGGCATCGACAACGTACCGGATTAGGTGAAGGTCCGCTTCGCGGACAAAGCAGCAGTTGCCTTCTGTTTCGCCAACTTCCGCTTTCGATACTGCCCGTCTCACGACAGGCCAAAATTAGCATCAATCAAGCAGTGGAAATACGCCTGTTTTCTTGACCACTCCGTAAACGAAGCTGCTGTCGATTGAACCGATGCCGCCAATCGGATGCAGGCGTTTGCGCACGAAGTTTTCGTAGTCAGCAAGGTCCGCGACGACTACACGCAAAAGATAATCCGACATGCCAGTCATCACAAAGCACTCAAGAACTTGATCCAGCCGACTGATCTGCTGCTCAAACTGTTGCACGATCGTCTCGGTATGCCCTGTCAGGCTGACCCGAACGAAGACTATCACGGGTAGCCCATAAGCCTCCGCGTCGATGTCAGCCGTATAGCCTTTGAGTGCACCGCTTTGTTCAAGCAGCTTCACGCGACGCAGGCAGGGCGACGGAGACAAGTTTACCTCCGCGGCGAGATCTTGATTCGTGATCCGACTATTGCGTTGCAATGCCCGAATGATCTGGCGATCTTTGGCGTCCATTATTGAACCTCGTAGCATAATCTGCTAATTTCTTACCTAAATGACGCATCATTAGCAATCCGTAAGCCATGAGCCTGTTCTAAATTACTCTGGAAACACTCACGGAGGCTCTACATGCGTAATCACCCAAACAGCTTTTCAACCATGGCAATCCATCATGGATATAACCCGATGGACAATGAGGGGGCATTGACGCCGCCTTTGCACCTGACATCGACCTTCGTTTTTGAAACGGCTGAGGCAGGTGGAAATATGTTTGCAGGAGAGCAAACAGGACATATCTATTCCCGCATCTCGAACCCGACGAATGATCTTTTGGAACGTCGCATCGCCGTGTTGGAAGGTGCCGAGGCAGGGCTTGCATTGGCGTCGGGCATGGGGGCGATCACTGCAACTTTATGGACGCTCATCGCGCCGGGTGATGAAATAATCTTGGACAAAACGCTGTATGGCTGCACGTTTTCATTCATGCACCATGGCTTGGCAAAGTTTGGCGTTACAGTCACTCATGTTGATCTGACACAGCCCGAAAACCTAAAAGCGGCGATGTCTAACAGGACCAAAGTTGTCTATTTTGAAACGCCCGCCAACCCGAACATGCGCTTGGTTGATATTGCTGCTGTTGCCGACATTGCCCACGCGGGCGGCGCACATGTTGTTGTCGACAACACCTATGCCACGCCGTATCTGACGCAGCCGATCAAACATGGCGCCGATATCGTTTTGCATTCAGCAACGAAATATCTTGGCGGGCACGGCGATGTTGTGGCGGGCCTTTTGGTGGGGTCGGCGGAAATGGTCGCGGACATTCGACTTCAGGGGATGAAGGATATGACCGGTGCGGTGATTGCGCCCTTCAACGCGATGTTGATCTTGCGCGGCCTCAAAACGCTTGAGCTGCGCATGGATCGTCACTGCAGCAGTGCAGCAACGGTCGCGCAAATGCTTGAAGCTTCCCCCACCGTTCAAAAGGTCTGGTATCCGGGACTGGAGAGCTTTGAGCAACACGAACTGGCCCAACAACAGATGTCCCAGTTTGGCGGTATGATTGCCTTTGAACTGACGGGTGGCAAACAGGCTGGCATTGAAATGATGAACAGGCTGGAACTAATCTCGCGCGCGGTTTCGTTAGGCGATGCCGAGACCTTGGTGCAGCACCCTGCCAGCATGACGCATTCAACCTATACCACAGAAGAACTGGCCGAACACGGCATCAGCGAAGGCCTCGTGCGGCTGTCGATTGGCCTTGAGGGTGTGGACGACATTCTTATGGATCTCGCGCAGGCCATGCCGAAGTCTTCGATTAAAAACGCCGCCTAAAGGAACGTCGATATGTCCGCACATCTCAAGACAATTGAACAACGTCTTTTGTGGCTGTCCCACTGGATGATCCACAATGCCAATCACATTCGCCCCAAAGCGGATGGGATCAAAGTCGGTGGGCATCAGGCATCATCTGCGTCGATGGTGTCGATCATGACGGCGCTGTATTTCCAGTCGTTGCGGCCCGAAGATCGCGTCGCGGTCAAACCGCATGCCTCACCGATTTTCCACGCGATACAGTATCTGATGGGCAATCAAACACGCGAGAGGATGGAGAACTTTCGCGGTTACGGCGGCGTGCAAAGTTATCCGTCGCGCACTAAAGATATTGACGATGTCGATTTTTCCACAGGGTCGGTTGGTCTGGGCGTCGCGGTCACGTCGTTTGCGTCAATTGTGCAAGATTACATCCAAGCCAAATCTTGGGGTGGCGATCAAAAAATGGGTCGGATGATCGCGCTGGTGGGCGATGCGGAACTGGACGAGGGCAACATCTACGAGGCCTTGCAAGAGGGCTGGAAGAACGATCTGCGCAACTGCTGGTGGATCATTGATTATAACCGCCAATCGCTTGATGGCGTTGTGCGTGAGGGCCTGTTCAAGCGAATTGAGCAGATTTTTGACGCCTTCGGCTGGGATGTTGTCCGTGTCAAGTACGGCCACCTACAACGCGCCGCCTTTGAGGAAATTGGCGGCGATAAATTGCGTCAATGGATCGATGATTGCCCGAACCAACTGTACTCTGCGCTGACGTTCATGGGCGGTGCCATTTGGCGCGAGCGTCTCATGGATGCGCTCGGCGATCAGGGCGATGTCACCGCATTGATAGAACGGCGCACCGATGTAGAACTTGCCGAGTTGATGGAAAACCTAGGCGGCAACTGTGTGCAAACGATGGCCGATACATTTGCCGCCATCGACCATGATCGCCCCGTTTGTTTTCTTGCATATACCATCAAAGGATGGGGCACACCGATTGCAGGCCACAAAGACAACCACGGCGGCTTGATGAACAAGACGCAGATGGGTGATTGGCAAGATCATATGGGCGTGCCGCAAGGCCAAGAGTGGGACAAGTTCGCAACCATTGCTGACCCCACCGCCTTTGAAATCGAGTTAAAAAAGACACCGTTCTTCACCAAAGGCCCGCGTCGCTTCATTGACGATGTTATTGACGTCCCCAAGATCGAGCTGACGTCAGATCGTGAAATCTCGACGCAGATGGCGTTTGGCAAGATACTCGATAGCCTGTCCAAATGTGACAACAAATTCGCCGAACGCATCGTAACAACATCGCCTGATGTAACCGGCACGACGAACCTTGGTCCGTGGGTGAATCGTCGCAAATTGTTCGCGCGAGACCACCAAGAAGACACCTTCAAAAACGAAAACATCCCCTCGACCGCAAAATGGGAGTTCACGCCAGAAGGCCAACATATCGAACTGGGTATTGCAGAGATGAACCTGTTCTTGCTTTTGGCGGCGGCTGGCCTATCGCATTCGGTGTTTGGCAAACGGCTTATTCCCATCGGCACCGTTTATGACCCGTTCGTGTCTCGCGGCTTGGACGCCCTGAACTACGCCTGCTATCAAGACGCGCGATTTATGATCGTCGGCACGCCGTCGGGCGTCACGCTGTCTTATGAGGGTGGCGCACACCAATCCATAGCGTCTCCGTTGATTGGAATGTCCCAAGACGGCCTTGCCGCGTTCGAACCAGCATTTGCCGACGAGTTGGCCGTGATCATGGAATGGTCGTTCAACCACTTGCAAAAAGATGGCGAAAGCGACCCTGACGAACGCACATGGCTGAGGGACGAAACAGGAGGATCGGTGTATCTGCGCCTGACCACCAACCCGATCGAACAACCTGGCAAGCGTGTCGATGATGCCTTTAAACAGGGTGCAATCGATGGGGCTTACTGGCTACGCGAACCTGGTCCAAACTGCGAAGTGGTCATCGCGTACCAAGGCGCAGTTGCCCCAGAAGCTATAAAAGCAGCGGGCACGATCGGCGAAGGCCGCAGGGACGTCGGTGTATTGGCCGTGACGTCGGCTGACCGCTTGAACGCTGGCTGGACGGCCGCACAGAGGGCGCGAACAAACGGCAACAAAGCTGCCGCCTCGCACATTGAAACTATACTGCAAGGCTTGCCACGAAACTGCGTCCTGATCACCGTTATCGACGGCCATCCAGCTACGCTGTCATGGATGGGTGGCGTCTGGGGGCATAAAACGATCTCGCACGGGGTCGAACATTTTGGGCAAACGGGCTCTATCGCTGACTTATACAGGCACTTTCGGCTCGACGCCGACGCGTTGGTCAGTTCCGCCAGCGAGTTGTCACTTGGTAGGCAGATCCCACACATCAGAAGCGTCGGGTAGGCAAAGCCAAGGAGATTGCTCCAGAGCGGCCGTTCGTGAGTGTTGCAGCATTGGTCACAATGGGCTCAAAGCCGACCTTCATAAACGCAACAACGGTGGCTCATTTTGACGGTTTGAGGGCGCGTCAAAATCATACACATGTATATACGGAATATATACAGTTTATATACGCTTTATATACGGGCATTTCGCCCACTTGTGGGGCGAACCGCGCACCTGTAATTCAATCCCATGCTTGATGAACCAGATGACATTCACCCGCTGTTTTACGGCGCACCAAAAACAACCGAGTTCAAGAAACTCCGCAAGCGGCTTATCCAGAACACGCGTGAGGCGATTGATGCTTACGGCATGGTCGATTCGGCTGGAAAGCGTGCGAAATGGCTTGTTTGTATGTCGGGTGGCAAGGACAGTTACACGCTGCTTGCGGTCCTGCATGAATTGCAGTGGCGTGGCCTTTTACCTGTTGATTTACTGGCCTGTAATCTCGACCAAGGACAACCCAACTTTCCCGCGACCGTGCTGCCTAAGTTCTTGAATGATATGCAAGTTCCGCACCGTATCGAGTACCAAGACACCTATTCGATTGTCGTCGATAAGGTGCCTGCTGGTCGCACGATGTGTGCGCTTTGTTCGCGTTTGCGGCGCGGAAACCTCTATCGTATTGCCCGTGAAGAAGGCTGTAGCGCTGTGGTCTTGGGCCATCACCGCGACGACATCCTTGAAACATTCATGATGAACATGTTCCACGGCTCGCGCCTCGCGACGATGCCACCAAAATTGTTGAACGAAGAAGGCGATTTGTTCGTCTACCGCCCGCTCGCCCATGTCGCAGAGGCGGATTGCGAGAAATTCGCCAGTGCGATGGGCTACCCGATCATTCCATGCGACCTTTGCGGATCTCAAGACGGGCTGCAGCGCCAACAGATCAAAGCCATGCTGGATCAGTGGGAAACAAACACACCGGGGCGTCGCCAGCAGATGTTTGGCGCGCTCACAAACACACGCCCATCCCACCTTTTGGATCCGTCAATCTTCGACTTTAAGGGATTGCAGCGCCGGATAGGCCCGAACGAGAACAACGACTAAGCACCCTACCGCGTGACAAAGCGGCCTATAGTCCACAAAAACAGGGCAAAAGCGCTTGACCTTTGCCTCTGTGACCTGTTGAACCTGCTGGATATTTCAACAGCAGTTTCAGGCGACTTACATGGACGACCAGAACAAGAACCTAATCCTCGCAACAGCACTCAGCTTCCTCGTGATTCTGGTATGGTTCGTGTTGTTTCCACCACCAGAGCCAGAAGAGCCCGCACCAACAGCTGAAATCACAGCGACGGATGGTGGAACGCTCAGCGTTGATGCAGACGTTCCAGCGCAAGTGGGTGAAACGGCCATCTTGGCGCCTGCTGCACCAGAAGAAGTCATCGCGAACGCCCCGCGTGTCACCATCGACAGCGCGAGCCTGATTGGTTCCCTGTCCCTGACTGGTGGCCGCATTGATGACCTCTCCTTGAAGTCCTATCACGAAACTCTCGCGGACGAAGAACTTGTACGCCTCCTCGCGCCGATCGGCACTGACCACCCATATTATGCGTCCCATGGTTGGGTCGCAGCGGTTGGGGCAACGGCTGATCAGGTTCCATCTGCGTCCACGGAATGGCAGATCGAAAGCGGTGATACGCTTTCCGAAGGCAACGACGTAACCCTCGTTTGGGACAACGGCGCTGGATTGATCTTCCGCAAGACATTCTCTGTCGATGAACACTTTTTGTTCACTGTCGAGCAATCCGTTGAAAACACGACAGGCAACGAAGTCGCGCTGCGCCCTTACGGGTTGGTTGCGCGCCACGGCGAGCCAGAGCAAATCGGCTTCTTCATTCAGCACGAAGGTGTTGTGCGGATGTCTGATGGGTCGATGGAAGAAATCAACTATGATGACATGCCCGACCTCACGACTGACGAAGGCCGGATCGAAGTTGAAGAAAACGGTTGGATCGGTTTTTCAGACCAGTACTGGATGACGGCACTGATCCCGACACCAGGTCGGGATTTCCGATCAACGGCGAAATTCGGCAATGACATCTACCAAGTCGAAACTGTCTATCCGATGGTTACGGTTGCGGCTGGTGCATCTGCCAGTGCGAACACGCAGTTCTTTGCGGGTGCGCAGGAATGGGAAGTCATTCGCGGATACCAAAATGACCTTGGCATTGATCGTTTCCTCGACAGCATCGACTGGGGTTGGTTCTTCTTCCTCACGAAACCAATTTTCGCAGTTCTTCACTGGCTCAACGGGCTGATAGGCAACATGGGTTGGGCCATCATCGGCCTTACGCTGATCATCAAGGCACTGCTGCTTCCTCTTGCATATAAATCCTACGTCTCAATGGCGAAGATGCGTGAGTTGCAGCCGCAAATGGCTAAGATGAAGGAGGACGCGGGCGATGACCGTGAAAAACTCCAGAAGGGCATGATGGCACTTTATAAGGAGAACAAGGTGAACCCTGCATCCGGCTGTTTGCCGATCTTGATGCAGATCCCGATCTTCTTCTCGCTCTACAAGGTTATCTTTGTAACAATCGAATTGCGCCACGCACCTTGGCTCGGTTGGGTCAACGACCTGAGCGCGCCTGACTCCTCATCTTTGTTCAACCTGTTTGGCCTGTTCCCATGGGATGCACCGGGTCCAGAGTCCTTCTTGTCGTTGGTTTTCATCGGGATCATGCCAATCGTTCTTGGTATTTCCATGTGGCTGCAGCAGAAGCTGAACCCGGCCCCCACAGACGCGACGCAGAAGATGATCTTTGCGTGGATGCCTTGGGTCTTCATGTTCATGCTCGGTAGCTTTGCCAGTGGCCTTGTTCTGTACTGGATCGCGAACAACACGATCACGTTCATCCAGCAGTACGCGATCATGCGCAGTCAGGGTTTCAAACCTGATGTTTTCGGCAACATTCTCGGGCGTAACAAAGCGGACACTGAGTAATGGGTACGGTCGCTGAGCTTTGGCGGCACCCGATTAAAAGCCACGGTCGCGAAACACTCGCGGCTGTGGACCTGCAAACGGGCAAATGCCTGCCGTGGGATCGCCATTGGGCCGTCACCCATGATGTTTCCAAATATGACGGATCTGGTTGGGCGCGTTGCCAAAACTTTATGATTGGCACGCGGACGCCCAAACTGGCCGGTATCTGGGCTGAACTTGATAATGCGAGTGGGCAAATCACATTGCGCCATCAGGACATCGGTTCAATCACATTCGACCCGAATGAGGATGCGGACACGTTTCTTAAATGGGTCGCCCCGCTTTGCCCCGCCGATCGCGCTGTGCCGACAGGTATCGTCGCTGCAGATGGGCGCGGCATGACTGACTCAGACTACCCTTCGGTCTCGATCATGACCCGTTCCAGCCATGCCGCAGTAGAAACTGCGATTGGAACGCCGCTTGAACTTGAACGGTGGCGCGGAAACATCTGGCTGGACGGGCCACAACCGTTTGAGGAACTCGAATGGATCGGCAAAACGATCCGCATCGGCTCAGCCGAGCTGGAAATTCGCGAACCGATCAAACGCTGTATGCACACCGCGTCTAACCCTGTGACAGGGGAACGCGACGCGGATACACTCGGCACATTGAAATCAACATTCGGCCATCAGTACTTCGGCATCTATGCTGTCGTAACCAAAGATGGTCATGTCGCACTCGGCGACCAAGCAGAGGTGCTCTAATGCAGCTACCATTTCCTGAAGCAGAAGAGCCTGATGATGCGACGCGCGAAGCAGGGCGCATCATGTTTGCGGGTGAAACCGAATTCGTCAAAGGCGTCGTTGCGATGGACGGCATGCCAGAGGCGGACCGCCCCGAGGTGTGTTTTGCCGGCCGTTCCAACGTTGGTAAATCGACACTCATCAACGCGCTGACTGGCCGTAAGGGCCTCGCGCGTGCATCAAACACACCGGGCCGCACGCAGGAAATTAACTACTTTACGGTTGGTGAAAGCCACTACCTCGTCGATCTTCCAGGCTATGGCTATGCCAACGCGCCAGTTGCTGTCGTGGAAAAGTGGCAGCGGTTGCTGAAGAACTACCTGCGCGGCCGCGTGACGTTGCGCCGTGCCTTTGTGCTGGTCGATGCGCGTCATGGTATCAAACCTGTCGACGAAGAGATCATGGCCCTGCTGTCCAGTGCAGCCGTGATCTTTCAATGCGTGATGACCAAGACCGACAAGTTGAAAAAAGGTGACTTGGACAAGGTGATGATCCAAGTGCGCGAGAAGCTGCAAAAGTTTCCGTCAGCTTACCCTGAATTGGTCATTACCTCGTCTGAAAAGGGTGAAGGCATTGAAAAGTTGCGTGCGATCATCGCTGGGTTAGACTGATCCAAAACGACACCCATAGGACAGCCATGAGAAAGCAAGATATGAACCGCGATTGGATCGCCACAGCCGCCACACTCAGCGCGGCGCTGCCCTATCTGCAACGCTACAATGATGCAGTTGTTGTCATCAAACTTGGTGGCCATGCGATGTCCTCCGATGCGGAAATGGAGAACTTTGCCCGCGATGTGGTGCTGATGCAGCAAGTTGGCGTGAACCCCGTGATCGTCCACGGCGGCGGGCCGATGATCAATGAGATGCTCGAGAAGCTCGACATCAAGTCAGACTTTGTGAACGGCAAACGCGTGACGGATAAGGCGACTGTTGAAGTCGTTGAGATGGTTCTGTCGGGTCGTGTGAACAAATGGATCGTGAACGCGATCAACCGGCAGGGTGGTCGTGCCGTCGGGTTGTCTGGCAAGGATGCGAACCTGATGACGTGTGATCAGGACGCGCCGGAACTTGGCTTGGTTGGCACGCCGGCCGAGATCGATACCAAAGTCCTAAAGACATTGTTTGACGACAACACAATTCCGGTGATCGCCCCGCTTGGCGCAGGTCGCGACGGTGAAACGTTGAATGTGAATGGCGACACAGCAGCTGGCGCCTATGCGTCTGCGTTGAATGCTGACCGCCTTTTGTTACTGACGGACGTGTCGGGTGTGAAAGACGGCGACGGCAACGTGCTGACCGAACTTACGCCAGAACAGATTTCTGAGCTGACAGCTTCTGGCGTGATTGCGGGGGGTATGATCCCCAAGACGCAGACTTGCCTTGATGCGATCTCAAATGGTGTTCGGGCCGCTGTCATTCTGGATGGACGTGCGCCAAATGCGTGTCTGCTTGAGCTGTTCACAGAACACGGCGCGGGGTCGATCATTCGGGCCGCAAAGTGACGCTGGACGAGGTTAACGCAGCGGCCAAGGCGCTGCACCTCACCGCGCTTAGCGGTTTTCACGAAGACGGCAAGACAACGATCCTGCTTGGCCCGCTTGAACCTGGATTCTGGTCGTTTGTGACCGATCGCCCAGATTTCAAAGGCGACGATCCCCTCGACAATTGGTCTTGCGCGACGATTTCTTCGCTGGCGGATGATTTAAACGCAAAGGCTGTTTTTCCATTTGGCGGGCCGCCCTACCACCCGTTCATTGCATGGGCGCTGCGCAGCGGTGAGGTTTGGACCAGTCCCGTCGGGTTGCTTGTGCACAAGGACGCGGGGCTTTTGGTGTCCTACCGTGGGGCGTTAGTCTTTGACGAGGTGATTGACCTGCCAAACCCTGCGACAAGCCCCTGTAACAGCTGCACAGACAAGCCCTGCCTAACCGCCTGCCCTGTATCGGCCCTCGGCCCTGATGGATACGACGTAGAGCGCTGCAAGGCGCATATGGACGTCGATGAAACCTGTCGCGCAGCGTGCCGCGTGCGCATGTCTTGCCCTGTCAGCCAAACCTACCGCCGCGACCCCGCGCAAACCACATTTCATATGGAGGCCTTCCACCCGTCATGACCAAACGATTGATCCTGATCCGCCACGCCAAGTCGAGCTGGGAAGCCCCATTCGATGACCATGCACGCACATTGAACGCTCGAGGACAGGAGGCGGTCACTGCCATCGGCGGCTGGCTAAAGTCGAAAGGCTATCTGCCAGACACGATCTACAGCAGTGACGCTGCGCGCACGATGGAAACAACTGAACGGCTCGTCGCGGCACTCGGGACTGCCCCATCGATCACCTTCAAAGACAACATGTATCACGCGCCGCCAGCTACGCTGATGCGTATGCTGAAAAAGGCCAACGGGGACACAGTTGCGCTTGTCGCACATAATCCCGGAATCGCGTTTTTCGCCGAAGAGATTGTCGCGCAAAAGCCCGATCACCGTCGGTTCTTAGACTACCCAACCTGCGCGACGCTAGTTTGCGACTTCCCTATAAACAACTGGGCCGAAGCAGTTTCCCGCTCCGGCCAAGTTGTCGACTTTGTGGTTCCGAAAGACCTAGCTTAGTGGCCTAGGATCTGGCTGAGGAACAGTTGTGTGCGCTCAGATTGTGGGTTGTTGAAGAACTCTTCTGGTTCGTTCTGCTCAACAATCTGACCAGCATCCATAAAGATAACGCGGTTCGCAACCTGACGGGCAAAGCCCATTTCGTGCGTTACGCAGATCATTGTCATGCCTTCTTCAGCAAGCTCGATCATGGTGTCGAGAACTTCCTTGATCATCTCAGGGTCAAGCGCAGACGTCGGTTCGTCAAACAACATGATGCGTGGCTTCATGCAAAGCGAACGGGCGATCGCCACACGCTGCTGTTGACCACCAGACAATTGACCAGGGTACTTATCTGCCTGTTCAGGGATTTTCACTTTTTCAAGGAAATGCATCGCCGTTTCTTCGGCTTCTTTCTTAGGTGTCTTACGAACCCAAATCGGCGCCAACGTACAGTTTTCAAGAATGGTCAGATGCGGGAACAGGTTGAAGTGCTGAAAACACATGCCAACCTCTGAGCGGATCTTGTCGATATTCTTGAGGTCAGAGGACAGCTCAGTGCCGTCCACCATGATCGTGCCTGCTTGGTGTTCTTCCAAACGGTTGATGCAACGGATCAGCGTGGATTTACCAGAACCAGATGGTCCGCAAACCACGATACGTTCGCCACGGTTCACCGTGAGGTTGATGTCGCGCAGAACGTGGAACGTTCCGTACCACTTGTTCATGTCGCTGATCTGGATGGCAACCTCGTCAGAGACTTTCATCGCTTCGCGATTGATCGCGCGTTCTGTTGTTGTGTCAGACATTGATGGTCTCCTTAACGGTGCTCACGTTGAAGCTTTTTCTCGAGATATAGGGAATAGCGGCCCATGCTGAAGCAGAAGATGAAGAAGATCACGCCGATGAAGACGAAAAGTTCCCAATAGATACCGTTCCAGTCTGTGTCGGCGCGGATCGCACCGGCAAGGCCAATAGGGTCAAACAGGCCGATGAAAACCACCAAAACAGTGTCTTTGAACAGGCCGATAAACGTGTTCACGATGCCCGGAATAGAGATTTTCATCGCTTGGGGCAGCACGATCAGTTGCATGGACTGCCAGTAAGACAGACCCAGCGAGTCTGCGCCTTCATACTGACCAGTTGGCAACGCTGCGAGGCCACCGCGAATAACTTCCGCGATATAGGCCGACGCAAACAGTGTAACCATGATAATAACCCGCAACATCAGATCGAAGTTCGATCCTGGCGGCAGGAAGTAGTTCAAAAGCAAGGACGCAGTAATCAACCAAACGATCAACGGCACGCCGCGAATGACTTCAATGAAGGTCACGCAAACCTTGTTCACGAAGAACAGGTGCGACTGACGTCCTAGCGCAAGTAAGATACCAAGCGGCAATGAAAGAACGATACCAGCGACACCAATGATGATCGCGAGGGTGAAGCCCCCGATCTCACGGCTAGCAACAGGCTTCAATCCAACGCGCCCAAGTTCAGCGTATGTTTCGCGGACAGAACCTGCGACGCTCAATTCTTGGCTATTGGCCTCAATGTAATCCGCCAACGCTGCACGGTCTTCGCGAGACGCATCTTCGGGGAGTTGGTTCACGTTAATCATATTGCGATATGCGCGTGGCAGCGCTTCACGGGCCGTATCAACGGATGCACGCAACTCTGGCAACGACGCTTCACGTTCCTCAAGTGAGGTAAGCGCACTCATGAAGCTCCCAGATTCCGACGATTCTGTAGACGCGCGGAACGCTGCCTGTGAGATGTTGGATTCATCGTTACGCAGCGCCGTCAGGCCTTGCATTTGGCTCAACAGTCTTGCTTGAGGCTCTTCAAGACCAGCCACATTCGTCGCCACGATTTTCTCTCGAATGGTATCGAGCGAAGCGATGTTTGCAGAAAGCCCAGCCATCGCGGTTTCAACGTCTGCACGCAAAGCGCCCAAATCTGAAACTGATGTGGCAGTTGATACACCTTCAGCACGTTCAATAAGACCTGCGAGCGGTTCGATAAGCTCTGCTTTGTCGACCATTGAAGCTACATCATCCAAAATGGACGCATCTTTTTCGGCAGCGCTCGCGACCATAATCTCGGACACTTCGTTGAGGTCGGCTGTGTCTTCTTCAAGATCAGACAAAGCGCCAGTCAGCAAAGACCCGATATTGCCAACCAGAGTGTCGGCAGAAGATGCCGCACGTTCCGCTTCGGCAACTGCCGCTTCGCTATCAGATGCCGCAGTCGGTGCGCCACCCCACTCGGCCAAGATGTCTGAAAGGTCAGAAATGCTTTCTTGAGCAGCATTCAGTTGATCGAACGCTGCAGTTTTGGGTTCAATCTGCTGTTCGATCGCAAATTCACCAACGCGGATACCAGCCATTTCAATGACGGTCGCGTTCTTCTCTTCGAGTGCAACTGCGATCTCTGCGGTTTTCTCTTCGCCCTCAGCTTCGAGTGCGGCGATTTCGGCCGGCAGTTCCGCAGTGCGTGTTTCAAGCGTTGATAAGGTCGCATCCAAACGCCCAGCACCGATTGCTTTATGCAAACCATCGCTAAGCGGGCTCATAATTGCGCCCCACCATATCAATGCTGCCGCCAGCGCAAGAAGGTTCGCGACGATAGGGCCGGTGATCTTGCTAAGAAACTTGAGCGCGATGAAACCAACAACGAAACCAAACGCAACGAACAATGGTGTCCAGAAGGAACCGCCCCAGATCAGCCAAACCGCAAGGAATGGGTAAGCGAGCGAGAACCACATCATCTGTCCCGGTACTTTTTCCGCAAACAGGACTGGTGCGAGGGCAACGAACAAAAGAACGAAGGCCAAGACAGGACGCCAGTATTCTTCAGGTGGGTAGAAACCGAACAAAAGTTGCAACCAGCGATCTTCGATCACGGCCCAACACGCGCCGTCATGACTGTCCTTGTAGAACGAGAACAAGACTTCGCGGCACTCCGTAAGGGAGCCAGCGTTCCAGACGCCACCAAATGCCCAAGGAAGGACCAGCGCCAGTGCGAGGTAGACAACGTACAATGAAATTACCGTCAAAGCGATGTTCAGCCAGCTGGAGAACAGGTTTTCACGCATCCACTTGATTGCGCCCTTTTGGCCGACAGGTGGTGACTTTTCAGGCAACATTTCGCCGCGAACGTAACCGACGCCGTGTGTGTTTGTATCGGTCATATCAACGCTCCTGCAGCTGAGTGCGGTTGTTGTAGACGTTCATCACGCCCGAAATCGTTAGGCTTAGCAGCAAGTAGAACGCAGCCATCAAAAGGATACCTTCCAGCTCTCGACCTGTTTGGTTGATCGTGATGCCACCCAATGTCGCGCGAACATCCATGTAACCAACAGCAATCGCCAGTGACGAGTTCTTGGTCAGGTTGAGGTACTGGGAAATCAGCGGCGGAATGATGACCCGCATCGCCTGAGGCAGAATAACGAGGTTCATCGTGCGGCTTGGACGCAGGCCCAGCGCGGCTGCGGCTTCTGACTGTCCTTTGGAAATCGCAAGGATACCAGAGCGCACGATCTCAGCGATGAAGGCACCAGTATAAAGCGACAGAGCAATCCAAAGCGCGATAAGCGAGTTACGAAGGTGCACACCGTCTGTGAAGTTGAAACCCTTGATGTATGGGATCTGCAGATGTGCGCCCATCAGGAACAACAAGGCTCCAGTGGGTACGATAAGAAGCGCGAGCTGCTGGTACCAAGTGGTTGGGCGAATACCCGTGCTTTCTTGGGTTGCATCAGCGCGTCTGCGAACAATTCGGATCACGAACAGGCTGGCAATCAGAACGGCTGCAACAAGTAGCCAGTTCAACAATGGAGCCCCAAGGAGCCCGTTTTCGAACACGACGCCAGGCACATAAACACCACGGTTTGTCACCGCGACACTGTCGCCCAAGATCATGGCGGCATCACCACCGACCTTGAAATCACGAGGCTGTGGCATGCTCTCGGTCATGATCGCGAAGATTGCGATAATCCAAAGCAACAGCGGTACGTTGCGGAAGCCTTCGACGTAAACGGACATCAGTCGGCTAACGACCCAGTTCTTTGAAAGGCGTAGTACACCAACGAAGACGCCGATGATCGTCGCCAAGATACACCCGAGGAATGCGACGAGAAGAGTGTTCAGGATGCCGACAATGGCAGCGCGAAAGTGCGTGGACTGAGAGGTGTACTCGATCAGTCGCTGGTTAATGTCGTAACCTGCTGGCTGCGTCAGAAACCCGAAATTGAAATCTTTGCCCAATGCGGACAAGTTTTGGATGGTATTATTGACGAGCCAGTATAGCCCCAGCACCACCAAGATCATCGCAATCACCTGAATGGTGATCGAGCGGTAGCGCGTATCATAGATAAGTTGGCTAAGCCGAAAGCTGGCCTTCGGTGGATCCGTAAGCGTCGTCATCCCTGAACTCCCTGGCCCTATTCATCTCCGCGCCGGTTGATCCGACTGCGCGTTAAACAGGATTTTAATTGATATCGTCTATGTATGCGAAAGGCATAGGTGAAAGGGCGCGATCCGAAGATCGCGCCCTTTGCTAAGTAGTGTTTAGCGGAATGGTGGGGAGTAGATCAGACCACCTTCAGTCCACATGGCGTTCAGGCCACGTGCAAGACCGATTGGTGTGTTCTCACCAATGTTCTTTTCAAACAGCTCACCGTAGTTGCCGCCCGCCATGATAGCGTTCTTAGCCCAGTCAGCTTCGAGGCCGAGCATCGCGCCCAGTTCACCTTCAGTGCCCAAGAGACGGTTGATCTCTGGGTTGTTGGTGCCAGCAGACAGTTCTGCGATGTTTGCAGATGTCACGCCGAGCTCTTCAGCTGTGATCAAAGCGTTCAATGTCCAACGTGTCACGTCAGCCCATTCGTTGTCGCCGTGGCGAACAAGTGGACCGAGTGGCTCTTTGGAGATGATTTCTGGCAGCAGAACGTGGTCGCCAGGTGCTTCGAACGTTGCGCGTGTCGCAGCAAGGCCGGATGCGTCAGTTGTGTAAACGTCACATGCGCCAGCAAGGTACTGCTGCTGAGCTTCTGCGTTCGTTTCGATAGGCACTGGCTCATAGGAGATGTTGTTGGAACGGAAGAAGTCCGCCAAGTTCAGCTCTGTTGTTGTACCTGTCTGAATGCAAACAGTCGCGCCGTCGAGATCCTTAGCGGAAGAAACGCCGAGGTCACGTGGAACCATGAAGCCTTGGCCGTCATAGTAGTTAACGCCTGTGAATTCGAACTTCAGGTCGACGTCACGGGAGAATGTCCACGTTGTGTTACGTGCGAGGAAGTCGATTTCGCCAGATGCGAGCGCTGTGAAGCGAGTCTGACCAGTTGTTGGAACGAATTCCACAGCCATTGGGTCGCCGAGAACAGCAGCCGCAACAGCGCGACATACGCCAACGTCAAAACCTTCCCATACGCCATTGGCGTCTGGAGCAGCAAAACCAACGAGACCAGTCGTCACGCCGCAGTTCAATGTGCCGCGCGCTTTAACATCGTCAAGCGTGCCAGCAGCAGCTGCGCCAGCAGCAAGACCAGCAACGGTCAGTGCGCCGAGGAGTACTGAATTTTTCATTTATATACCTTCCTGAGTTTCCCTGCGTGAGCCACAGAGATTTTTTGTTCTGCCCAGTTGGACAGGGGCGATACACGCGGGCAAGCCTGCGCAATAGATGGAGAGTGCGGGGATTCCTGCAAAGACGTCAAGGGGCCGCCTGACAATTCCCACCAAAAACAACAGGACAATCGGAAAGTCTATCGCAAAATCACGGTCGATTTACCTGCGAGCGTCTATGTTCGCCATTTGGTAGAAATCTGCTGCGTGAAAGAAAGCTGTTCGTTTGATTTCAGCAACTTGTGTCGCATCATCATCGACACCCCATTGCTCTTCCTGCCATTTTTCGTCGATTCGGGACAAATCCCAAGCGTCAGATGCAGTTAAACGACGTTGCGTCACTGCTAGGGCAATTACCAAAGAACCGGACATCGCTATCAAATCATGCAAGGCAGCCAATTCGAACGGTGACGCTGAAAAAAGTGGCGTCGTGAGCGCTTCCAAGGCAGTTTCATTCTGCGTGATTGGCATAATCCCCTGCGTCGGCACTAACCGCCCACCAAAGATCTTGTCTGCCCAATCTATCAACGGATCCCATCCGTTCGCCTGCCGCGCGACCAACTTTTGTGGCGAGTCGGCGCGGTAACACAGCAAATCACTTCCACCATATGCCGCGAGCATCTCTGCGACTTCGTTGAATTGCACGGAAACCTTATCGATCGCAGCGTTGGCTGATCGGGTAAATGACATCACGCTCGGGTCGATTTTCTCGACAACAGCGCGCCATTCCTCCGCCACCGCCTCGCCCATTTCGCGGCTTGGCACCACAAGCGGTGCTTTTGCCGGCGTTTTAACCGGACGCGTGTCGAGCTGGACAGCAAAGCCACCCTCTTGCTCAACGACATTCACATCTGTCCAAAACCGTTTCGCGACCCAGTTACTCATGTCCGTTGCTCACAATAGCCCTTCAAATGGATTGTCCGGCGCATGGGATTCGGCCCAGCCGAAGAAATTCCATGATTTTTCCATGTGCGGCGGCAAGGACGCTTTGATCCAAAGCTCTTTACCCGTCTCAGGGTGTTCGATCCGCAAAGACCGCGCGTGCAGGTGAAGCTTACGGCCGATTTCTTCGCCCATACCGGCACCCCAGCCATCGCCAGGGTTGTCCTGCACCGCCGCTGAGCCGTATTTGCCGTCCCCGATAATTGGATGCCCGATCTCAGCCATGTGCGCGCGAAGCTGGTGCGTGCGGCCTGTTACTGGCGTCATCGCAACCCATGCTGTGCGGTCAGCCAATGAGGTCAGAACGGTATAATCCGTATGCGCACGTTTCGCGCCGAAGGTTTTGTCGACATCTTTGGGGTGAACGCATTTCATGCGTTCGTTGTCACCCTTCGCACCATGTCCGCCTTGTTTAACGAGGCCGTACTTGATCGAACCAAGTTTCGGGATCGGCACGCCCGCGACAAGGGCCCAGTAAATCTTTTCGGTGTTGCGGTGACGGAAGGCTTCGGTCAGTGATTTTGCAGCCATGCGCGTGCGCGCAAGGATCAGAACGCCAGAGGTATCTTTGTCCAAACGGTGAACAAGACGGGGTTTTTCATCGTACCCAAACTTCAGCGCTTCAGCGAAACCATCGACATGGCGCAACTGTTTGCTGCCACCCTGCGTTGGCAGGCCGGCGGGCTTGTTCAACGCGATGACGTGGTCATCTTTGTAGATCACGCAGCCTTGGATCAGTTCGATATCAGCCTTCTTCATATCGCGTGGACGGCTTTCGACTTGGTCGGCATCTGGCAGCGGTGGAATACGCACGCTTTGCCCAACTTCGACCCGCGTGTTGGATTTCACCCGTCCGCCTTCAACACGGATTTCACCCTTGCGGCACATCTTCTCGATGCCACCCTGCTGAAGGTGGGGGAAACGTCGCTTCATCCAGCGATCAAGGCGCTGGTCGCCCTCATCGGGGCCGACAGTCAGAATTTGAACACGGCTCATGCCAGCACTCCTCGCATGATTAAAATTCCCGCGACGAGTGCCGCGATGGATAGAACGACGGATAGGATAACGTAGGTTGCCGCTTGGCCAACCTCGCCACGCTCAAACAGGGTATAGGCCTCGAGCGAAAATGCCGAGAACGTTGTGAAGCCGCCCAAGATACCCGTCATCAAAAACGGGTTAAGGTGGCTCAGCATCTTTTGCCCCAGATAGACGACAGCGACACCCATCAAGAACGAACCAATGATGTTCACAGCCAAGACACCAAGCGGGAAACCACCGCCCGGACGGAACAAGGCCACGCCCACGCCGTAGCGGGCTGCGGCACCGATGGCACCGCCAAGGGCGACTTGAAGGACAGTTGGTATCATCGGGGCGTCATATGCGCTCAACGCACAGAGTCAACCGTTGCGCTTGTCACGTAGCTTGGCGAAATAATCCACGCGCTTCTTTAAATCACGTTCAAACCCGCGATCAACAGGCAGGTAATAGACGCCACGTTTCATGCCATCGGGGAAGTAGTTGGCACCGCTGAACCCGTCTTCAGCGTCATGGTCATAGGCATAGCCATCCCCATATCCGATGTCCTTCATCAGAGACGTTGGCGCATTAAGGATATGTTTGGGCGGCGGTTCCGACCCCGTTTGCGTCGCCGCATTCATCGCCGCCTTATACGCGACATAAACAGCGTTGGATTTCGGGGCGAGAGCGAGATACGTCAGCGCCTGCGCAAGGGCGAGTTCCCCTTCAGGGCTGCCCAGACGTTCGTAGGTTTGCCAAGCTTGCAGGCAAACATGTTGCGCCTGTGGGTCAGCCAATCCGATATCTTCAACAGCCATGCGCGTAATCCGTCGCGCAAGAAAACGTGGGTCTTCGCCGCCCTTCAGCATCCGCGCAAACCAGTAAAGCGCTGCATCTGGGTCGGACCCGCGCACAGACTTATGAAGGGCGGAGATAAGGTTGTAATGCTCGTCACCTGACTTGTCGTAACGCGCTGCGCGTTTCATCAGACGGGTCGTCAGGGCATCGGTGTCGAGCTTGCCGTCCACCTTCCACGCCGCGACCTGTTCAATCAGGTTCAAAAGCGCGCGCCCGTCCCCGTCCGCCATTTCCAACAGATTTTCACGCGCGGGACCATCCAATGGCAGCTTACGGTCAAGCTCAGCCTCGGCGCGTTGCGCCATGCGTTCAAGGTCCGCCAGAGACAAGCGCTCGAGGACCAATACCTGCGAGCGTGACAAAACCGCAGCGTTCAGCTCAAAGCTTGGGTTTTCCGTGGTGGCGCCGACAAGCAAAATGGTGCCGTCCTCCATGTGGGGCAGAAACCCGTCTTGCTGAGCTTTATTAAAACGGTGGATCTCGTCGACGAACAGCAATGTACCCTTACCGTTTTGACGGCGTATCTTAGCGGCCTCGAATACTTTGCGAAGCTCAGGCACACCCGTAAAAATCGCGCTGATCTGGATGAAGTGCAGATCGGTTTCATCCGCGAGCAATCGCGCGATTGTCGTTTTTCCAACACCGGGCGGCCCCCAAAAGATGAGCGACGACAATGATCCGGAAGCCAGCATCACGCCGAGCGGAGCCTCAGGGCCGAGAACCTGCTCTTGGCCGATCACCTCACCCAAATTGCGCGGACGCAGGCGGTCAGCCAACGGGCGCGGTGCAGTTTCGGGAACGGATGCTCCGGTGTCGAAAAGATCAGCCATGCTGCAACGTAGGCTCCTAAACCAAGTGGTACAACGCGAAAGGCCCGCCTGAAACAGACGGGCCTTCGCTAAATCTATTTGGGTCGCTTACGCTTCTGCGGCTTCTTCAGCAGCAACGCGGGCTTTGTCGCCTGCGCCTTTTGCGTCAACGTCGCGGTCTACGAATTCGATGATCGCCATTGGCGCCATGTCACCGTAGCGGAAGCCGGCCTTCATAACGCGCACGTAACCACCTTGGCGGTCTTTGTAGCGTGGGCCCAAGATGTCGAACAATTTCGCGACATACTTGTCTTGCTTCAACTGTGCGTTTGCCTGACGACGTGCGTGCAGATCGCCGCGTTTCGCCAATGTGATCATCTTTTCGATGATTGGGCGCAGTTCTTTTGCCTTAGGCAACGTTGTTTTGATTTGCTCATGTTCGATGAGCGAGCCAGCCATGTTAGCCCACAAAGCCTTACGGTGTTCGTGAGTACGGTTTAGGCGGCGGTAACCTTTTGCGTGACGCATGTGTCTTCTCCAATAATGTGCCCTCTACGGGCTGTTTTGCTTTGTCTGGCACCCGATGCGTGTCGAGTACTCTCATTGGGTCATGTGACCAAGGTCGTTAGCGGGGGGCCATGTAGCCCCCCAGCCGTATTCTTTAGAAGGAGTCTTCGAATTTCTTCGCAAGATCTTCGATGTTGTCCGGTGGCCAGTCCTCAACGTCCATGCCGAGGTGCAGACCCATCCCTGACAGTACTTCTTTGATTTCGTTCAAAGACTTACGGCCAAAGTTCGGTGTACGTAGCATTTCTGCTTCGGTCTTCTGAATGAGATCGCCGATATACACTATATTGTCGTTCTTCAGGCAGTTCGCGGAACGAACAGAAAGCTCAAGCTCATCAACCTTCTTCAACAGAAGCGGATTGAACTCGAGGCCATCGTCGTCGTTCGCAGCTTGTGCGGACTCAGGCTCATCGAAGTTCACGAAGATGGACAGCTGGTCCTGCAGGATGCGTGCAGCGAATGCTACAGCGTCGTCCGGCGTGATAGAACCGTCTGTTTCGACCTTCATGGTCAGCTTGTCATAGTCCAGAACCTGACCTTCACGTGTCGGCTGAACGTCATAAGAGACTTTCTTGACAGGTGAGTAGATCGCATCAATCGCCATCATGCCGATTGGCGCATCTTCTGGCTTGTTCTTGTCTGCTGCAACATAGCCGTTACCGGTGTTTACAGTCAGTTCCATGTACAAGTCAGCGCCATCGTCGAGGTGACAGATGATGTGGTCTTTGTTCAGGATTTCGATGCCCGCGGATTCAGAGATGTCACCAGCAGTAACAACGCCAGGACCCTTAGCTTGCACTTGCAAACGCTTCGGGCCTTCAACTTCCATACGGATCGCAACGCCCTTGAGGTTCAGAACAACGTCAGTGACGTCTTCGCGAACACCAGAGATGCTGGAGAATTCGTGCAGCACGTTGTCGATCTGAACAGCAGTGATGGCAGCACCCTGAAGGGAGCTCATCAAAATGCGGCGCAGTGCGTTACCAAGTGTCAGACCAAAGCCACGCTCAAGCGGTTCGGCAATCACTGTTGCCTGACGCGCAGGATCGTTGCCTGGCTTAACTTCCAATTGAGTTGGCTTAATCAACTCAGCCCAGTTCTTGTGGATCATGTGTCCCTCCATTCTTGTCTGCCTTTCATGTCCAAAAAGGCAAACGCCCGAGGTTAAAATGACGGATTGGGGCCGCAGACGAACTGCGAACCCCAAGGCGTTAGGATAGTTTAGACGCGGCGACGCTTTGGTGGGCGGCAGCCGTTGTGCGCCATTGGTGTAACGTCACGGATAGATGTGATGTTGAGACCAACAGCAGCCAATGCGCGCAATGCGGATTCACGACCGGAGCCAGGACCCTGCACTTCGACTTCCAGCGTCTTAACGCCGTGTTCTTGTGCTTTCTTAGCCGCATCTTCAGCAGCCATCTGTGCTGCATAAGGTGTGGACTTACGTGAGCCCTTGAAGCCCATTGTACCAGCAGACGACCAAGAGATCGCGTTGCCCTGTACGTCGGAAATCAGGATTTTTGTGTTGTTGAACGAAGAATTCACGTGAGCAACGCCAGCGGCGATGTTCTTGGAGACCTTCTTCTTGGTGCGTTTAGGTTCGCGTGCCATCAGTTTAGCCCTCCCTTATTTCTTCTTACCAGCAATGGCCTTTGCAGGGCCTTTGCGAGTACGTGCGTTTGTGGATGTACGCTGACCGCGAACGGGCAGGTTACGACGGTGACGCAGGCCACGGTAAGAACCGAGATCCATAGCGCGCTTGATGTTCATCTGAACTTCGCGGCGCAGGTCGCCTTCTACTGTGTAGTTTGCGTCAATGTGCTCGCGGATCGCGAGAACTTCGGCGTCGGACAATTCGTTAACGCGACGTGTGAGGTCGATCTTAACGGCTTCGCAAATAGCTTTTGCGGAGGTGTTACCGATTCCGGTGATGTAGGTTAAGGCAATAACAGCCCGCTTTGCAGTCGGGATGTTTACGCCGGCAATACGTGCCACGTGTGCAATTCCTTTTCGTTGCGGGTCCGTCATTCCAGACCCTTTTTTCACAACGTAAGGCCGGAGCGTATTGCTGCCGACCTTAAGTCATATCGAGGTGTTTCGCCTAAGAGCGACTCAGGCGCGTTCCTTGTGGGAACGGCGCTGTTTAGGAGGGTTAAGAGAGTGCGTCAACCCCTGTGAGATTTATCCCAGAACGCCAGCAATCTCGGCAGCGACGCCGTCCATCGTTCCCAGACCATCAACAGACCGCAATTTGCCCTTTGCGTGGTAATAACCGATCAGCGGGGATGTCTGTTTGTAGTAGGCCATGAGACGAATCTTGAGCGACTCTTCGTTGTCGTCCGCACGCGCTGTTCCACCAGCTGCAACAGCGTCAGCAGCGCGACCCAAGATGCGCTCAACGAGAACGTCATCATTCACAGCGAGTTCAATTGCGTGTTCTAGCGTCTGGTCAACTTCCTCAAGCAGCGCGCCCAATGCATCAGCCTGTGCCAAAGTGCGTGGGAAGCCATCAAAGATGAAGCCACCGTGATCGCCACCTGCTTCAAGCTGTTCGCGGATCAATCCGATGACGATCTCATCAGTAACCAATTCTCCACGGTCCATAACACCAGCAACCATGTTGCCCATTTCAGTGCCGGATGTACGTGCCGCGCGCAGCATGTCACCAGTACTCAACTGCACCATGCCACGTTCATCAACGAGCTTTTGTGCTTGAGTGCCTTTGCCGGCTCCGGGTGGTCCGAGAAGAATAATATTGATCATTTGCGCTGAGGACTCCGCTTCTTGCCACCACGCTTACCGCGCAGTTGGGATTTTTCGATAAGGCCTTCGTACTGGTGGGCAAGCAGATGGCTTTGGATTTGTTGGATCGTATCCATACCAACGCTCACAATAATCAGCACCGAAGTACCACCAAAGTAGAACGGGATGGAAAACTGGCTACGCAGGATTTCAGGTAGCAAACAAACGAGAGCAAGGTAACCGGAACCAAGCACCAAGATACGTGTCACAACGTAATCAAGGTATTCCTGCGTACGCTTACCTGGGCGAATACCCGGAACGAAACCATTCTGGTTTTTCAGGTTGTCGGCAACTTCATCCGTCTTGAACGCAACTTCACGTGTGTAGAAGTACGTGAAGAACACGATCATCGCTGTGAAGAACACGAAGTATAGCGGCTGGCCGGGGCCAAAGTACGCAAGGATCGTGGACATGATCGGGCCAGATGCCTCACCGCCAGAGAACGTAGACAATGTCGTCGGCAACAGCAGCAACGCGGAAGCAAAGATCGCTGGGATAACACCGGCTGGGTTAACCTTGATCGGCAGGTGGGAAGACCCGCCATCAAACACCTTCATGCCGACCTGACGGCGCGGGTATTGAATGTGGATCTTACGCAGCGAGCGCTCCATGAAGACAACGAATGCAAGGATCGCGATGACCATCGCAAACACCCCAAGGATAAGACCCCAGTTGTTTGTTTCCTGACCTTGGGCAAGGAAGCCTGCCAGTGCGGCTGGAACTTCGGCAATAATACCAACGAAGATGATCAGTGAAATACCGTTACCAATGCCGCGTGCAGTGATTTGCTCACCCAGCCACATCAGGAACATCGTGCCGCCAACAAGCGTAATTACGCAAGCGACCTGGAAATACAGGCCAGGATCGGTGACGAGCCCACCTGCTTCAAGGGACTTTGCCATCCCGAACGCTTGGAACGTCGCCAGCACCACGGTGCCGTAACGGGTGTATTGGTTCAACTTCTTGCGGCCGACTTCGCCCTCTTTCTTGAGGTTCTTCAGCGGTTCCCACATCGCGCCAAGCAACTGCACGATAATGGACGCCGAGATGTAGGGCATAATGCCGAGCGCAAAGATGCCCATGCGGGACAACGCACCCCCCGTGAACATAGACAGGATACCACCGATACCCGCAGCCGCCTCATCCATGAAGGCGCGGAGCTGGTCAGCGTCGATGCCAGGAACCGGAATATATGTCCCGATGCGGTAAACAATGAGAAGACCGAGCGTGAACAAGATGCGCTGACGCAGTTCTTTGGCTTGGCCAAAGGCGCTCCAGCTTGTGTTCGCGGCCATTTGCTCTGCTGCTGATGCCATTGATTTGTTGCCTATCTATTCGGGTGAACCACGCGGGCTCGATCTAATTATGAAAACGCCGCCAGCAAGGGTGACCAAGCGGCGGCGTCTAAGTCGATTAACGATGTAGTGGGCGTTGCCGCCCCTCACAAGGTGTTATTCCGCCGCAGCAGGTGCCTTAACGGTCAATTTTCCGCCAGCTTTCTCAACTGCAGCAACCGCACCAGCGGATGCACCAGTGACTTCAATGCTAACTTTTGTTGTGATTTCGCCCTTAGCAAGAACGCGAATACCGTCGAGCTTGCGGCGGATAAGACCGGACGCAACGAGTGAATCTTCAGTGATCACTTTACCGTCGAGTTTCTTTTCGTCGATGAACTTTTGGATCAGACCAAGGTTCACAACTGCAAATTTCTTGCGGTTCGGCTTGTTGAAGCCGCGCTTTGGCAGACGTTGGTACAAAGGCATTTGGCCGCCCTCGTAGCCGCCAATAGCAACACCGGAACGGGATTTTTGACCTTTGATACCACGGCCACCCATTTTACCGGTGCCGGAACCCGGGCCACGACCAACGCGCTTGCGTGGTTTCGTTGCGCCTGGATTGTCGTGAAGTTCGTTTAGCTTAACCATGTCGCTGTCTCCTTGCCGGAAGACCTATCCCAGCGACGGAATAGGCACGCGGCGTTAATGTGAATCAGTGGACACAAATGTGACCACTGGCGGCGTATAGACCTGCGCGGTTTGCCGGTCAAGCATTGCAACCCAGAAACGAACTAGCAAAAACGCTCTTTCTCTGACACGTTGAAGGCGATCTCCCTAGCATTGGTCAGTACCGTTTTTGATACCGTTACATTCAACACAAGACCGAAAGGTGCCGACCTATTTCGGGTGGATAGACGCATTACGCGGTATTGCTGCGATTTGCATCGCCGTTTTTCACTATACCCGTTTCTATATGCCGAGTGCGGACGTTCCGGTTATACCCGTCGCCGTTGAAAGCGTGCCTTACACAACATTCCTCTGGCCCATCTATCTATACGGAGAAGAAGCTGTTCGGCTGTTCTGGGTCATTTCAGGTTTTGTATTCGCCCATGTCTATTGGTCACGAGGCACGGATTTCAGGCAGTTTGCAGTCGCGCGGTTTGCACGACTGTACCCGCTGCATTTCGTAACGCTGATTATCGTCGCGGCTCTGCAGATCATCAGCCTAAAGGGCACTGGGCATTGGCAAATTGTGGGTAACAACGACCTAAAACACTTTGTTCTTCAGGTTTTCATGCTGGATACCAGTTTAAACCTATCAGACGGGAACAGTTTCAACGCCCCAATCTGGTCGGTCTCTGCCGAGATTTTCGTCTACATTCTGTTTTTCGCAACGCTTCCACTTACAAAGCGCAATCCGTTGATCATGAGTTTACTGTTATCCGCCGCGTCCTACGCCGCCCTAACAGTTCGGCCCGAAGCATTCATTATCGGACAATGGGTGTTTGTGTGTGCGGTATTCTTTTTCGCTGGTTCCGCATGTTTTGCCGCCTTTCGCGCCTTTGGCGGGCAATCCTCAAAGGTCGGGCTTCTTTTAGTCGGGCTGATTGCGTTTGGGTGGTTTGGGTTTGTGAACCAACAACACAATGCCTTTCTGATTTCGGCCTGCTGTAGCGTGGTTCTAGCAATGGCAATGCTAGAAAACCACGTCAGCAGAACCGGCAGCGTCGTGCGGTTTTTGGGCGATATCAGTTACAGTCTTTATCTGGTCCACATTCCGCTTCAGATCTTCGTGTTGATCATCGTGGACGTCGCGTTCGGTGGCGATCGCAGTTTTGCAGGGACTTACTGGGCTTTGCCTGCGTTTTTGGCTGCCAGTATTGGCGTGGCCTATCTTACAAACCGATATTTTGAAAAACCTGCAGCGCGGTGGCTTCGTCTTAGGTTTGCTAAGCCCTAAACGCCGCTATCCGTCCGCACCTTGAACCCCTGCCCGCGAAGGGTGGCGACGATGGCCTCGACGTGCCCGATGTCACGTGCTTCGATCACCACGTCCAGCTCCGCCTGTTTCAACGACACCGATTGCATCATGCGTTGGTGGATAACTTCAACGACGTTGGCGCCCGTTTCACCGATGATGCGCGAAATGTCCGCCAACTGACCCGGAGTGTCATCGATTTCAAATGTTAGGCGGGTGATGCGGCCATCGCGCACCAAACCGCGTAGGATGAGAGTCGACAATAAGCGACTGTCGATATTCCCGCCACAGATCACAAGACCAACCTTTTTGCCCGCATATGCCGCAAGATTGTTCTTGATCACAGCCAGCCCTGCCCCGGGGGCACCTTCGGCAACCAATTTCTCAGCTGACAACAGATCAAACACCGCGTCTTCAATTTCTGCCTCACTCGCCACATCAATTCGATCCACCAAGGATTTGATGATCTCAACATTGGCGGCGGCTGGTGCCTTTACGGCGATCCCTTCCGCAAGGGTCGCGCCCGCGAAATGGTTCGGGGTCCCGTCGACTGCGGATTTCACGGCATCAAAAATTTCCGCCTGCGCGCCAATGATCTGAACATCTGGCTTCACGGACTTCGCCGCGACAGCCATCCCCGCAATCAACCCACCACCGCCAACAGGAACAACGATGACATCAAGGTCCGGCTGGTCCTCGAGCATTTCAAGCGCGACGGTCCCCTGCCCTGCAGCCACCACCGGATCATCGAACGGATGAATGAACGTCAGCCCATCCTTCGCCGCAAGGTCGAGCGTAAATTGCACAGAGTCGTCAAAATCCGTGCCGTGCTGGATTACCGTCGCACCAAAATCTTCAGTGCGTTTGACCTTATTGAAGGGCGTGCCTTCAGGCATAACGATTGTGCTGGCAATGCCAAGGCGAGTCGCGTGATAGGCCACACCCTGCGCGTGGTTCCCAGCGCTACATGCAATCACACCCGCTTGTTTTTGCGCTTCCGTCAGCGTCAGCAGCTTTGCCAAGGCTCCACGGGCCTTGAACGCGTTGGTGTGCTGGAGGTTCTCAAGCTTGAGGTACAGATCAATCCCAAGCTGCATCGACAAACGCGTCGCATGGATGGTCGGCGTGCGAATAGTCGCATCGCGGATCGCGCTGTAGGTTTGCTGGATCAGCTCAGGGGTCAGGGTCACACGGGCCATTTTGGCGCATCCTTTTGCGAAACGGTCCGTGGACTTTCGGTTGTCACCCTGCCCCTGTCAACGCGCGTCAGCCGCGCTTTTGATCCGGATGCAATGATGTCGCCAGAATGTGGTCCGTTTGATGCAGCACATGGCTTGCTTGCCCGACAATTTTGCCATCCGGCTGACCCACAATGTCGTGGTCCTTTTCAGGGTAGTCCAGGTTGGCCAGGAAGTGGCGCATGCAAGCAAGGCGGGCACGTTTCTTGTCGTCAGACTTGATCACGGTCCAAGGCGCATCGGCGGTGTCTGTGTAAAAGAACATCGCCTCTTTCGCTTCAGTATAGTCTTCCCATTTATCAAGGCTCGCTTTGTCGATCGGGCTCAGCTTCCAGCGCTTCAATGGGTCAGTTTCACGTGACTTAAAGCGTTTCGCTTGTTCCTCCTGAGTGACCGAGAACCAGTACTTATAAAGTTTGACGCCGGATCGTGTGAGCATGCGTTCAAATTCTGGCGTCTGGCGCATGAATTCGAGATATTCATGCGGCTCGCAGAACCCCATGACCCGCTCAACGCCGGCACGGTTGTACCAAGAACGGTCATAGAGCACGATTTCACCGGAGCTGGGGAGGTGTTTGATGTATCGCTGGAAGAACCACTGCCCGCGCTCTTCGTCTGTGGGTTTGTTCAGCGCGACAACGCGGGCGTTTCGCGGGTTCATGTGTTCGGTGAACCGCTTGATCGCACCGCCCTTACCAGCCGCATCGCGACCTTCAAACAGCATCACAAACCGCTGACCCGTCTCGGCGGCCCAGTGTTGGACCTTAAGGAGCTCGGCCTGAAGGTCGGCTTTCTGTTTCTCATACTCGCCTCGCTTCATGCGATCTGAGTATGGGTACTTGCCTTTTTCAAAGCCGATGAGCGTCGCGCCGTTCGTTGTATCCGTCATGTGATGCCTCTTTATGTGATGCCTCTTTTGTTCACATACGGTTAATCAAGTTAGCGGAAACACGTCTCTGACTCAGATCAAACTAGGACTAGAATAGAAAACTTCCCCCGAAATGAAGCGTATTGGTTTGCCGTAGGTGCTCGATCTTGAGGTGCTGATCGACTCCCCGTTGCATCGAAAAGCGCGTGGTGTGGTTGATCGGCGAACAAATGGTCGCGTCGTTGATCACGGCTTAGGTCTGCTGGATCAGGCCGGGGGTCAGGGTTATTAAGTGATCCGAAGTTTTCGCGCCGCTTGAACGCCCTCAGTGTCATTCAACAAAGTGGGTCATTCTAGTTTGGCTCAATCGAACAATCACCCAGATTACCAATGCTTTCGAACATGAATATTTGTCCGTAGAGGGCCCGGCCATTGCAGTTCGCTTCATCAGGTAATTCTTCCGACTGAGAATTGGCCAAAACTATCGTACTCCTCTCCGCTTGTAGCGGGAACGCACGAAGCGAAATGGTCAATGCGGCTGAGTCAATTCTTACAAAGCCTGCCCCGCTATCCAAGAACGATGAAATAGTCTCGGTAGTAACGAGGTTGGTCCCAACCAAAGCGGCAACTTGCGATTCGTCCTCCCCGTTGTTTAGGATTCCTACAAAAACGTCAGTTTCCGAAAGCCCTGCAATTGGTTTCTGCGATATGAAAGGTCGGGGCTGTGAGAAGTAGCCCGCTGTGAAATCCGACGTCTCGAAAAAGATCCCTTGTGTCCAGAAAACGACCTGAGCAGGAGCAACAGTGTAGATACCGCGTTGCAGGGCAGGAAATCTCATAGCAGCGAGTTGCAAAAAGAAGACGCCCAGAATTATTGCAAAATAGCCGATGAGACCAAACTTGAGAACTCGTCTAAATTGCATGAGCGTTCTCCCGCTATTTTATCATCTCTCGTAACGCTAAACAAAAAACGCCCCGCCACAAGGCGGAGCGCTTTCAATTCAGTCTCGAAGTTAAGCGTTAGCCCTTCTCTTCGATGATCTCCACCATGTGGGAGATCTTTTCGACCATGCCGCGAATGGAAGGTGTATCTTCCAGTTCACGTGTTTTGTGCATTTTGTTCAAGCCAAGACCGATAAGCGTTTGCTTTTGGTCTGCGGCGCGACGGATCGGGGAACCGATCTGTTTTACAACGATAGTTTTAGCCATGATTAGGCCTCCTCAACTTCAGCTGCTGGCGCGTCGTCGCGCTTAGGCAGGATGTCAGCAACTTTTTTACCGCGACGCTGAGCAACAGAACGAGGGGATGCCTCTTTCTTCAGGCCGTCAATCGTAGCGCGGATCATGTTGTATGGGTTGGACGAGCCGATGGACTTCGCAACGATGTCCTGAATGCCGAGCATTTCGAACACAGCACGCATTGGACCACCTGCGATAATACCAGTACCCTGTGGAGCAGTACGCATAACAACGCGACCAGCGCCGTGGCGACCGTTCATGTCGTGGTGCAATGTGCGGCCTTCTTTAAGCTGCACGCGGATCATCTGACGCTTGGCTTGCTCAGTGGCTTTACGGATCGCTTCAGGAACTTCCTTAGCTTTACCTTTGCCGAAACCGACGCGGCCTTTTTGGTCGCCGACAACTACGAGTGCGGCGAAACCAAAGCGCTTACCACCCTTAACGGTCTTGGACACACGGTTGATCGCGACAAGGCGATCCTGAAATTCTGGTGTTTCTTCGCGACGGTTGCCGCCACGGTTATTCTGTTCACGAGCCATGTGGCCCTCCTTGATTTGGGTGGCGCATCAGCGCCGTTCATATCAATCCTAGTGAGCAATGCCCCTGGATCATCGGAAGGGCCACACGTTGCCGTGCAGCCCTTCTCAAGTCGTTTAGATCTTCAAACCACCTTCACGCGCAGCTTCGGCCAAGGCCTTCACTTTGCCGTGGAACAAGAAACCGCCACGGTCGAAGTAGGCTTCGGTCACGCCGGCCTTCTTCGCTCGTTCTGCGATTGCTGTGCCGATTTTGGCAGCAGCTTCGACGTTGTTCTTGCCAACGACGCCCAGGGACTTCTCGAGAGAAGACGCTGAAGCGAGCGTTACGCCGTTCACATCGTCGATCAGCTGTACGCTGATGTTCTTGGAGGAGCGGTGCACGGAAAGACGCGGACGTCCTGCGTTTACCTTGCGAAGTTTGTTCCGAACGCGCAGGCGGCGTTTGATGAACAATTGACGTTTTGTGTTTGCCATTGTTCTTACCTCTTACCTTCTTTGCGGAAGATATACTCGTCCACATATTTGATGCCCTTGCCTTTGTAAGGCTCAGGCTTGCGCCATTCGCGGATGTTTGCAGCAACTTGGCCAACTTGTTGTTGGTCATTGCCTTCCACGATGATGATCGTTGGCTTTGGAGCTGTGACGGTTACGCCAGCAGGTACTTCAAAGTCCACGTCGTGGGAGTAACCGAGGTTCAGCTTCAGGGTGTTGCCCTGCATCTGAGCACGGTAACCAACGCCGTTGATCTCAAGCTCTTTTTTGAAGCCAGTCGTCACACCCGTCACGAGGTTCTGAACCTGTGTACGGGACATGCCCCACTGCTGCTTTGCACGCTTGGACTTGCCACGCGGCGTTACAGAAACGGTGCCATCTTCAACTGCCAATGTGACATCGTCAGATGCTGTGAAGCTGCGGGTGCCTTTCGGCCCCTTAACTTCTACTGTTTGGCCGGACACAGATGCAGTTACGCCATCTGGAAGTCCAACCGGTTTTTTACCAATACGAGACATCGTTTTCTCCTTAGAATACGGTGCAGAGCACTTCGCCGCCAACATTGGCCGCCCGTGCGTTTGCATCCGACATCACACCCTTTGGGGTGGAGACAATCGACACACCCAAGCCCTGACGGACCTGTGGGATGTCATTAGCGCCCATGTAAACGCGACGGCCAGGTGTAGAAACCCGCTTCACTTCACGAATTACAGCTTCGCCCTCGTAGTACTTGAGGCTGATGTCGAATGCCGGGTGGCCGTCAGCGCCAGTCGTGGCTTCGAAGCCGCGAATGTAACCTTCGTCCGCCAGGACTTCGAGCACCCAGCCGCGCAGTTTGGAAGCGGGTGTTGCCACCACAGACTTACCGCGCAATTGGCCGTTACGGATGCGTGTCAGCATATCACCGATAGGATCGTTCATAATATGTGCTCCTTACCAGCTAGACTTGACCATACCGGGAATTTCGCCATTGGAACCTAGGTCCCGAAGTGCGATCCGGCTGATCTTAAGCTTACGGTAGTACGCGTGCGGACGACCTGTGAGCTGGCAACGGTTGTGCAAACGAACTGGCGCAGAGTTGCGTGGCAGTTTGGCAAGCTTCAGACGAGCAGTGAACCGCTCTTCCATTGTCTTGCTGTCATCATTTGCGATTGCTTTGAGTTCTGCGCGCTTAGCTGCGTACTTTTTTACGAGCTTCTCACGCTTAACTTCGCGGGCGATCATGGATTTCTTAGCCATACTATCTGTCCCCTTTAGCTGTTGAACGGCATGTTGAAATGCTTCAACAGCGCTTTTGCTTCTGCATCGTTTTCTGCAGTTGTGCAGATGACGATATCCATGCCCCAAGCAACGTCGACTTTGTCGAAGTTGATTTCCGGGAATACGATGTGTTCCTTCATGCCCATAGCGTAGTTGCCACGGCCATCGAACGACTTGCCAGAAATGCCGCGGAAGTCGCGGATACGTGGCATGGCGATCGTGGTAAGACGGTCAAGGAATTCAAACATACGGTCGCCACGAAGTGTAACCTTCGCGCCAAGTGGCATGTCTTCACGAACGCGGAAACCAGCGATGGATTTCTTTGCTTTCGTGACAACGGCCAACTGACCAGCAATCGCAGACAGATCTTCCTGAGCTGACTTAGCTTTCTTGGTGTCGTTCACAGCTTCGGAACCACAGCCGATGTTCAGAACAATTTTGTCCAAACGTGGCGTCTGCATAGCGTTCTTGTACTTGAACTCTTCCATCATCGCAGCGCGGATGGTGTCGTTGTACATCGCCTTGAAACGAGGTGTGTAGTTTGCAGTATCGAGCATTAGATCACATCCCCTGTTGTCTTAGCGACGCGAACTTTTTTGTCGCCTTCGATTTTGAAACCGACGCGTGTCGCTTTGCCGTTCTTGTCAACGAACGCGAGGTTGCTGAGCTGAATTGGCATCGCTTTAGGTGTACGACCACCTTGCGTTGTTTGGGATTGCTTAACGTGGCGAACAGCAATGTTCACACCGTCTACAACTGCTTTGCCAGCCTTAGGGTCAACAGACGAGATTTCGCCAGTTTTGCCTTTGTCTTTGCCAGCAAGCACGATGACCTTGTCACCTTTGCGGAGTTTAGCAGCCATTTTACAGCACCTCCGGAGCGAGCGAGATGATCTTCATGAAGTTCTTCGCGCGAAGCTCACGAACCACTGGCCCGAAAATACGGGTGCCAACAGGCTCGTTGCTTGTGTTGAGGATGACAGCAGCGTTGCTGTCAAAACGAATTGCCGTACCGTCATCACGACGGACTTCCTTACGTGTGCGTACGACGACGGCCTTACGGACGTCACCTTTCTTTACGCGACCACGTGGAATGGCCTCTTTCACCGATACGACGATGATATCGCCGACCGATGCGTAACGACGGTGGGAACCGCCGAGGACCTTGATACACTGAACACGGCGAGCGCCGCTGTTGTCAGCCACATCAAGATTGGTCTGCATCTGGATCATTTAGACTTCTCCCGACCTATAGGGTTTTCCCCGATTCTGACCGGGCCCCTAGGGTTTCGTTAAATAGGTTGTGGCTGCTTACGCAGTGATCACTTCCCAGCGTTTGGTTTTAGACTTTGGCGCACATTCTTGGATGCGGACTTGGTCGCCCACGTTGAATGTGTTGGCCTCATCGTGCGCCCGGTATTTTTTGGACTTACGAATTGTCTTCTTAAGAACTGGGTGCGTGAAACGACGTTCTACGGACACAGTTACGGTCTGTTCGTTCTGGTTGCTTGTGACAACACCAGTCAGGATACGCTTAGGCATCTATTAAGCCTCCGTCTTGGCGGCATCAGCCGCTTTTTCGTTCAGGATGGTTTTAACACGGGCTGCGTCACGCTTAACTGTGCGCATACGAGCTGTGTTTTCCATTGCGCCTGTCGCCTGCTGAAAACGCAGGTTGAAGGACTCTTTTTTCAGGTTGGACAGCTCATCACGAAGCTGATCCGGGGTTTTATCCCGTAGTTCTTTCGCGTCCATTGGACGACTCCTTTTGCAACATCATCGGCGAGCGGTTCATACAGAGCGCACAAACGTAACCCGAATCTCCGATGGAGTGGGTAGATTGGGGGCGTATAGGGGGTGTTTAGGTGTGTGGCAACCCCTTGTAGCAACGAGTTTTGCAACGCAAATTCAATTGTCACAGGTAAAAATTCCTGTTTCTCTACAGTAGCACAGGAGACGCGACTATGACCACTTACCTCGCCCAAGAAATGCCGTTCCCAGATACGCTCCCTGAGGGATTTGCTGCACTCACGAATGAGCCTGTTTTTGATCCAGTCAAGCACCTGCAGCTTGAAGCGCCAGCCGAAGTCTATTCACTTGCCGATCTCGGTTATTCTGACACCGAGATCGCCGCCTGCCCCACCTCATTTGGTGCAACATCCGTGTTTCGCATTCTGTCAGACGAAGGTGCTGCAGCATTGTTAGAGGTTGCCCACCTGCTTGAGGCTTTCACCACATCCAATGCGCGGATCGCTCGAAATGTCCGCGGCGGCGCTTATCGGTCCAAATTTCTACGCGATCTTTGCCTGCACCCAGAGGTTACGAAATTCATGTCGGGTATTTGCGGTATTCCGCTGTTGCCCCACACAATCCCGCACCAGCTTGGACACCTGAACTACAACCCAGAGACTGTTGGTGAAAATGTCGACAAATGGCACGTAGATACGCTGCGCATTGATTACGTAATGTTTGTCACAGATCCTAAATCGGTAGAGGGTGGCGAGTTTCAATATTATCGCGGCACCAAAGATGAATTCCTAGCGCGCAAAAAGGCGGGTGAGCCGCTGGACGAATCTAAAGTTGTTTCACCCGATATGCCTGGCCCCGGGTACGCGATCTTGCAGCAAGGCAATATGGTTGTGCACCGCGCTAAAGGCCTTCAAGCAGCAGGCGAGCGGATTACGATGGTGAACGGTTATGTCCCGCGCGACGTGCGTTTTCCCGATTTCTCACGCTTTGATCAACTGTCACTGGTCGATCCAACGCATGTTGTTGGCGCGGAATACTTGCGCCACCGGCAATGGATGATGCGTGAACGACTTGCGGCTGAGATCGCAGGCTTCACATTTCACACAGACACCGATGCAATGGCCGATAACCTTAGTGACATGGCAGATGACATGTCAGACGTCGCGGCACAGCTGCGCGCTGCGGGCCAGGCTGAAATCGAACATTTTGGGGATGGTTGAAGTTACGTGAAGGGCTTAATTGAGAAGTATGACCAAAATCAAATCCCTCTTCGCCACCCGCCTTTATCAATCCACGCTGGGCCCCATCGACCCCGATGAGCTGCGTGCGTCTTGCTATTCCATTGCCGAGGATGACGATGCAGGCAATGAGTGGTGTGAGGCCAATGATTTCCCCGGCTACACGTCCTATGCCTCGCTGACCGATCTGCCGTGGCGGTTTCCGATCTTTCAGCAAGTCGTCAATGCGCTCGACGCCCATGTCGCGGCGTTTGCCGAGGATTTGGAGTTCGATCTAGATGATCGCAAGCTGGTGCTGGAAGATATCTGGATCAACATCCTGCCCGAGGGCGGCATTCATACGTCCCACATACACCCCCATTCCGTCATTTCCGGCACGACCTACGTGAAAATGCCCGAGGGCGCCTCTGCGCTAAAGCTGGAAGACCCGCGCGCACAGATGATGATGGCCGCGCCGTCGCGCAAGAAAGACTGCCGCGAGGAGCTGAAGCAGTTCGTCTACGTGAAGCCCGCCGTTGGCGATGTGTTGCTCTGGGAAAGCTGGCTGCGCCACGAAGTCCCGATGAACATGTCCGAGGACGACCGGATTTCCGTAAGTTTTAATTACAAATGGGAATAGTTTTCCAACGCCCCTGAAACCAACCGTCAACGATTAACCATCATACCCGCCCTGAACTCAGAAGGGGTGCGGTTTTATGGTTCGGATATGGTTGGTGTCTATAATGGTCTGCTCGGCGCAGGCCGCCAGCGCGGAATTGAGCTCCCTCTTCCCACGCGCAACTGCCGCCCCCGAAATCGCCACCCGCGCCAGCCTGTTTGCATCTGATCCGCAGATTGGCTTCTTCGCCCCCCGACCCGAACCGAGCTTGGAAGTTGCGCCAAAGGTCGGAACGGGGAGTGATCCTGTCGACCACCTGCTCAGCCTCATCGCCCGCGCTGAAGCGGGGTCCGCAGGATACGATGCCGTGCAACACGGCGCACGTGTGAAGCCAGCGCATCGGCCCACGGACATGACACTGGGCGAAATCTATCAATGGATCGCCGACACCCCCGGCCAACCGCACGCGATCGGGCGTTACCAGTTCATCCCGAGCACGCTACGGCGCGTGGCTGATGTTCGCGGGTTCGGCCCAGAAACCCCGTTCACTGCTGGCGTGCAAGACGCACTGGCATTGGTGTTGCTGGAAGACGCAGGGCTGTCACGGTTCCAAGCGGGTGAGCTAAGCAGGCGAAGGTTCATGCATAACCTAGCTCAGATATGGGCAGGATTACCGCTCCCCAATGGGCGGTCGTACTACGAAGGGCACGCAGGTAATTCCGCGACCATGACCTGGGCAACGTTTGATGGCGGGATGGCGCGGATTTGGGGAGGTTGAGGCGTCTGTGATTTATTTTGCGGCACCACATCCAGAGTCTTCGAACCCGAATGCCTCGAAGACAAAGCTCCCGATTATTCCACCGCTCTTCAATCGAACGCCAATAAAGTCAGCCTCCAACTGCGGGTTTTGTTCTAGAATAAGCGGTACAACCTCAGGCGAAAACTGATCGCATAGCGCTTTTAGGAATTCATCGGGCACATCTCGAACCCGCGCTCCTCGAATTTCAAACTGCATTTCAATGCCTGTCCCGTGCAGAGAATGCTCTGCAATTCCAGCATCCGCGAGCCTTACTTGTATATCCTGTGCCAGAACGGGCATCGCGCCAATCCAAAGCAAAGTAACGCTCACGAAAATTCTAAACATGTTGTGTTTTCAACGCCCCTAGCACTGCGATCCAAGGTAGGTTGATGTTCGGAAGAAGAAAACCCCCGCCGATTTCTCGGCGGAGGTCTAATTCTTTGAACCGGTGTGGCGCCGCAATTGACTAGGTCAATCGCTTACCGCCACTCCGCGAATTCGCAGATGCGAATATCGCGAATCACCAGTCTTCGCGAAGAACTGTGCGTGTTTTCACAGGCAACTTCATCGCAGCGAGGCGCAGGGCTTCGCGGGCGATGTCTTCGGAGACACCATCAATTTCGAACATGATGCGGCCAGGTTTGACCTTACATGCCCAATAATCAACGGAACCTTTACCCTTACCCATACGAACTTCGACGGGCTTGGATGTGACAGGTACGTCCGGGAAGATGCGGATCCAAACACGACCTTGACGTTTCATGTGACGTGTCATCGCGCGGCGTGCTGCCTCGATCTGACGTGCAGTCACACGTTCCGGTGTCGTCGCCTTGAGACCAAATGTGCCGAAGTTCAGGTCGGAGCCACCTTTGGCTTCGCCCTTGATGCGGCCTTTGTGCATCTTGCGGAATTTAGTGCGTTTTGGCTGAAGCATTGTTTAATCCTTTCAGCGATCACGGCCACCAGGACGTGCGCCGCGCGGGGGCGGACCATCCTGAAGCTCTTGAAGTTTACGATCATGTGCAGACGGATCGTGCTCCATGATTTCACCTTTGAAGATCCAAGTCTTGATCCCGATGATACCATAAGCAGTCTGTGCTTCGACGTGCGCGTAATCGATGTCAGCACGAAGGGTGTGGAGTGGCACACGGCCCTCACGATACCATTCAGTACGCGCAATCTCTGCACCGCCAAGACGGCCAGCGAGGTTAACGCGGATACCGAGGGCACCCATACGCATTGCGTTCTGTACCGCACGCTTCATAGCGCGACGGAAAGAAACACGACGCTCGAGCTGCTGAGAGATACTCTCACCAACCAAGACAGCGTCCAGCTCTGGCTTGCGAACTTCAACGATGTTGAGGTGCAATTCAGATTCTGTCAGCGCGGCAAGCTTTTGGCGAAGCGTCTCGATGTCCGCGCCTTTCTTACCGATGATGACGCCAGGACGTGCAGTGTGAATAGTTACGCGGCACTTCTTGTGCGGACGCTCGATGATGACACGGCTAACACCGGCTTGTTTACATTCTGTCTTGATGAAGTCCTTGATCTTAAGGTCTTCGAGCAGAAGGTTACCGTAGTCTTTCGTGTCAGCGTACCAGCGGCTGTCCCAGGTGCGGTTGACCTGAAGACGCATGCCGATCGGGTTTACTTTGTTACCCATTATGCTTGCTCCTCAACTTGGCGTACCAGGATTGTGATTTCAGCGAACGGCTTGACGATTTTACCGAAACGGCCACGTGCACGAGGACGTCCACGCTTCATTGTCAAGTTTTTGCCCACATAGGCCTCAGCAACGATGAGCTCATCGACGTCGAGGTTGTGGTTGTTCTCTGCGTTGGCAATAGCGGACTGAAGGCATTTCTTCACGTCCAGCGCGATGCGCTTCTTGGAGAACGTCAGGTCCGTAAGGGCCTTGTCCACCTTTTTGCCGCGGATCATACCGGCCAACAGGTTAAGTTTCTGCGGGGACGTCTTCAGCATGCGCAGTTTTGCACGTGCTTCGTTGTCTGCCACGCGGCGGGGATTCTTATCCTTGCTCATGACTTATTTCCGCTTCGCTTTTTTATCAGCCGCATGGCCATAATAAGTCCGAGTTGGTGAGTACTCACCAAACTTCTGACCGATCATGTCTTCGGTGATCGTGATTGGGATATGCTTACGGCCGTTGTAGACACCGAATGTCAAACCAACGAACTGCGGCAAGATTGTCGAACGACGGGACCAAATCTTGATAACGTCATTGCGGCCGGATTCTTTGGCAACTTCGGCTTTCTTAAGCACGTAGCTGTCAACGAATGGACCTTTCCATACTGAACGAGCCATTCTTAACGACCCTTCTTCTTGGCGTGGCGCGACCGGATAATCAGGCGGCTAGACGCTTTGTTCTTGTTGCGAGTTTTCGCACCCTTTGTTGGCTTACCCCAAGGAGTAACCGGGTGACGACCACCGGATGTACGACCCTCACCACCACCGTGTGGGTGATCGACAGGGTTCATAACAACACCACGAACAGATGGGCGCTTACCGTAGTGACGCATACGTCCGGCTTTACCCATGTTCTGGTTGGAGTTGTCAGGGTTGGACACGGCACCAACGGTGGCCATGCATTCCTGACGCACGAGGCGCAATTCACCAGAGCTCAGACGGATCTGAGCGTAACCACCGTCACGACCTACGAACTGTGCGTAGGTTCCAGCTGCACGGGCGATCTGGCCGCCTTTGCCTGGCTTCATTTCGATGTTGTGAATGATTGTACCGATTGGCATGCCAGAGAACGGCATTGCGTTGCCTGGCTTGATGTCTGCCTTAGCAGAAGCAATGACCTTATCGCCAACAGCCAAACGCTGTGGTGCGATGATGTAGGCTTGCTCGCCATCTGTGTACTGAACGAGCGCGATGAATGCGGTGCGGTTCGGGTCATATTCGATCCGAGCTACAACAGCTTCCATGTCGAGCTTGTTACGTTTAAAATCTACGATGCGGTAAAGGCGTTTTGCCCCACCACCACGACGACGTGATGTGATACGTCCGGTGTTGTTCCGTCCGCCCGATTTCGTCAGACCCTCTGTGAGGGCCTTAACTGGGCGACCTTTCCAAAGCTCCGAACGGTCAATCAGCACCAACCCACGTTGGCCAGGCGTCGTCGGTTTATACGACTTGAGTGCCATGTTTGCTACTTCCGTTTGCTTGGCGGACCACTCGCGTGGCCCTGATGTTTATAGGCCCCCGTAGGTGCCCGATGATATGTCTCTGCAGACAACAACAAAGCCCCAGACGAATCTGGGGCTGTGCCGATGGGGTCTGATAGGGGGGATGGGGGTAGAGGTCAAGCGCTTCAACAGCAACGAACTAGCCCACGTTAGTTAAGAACAATCTCATGAAAAGAAGCGTTTTCTAAATTCATGCACAAGTAACCAAGGCCTAAACCGATGAATGGCTCGGTGACAATTAGGGCAAAGCATTTTCAAGTCCCCGACCTTTGTAGTTCCAGTGTGCTCTGGAGCGCACAGAGGGACGTCATGGTGAGCCTCAATTATGGTGTCCTTAAGTGACGCAACCCCAAATGCTGCATCAGGTCGCCATCCACAAGCTTCGCAGAAAAGCGCTCCTTCGCGATGAATAAATCCTTCCTTTGCTTTTCGGATAAGGGCTCCGTCCCGCTCTCTTACACGATGAACCTTTTCAACCATGCCTCCTTCTGGGAAATCTGAACTTCGTTCTTCGGCGACCGTCGAACTCGAAGATGTCAACGATCTTAATGCTTCATATTGAGTGCGTGTCAATTTGTTGAGCTGATAGCGCTTGTAATTCAAGCCGATAACCTGACTTGGAATTAATATCGGGGTGTCCAAAATCAAAAGATCATTTGGGGCAACCGAGACCCATGCCGCCTCGTTCTCATCCTCTAGTGCGCGAGCGATGTCGTCTATATTAGTCAAGGCGCTGTAAACTCCCGCCAGACTATCTTCTTTTTTCAAATCCAAGATATTTCTTGCGCGCCTTAGCCAAACTTGGCGCTCTAACGTGCTAATTCCAAATTCGACGTTCTCAGCAAACCCTACGAGTACATGGCCAGCCTCCGTTCTATCACCGAGCGCGATACAGAAGCGTTTTGACCGATCCGTTTTACTCGGCCTTTGGCGTAGATAGAGGTGGCAGCGCCCATCTTGCCAAACATCTCTAGAGAAATTCCAGTCTTCATGCCCGAAACCGTTTTCGCCAAGATAATCATGCGATTTCCCTAAGCGGCCAGAGTTCGGCTTTCTCCATTCGTGCGTATTTGGAGCCATGCGGTGATATCTATATTCCATAACTCACGATCCCTCTGTTTCACTCAATTGAAAAGGCCCCGCAGGCTTTCTTCACGTCTTTACGTGTGCCGTGGGCGTTGCAATGTTTAACGGATCCGGTGCAAACTTATGAAAACAACTCGAGCAGCCCATGTCTATTTTTCTACGCGAGCCCATCTTTTACGCTGTCATTGCGACGGTTCTTTATGTCCTTTACTCGGGGGCGAGTGCCGCGCTGATGATTACGCCGCTAGTTGCGGTCATCGCGTATGGGGTCAGTTGGGTTCTGATTAAAGGTCTCAAATAAGCCATACCAAAAAAGGCCCCACAGTTCACACTGCGAGGCCTTCTCAATTCTCAAACGTAACCGCAGTCCTTACAGACCGGTGCTCACGACGATTGTGTTGCCTTCTTCGAGCGTCACATAGGCTTTCTTGACGTCTTTGCGTGTGCCGAGTTGGCCGCTCAACACTTGCGATAAGGCGCGGCGTTGCTTAAGACGCGTAAAGCCTAAAACTCAACTTGGATATCGGGGATACGCCATGCCAATGACGCAAGACGATCTTATCGCAGCACGCACCGCTTGGGGTGATGAACTGCTCGCCATCGCAAAAGCCTTTGAGGACGGGGGCATTGATGCCGCGCGGGCCGTGGCAAACGGTGTTTTAGATGAAGCCTATGGCTATGACCTTGGCCCTGTCTTGTTCAAACCCACGCTCAGCGGTGGGCCGCAGACATTCCGCACCACCAAGGCGGGCGCGTTGTCCTATTTCGTGGCACATGATGACACCTACCCCGACGACACGGGCTTTGCGATACGGCCTTGGCGCGATGTTCAGTATAAGGAAGCGGCCAGTTTCATTGAAGGCGATGTCGGCATGTGGATGGGCTCGGCGTTTTTCACCGACAAGGATGGCAACGTCACGCAAGCGGACAAGACGTTTGGCTACAAGAAAGATGCGGACGGCAATGTGAAGGTCGTGCTGCACCACTCATCCCTGCCCTACGCGGCCTAAGGCACCCCAGAGATCAGAAACGACAAAAGCCCGACAACCAAAGGCTTTCTGAAACAAATGTAAAAGCATTCCTTACAGTCCGGTGGAAACGTCGGCCTATGTTGCCTTCCACAAGCGTAACATAATCTGTCTTCACGACTTTAGATATGCCGATCTGGCCGCGCTCCGACACCTACCCCTTCGGATAGCGTCGCTACACCAACGCCTCGTAAACTACCCGCTGTAGAGCACCACCTCCGCTCCTTCGCCCGTCATAACAGAGGTACATTATGATTTAGACGGGAGAAGAAAATGAAAGGTCAAACACTTTTGATGAAAGCACGCGCTGGCCGCATTGCTGCATTGTCACAACGTATCGAGCAGCCACGCAGAGCCAATGTCCGAGGGTTGTCCACATCGTATCGAGGACCGCGCCTAAGCCAAGACGTCGACGTTGTTGACCGGTTGTTTTCCAATTTGGATTTTACATTCAATGCGGGTCGATCCGCCTAACACTTCCGAAATCTACCACTTCGGTCTGAAACTCAGCGTTCCTCAATGAGGCGCTGAGTTTTCGCGTCTTGGGCACGGACAATCCGGCGCAGCGCAAAAGCACGACCTACCCCATTGTATAGGTGACCCACACCAAAGCGCGGTCGGCTATTCTATTGCCACAGGACTTCGTCGTCTCCGCATGCGAAACATTCATCGAACAGAAGCTCAGGAGGAAAGCACATGAACCATCACTCAGATACTGCGGAGACATCGTCGCAGGCTCTGATGTCGGATTCAAAACCCTGTGCCAATCTGCATGTCGGCTTAACTCACCGATATGTGGCTCCGATCCAGTCGCTCAAGATTTTGCAGCTACATGTGACGGGTGCCTCTGTTCCATTGACCTAGTGCCGCGTGGCGTGACACCTTGCCCCCCAGTTAGGATTACATCACAAGCGCACTCCACTCTCAGTTGGCCCGTCGTAGCAATACGGCGGGCCTCATTCGTTTCAACAGCACACCCATCGCCTGACCCAGAAAAGGCCTTCCGTCTCGCATTGGGTTTCTTGTTGTCATTGCGCGCAACGATCCATGCACGGCGTAACCCACGGATTCGCTGAGCGATTCTCAGGCCTTTTCCCCTTACAGAGAATGTAGGTGGCAATCTCACAACCGAATCCTGTCCTTTGGGACAGTTTCCCCAGCGTCAATTCTCGTGTCTTAGTCAGTTCGCCTCTAACTTGTATGGGAGGCCTCTGATGTAATTAGAGGCAGTAATTGTAAGTAAGCCGAGGGGGCGCGTAATGAAGTTTGGAAACAACACACTGAACACTGAAAGAACCTCGAATGTTAGAGGCTTTATCTCGGCTCTCATCCGGCATCGCAATGCTCGTGTTTCAGTTGAGCCGCATGCCGTCGCTGTCGAGCGGTTGTTTGAGCAGTACGACGAAATGGCGAAAAGTAACGATCGCTCTGCGGCCTAATCCGACCTGACCCAATAAGGTCACCCAAATAGTATTGTGTAGAAGGCCCAGCATTACAGCGTGGGCCTTTTTCGTTTTGCAGTTTAGCTGCCGAGGAGCCACACATTGGGAGGGTGCTTTTGATTGCTACCCAGTCCCGCTGCCTGACGATTTTGCAGATACATCCCTGCAAAAGAAAAAAGGCCCCTCGCTTTGCAGCAAGGGGCCTTTCTAATTCTCAACCGTGTATCTTAACCCTTACGGGCCCGATCTATTTAAAGACCTGTAGATACGTCGATTGTGTTGCCTTCTTCGAGCGTCACATAGGCTTTCTTGACGTCTTTACGCGTACCAAGCTGGCCGCGGAAGCGCTTTACCTTACCTTTAGTGATCGTAGTGTTGACCGCTTTGACCTTTACACCGAAGAGAGCTTCAACAGCTTCTTTGATCATTGGCTTGTTGCTGTCGATTGCCACTTCGAAAACGACGGCGTTGTTTTCAGACGCCATTGTTGCTTTCTCGGTGATGATCGGCTTGCGGATCACGTCGTAGTGTTCTGCTTTGGTGGTCATGCTAAACGAGCCTCCAGTGCTTCGACACCAGCCTTGGTCAACACGAGTGTGTCAGACTTCAGGATGTCATAAACGTTCGCGCCCATAACAGGCAGAGCGTTGATGGATGTGATGTTGCGTGCTGCAACGGCGAAATCTTCGTTCACAGTCGCATCGATGATCAAGCAACGCTTCCAACCCAATGCGCCGACCGTTTTGGCCAATGCAGAAGTCTTTGCGTCTTTCACGTCGATGTTGTCCACGATGACCAACTCACCAGCTGCAACTTTTGCAGACAGTGCGTGGCGAAGACCGAGCTTGCGGAACTTCTTAGTCAACTCGTGGCCGTGGCTACGTGGTGTAGGACCTTTGTAGATACCACCACCGCGGAAGATCGGAGCAGAACGAGCACCGTGACGAGCGCCGCCAGTACCTTTCTGACGATAGATCTTCTTTGTGGAGTACTTAACTTCGGACCTTGTCTTCACCTTGTGTGTGCCAGCCTGCGCGTTGTTGCGCTGCCAACGGACCACACGGTGGAGAATGTCCACGCGCGGCTCAAGACCAAAGATTGCGTCGTTAAGATCGACGGAACCAGCGGCTTTGCCGTCAAGTTTGATTGCTTCAGCTTTCATCGGAGGAACCCCCATCTGCTTCTGCTGCGTCCGCTGCTGCCTGTTCGGCTTCTGCGGCTGCGGCTGCTGCTGCTTCTTCTGCGGCGGCTGCTTCGGCTGCTGCTGCTTCTGCCATCTTCTCGGCTTCGGCTGCGGCGGATGCCAATGCTGCTGGGTAGATCACGTTGTCAGACGCTGGCTTCTTAACCGCATCCTTGATTGTGACCCAGTTGCCTTTGGAGCCAGGTACGGCACCCTTAACCATGATCAAGCCACGATCCGTGTCTGTCTTAACGACAACAAGGTTCTGTGTTGTGATCTTGGCGGCACCCATGTGACCAGCCATTTTCTTGCCTTTGAAAACCTTACCGGGATCCTGACACTGACCAGTGGAACCGTGCGAACGGTGAGAGATCGAAACACCGTGTGTCGCGCGCAAACCACCAAAGTTCCAGCGCTTCATCGCACCAGCGAAACCTTTACCGATAGACGTACCAGATACGTCAACGAATTGGCCTTCGAAGTAATGCGAAGCGATGATCTCTTCCCCAACAGGGATGAGGTTCTCTTCTGCAACGCGGAATTCAGCAACCTTACGCTTAGGTTCTACCTTTGCAGCTGCAAAGTGACCGCGCATGGCAGCAGATGTCCGCTTGGCTTTGGCTGTACCAGCGCCGAGTTGAACAGCTGTGTAGCCATCCTTTTCAGCAGTACGTTGTGCCACAACCTGCAGGCTTTCGAGTTGTAGAACGGTGACAGGAATCTGACGGCCGTCCTCTTGAAAAAGGCGGGTCATGCCAACCTTTTTAGCGATTACACCAGAGCGCAACATATCATCCGCTCCTTATACTTTGATCTCGACGTCAACGCCGGCAGCGAGGTCGAGCTTCATCAGCGCGTCCACAGTCTGTGGTGTTGGGTCGACGATATCCAGCAAACGCTTGTGCGTGCGGATTTCGAATTGATCGCGGGATTTCTTATCGATGTGCGGTCCACGAAGAACTGTGAACTTTTCGATTTTGTTTGGAAGCGGGATTGGACCCCGAACCGATGCACCTGTCCGCTTGGCAGTGTTGACGATTTCCTGTGTGGACGCATCCAGCACACGGTAGTCAAACGCCTTGAGACGGATGCGAATATTCTGGCTAGCTGCCATGTTCATCACCCATACTTTGGGGCTTAGATCGGAGAGGACGACCCACGCTCATCGCAGGCCCTCATCGCGTCTTTATATCCCAACAGAAAAGGGCACGCCGTGGCGCACCCGTGTTGGATTTGGGCCGTATAGGGGGAGTCGGCGTTTGTGGCAAGGGCCGAGTTCGCATCGGAACAGGTTTTATTGCCCTGCCCTACACGTGTGTTGTTACCCGCCCCAAAGCCCTAGTTGCGGGTCATAAACTGTGGATTGACCACACCTTTGAAACAGCGTGGGTAATACGGATAGCTGTCGGTCGCAAAGTAAGTGTAGGTCCCGTTGACCAGTGCACCATTGCATTCATCCAAAGTCCCGCTTCCCGCACTGAATTCGAAGTCTTGCTCAAAGGTGCCGTCATGCGCGCCACCTGGAGGCGTTGAGCGTGTGCCGGTCTTCAACTGCCATGACGATGTCGCGGATGTAGGGCTATATCTGATTTCAAAACCGTCGGGCGCATACCCAATCAGCGAACCACCTTGTGAGGCCAAAAGATCAGAGGAGACCGCGTGATAGTGATACAGGCCGGACCGATCGACATGGGCGTTTTGATCATCCATCCCTAAACGTCGCGGGTTGTGCATGGCCTGTTGACGCCAACCGCTAGACGGGTCCTGACTGAAGCCCTGCCGCCCGTTGGGATCATAATAGCCTGCTGTATAAGGTCTGATCGGTACGCCTGTGGCTGACACCCCCACCGTCATCAATCCTGTGGTAACGGTCATCGCCATTCGCGGCGACGTCGGAAAACAAAATGTCAGATCTTGCTCACGAAAGGCATTCGGGTTTGCACGATTAGGAAACCGCCCCATGTCATGGTTCGGTGCACCATTCGAATGGATGCAGGTCATATCCCCGCTTACTGCGGTGGAGACCTCATTCTCGTGGGCTAGTGCGCTGCTTCCACTGATAGCAAACACCATCGCCGCTGATCTGAGTAAGTTCATACTTGGTCTCCAATGGATCGAGTTCTTATTGATACGCATGAGCGGACCAATTCCGTCGATCTATTCCGAAATCATCTGGACCAACCTTACAGCGCCCGCTCAAACGTGGAATAAATTGCCGACGCCATAGGCTAACCCTGCTGCGGCGCCACCAATCAACATCGTTTCAGCGGCCGAGCGCCACCACGGAATAAGGGACCAGTGGCTTTTGAGGGCGCCGATGCCGAAGAACGTCGCCATCGTCATCCAAGCGGAAAGACAAAAGGCATTTTCAAGACCAAATAGAAACGGAAGGACGGGGATCATGCCCGCCGCGAGGAAGGCTAAGAACGTGGTGAGTGCGGCGCGCAATGGTCGCGGATCAATTCCGCCTAACCCGTATTCGCCCTCCATCATGAGCGCGATCCAGTTTTCCCGATCCTGCGTTACTGCGTCTGTCGCTTTATCAAGAACCTCACCATCTAGCCCTTTGCGCGACAAGATTTCACGTACTTCAAGCCATTCACCCTTAGGGTAGTCGCTGATGTGACGTTCTTCGATCGTACGGATACGTTTGTAATTGTCCTGTTCCGCCTTGATCCCTGAATAGTTCGCCGCCGCCATGGAAAAACCGTCAGCTAGGACGTTGGCCAACCCCAAAACGACAACAACAAAAGGGGAAAGCCCGGCCCCTGCGACGCCCGCAACAATCGCGAACGTCGTGACGGTTCCATCAATCGCGCCATAGATCGCGTCACGCAGCACGCCGCGGCCTTGCGGTGCACTAATGCGTTTCGAAATTTCCTGTGGTGTATGGGAATGGTCTGCCATGATGTCCGCCTTTCAGTGCCAGTAAAGCGTATCACCAAAAGAATGCATTGAGATGGATCAAGCAGATGTTCCAACGCAAAAGGCCGCCCCATTTGGAGCGGCCTTTCGTTAGTCGTTTCGATTAATCCGAAGTGGATTAGGCGATGATCTTGGATACAACACCAGCGCCAACAGTGCGGCCGCCTTCGCGGATCGCAAAGCGCAGGCCGTCTTCCATCGCGATTGGTGCGATCAGCTCAACTTCGAACTTCAGGTTGTCGCCTGGCATAACCATTTCAGTGCCGGATGGCAGCTGAACTGTGCCCGTAACGTCTGTTGTACGGAAGTAGAACTGTGGACGGTAGTTCGCGAAGAATGGTGTGTGACGACCGCCTTCTTCTTTCGTGAGGATGTAGGCCTCAGCTTCGAACTTCGTGTGTGGCTGAACAGAACCTGGCTTACACAGGATCTGGCCGCGCTCAACGCCGTCACGGTCAACGCCGCGAAGCAATGCGCCGATGTTGTCGCCAGCTTCGCCGGAATCCAGCAGCTTGCGGAACATTTCAACACCAGTACATGTTGTCTTTGTTGTGTCGCGGATACCGACGATTTCGATTTCGTCGCCAACGTTGATCACGCCACGCTCAATACGGCCAGTTACAACTGTACCACGACCAGAGATCGAGAACACGTCCTCAACTGGCATCAGGAACGGCTGGTCAACAGCACGTGCAGGTGTTGGGATGTACTCGTCAACAGCCGCCATCAGCGCGCGGATGGAGTTTTCACCGATTTCAGCATCGCGGTCTTCCATAGCTGCCAGAGCGGAGCCAGGGATTACTGGGATGTCGTCGCCAGGGTACTCATAAGAGGACAACAGCTCACGGATTTCCATTTCAACCAGTTCGAGCAACTCTTCGTCGTCAACCTGGTCAACTTTGTTCATGTAAACAACCATGTACGGGATACCAACCTGACGGCCGAGCAGGATGTGCTCACGTGTCTGTGGCATTGGGCCGTCTGCTGCGTTCACAACCAAGATCGCGCCGTCCATCTGAGCAGCACCAGTGATCATGTTTTTCACGTAGTCGGCGTGGCCTGGGCAGTCAACGTGCGCGTAGTGACGTGCTTCAGTCTCGTACTCAACGTGCGCTGTGGAGATCGTGATGCCACGTGCTTTTTCTTCTGGCGCGCCATCAATCTGGTCGTACGCTTGGAAATCACCGAAGTACTTCGTGATCGCCGCTGTCAGTGTCGTCTTGCCGTGGTCAACGTGGCCAATTGTGCCGATGTTAACGTGCGGTTTATTACGTTCAAACTTTTCCTTAGCCATGATGGCCTCCTTAATAAGAGCGGGTGGGCTGACGCCCACCCTAAGATTTGTGATGATTTAGGCGAATTTCGCCTGAATTTCTTCAGAGATGTTGCTTGGTACCGGATCGTAGTGGTCAAACTGCATCGAGAACTGCGCGCGGCCCGAAGACATGGAACGCAATGTGTTGATGTAGCCGAACATGTTCGCCAGTGGCACCATTGCTTCGATTGCAATGGCGTGGCCACGTGTATCTTGACCCTGAACCTGACCCCGACGGGATGTCAGGTCACCGATGATACCACCTGTGTATTCGTCAGGCGTGATCACTTCGACCTTCATGATAGGCTCGAGCAATTTCGCCCCAGCTTTACGCATACCTTCACGCATACACATACGTGCAGCGATTTCGAATGCCATGATGGATGAGTCAACGTCGTGGAACTTACCGTCAAGCAGAACCACTTTGAAATCGATCACAGGGAAGCCAGCCAAAGGACCGTTGTCCATAACGGACAGGATGCCTTTTTCCACGCCTGGGATGTATTCCTTAGGAACGGAACCACCGACAATCTTGGATTCGAAAGAGTAGCCTTCGCCAGCGACAGTTGGGATGATTGCCATCTTCACTTCGCCGTACTGACCGGAACCACCAGACTGTTTCTTGTGCGTGTAAGTGTGCTCAACTTCGTGACCAATGGTCTCGCGGTAAGCAACTTGTGGAGCACCGATGTTCGCTTCGACTTTGAATTCACGCTTCATGCGGTCAACAAGGATGTCGAGGTGAAGTTCGCCCATACCCTTCATGATGGTCTGACCTGATTCCAGATCAGTTTCCACGCGGAAGGATGGATCCTCGGCGGAGAGACGCTGGAGCGCGATGCCCATCTTCTCTTGGTCGCCTTTTGTCTTCGGCTCAATCGCGATCTCGATCACAGGATCAGGGAACGTCATTGTTTCGAGGACGACAGGTTCCTGTGGGGAACACAGCGTGTCACCAGTTGTAGTGCCCTTAAGGCCACCCAACGCGATGATGTCACCAGCGAATGCTTCTTCGATCTCTTCGCGATCGTTGGAGTGCATCATCATCATCCGGCCAACACGTTCTTTGTTGCCCTTGGTCGAGTTCATCAGGTTGTCACCCTTTGACAGCGTACCAGAGTAGATACGTGTGAATGTCAGTGTACCAACAAACGGGTCGTTCATGATTTTGAACGCAAGACCAGAGAACGCCATTGAATCGTCAGCACGACGCGCGATGTCACGAACTTCGTCTTCGTCGCCAGGCTTAAAGCCCATGTAGTCAACCACGTCGAGCGGGCTCGGCAGGTAGTCTACAACAGCGTTGAGCAGTGGCTGAACGCCTTTGTTCTTGAACGCAGAGCCGCCAAGGACAGGAACGAAAGACAAGGACAAACATGCCTTACGGATCAGAACGCGCAAAGCAGCTACGTCTGGCTCAGTGCCTTCGAGGTAGGCTTCCATAGCATCGTCGTCCTGCTCAACAGCAGCTTCAACGAGCTTTTCACGCCATTCAGCAGCCAGATCAGCAAGTTCAGCGCGAATTGGCGCTTTGATCCATGATGCACCAAGGTCTTCACCCTGCCACAGCCATTCTTCCATCGTCACGAGGTCAACAAGACCTTCGAGCTCTGTTTCCGCACCAATCGGGAACGCAACTGGCAGCGCGCGCGCACCAGTACGGTCTTCGATCTGACGAACACAGTTGAAGAAGTCAGCGCCGATTTTGTCCATCTTATTGACGAAAACCATACGCGGAACTTTGTAGCGGTCAGCCTGACGCCAAACAGTTTCAGTCTGTGGTTCAACACCAGCGTTGGCGTCGAGAACACAAACCGCGCCATCGAGAACAGCCAAGGAACGCTCAACTTCGATTGTGAAGTCAACGTGGCCTGGTGTGTCGATGATGTTCATGCGGTGCTTAGGAGAGTCGGCTTCTGTGCCGTTCTCAGTGCGCTCCCAGAATGTCGTCGTCGCAGCGGAAGTAATTGTAATACCCCGTTCCTGCTCTTGCTCCATCCAGTCCATAGTCGCAGCGCCATCATGCACTTCGCCAATGTTGTGGGATTTACCCGTGTAGTACAGGATGCGCTCGGAACATGTGGTTTTGCCCGCATCAATGTGAGCAATAATACCAAAGTTCCGGTACAGTTCGAGGGGATAATCGCGTGCCATATTCGGTGCTTCCTCTTACCAGCGGTAGTGGCTGAATGCTTTGTTAGCATCGGCCATCTTGTGTGTGTCTTCGCGTTTCTTAACGGCAGTGCCGCGGCCTTGAACCGCATCCACGAGCTCGCCTGCAAGACGCTCTTCCATTGTCTTTTCGTTGCGGTTTTTCGCAGCAGCGATCAACCAACGAATAGCCAATGCCTCACGGCGCTCAGGGCGAACTTCGACGGGTACCTGGTAGGTAGCACCACCGACGCGACGCGAACGTACTTCGAGGTTTGGTTTGATGTTTTCAAGTGACTCATGGAAGACCTCAAGTGGGGCCTTCTTGAGCTTATCTTCAACGCGATCGAATGCGTTGTAAACGATACGCTCAGCGACGGACTTTTTACCGTCGATCATGAGGTTGTTCATGAACTTGGAGAGAACCTTATCACCGAACTTTGCATCGGGAAGGATCTGGCGCTTTTCAGCGGCGTGACGACGTGACATATGCTGTTTCCCTTACTTCGGCTTCTTGGCGCCGTATTTCGAACGACGCTGCTTACGGTCTTTAACGCCTTGCGTATCAAGAACACCGCGCAGAACGTGGTAGCGAACACCTGGAAGATCTTTTACTCGGCCGCCACGGATCAGAACCACAGAGTGCTCCTGAAGGTTGTGGCTTTCACCGCCGATGTACGAAATAACTTCGAACCCGTTTGTAAGGCGCACTTTGGCAACCTTACGCATCGCGGAGTTCGGCTTTTTCGGTGTCGTTGTATAAACCCGAGTGCAAACGCCGCGCTTTTGCGGGTTGCCTTCTAGGTGGAGTGATTTTGACACTCGACGTTTTGGCTGCCGGGGTTTCCGGATCAACTGCTGAATAGTTGGCATTAGGTTTTGTCCTACTTCCTACACATGTGTAGCGAACCGTGTGGCCCGCCGATTTAAATTCTCAAGCGCCTCTTGCGTCCAAAAAGCGCAAAAAACCCGCTGTCGTAGCCTTACCGGAGCTACGGAGCGGTTGGGTTACAGAGGATCGGACCAATAGTAGGTCGGATCTTGACCACGACGATTATGATACCGAGCAGCAGACATAGCTGTGCCAAGTCCGCGCTCTATAGGATGACTCGTTTTAGCTGTCAACAGCGCCTAGCGGACACGCAAGCCGATGGAGGGTTTGCCGGCTGTTGCGCGTTCCCGATAAATCGTGAAAAGTCCCGTCGTGACGACGATACCAGCCCCAACCATTGTCCAGAAATCCGGCCATTCGTTAAAGAACACCAGTCCAAGGAACAGCGCCACAATAAGGGACGTATAACGGAACGGTGCGACGAACCCGATCTCTCCTAAACGCATCCCCGCAACGGCAGAAATATACCCCACCATTAGGCAAACGGCGGCCCCAAGCAAAAGCAGGCTTTCATGTAGGTTAGGCAGAACCCAAACCTCTTGTTCAATGACGGACCCAACACCGGCCATCAATGTCACACCAATCGCAGCGGACAGCGCGACGCGGCTAGAGGGCACCGCCTTGGACAGTTTGCGAGCAGCCAAATCGCGGAACGTCACTGCGATGACTGCGGCGACCCCGTAAAGTGCATAGATGCTAAACCCGCCCGCTTCGGGGCGAATGATAATCGCAACACCGACAAACCCGATCAAGATCGCAACGATCCGTCGCCATCCAACAGGTTCGCCCAAGAATACAGCGGCCGCCAACGTCACGGTCAGCGGCAGGGCCTGAAGAATCGCCGACAAGTTGGCGATAGGAATGCTGAACAATGCCGTTAGGAAGAATACCGTGCCAACAGCCTCGGCCAATGTGCGCAGGGCGGTAAGCAGTCTGTCTTTGCGGTCAGGCTTGAACCGCAAATGCCCCCAAATCGCCGCCAAAATGAACAACCCGATTGTGATCAGCGCACCACGCATGAAGATTTGCTGAAAGAACGGCAGGTTCGGCGAGGCAAGCTTCATCAAAGCATCATTCACCGTGAACGCAGCCATCGAAGCCATAATAAGAAGCGCCGCGCGCATGTTGTCGGAAAGGGTCATGGGGATGGTGTGGCATGGCACAGCTTACGGTGCGAGTGCATTTGCGACAACTTGGGTCGGTGAAAGACGTCAGCCGATTTCGGTGCCATCGGACGCTTTGCGGGACAAAGCTGCTGTTCACAATGTTGTCTAATTCTTCACATATGAGGGGTTCAAGATGACGAGTGGGTTTAGGATCAAAGATGAAACTCAAAGCTAAGGTGATCGGGGTAGTTCTCGTCGTAGGCTTAGCCTTGGCCGCGACCTACTTCCGATCAACGGACGAGGGAGTCACACCGCTGATGATTGCGTCCCATGAGGGTAACAGTCTTAGTGTAGAACGCCTTATATCCGCAGGTGAGGATTTGGATGAGATAAGTGCCTATGGGTGGACAGCCTTGATGTTCGCTTCGATGCAAGGCAACGAAGACGTTGTACATCTGCTTGTTGACGCTGGCGCTGATCTCGACATCATATCTAGAGAAGTTCCACAAATGGGCTTCCTAGAGAGATGGGGTGGCTACTCAGAGACAACTGCCCTCTATGAAGCGATAATTAACGAGAACTTATCTATCGCTGAATATCTGCTTGATCAGAACGTCTTTGTATCACAGGAGGCATTTACTGTCGCTGGCTCTCGTGGGACGCCCGCATTATTGGAACTAATGGTCAACAAAGGCGCTCAAATAGACCCAGTTTCGACAAGTTTAATTAGTCGAACAGCTTTGACGGAAGCAGCCCGAAGTGGGTAAATAGAGAACATGATTTGGTTGCTAGATAATGGTGCCGATCCCAACCTCCCCCTTCATTATACCTCTAACCTGATGACGGCTACATCGGCGTTACATCCGCAGGCAGTCGCGTTGTTAATAGAGGCTGGCGCGGACGTTGATGCGGAGATCGGAGGTATGCAAGATACGGCACTTCGAACCGCAATCTATAAATCTCAGACCGGCCAACAAGATCAACGTGTTCAGATTGTAGCGATTCTACTCGAAAATGGGGCCAATCCTAACCAGCTTCCTGACGACGAACGGGCACGAACGTTGATCGAGCAAGTGAAACTCGATATCGAAGTAGGAATAGACGGAAGTCTTAACCAAGAACTCCATGCAGACGTTCGAGATAGCTATCGTCGTTCTGTCGCAGCCAATCGCGTAATTTTAGATCTCCTTCAGCCATATGGAGGCATCGAATAGCGTTCAACTTGCACACAAAGCTGGGCGTAGCTTTGGGCTCAAAGCCGACCTTAACCCCAAAATCAAAAAAGGCCCCGCTGTTTCCAGCGAGGCCTTTTCCAATTTCTAGACGTCGATTTTACTCGTCGCGGCTTTCGGTGTTGCCTTCGATGATCGTATCGAATGCGTCACCACCAACAACGTCGTCTGCCATTGCTTCAGGTGCGGCGAGCGCAGCTGCGGCTTCAGCTTCTTCACGACGCGCCTGAATGACAACGTTGTCACGCTCAGTTGCGATACGTGTGACGCGCTGTGTGGCACCACCTGTACCCGCTGGGATCAAGCGACCAACGATGACGTTCTCTTTGAGGCCGACCAGTTTGTCCCGCTTGCCCTGTACGGAGGCTTCCGTAAGAACGCGCGTTGTTTCCTGGAAGGACGCCGCAGAGATGAAGGAACGTGTCTGCAAGGACGCCTTGGTGATACCAAGCAAGATCGGCTCACCCTGTGCTGGACGACCACCGCGGGCAACTGCCTTAGCGTTGGCTTCGTCAAACTCAGCCTTGTCGACGTTTTCACCCTTAAGCAGTGTTGTTTCACCGCTGTCGGAAACTTCCCACTTCTGGAGCATCTGACGAACGATAACCTCGATGTGCTTATCGTTAATCTTAACACCCTGCAGGCGGTAAACGTCCTGAACTTCGTCGATCATGTAATCCGCAAGCGCTTCAACACCCATGATGGCGAGAATGTCATGTGGGGCTGGGTTGCCGTCCATGATGTAATCGCCCTTTTGCACGAAGTCGCCTTCTTGCACTGGGATGTGCTTGCCCTTTGGAACCATGTATTCAACCTTGGTATCCGGATCATCCGCGTTCTCGATCGCGATGCGACGCTTGTTCTTGTAGTCTTTTCCGAAGCGAACATAGCCGTCGTTTTCTGCGATGATTGCGTGGTCTTTAGGGCGACGTGCCTCAAAGAGCTCAGCAACACGTGGCAGACCACCTGTAATATCCTTGGTCTTGGCGCCTTCACGCGGGATACGCGCAACGACGTCACCAGCTGCGATCTGCTGACCATCTTCGATGGACAGAACCGCATCAACGGACATTGGGTAGGTCACTGGGTTACCAGCATCGTTACGAACAGGCTCGCCATCTGCACCAATGATAAGGATTTCTGGCTTCAGCTCGTTGCCCTTAGGCGCGGAACGCCAGTCGGTAACGATCTTCTGGGTCATGCCTGTCGCGTCATCGGTGTCTTCGCGGATTGCGATACCGTTGACGAGGTCAACAAACTTAACTGTACCAGCCTTTTCAGCGATGATCGGCAATGTGTACGGATCCCATTCGAACATTTTGTCGCCACGGGCAATCTTTGCACCGTCTTTGACAAACACTTTGGAACCGTAGCCAACCTTGTGGTTCGCACGCTCTTCACCGTTTTCGTCCATGATCGCGAGGACCATGTTGCGGCCCATGACAACCTGCTCACCGAACTCGTTCTCGAGGATTTGCGCGTTACGCAACTCGACAACACCGTCGACGGAGGATTCAAGGAAGGACTGTTGGCCACCCTGCGCAACACCACCAATGTGGAACGTACGCATTGTCAACTGTGTACCAGGTTCACCGATGGACTGCGCCGCGATGATACCAACAGCTTCGCCGATGTTTACACGTGTACCGCGCGACAGGTCACGACCGTAACACATTGCGCAAACGCCATCTTCGGCTTCACAGGTCAGCGGGCTGCGGATGCGCATCTTAGCAACACCAGCTACTTCGATCATGTCGGCTGTGCGTTCGTCGATCAGCTCACCCGCTTTAACGAGAACCTCGTCCGTACCTGGCTTAAGAACGTCATCAGCAGAGACACGACCAAGAACGCGCTCGGACAATGAGGAAATAACCTCACCATCGTTGACCGCGGCTTCAGCAGTGATTGCCATTTCCGTTCCACAATCCACTTCGCGTACGATGCAATCTTGTGCAACGTCCACCAAACGACGTGTCAGGTAACCAGAGTTCGCAGTCTTCAACGCCGTATCCGACAGACCCTTACGAGCACCGTGGGTAGAGTTGAAGTATTCGAGAACCGTCAGGCCTTCTTTAAAGTTCGAGATGATCGGTGTTTCGATGATCTCGCCGTTCGGCTTGGCCATCAGACCGCGCATACCACCCAGCTGTTTCATCTGCGTAACAGAACCACGCGCACCAGAGTGAGCCATCATGTAAACAGAGTTAGGTTCGTTCTCAGAACCGTCATCCGCACGACCAGTGGTCGAGATGGTTGTCATCATCGCTTCGGTGACTTTGTCGTTCGACTTTGACCAAGCATCGACAACTTTGTTGTACTTTTCGCCCTGAGTGATCAGGCCGTCCATGTACTGCTGTTCGAAGTCTTTAACCTGATCGCGTGTGTCGTTGACCAGTTCCCACTTGGTGTCAGGGATAACCATGTCGTCCTTACCGAACGAGATGCCAGCCTTGAACGCTTCGCGGAAGCCCATGGTCATGATCTGGTCACAGAAGATGACGGACTCTTTCTGACCACAGTAACGGTAGACCGTATCAATGATCTGCTGAACTTCTTTCTTACGCAAAAGACGGTTCACGAGTTCAAACGGTGCTTTGTTGTTCAATGGCAAAAGTGAACCTAGGCGAACACGACCTGGGGTCGTTTCAAAGCGCTGCATGACTTCATTCCCTTCCGCATCGATCTGCGGAATACGGGCTTGAATGTTAGCGTGTAGGTGAACTTCACCTGATGCCAAAGCGTGTTCAACTTCTTCGATGTCGGAGAAGACCATGCCTTCACCCTTCATGCCTTCACGCGCGATTGTCGTGTAGTACAGACCCAAAATCATATCCTGTGAAGGAACGATAATCGGCGCGCCGTTGGCAGGCGACAGAACGTTGTTCGTGGACATCATCAGAACGCGTGCTTCAAGCTGTGCCTCAAGGGACAGCGGCACGTGAACAGCCATTTGGTCACCGTCGAAGTCAGCGTTAAACGCAGAACATACGAGCGGGTGCAGCTGGATAGCCTTACCTTCGATCAGAACCGGTTCGAACGCCTGAATACCAAGACGGTGCAACGTAGGCGCACGGTTCAGCATGACAGGGTGCTCACGGATCACTTCGTCCAAGATGTCCCAAACTTCAGGACGCTCTTTTTCAACGAGCTTCTTGGCTTGCTTCACTGTGGAAGACAGACCCTTCGCTTCGAGGCGGGAGTAGATGAACGGTTTGAACAGTTCGAGCGCCATCTTTTTGGGCAAACCACACTGGTGCAACTTCAGTTCCGGACCGGTCACAATGACCGAACGACCAGAGAAGTCGACGCGCTTACCCAAAAGGTTTTGACGGAAGCGACCTTGCTTACCCTTCAGCATGTCAGACAGTGATTTCAACGGACGCTTGTTGGCGCCAGTGATCACGCGACCACGACGGCCGTTGTCGAACAACGCATCCACAGATTCCTGCAACATACGCTTTTCGTTGCGTACGATGATGTCAGGTGCGCGCAGTTCGATCAGACGCTTAAGACGGTTGTTTCGGTTGATCACACGACGGTACAGATCGTTGAGGTCAGACGTTGCGAAACGACCACCATCCAGCGGCACCAGTGGGCGCAGTTCTGGCGGGATCACAGGCACAACAGTCAGGATCATCCATTCAGGACGGTTACCGGACTCGATGAAGCTTTCAACGATCTTCAAACGCTTGATGATCTTCTTTGGCTTCAATTCGCCAGTCGCAACCTTAAGCTCTTCGCGCAGCTGGTCAGCTTCGCCTTCGAGGTCGATTGCAGCCAGCATTTCGCGGATCGCTTCAGCACCGATGTTCGCTGTGAACGCGTCCATGCCGTAGGCGTCTTGTGCGTCGAGGAATTCTTCCTCGGTCATCAGGGCACCGTATGCGAGGTCTGTAAGACCCGGTTCGATCACAACGTAGTTTTCGAAGTACAAGATGCGCTCAAGGTCACGCAAAGTCATGTCCAGCATCAGGCCGATGCGGGATGGCAGGGACTTCAGGAACCAGATGTGCGCAACAGGCGCAGCCAGCTCGATGTGGCCCATACGCTCACGGCGTACCTTTTGCAGCGTAACTTCAACACCACATTTTTCGCAGACAACGCCGCGATACTTCATGCGCTTATATTTGCCGCAGAGACATTCGTAGTCTTTGATTGGGCCAAAGATACGTGCGCAGAAAAGGCCATCACGCTCAGGCTTGAACGTACGGTAGTTGATGGTTTCCGGCTTTTTGATCTCACCAAAGGACCACGAAAGGATCCGTTCTGGAGAGGCCAAAGAGACCTTGATTTCGTCGAACGTTTTCGCCGGTGTGAGCGGGTTAAACGGGTTGTTTGTCAGTTCCTGGTTCATCTTCAATTCCTTGAATAGGGTGCGTTAAGAGGGTGGTGAGGAATAGGGCCGAGGCCCTATTCGTCGTCCTCCGCGGCATCCAGGAGTTCCATGTTGAGGCCGAGGCCCCGTACTTCTTTCACGAGAACGTTGAACGATTCTGGCACGCCAGCTTCGAAGTTGTCTTCGCCTTTAACGATGCTTTCGTAGACCTTGGTGCGGCCAGCAACGTCATCAGACTTAACAGTCAACATTTCCTGCAATGTGTAAGCGGCGCCGTAAGCTTCGAGAGCCCAGACTTCCATCTCACCAAAGCGCTGACCACCGAACTGTGCCTTACCACCCAGCGGTTGCTGCGTGACGAGGGAGTACGGACCCGTGGAACGGGCGTGGATCTTGTCATCGACAAGGTGGTGCAGCTTAAGCAGGTACTTCACGCCAACAGTAACCTTACGGCTAAACTGTTCGCCTGTGCGACCGTCAAACAAGACAGACTGACCAGACGTGTCGAACCCAGCGCGTGTCAGCGCATCGTTCACGTCAGCTTCTTTCGCGCCGTCAAAAACAGGCGTCGCGATTGGAACACCACGTGTGACGTTACCAGCAGCTTCGATCAGCTCATCGTCCGTCATGTCAGCCACGCCTTCGGAATAAACATCCTCGCCGTAAGCAATCTTCATGGCTTCTTTCACTGGTGAGAGATCACCGTTGCGACGGTATTCACCGAGCGCTTCGTCAATCTCAATGCCGAGACCGCGTGCGGCCCAACCCATGTGAGTTTCCAGAATCTGACCAACGTTCATACGTGATGGAACGCCGAGTGGGTTCAGACAGAAGTCGACTGGTGTACCGTCCTGCAAGAACGGCATGTCTTCCATTGGTACAACCTTGGAAATAACACCTTTGTTGCCGTGACGACCCGCCATCTTATCGCCAGGCTGAAGCTTACGCTTCACCGCAACGAAGACTTTAACCATCTTCATCACGCCTGGTGGCAGATCATCGCCGCGACGTACTTTTTCGACCTTGTCTTCAAAACGTGCATCGAGAAGCTTTTTCTGTGCTTCGTACTGCTCGTTAAGGGCTTCAACGATCTGTGCGTCACCCTCTTCTTTAAGGGCGATCTGCCACCAGTGGCTGCGTGGCAGTTCTTCAAGCATAGCGTCGTCAATTGTCGCGCCTGTCTTGATGCCCTTTGGCCCTTTAGCAACAGTCTTGCCGCCCATCATTGTGCGCAGACGCGCGTAGATGTTGCGATCAAGGATCGTCATCTCATCGTCGCGGTCACGTGCAAGACGTTCGACTTCTTCACGCTCGATCTGAAGCGCACGTTCGTCTTTTTCAACGCCGTGGCGGTTGAACACACGAACTTCAACGACCGTACCAAAATCACCCGGCTTAACGCGCAAGGATGTGTCACGAACGTCAGACGCTTTTTCACCAAAGATGGCGCGCAGAAGCTTTTCTTCCGGCGTCATCGGGCTTTCGCCTTTTGGTGTGATCTTACCAACAAGAATATCACCCGGTTCAACTTCTGCACCGATGTAAACGATACCCGCTTCGTCGAGGTTGCGTAGGGCTTCCTCACCGACGTTTGGAATATCGCGTGTGATTTCTTCTGGGCCGAGCTTCGTATCACGAGCAGCGACTTCGAATTCTTCGATGTGGATTGAAGTAAATACGTCGTCACGTACGATGCGTTCGGAGATCAGAATGGAGTCTTCGTAGTTGTAGCCGTTCCAAGGCATAAACGCGACGACCACGTTTTTACCAAGTGCGAGTTCACCGATGTCCGTGGATGGACCGTCAGCAATAACTTCGCCTTTAAGAACAGTATCACCAACTTTAACCAACGGACGCTGGTTGATGCAGGTGTTTTGGTTGGAACGCTGGAACTTGCGCATGCGGTAGATGTCAACGCCAGGGTCACCAACCGTAAGGTCGGACGTCGCGCGAACAACGATACGTGTCGCATCGACTTGGTCGATGATACCGCCACGTTTCGCCATGATCGCAGCGCCGGAATCCCGAGCAACGACTTCTTCGATACCAGTACCAACCAGCGGAGCCTCAGCCTGAAGCAATGGAACCGCCTGACGCATCATGTTCGAACCCATCAGGGCCCGGTTCGCATCGTCATTTTCAAGGAACGGGATCAAAGACGCAGCTACGGAGACCAGCTGCTTTGGCGACACGTCGATCAAATCGACAGTGCTGTTTTGCGCCAAAGTGTATTCGCCGTTCTGACGTGTCGACACGAGGTCGTTCACGAAAGACATGTCTTCGTTCAGGTTCGCGTTGGCCTGCGCAACAGTGTGGCGCATTTCCTCAGTCGCGGACATGTAGTGCACTTCGTCCGTAACTTTGCCGTCTGTGACAACGCGGTACGGTGTCTCGATGAAGCCATACTTGTTCACACGCGCGAAGGTTGCCAGTGAGTTGATCAGACCAATGTTTGGGCCTTCCGGTGTCTCAATTGGACACATGCGGCCGTAGTGTGTTGGGTGAACGTCACGTACTTCAAAACCAGCACGTTCGCGTGTCAGACCACCTGGCCCAAGCGCGGAAAGGCGACGCTTGTGCGTAACTTCCGAAAGCGGGTTGGTTTGGTCCATAAACTGCGACAGCTGCGAGGAACCGAAGAATTCACGTACCGCAGCAGCGGCTGGCTTCGCGTTGATAAGGTCTTGCGGCATAACCGTGTCGATCTCAACGGAAGACATACGTTCCTTGATGGCGCGCTCCATGCGGAGCAGACCAACGCGGTACTGGTTTTCCATAAGTTCGCCAACGGAACGCACACGACGGTTACCAAGGTGGTCAATATCGTCGATGTCGCCTTTGCCGTCGCGCAGTTCAACCAGCGCTTTGATGCAGGATACGATGTCTTCCTTGCGCAATGTGCGCATGGTGTCTTCGGCATCCAGTGCAAGACGCATGTTCATCTTTACGCGACCAACAGCAGAGAGGTCGTAACGTTCAGAGTCAAAGAACAGGCTGTCGAACAATGTGGACGCGGCATCAACGGTCGGTGGCTCACCCGGGCGCATAACGCGGTAGATGTCCATGAGCGCTGTTTCGCGACCCATGTTCTTGTCTGCCGCCATGGTGTTGCGCATGTACGGGCCAACATTGATGTTATCGATGTCGAGAACCGGAATGGTCTTCACACCAGCGTCGATGAGTTCTTTCAGCGTACCGCCGATCAGCTCGTCTGCTTTGTCGTACTCAAGCGTCAACTCATCACCGGCTTCGACGTAAATCGCACCAGTTTCTTCGTTGATGATGTCGTTCGCTGCGAATTTGCCAACGATCTGCTCGTATGGGACGAGCAATTCGGTGACCTCACCGGCGTCGATCAGTGCCTTAACAGCGCGCGGAGTGACCTTCTTGCCAGCTTCGGCAATCACTTCGCCAGTCTTGGCGTCTACCAGATCGAACAGTGGGCGAGTGCCGCGCACGCGCTCTGGGAAGAACTTGGTTTTCCAAGCCTTCGCTTTTTTGTCGAATGTGTAATCAACGTGGTCGTAGTACGCATTCATGATCGTTTCTTGATCAAGGCCCAGCGCATAGAGCAGTGTTGTTACAGGAAGCTTGCGACGACGGTCGATGCGGCAGAACACAAGGTCTTTCGCGTCGAATTCGAAGTCCAACCAGCTACCGCGGTATGGGATGATGCGGCAAGCGAACAACAATTTGCCCGAGCTGTGCGACTTACCTTTGTCGTGGTCAAAGAACACACCAGGCGAGCGGTGCATCTGGGAGACGATCACCCGCTCGGTGCCGTTCACAACGAACGTACCGTTTGGTGTCATCAAAGGCATATCGCCCATGAATACGTCTTGTTCTTTGATGTCCTTAACGGACTTCGCGCCTGTATCTTCATCGATATCAAACACGATAAGACGGAGCGTAACCTTAAGCGGAGCGGCATATGTCATGTCGCGCTGCTGGCACTCTTCAACGTCGTACTTTGGCTTCTCAAGCTCGTATTTTACGAACTCCAGAACCGATGTTTCATTGAAATCTTTAATCGGGAAAACCGATTGAAAGACGCCCTTGATGCCTTCACCGTCAAGCGGTGTGTCGCTGTCGCCGGAGCGCAGGAACAGGTCATAGGAGGACTTCTGAACCTCGATGAGGTTCGGCATGTCGAGAACTTCGCGAATTTTACCGTAGTATTTGCGCAAGCGTTTCTGGCCGAGGAATGTTTGAGCCATGTGCGTTGTCACCTTTCAAATCTCTATGAACACAACACCGTTGGGCGACGGCGGAGTGCCCCATGAGAACAGATTGAATTCGGCCAATTCTTGGCACCCATCCCACTGGGCACCTCCCGACCATTGAACCAATCTAAATAAAGGCTTTTTGAACAAAGCCCTTATTAAGACGGGTATGGCTGGACCCGCATTTTCAGCGGATCCAGCCAGATTTGGTTAACAGCAGGTTAGGCACTTAAGCGCCCCGCCCCGCTATTCAAGACAGGCTTAGGCTACTTCGACTTCTGCGCCAGCTGCTTCCAGCTTGGCTTTCACGTCTTCTGCTTCTGCTTTGTCTACGCCTTCTTTGATCTTGCCACCGGCTTCGACCAGGTCCTTAGCTTCCTTCAGGCCAAGACCTGTGATGCCGCGAACTTCTTTGATGACGTTGATTTTAGATGCGCCAGCATTCTTGAGAACGACGTCAAATTCAGTCTTCTCTTCTGCAGCCGCGCCGCCAGCGTCGCCGCCGCCAGCCATCATAACAGCGCCACCGGCAGCTGGTTCGATGCCATACTCGTCTTTGAGGATGGTTTTCAGTTCTTGTGCTTCGAGAAGGGTAAGACCTACGATCTCTTCAGCAAGTTTTTTCAGATCAGCCATTTGCTTTTCCATTTCTAAGTTTGTGTTCCAACGACAGGGGCATTCCCTACGTCAGCCATTCAAGTTGCTTATGCAGCTTTCTCTTCGATCGTTGAGAGAACGCTAGCGATGTTAGAAGCAGGCGCGCCAATTGCGCCGGCGATGTTGGAGGCAGGTGCACCGATGCAGCCAACGATAGAGCTGATAAGCTCTTCGCGGGATGGCATTTCGGACACTGCTTTAACACCAGCGACGTCAAGTTCCGTCTCACCCATAGCACCACCAAGGATAACGAGCTTTTCGTTATCTTTAGCGAAACCCTGAGCAACCTTGGCAGCAGCCACAGGATCCTCAGAATAGGTCAGAACGGTCATGCCTGTCAGGTGATCAGCGATGCTTGCGCAAGGCTTACCTTCAAGGGCAATTTTGGCGAGCTTGTTCTTGGCAACGCGTACAGATGCGTCAACTTCACGTGCACGGGCACGCAGGTCTTGCATCTCAGCAACTGTCAGGCCTTCGTAGTGGGCAACCACAACGACGCCAGAGCTTTCAAAGATTTGGCCGAGATCTTCGACCAATTGTTCTTTTTGTGCTCTATCCACAGTTTCACTCCAATTTTGGGAATTTCTTCCCGGCTCAGTGTACCGGATTGCTCCGGCGGTTGGGTCCAGTCTACGGGACGCCCGAACCGCCAAAAGCCGAAGCCCAAGGAAATTTGGTCTACCCGTCTCAGGCAGGAATTAAAGGGATCGGATGATCTCAACCCACCGTCTAGGACGAAACAAAACAGCGCACGACGAATCGCACGCTGGTTTGCAAGAGTTCATGTAGAGGGGTTAGGTCGTTTTGTGAAGAGGGAGAGTTTAACGAAACGACAATTTAGCCAGTGAGAACAGAGAAACTGCAGCCATCGGCGATTATTGAACCTCTTGCACCGCAATCTGTGCCATTTCCATAATCGCATCGCGTGAATTAGCAACCGCAATGAAGCGCGCGTTGTGGCAGAATTTTGCGCCCTTAACGCCGCTGGCCGCTTCCAGCGCCTCGTCGGTCAGACCGGCCCATGCCGCGGGCAAATCTGCGCGCTGATCGAACGTATCGCCAGACAGCTTGATGCCCCCCAACGTCCAGTCTGCGCCACGTGGGATTACAACAAACAAGATATGATCGGCCTCTGCATCATCGAGCGCGGATCGAAAGGGCATGCCCATAGGGAGTTCAAGAATAGGTGACGTTCCGGCCTCGGCAATCGATTGATCCACGATCTGACGTGACCGGAACTTCGCCGCGAGATTGCGGATTTGCGCTTCGACAAAGCTGCGCGCGATGGGCAAGGCGGACATGAAGGCGTCATCATCAGCGGTTGGCGATGGATCATCAAAAACTGGCTTTAGGCTGCCCAGAAGCGACGGCAAGGTCAGAACGGAAAGCGGCCCGGCAACAGATGGCTCCATCGCGCCGTTGTCCAGCAGGTCGATTGGCAAAACAAACTTGGTATCAAACTTTAGATGGATCGCCTCGATATCGTCTGCAGGCACATCCAGCGCCGTCAGGTAATCCCGCCCGTAGTGCGCCCATATCAAACCAAAAGAGCTAAATGGCTGGCCATCGCTACGTTCCGGCCCGGGACGTTGGTGGTGGTCAAAAATCTGCGCCTCACCATCATATGCCCCACCAACATCGTAGATGATCTTGTCAGCCGCAGGCGCGATCATCTTCTTGTCACGGGTGCGGACAAGTTCCGCATCCGGAAACAGATGCGTCAGCACAACGGAGGACAGCAGCTCATCTGCGTGAAAGCCACCGGAATGGGTGACAAGGTGGGTGATCGTCATAGGGGCTCTCCGAAGAATGAAGCTTGGCCGCACAGGGGCGGGTTTAGACAGCCATGTGTCAAAGGTATCGCGACAGTTCAAGACCTAGCAGTCAGGTGAGACGATGACGTGAATACGGTAAAACGAAAAAGGCGCCCCTTTTGGGACGCCTTCCTCAATTCTTTTGGTCGTAAGCCGCTTTCGCGTGCTTAGTTACCAGTCGCGTTGTCGACGTTCAGTGTAACGCTTGGGCCCATTGTAGAAGTCAAAGAGATCTTCTTCATGTATGTGCCCTTGGAGCCAGCAGGCTTAGCCTTCTGAACTGCGCCAACGAATGCCAGAACGTTCTCTTCCAGCTTTGCAGCTGTGAAGGACGCTTTACCAAGACCAGCGTGAACCACACCAGCTTTTTCGACTTTGAACTGAACTTCGCCGCCTTTAGCAGCTTCAACAGCGGCTTTGACGTCCATCGTAACCGTACCGATTTTCGGGTTCGGCATCAGGTTGCGTGGGCCAAGGACCTTACCAAGACGACCAACGATAGGCATCATGTCAGGTGTCGCGATGCAACGATCGAATTCGATCTTGCCGGACTGAACTGTTTCCATCAGGTCTTCTGCGCCAACAATGTCTGCACCAGCCGCTTTGGCTTCGTCAGCTTTGTCGCCACGTGCGAAGACTGCGACGCGCATTGTTTTGCCTGTGCCGTTTGGCAGGGCAATCGTACCGCGGACCATCTGGTCAGCGTGACGTGGGTCAACACCCAGAACAACAGCGATTTCGATTGTCTCGTCGAACTTCGCCTTAGCGTTGTCCTTAACGAGAGCCACGGCCTCAGCCACTGTGACGTCAGATTTGCCAGCGAATGCTTCGCGAGCGGCGGTTGTGCGTTTTCCGAGCTTTGCCATCTTACTTCACCTCAATGCCCATAGAACGGGCAGAACCCATGATGATCTTCATAGCACCTTCGATGTCGTTTGCGTTGAGGTCCTTCATTTTGGCCTCTGCAATCTCACGAACCTGCTTGGATGTCACAGTACCAACAACTTCACGAGAAGGTGTCTTAGCGCCGGACTTAACCTTGGCAGCCTTCTTAAGGAAATAGGACGCTGGTGGCGTCTTGATGTCCATAGAGAAGGATTTGTCTTGGTAGTACGTAATCACAGTCGGGCAAGGCGCACCTGGCTCGAGGTCAGCTGTCTTAGCGTTGAACGCCTTACAGAATTCCATGATGTTGATACCACGTTGGCCCAATGCAGGACCAACAGGTGGGGATGGGTTGGCTTGGCCAGCTGCAACTTGCAGCTTCATAGTGCCAGCGACTTTTTTAGCCATTTGGCTTCTCCTTTTGTCCGGTCACAGGACGCGTTCCTGTCACCTATGTGGATGTGGTCTGGTCTAACGCACGCGTGCGCCTCGCCTCCCACATGGAATGCCGGATGTCCGACAAGTGGTCCCTTTAGACGGGGTTGGGGATTCGTGCAAGGGGGATGGGTGTCTTTGCGCGGTGTCACGGGCCTTTGATATAAACGTGAATAGCCCCCTGACCACCCATGCGCTTAGGCTTGTGGTAACCCAGCACCCACAGGAGCCGTTAACCCCATGTCCTCACTCCCCCTCTCTCGAAGCTTTTTTGCGGCAGCAGTTTCCGCTTTCGTGATGCTAACCGGACCGTCAGCACAGGCGCAGACCACCGATTTGCCCGACTATGTGATTGCGGAATTTGGCACCCCGCCCGCTATCCCAATCGGTGCGTTGGACGCTGATTTGCAATCGGCGGTGAACCGTTTGGTACGTATCAGTCTTGATCAAAACAGTTGGGACCCCAGCGACACGGGCGATTTCACCACACTCATGGCGTCAGAAGACCCGCGTGTGGTCTGGATTTTAACGGATATGCTGCGGTTTACATGGCGCCCCGAATTTGGCGCGCAGTTAATCGATGCATCTACAACGTTGATGGGAATTGATCGGCTTGAAATCCAACATTCATCCGAGCTGATCGATTACATGATGGCGTGGGACATGCCGCCCTACCCTGACTACCTCGATAACAAACGTGCGGTGTTCACCAACTACATCGACGGTTGGGAAGATATCTTCGTCGAGGGCGACATCGATTGGCACCTCGTTCAGTGGGGCGGGGTCAACATCGATGCGCGCCCGTTTGGGCGCACGGATGAGCCATGCAATTGCATTCCTGCAGCCGACGACCCCGAGGTCAGCACCGCGCAAGAGGCCACGTGGTTGTCAGACGATGCGATCGTCTTCGGCATTACGATCAACGGCGAATCCCGCGCTTATCCCCGCCGCATTATGGAAGTCCGCGAAATGGTGAATGACACCCTTGGCGGACGCGACCTTGGTATCCCCTACTGCACGCTGTGCGGCGCGATGCAGGCCTATTTCACCGATGAACTCCCCGTTGGTGTTGAGCGCCCCGTTCTTCGCACGTCCGGTCTGCTCATCCGGTCCAACAAAGTGATGTATGACATCACGTCTGGATCTGTGTTTGATACGTTCCTTGGCCACGCAGTTACCGGACCGCTTGCCGACATTGATTTGCAATTGGATCAGGCAACGGTGATCACAACGGATTGGGGCACGTGGAAAGAAACGCATCCTGACACGACGGTGCTTGTTGAATCCCTCGCACTTGGTCGCGACTTTGATTTCCGAAACGGGCGTGACGCCAATGGGCCGATCTTTCCCGTCGGCGACGTAGACCCTCGCCTACCCGTGCAAGAAGACGTGATCGGCGTATTGACCGCCTCGGGTACACCCGTCGCGTTTCAGCGAAGCACTGCCATGGTCGCGCTGCAGAATGGCCAAACGATCGCGTTCGAAAACGTTCACTTGGAACTAGACGCTGGCGGCATTCGCGCAGTCGGTGATCAAGGTGAAGACGTCGGTAGCCATCAGGCGTTCTGGTTTGCATGGTCACAGTTTCACCCAGAAACCGAACTTTGGGCCCGATAGAGAAAGCCAAAAACGCAAAACGCCGCCCCAGATTTGGGCGGCGTTTCTATCTCTAGTGGTTATAGCTTAAACCCTGTCGGACTTCCGCGACAAACCAAGGCAGACCAATGCAATCGCAGCTGGAACCAGCTGTGGAAGGCCGGTTTTCACAGCGATGGTACCCGCTGCAACCGCGCCAGCAATCGCGACAAAGCCAAGGAAAACGGCAGCGACGTTGAACTGCCATGTCTTGTCTTTGATCAACAATGCCCAAATCAACCCAGCGGCCAAGAATAGATTATACACCCCCTGATTGGCGGCCAACGCGACAGTTGGTTCAAACAACGTAGCGGGGAAAGCGTCAAACACTGACGGCGCACGGGTCGTCCACGCGAAGATTTCCAGCCAAGCAATGTAGAGGTGGAGAAGGGCAATAAGACCTGTAAGGGCCAATCCAATTTTTCTCATATTGTGTGCTCGATCCGATTGTTGGTTTCAAACTTGTTTTTGCGCTTGCTGGAGACACTAACGCAAAACGCCGCCCCAATGACAGGGCGGCGTTCCGAAATTCTGTAAGCCGGCTTAGGCCTGCTTGGTGACCTGAGTGAACTCAAGCTCGACAGGTGTTTCGCGACCAAAGATGGACACGGTAACCTTGAGACGGTTGTTTTCTTCGTCGACTTCTTCGACCAAACCGTCGAAATCTTCGAACGGGCCATCGTTGACTTTGATCTTCTCGCCGATCTCGAAGTGGATGAGCGTACGTGGCGCTTCCTGGCCTTCTTCAACGCGACCAAGGATCTGTTGAACTTCGGCATCGCGCATTGGCATCGGGCGACCCTGCGGGCCCAAGAAACCAGTGACTCGGTTGATAGAGTTGATCAGGTGGTAACCTTCATCAGACATTTCCATCTGAACCAGGACGTAACCCGGCATGAAGCGGCGTTCGGAAGTTACTTTTTTGCCACGACGTACTTCGATGACTTCTTCAGTCGGAACCAGAACCTCGGCAATCTGATCCGCCAAACCCTGCTCTTCAGCAGTTGTGCGAATGGTTTCTGCAATCTTCTTTTCGAAGTTCGACAACACGGAAACCGAATACCAACGCTGTGCCATTTAATCTGTCCTTCTTGATCGAATTGGGCCCGCTGAAGAGTCCCGGAAATAAAAGCGGCGTGCAACTCATCCGTTGCACGCCATCTAAACTTGGGGATTCTTTACCGTGCAAGACGCGACACTTCAAGGGGGTCGCGGTGCGTATCGCTTAGAATGCGTTCAACACACCATCAAGGCCAAGGCGAATGATCATATCCACGAGCGTGAAGAACAACGCCATGACAGCGGCCATGATAAGAACCATGATTGTGGTCAGCGTGACTTCGCGACGGGACGGCCAAACAACTTTGCCGATTTCGGCGCGGGTTTGCTGGATAAACTGCACTGGGTTGGTCTTGGCCATGATCTGTCCTTTGGTGGATATGCCATTCGGATAACTGGATTGGCAGGTAACTGTCTTAGCGCCGTATTTCAACCCTGCTTAGCATGGTTGGGGGGATGCAGGACCGTTACACCGTCCATCGCTTCGATTTGCGCCATTTGTGCACCGTAGCCAGCCTCGGACTCCGCCAGTGTAGAAGCGGCATACAGTTTAAACGCTTTGTTCGTGTCATTAATCGGGAAAAGGCCACGCGCGGTTCCGGCGAGCTTTTCAGTGCGCCCCTCCTGTGCCCAAGCCAGTGTTTGACGGACCGCAGCGGCAGATAACCCTTGGTGAACGCGACTTTCTTTAATCTTCTCGATTTTGCCGCCTGTGCTCCAGCGCAGCATTCTGCGCATAATCAGGCGCAAGGTTGCGTCGTAGTCTTCCTGGCGCCAGACGTAGAAATCCCCCACACCTTCAACCGCGCGCAACCGTGCAACATAGTCCGCCCAATCAACCGCGCGCCAATCGTTACGGGCGCGAAACGTTCGCGGCCCGATGTGGGTGCCTCCAAACAGTGTTTGGCTATATGCGGACGCCATAAATGCCGCCGGATTTCGCACGCCAAGAAACAAATCCACTTTGACAGGCGCGACAGTCTCAATGAATGCTGCAATCCTTTCAGGCGCTGTCGGATAGAGCGGAGAGGTGATCCTCCCCTCGCTTCCACCCAAGACGCCAACAAAATTCTCTTCTGAAAGCACCAACCGCTTGGCACCCTTTGCCAAAAACGCCAGCTGATCGTGCGGACTGCGCCGAGGCGCGATCTTGCGCGATGCGCTCAGCCCAAACATCGCCTGCAAACTGCGGCCCGTCATACGCAAATACGACGGCCCATAGGCAACAAAGCCATCGCTCTTCAATATCTTTCGATTATGATTCAGAATCTTTTGAAGGTGCGTGGAGGCCGTCTTATGCGCACCGATATGCAGGGCAATGGAATTCGGTAAAGATGGCAACTTCGTCTCCCGTTCAGACACGCAGCAAACGCTTGGCTACGTCGGGTGGCTTGGCAGGGGCTGAGGGGCTCGAACCCACGACCTACGGTTTTGGAGACCGTCGCTCTACCAACTGAGCTAAACCCCTAAGCCGAGCGATGATGTAGCGAGGGCCACACCACTTGGCAAGGCAGAAACGCCCCTATTCCTCACCCTTTGATGACTTGATCGTCTGTTCGCTTGATTTCAAACCGCTGCGCACCCCGAAGGTTTGCTTAATGATTTGATCGGCTGTCTTGAACCGAAAGGCAGACCCGCCCCCAGGGAAGACGCTTTTGTACTCGGGTTCTGTAGGGATAACGACGTCCGCTTCGCGCTTTGGCTTCGCCCTACTCGCCTTCACCTGTGCGGGCGTTTGCGGTTTCACCATGCGGGTTGGTTTATCCGACGTATCCGTATCGCGTGGCTGCGGCTGGAACGTTCCCCACGGCGACGCCTCAGGCGCTTGATCTGGCAATCCTAGGTTTTGCGCGGCTTGTGCTGCCTGCTTCTCAGCTTGCACCTCGCGCCCTGACTTCCGAGACTGATGTGCAGATGCGGCCAATCGCGCGCCACGCCCTGACAGAAATCGTCCGGCACCCAAGAATGCAAGAACCCCCGCCAATCCACCGAGAAGCGAAACCATTCCAAATGAATTTTCAGCGGCGTCATGAAGTGCGTCAGCGCGATTGCCCAAGAAAGGTTTAATTACAACTAGGTCCGGCGATCCCGGAATGTTCATCACTAACAACTCTGTCTCGATTGCGCTTAACCAGTCGCTACTACGGCTGAGCGTTCCGTTCACATTCACAGCGATACGGTCGCCATCGCCTTGCGCCTCAAGCTGACGTTGCAAAAAAGGCAGATCATTTGGCCTGACGACAAGCGCAGCCTTAACTTCACGGCCCTGATCATCAGCCAACAGGATAAACCCGCGCTCCAAGCCAACTGGATCAAATTGCCCCTGAGGCAGCGCAGAAAAATACAGACCGCTGACATGAACTTCGTCGTTACTGTAGACGTCCGAAACACTGTTCCATTTTGACAATGGAGTAGGATCAGGCACGCCTTCAGACACCTGATATCCGGCCTCAAAGACATTGAACCGGTAGTTTTCGTATTCTTGGTAAGCGAGGTATCCGACCCAAGCAGCAAGGCCAGCAAACACGATCCATGGCAAACGGAAAATCCAGCGAACGTACCACGGGAACAGGAAGAACTTCAAGATTCCGAAGACGATACGAAAGGGCATAGTAAGAATGCTTGATGTCATAGCTACGTGCCTGCGGCCCTTTTCAATGCGTTCAAATCAGCGCCGCAAGTGACGGCTTCATAGGAAGGTACAAGGTCGATGGACCAAAGTCGTTGTGAAAATTTCTGAAATACTAAACGAGTGCGCAAGGTATAGTTGTGAAGTATATGTTTGGCGGTTGCAGACCATCTTAGCCTGCTGAAGTGCAAAGTAATAGGAAATGCTATGAACAACCCGAAATCACCCTGCTATCCTGTATTTTGGGTTGAAAGTAAGAAGCGTCGCAGCTTTTCAACTTACGGGAAAGTTAATCGTCGCTCTGGCTTTACCACTTTCAGTCAGCTGCCACGGAAAAAGCAATTCACTCGAGGCAAATGCTTCGACGCCTCCGGAGTGCTTTTTCTTTACGACGGGTCAGCTGGCGCACCAAGGTTCAACGGGATGACGAAGACTGTCTTGGAAAACCTGATATTACCCTCGATCCTTGGAAAAGTCATCGAGCATCTGCGATACTTTGGCCCTAAGTTGATTTCGTCAAGCTCAATGGATCTCGAAACTTTCAAATTGGAATTGTTTTCAGCTATCATCGCCCACGGGCGATCAGACTGTGAAGAATTGCAGTTTAACCTTTCGGAAGCCAATAACTTCAAGGCGGCGATCAACGCAGCCGAAAACTGGCAGTTTCACTCTGGGCAAAGGGACGCAGACGGCCACCCCAGACACTTAGAGGATGGGACAAAAAACCCAGAGTACGTCCCTGAGAACAGTTAAGAGACGTTAAACGATTGTGCTATTGAAGAAGGCCCGCGCATATCTGCGCGGGCCTTCTTTGTTTCTAACCGCTAGCGGTCATCCGTTCTCGGCGTTTCTGTGAAACACCTGCCACGGCTGCACGCTGCTAAGTTTGCAAAGCAAACTTAGGCGATGATCTTGGATACAACACCAGCGCCAACAGTGCGGCCGCCTTCGCGGATCGCAAAGCGCAGGCCGTCTTCCATCGCGATTGGTGCGATCAGCTCAACTTCGAACTTCAGGTTGTCGCCTGGCATAACCATTTCAGTGCCGGATGGCAGCTGAACTGTGCCCGTAACGTCTGTTGTACGGAAGTAGAACTGTGGACGGTAGTTCGCGAAGAATGGTGTGTGACGACCGCCTTCTTCTTTCGTGAGGATGTAGGCCTCAGCTTCGAACTTCGTGTGTGGCTGAACAGAACCTGGCTTACACAGGATCTGGCCGCGCTCAACGCCGTCACGGTCAACGCCGCGAAGCAATGCGCCGATGTTGTCGCCAGCTTCGCCGGAATCCAGCAGCTTGCGGAACATTTCAACACCAGTACATGTTGTCTTTGTTGTGTCGCGGATACCGACGATTTCGATTTCGTCGCCAACGTTGATCACGCCACGCTCAATACGGCCAGTTACAACTGTACCACGACCAGAGATCGAGAACACGTCCTCAACTGGCATCAGGAACGGCTGGTCAACAGCACGTGCAGGTGTTGGGATGTACTCGTCAACAGCCGCCATCAGCGCGCGGATGGAGTTTTCACCGATTTCAGCATCGCGGTCTTCCATAGCTGCCAGAGCGGAGCCAGGGATTACTGGGATGTCGTCGCCAGGGTACTCATAAGAGGACAACAGCTCACGGATTTCCATTTCAACCAGTTCGAGCAACTCTTCGTCGTCAACCTGGTCAACTTTGTTCATGTAAACAACCATGTACGGGATACCAACCTGACGGCCGAGCAGGATGTGCTCACGTGTCTGTGGCATTGGGCCGTCTGCTGCGTTCACAACCAAGATCGCGCCGTCCATCTGAGCAGCACCAGTGATCATGTTTTTCACGTAGTCGGCGTGGCCTGGGCAGTCAACGTGCGCGTAGTGACGTGCTTCAGTCTCGTACTCAACGTGCGCTGTGGAGATCGTGATGCCACGTGCTTTTTCTTCTGGCGCGCCATCAATCTGGTCGTACGCTTGGAAATCACCGAAGTACTTCGTGATCGCCGCTGTCAGTGTCGTCTTGCCGTGGTCAACGTGGCCAATTGTGCCGATGTTAACGTGCGGTTTATTACGTTCAAACTTTTCCTTAGCCATGATCGAGGCGCCTTGTCATTCGGGGGCTACTATCAGCCCTGTTCAACATCGCGGGCGATGTATTGCGGAATGACGCAAAGATCAAGAGAAACTTAAGGTGCTAGGGCAGACCGATCGTACCGGCTGGGTTGGTGCTGGCCAACAATTCTGCCGGTGGTTCTTGCTGTGGGGCAACCAATTCCGGGTTGTCTTCAAGAACGTTCCCGACGCGGATCGTTTCATCTGCTTCCAGTATTTCTGGCGTACCACCGAACCATTCGGCATTTTCACGCATTGTGCGCTCAATCGCGCGGGCTGCGTTGAAGGACAGACCTTCCATTTGCTCGTCTGCGGAACGGGTAAAGCCGGACCCAAGGAACGGAACAGTGCAGCAAGGTTCGAACACGGTGATCTGGATCGCTTCGTCATTAAGTTTCGTCTGTGTCGAATCCTCAAAGAAGTTCACGCTGAAGATCAGGACGGATTTCGGGGAATAAACCAGTGGCACGCCCGGATACGCCAAAACATAGGCCTCAACCGCGACGCCGACATGATAGAATTTATCACCGAAGAAGCGTGCCTCGCCAAGTCGGTCAGCAACGGCGGTGGTCATTGCCGCCTGCCATTCGTCATCAGTTACAGTGCGCGAAAAAGGGCCTTGGACGGGCTCGTTTACAACGGCGATGTTGTGGCCAAGACGAAATGCGCCGATCGTGTCAGGTGTTTCCGTCAGATCATCGCGGATCCCACCGCAGGCTGTCAGCAGAGCCAAGCCCATCAAAGCCACAAGAATTCGCATGTCGTTCCCCCTATTGGTCCCCATGCCTAGCGCGTTGAATGCAAGGCTGCAATCTACTGTGGGTCACGCTAGCGGAATTGACGAAACTGCGTCAAGCTACACAGCTTGGCGTTAGGTGAACGTATTATCCCGTGGGAAGCCACGTGGCGCCATACGCCCAGCGCCAGCGCGTTTCGCCGTCCATTCACCAAGTTCGGTTTCCGTGCGTGTACGGCCGGCCGGATCGAGCCAGCTTAGGCCTTCGGCGAGAGTAAATGTCGTGGCATCAGACAAGCCGCCGTCCTTGTATTTCTGCAAGCGTACACCTTTGCCGCGACCCATTTCTGGGAGCTCATCGAGCGGGAACAGCAGCACTTTGCGGTTCTCACCGACGCAAGCGACATGGTCGCCCAGCACATCAGAGCAGACCTTCGCACGCACATCGCCTTTGACGTTGAGAACCTGTTTACCCGCACGAGTTTGCGCGATGACATCGTCTTCGGGCACGACGAAACCGTCCCCAGCAGAAGATGCGAGCAGCAGTTTGTTCCCCGGCTTATGGATAAACAACGCGACGATTTCGGCCTCATTCGGGAGGTCGACCATCAAGCGCAGGGGTTCACCCATGCCGCGCCCGCCCGGAAGGGTCGATGCGCCGACGGTATAGAAGCGGCCATTGCTGCCAAGTACCAGCAGACGGTCGGTTGTTTGGGCGTGGAAAATGAACCGCCCTTCGTCCCCGTCTTTGAATTTCAACTCGCGCGTAAGATCGATGTGACCCGTCATGGCGCGGATCCAACCCATTTTGGAACAAACCACGGTGACAGGTTCTTTGTCGATCATCGCCTCAAGCGGCACATCCTCAACAACGCCAGCCTCGGCAAAAGTCGTGCGGCGCTTACCACCATCAAAGGACGAACCGAACTGCTTGCGCGTTTCGCGCAGTTGATCCGCAACAGTTTTCCATTGCAGGTCATCGCTATCGAGCAGGTCTTCGAGGCCCGCACGTTCCAGCATCAACGCGTCACGCTCTTTAACAAGTTCGATTTCTTCCAAGCGGCGCAAGGAGCGCAGGCGCATGTTCAAAATCGCTTCGGCCTGCACTTCGGTCAGGCCCATTTCACCGCCAGCAACGGGGGAAACGTAGTCTGCTTCGTCCATGGCGCGAACGTGGGTTTTGCCCCAGTCTTCGGCCATCAACGCAGTCTTAGGGCTGTCGTCGTAGCGGATGATGTCGATCACGCGATCAAGGTTCAGGAAGGCAATGATAAAGCCTTCGAGGACCTCAAGGCGGTGGTCGATCTTTTCCATGCGGTGCTGCGAGCGGCGGATCAGAACATCGCGACGGTGATCAAGGAAGGCGCGCAGCACTTCTTTGAGGCTACAGACCTTTGGGGTCAGACCGTCAATCAACACGTTCATGTTCAGGCTGAACCGCGTTTCCAGATCGGTGTTGCGGTACAACATGCCCATCAGGACTTCGACATCGACGTTCTTGGACTTCGGCTCAAGAATGATGCGGATGTCATCAGCGGATTCATCGCGCACGTCCGCAAGGATCGGGACTTTTTTCAGCTCAATCACTTCGGCGAGCTTTTCGATCAGGCGGGATTTGGGTACCTGATATGGAATCTCAGTGATAACGACCTGCCATTGGCCGCGGCCAAGGTCTTCGACTTCGTATTTACAGCGCAGACGGAAGCCACCCTTACCCGTGCGATACGCCTCGGCGATATTTTCCGGTGGTTCAACGATAACACCGCCAGTCGGGAAGTCAGGACCGGGAATGTACTCGAGGATCGTTTCATCACGCGCGTTGGGCGCTTTGATGAGGTGCAGACACGCGCCGATAAGCTCTTCGAGGTTATGGGGTGGGATGTTGGTCGCCATGCCCACCGCGATACCGCTGGACCCATTGGCGAGCAGGTTTGGGAATGCGGCTGGCAGCACGACAGGTTCTTCCAGCGTGCCGTCGTAGTTTTCGCGGTAATCAACCGCGTTCTCGTTCAGCCCCTCAAGCAGAGCCTCGGCCGCTGCTGTCATCCGCGCTTCTGTGTATCGCGCCGCCGCAGGGTTATCGCCGTCGATGTTACCGAAGTTACCTTGGCCATCCACCAGCGGATAGCGCACGTTAAAGTCCTGCGCGAGGCGCGCCATCGCGTCATAAATCGCTGCATCACCATGGGGGTGGTAGTTACCCATAACGTCGCCAGAGATTTTCGCAGACTTACGGAAGCCGCCCTTTGACGCCAATTTCAATTCGCGCATCGCGTAAAGGATACGGCGGTGAACTGGCTTTAGCCCGTCACGCGCGTCCGGCAGTGCGCGGTGCATAATTGTCGACAGCGCATACGTTAGGTAGCGATCCCCGAGCGCGCGGCGCAGGGGTTCTGTCGGGTTCATCTTGGGGTCGAACGTTTCATCACTCATAGATCGTGTGTAACGGGGCCTGTTTTGCGCGACAACGGTGAAATCAGATGCAATCGCGTAAAATTTCCCCGCAACTTACGTTAGAAACCCCCTCCCGAAATCATCACAGATTTGTTAACGTCTCGTTAGTGATTGAGTAAAAACAGAATCTCTGGGGGGTTCTTACAATGAGAAGCTATGTTTGGCTTACCTTCGCCTTTATGGGCTGGGGCTATTACGAAATGTCTGGTGGAACGGATTTCGTTCCAGTTGAGCGGGTCACAGCGGAAGTTGAGGCTGAGGCGCCCGAAATCGTTGCGCGCGCAGATACGACGACGCTGCTGTCTGTTTCTTCATCCAACATTATCGCGCAACCGACATCAACGGCTGTTGAAGTTGCTGTTGCTGACGCCGTGGCGCTTGATGAAGTTGAAGTCGTTGAAGCGGTCGCGCCAGTCGTCGAACCCGTGCTTGATATTCGTCGGGTTGGCGGTTCACGCGTGAACATGCGTATGGGGCCTGGGACCAATTTTGATGTCATCACAACGCTGAACAGCGGTACTGAGCTTGAAGTTTTATCGGTCAACGCCGATGGCTGGGCGAATGTCAGCACTGTTGATCGCGGCATTGAAGGTTGGATGGCAGAACGCCTTCTGACGGATGCCGACCTTTAATGTAGCCTTGCTGCCCCGCGACATGCGGGGCATGAAGACTGCATGAAAAAATCTATTCTTATAACCGGCTGTTCTTCAGGAATCGGCTATGATGCGGCCCACGGTATGCGGGCAGCAGGGTGGCGTGTGTTTGCGTCTTGTCGGCACGCCACTGATTGTGAGCGCCTGATGGCAGAAGGGTTCGAAAGCCCTCTGCTGGATTACAATGACACGAAAACGCTTGAGACGGGCCTTGCCGAAGTGTTGGCAGCCACTGGCGGTACGTTGGATGCCCTGTTCAACAACGGCGGCTTTGGCACGCCGGGCGCGGCTGAGGACCTCCCGCGGGAGGCGTTGCGGGCGAATTTCGAAACCAATGTGTTTGGCGTCCATGACCTGAGCACACGCGTCATTCCGGTGATGCGGGCGCAGGGGCATGGGCGAATCGTCAACCATTCTTCCGTTCTTGGGCTGGTCGCGATGCGCTGGCGGTCAGCTTATAACGCGACAAAGTTCGCGCTTGAGGGTTTGACTGATACGCTGCGGCTTGAGATGGCAGACACGAACATCAAGATCGTGACGATGAACACAGGCCCAGTGACGTCCGACATTCGCAAGAAGTCGATCCCTCACTTTGAGAAGTGGATTGATTGGGAAAACTCACCCCGCCGTGCGCAATATGAAGCGTCGCTTCGTAAGCGCCTTTATGAGGATTCCGGCCCTGATAAGTTTGAATTGCCCGCATCCGCCGTGACCGCAAAGTTGCTTAAGGCTGTTACGCATCCAAACCCAAAGCCGCGGTATTACGTCACAACCCCGACCTATTTGATGGGTTTTCTAAGGAGAATCCTAACGTCTCGGGGATTGGACCGCGTGTTGCGAAAGGGCTGAGGCTTTTAATTCTAGCTACGCCTGTTAGCTGTCTTTCGAACTTACAAGGATAAGACATCATGGAAAAAGACCCGTTCTTCTATGTCATCATTGTTGCCTGCCTCGTTGTGGCGGCCATTCTTGCGTGGGGCTTGTCGACATTCAAAGCCGGCGGAGACGGCAAGCGGTCCAACAAGATCATGCAGCTGCGCATCGCGGCACAATTTGTCGCCGTGGTTTTGATTGTGGGCTTTGCGTACTTCAAAACCCAAGGGGGCAACTAAATGGTCGTCCTAAACAAGATCTACACGCGCACTGGCGATGCTGGCGAAACAGCCTTGGGCAACGGTACCCGCGTGGCAAAGCATTCCCAGCGCGTGAACGCCTATGGCACGGTTGATGAAACCAACGCGACTGTTGGTCTTGCGCGTTTGCACGCGAGCGATGAAATGGATGCGCAACTGGCGATGATCCAGAATGATCTTTTCGACCTTGGCGCAGACCTTTGCCGCCCTGACATGGAAAAGGACGTCGATGCCGAATACCCGCCGTTGCGGGTTACGGATGCGCAGGTCACACGGCTCGAGAACGAAATCGATGTAATGAATGACGTGCTGTCACCGCTGCGCAGCTTCATTTTACCCGGTGGTTCTGCCTTAGCCGCGCATTTGCACCTGTGTCGCACGGTATCCCGTCGCGCTGAACGCCTTTCTGTTGAGCTTGCGAGCGTAGAATCGGTGAACCCAGCGGGAATCAAATACCTGAATCGTCTGTCTGACTGGTTCTTTAATGCCTCGCGCATCGCCAATAATGACGGCAAGGACGACGTTTTGTGGGTTCCAGGCGCTAACAGATAGACGGTGATAGCGCGAACACCATTGACATGGTGAAATTTTTGGGCGTTTTTTCACAAACGCGACGTCAGGACCACTTCTCACGTCGATTATGGCCTGTTTTCCGCACACTGGCTGCGGTATTCGGGACTGAGAATTTTAAGCAGGTGTACAACGCACCAAACTAGGGAGAAACGCTGATGAAGGTCCTCGTACCCGTCAAACGCGTGATCGATTATAACGTGAAAGTTCGTGTTAAAGCGGACGGAAGCGGTGTTGATCTTGCGAACGTCAAAATGTCCATGAACCCGTTTGATGAGATTGCTGTCGAAGAAGCGATCCGTCTGAAGGAAGCAGGCAAAGCTGAAGAAGTTATTGCCGTATCCATCGGTGTTAAGCAGTCACAAGAAACGCTGCGCACAGCGCTGGCGATGGGCGCTGACCGCGCGATCTTGGTTGTCGCAACCGACGACGTGCACAACGACATTGAACCGCTGGCCGTTGCGAAGATCCTGAAAGGGGTCATCGACGAAGAACAGCCAGGTCTGGTTCTTGCTGGTAAGCAGGCGATCGACAACGACATGAACGCGACAGGCCAGATGCTGGCCGCGCTGACAGGTTGGTCGCAAGGTACTTTCGCATCCGAACTGGACGTGGACGGCGACACAGCGACAGTAACACGCGAAGTTGACGGCGGCTTGCAGACCATCAAGGTCAAGATGCCTGCCATCGTTACCGTTGATCTCCGTTTGAACGAGCCACGCTACGCGTCGCTTCCAAACATCATGAAGGCGAAGAAGAAGCCGATGGATGAAAAGACACCGGAAGATTACGGCGTCGATACGGCCCCACGTTTGGCCGTTGTTGGAACAGCCGAACCTGAAACACGCGCCGCTGGTATCATCGTCAAATCTGTCGATGAACTGGTTGAGAAACTCAAAGAAGCGGGGGCTGTATAATGGCTGTTCTTCTGATTGCTGAAGTTGTGAATGGTGAGCTGTCTGTCGACGGCACAGCAAAGGCCCTTACAGCTGCGAAAGCACTGGGCGATGTAACCGTTCTTTGTGCCGGTTCTGGTTGCCAAGGTGCTGCGGCTGAAGCCGCAAAGCTTGACGGTGTGTCCAAGGTTCTATGCGCGTCTGACGATGCTTACGGCCACGACCTGGCGGAACCAATGGCTGATCTGATTGTTGGTTTGGCTGGCGATTACTCACACATTGCGGCGCCTTCTACGGCTGCATCCAAGAACATCCTGCCACGTGTGGCGGCGATGATGGACGTGATGATCATTTCTGAAGTTGTTGCTGTGGTTGACGCTGATACATTCACGCGCCCGATCTACGCTGGTAACGCGCTGCAGACTGTTAAGTCGTCTGACGCAACCAAGGTTATGACGATCCGTACAGCGACATTCGATGCCGCTGAAATGGGTGGTTCTGCATCCGTTGAAGAAATCGCGGCTGCGGGTAACGCGGGCCTTTCTGAGTGGGTTGAAGACAAGGTGGCAACATCTGATCGTCCGGAACTGACATCTGCGGGTGTGGTTGTGTCTGGTGGTCGTGGTGTTGGCTCTGAGGATGACTTCAAACTCATCGAAGGTTTGGCTGACAAACTGGGTGCCGCTGTTGGCGCATCCCGTGCGGCGGTTGATTCCGGTTACGCACCGAACGACTGGCAGGTTGGCCAGACGGGTAAAGTCGTAGCGCCTGACCTTTATGTTGCTGTCGGTATTTCCGGCGCGATCCAGCACCTTGCTGGTATGAAGGACTCAAAGGTCATCGTTGCGATTAACAAAGACGAAGAAGCGCCAATCTTTCAGGTGGCCGACTTCGGACTTGTCGCCGACTTGTTTGATGCTGTACCTGAGCTGACTGAAAAGCTTGGCTAATAGCGCGAATTTATTAATGGAAAGGCCCGCCAATTTGGCGGGCCTTTTCTGTTTGAGCACCCCTTAAGCTCCAAGCCCAAAAAGCAACGGTGCACGCAGCGCCTTTGCCGCGGCCTCATGCGCCTCAACGCCAAGCATGTCCTGTGCCGCGAGCGCCTCAAGCGGTGGAAACACCATGCCACGTAGCTCCCCCCGTTTGGCGATCACTTCGATAATGTCACTGACGTAAGGACGCAGCGCTTCAACCATTGGGCGCGTCACAAACGCCGGATGATTTGATGGATGAATACCAACACTGGGGTCCTGCGGTGCCCGTGTAGCGAACCACAACAGAAATGTCGGACCTGTGCATTTCGCAACAAGCGCCTTCATGCGGTGTACCCATGTTTTGCAAAGCTGACCACGCACGATGATGAATCGTTGATCGTCAATTGCGCGTAGTCGCGTAATCAAGTGCCCTGTGAATGCGATCTCAGCGAAATCCAATTCGGGATAGAGCGCGATCAACCGTTCTGTTGGCGCGATAAAGCGATCATTGCGCCTAGGATGCACCCTATAGAACGGATTGCTGAGATTGGTTGCCGCCGGAATTTGAATTACCGTTGCGGCCGCATCATGGCACAACGACTCGATCGCCGCCTCATGCAAAAAGACATCGGGGCCTGCCGACTGATTGCCAAGGTTTATACAAACTTCCCCGATCGCTGTTTCGATCAATTCAGGAAACGGTTTCGGAATGTATCTGCCAAATGTCTCGGATCCACCGAGGAAGGCAATATAGCGGCCATCGGTCGGCCTTCGCGGCCCTCTGAATAATAGTTTTGATAATCCATAGCTGCACGGTGCGGAACGCATTGCGCCCCCTAGAATCGCTTCGGTTTTCATGGGTCCCACCCTTCTTAAATTTCACTCACCGCTGCCCACTTTCTGCCCGTTGTGTTGCTAAATCCCTAAATCAAGCATTCGACTAAACTTGTGTTGAATTGCAGCGCTTGAGAGTGCCCATGCACCCGCCTATGGTGGCGCCAACTAACAAAGGGCTGAACGCATGGGCATTGAACGGATTGGCATCGTAGGTGCAGGGCAAATGGGCAATGGAATTGCCCACGTCTGCGGATTGGCTGGATATGACGTGCTGCTGACTGACATCAGCGAAGACGCTCTTTCTGCTGCGCTTAAAAGCGTCGGCAAGAATATGGATCGTCAGGTATCTAAAGAACTCATTACCGAGACAGAAAAGAACGAGGGACTGCGCCGTATCAACACCACGCTTTCGCTGACCGACCTCGGACCAACGGATTTAATTATCGAAGCCGCGACCGAGCGCGAGACTATCAAGCAAGCGATTTTCGATGATCTACTTCCCCACCTGACACCAGACACGATCCTAACTTCGAACACATCCTCCATTTCTATCACACGGCTTGCATCGCGCACTGACCGCCCTGAAAAGTTCATGGGATTCCACTTCATGAACCCAGTTCCGATCATGCAATTGGTCGAACTGATACGTGGGATCGCAACAGATGTGCCTACCTATGACGCCTGTAAGGGTGTGGTTGATCGCCTTGGTAAGACATCAGCCACGGCTGAAGATTTCCCCGCCTTTATCGTTAACCGCATTCTGATGCCGATGATCAACGAGGCGGTTTATGCGCTGTACGAGGGCGTCGGGAATGTTGAATCCATCGACACATCACTTAAGCTTGGTGCGAACCACCCAATGGGGCCGCTTGAGCTCGCGGATTTCATTGGTCTGGATACCTGCCTTGCGATCATGAATGTGCTGCATGAAGGGTTAGCGGATACCAAGTACCGCCCCTGCCCGCTTTTGACGAAGTATGTGGAAGCCGGATGGTTGGGTCGCAAGACCAAACGAGGGTTCTACGACTATCGCGGTGAAACGCCCGTTCCGACCCGCTAAACCGTTATTCCTTCAGCGCAAGCGTGTGTTCACGTAGCCACGCCATAAATGCGCGTGGGTCTTTACTACGTTCAGCGACCTCTTCCGGCGGAATTGGTGTCCCGATGACAGGCTTTTGCGGCTTGTCGAACGCGTGCGCAACTTCATGGATCAACAGACCTTGGCGCAAAGTCGCGCTCAGCTGGTTTGCAATCTGGTAGGCGCGTGAATTGCTACCTGGGAAGAAGCACGGAACGACTGTCGCGCCAGAACGACGGATCATCTTAGCTGTAAAGACGTTCCATTCTTCTTCAATCGCGGGACCCCACATCGTTTCAGATGCTGCAACCACACCTGACGGGAACAAGGCGATCAAACCGCCATTGCCGAGGTGCTCCATAGATTTGGCGCGCATTTCGATCATCTTTTCTTGCGCATCTTCTTGGTGCAGAAACGGAACCGGAATCATGTAACTGGATGCCGCTTCGTCGATACCCGTCAGTAGCGAGCGAGTAAGAATACGGTAATCATTGCGACGGCGGCCGATCAGGTCGGCCAATACCATCCCATCAACCAACCCATGAGGGTGGTTGGCGACAAACATCACGGGGCCTGTTTCTGGGATGTTGTCCAACTGGTCTTCTGGGGTTTGAATCTCAATCCCCATCACCTTCATCGTTGCGGGCCAAAAAGCCTGCCCCTTTGGTTGGCCCATCTTTTCAAACGCACGGATGCGACGCACGACGGTAATCTTACCCGTCACCCATTCCATCGCCTTGATAAACCAACGCTTGGTATTGCTATCAAACGTCTCTGAATAGGTCAGCGAAGCGCGGTCGTACACACGGGGTGCATCGGCCTCGTCGTTGGACGTCTTTGATCTTGTCGACATGTCGGTCAAACGCTGCTTCCTAGCATATCAGGAAAAGGGGTTAGTCCCCTTCTCCGAACTTATCGGCCACCAATGCGTCCAGCGCATCCATGAGCTGATCGGCCTGAGGGCCTTTAGTTTCAACTTCAATAGAGGTTCCGCTGGAAGCTGCCAACATCAAAAGCCCCATGATGCTATCACCGTCTGCTGACATTCCGTCCTTGGAAACTTCGGCTTGCGCATCAAATTGTTCGCTGGTTTCGACAAATTTTGCCGAAGCGCGGGCGTGCAAGCCTTTGATATTGATGATGTTCAATGTGCGTTGCGCCATATCAGCCTCTAATTGTCCTGCTCGACGACGTGACTGTCGATGTATTTGCGGCCCGCGTCCATCGCCGAAGACACGGCATCAACCACGGACTTACGTCGCGACTTTGCGAGTTTCACAAGCATCGGAAGGTTCGCACCATATAGAATCCGTCGATTTTGCGGACTACAGGCACGTAACGACAAGTTGGACGGAGAGCCGCCGAAAAGATCTGTCACGATAACAACGCCGCTGCCCGTATCGACGGAATCCGCGGCGTCACATATCTCGTCTTGCTTCGCGGCGCGGTCGTCCTCTGGGCCAATCGCGATGGCTTTCATCCCTGCTTGCGTGCCGACAACGTGCTCAACCGCCGACAGATATTCTGCCGCCAGGCCACCATGCGCCACGATAACAATTCCGATCAAATCTGCTATTTTATGATCCGCCCTGCTGGACCGCGCCCAAGTAGGCCCGATCAATTTCTCGATGTCGCTTAGACACCTGCCAACCCTGTTTCGCAAGGGCCAACGCAACCTCTTCCGTTACGAAGACCGACCGGTGTTGCCCTCCGGTACACCCAAACCCGATGCTCAAATGTGATTTCCCTTCGTCGCGAAACGCTGGAAGCAACATTAGGAGCAAATCCGTTACTTTGTTGGAAAACTCGTCAAAGCGTGGGTCGGTCTGAATATGTTTGCCAACGGCGGGGTCCAACCCTGTCATTTTGCGAAGCGCAGGCTCCCAGTATGGGTTTTTCAGAAATCGGCAATCAAAGGTCATATCGACACCCTTCGGCGCGCCGCGTTTGTAGGAAAATGACTGAACACTGACCCCGAACAAGGAACCGCCGTCTTCACCAAACCACTCAGTTAGGCTCGCCTTGAGGTCATGAGGCGACAGATCAGAGGTGTCCAATAAGAACTCGGCCTTTTCGCGCAACGGCAAAAGCAACTCGGCTTCTTTTCTGATGCCTTGAATGGCGGGCTCATCTGGTGCCAGCGGGTGACGGCGACGGGTTTCGGAATAGCGCCGCACGAGCGTATCTTCGTTGGCTTCAAGAAACAAAAGTTGCGCTTCGACGTCATCCCGACCACGCAATTGTGCCAGCAAATCCTTCACGCCATCGATCGAGAAATCACGGTTTCGTACATCAAGCCCAATCGCCAAAGGTCGGTTAAGCTCGCCGTGCGTAAGTCGGGGAAGCAACGACATCGGAACGTTATCAATCGCTTCAAAGCCAAGATCTTCGAGGACATTAATTGCCGTTGAACGACCGGCGCCGGACGGACCGCTCACGACGATCAGCTTTTGCGGCTTCGGCATGTCGGTACTCATATGTTTCTCCAGTTGCGCGGATTAGGTCGCTAGACCATGCACCATATAATGCGCGATGGCATGGGCAAAATGCTTGATCGCGGGGGTGTGAAGCAGCGCGACTTCATGGCCAAGCAGTATGACCGTCTTTGGATCGGGAATGCGATCCGCCTCGGGCATGCCTAGATCGACGATCAAGTGCAATGGTTTAGGCCCCGACGGAGCGGCGTTCATTATGCCAACACCACGGGCCTCAATCCGGCCAGATATGGCCGGAGGGCAGCTAGCGATTAGGCCTTGTTGGCTTGCACTCAGCCACGTGATGTCATCGGCTAAAAGCGTGGCGTTGAGCGACAAAAATTCCAGCGCGAGCGCGGACTTACCAGACCCAGACGGGCCGCAAATCGCGACGGCTTTGTTGTTAAAGACAACTGTGCTTGCATGGAGTTGCAACTGGCCATCCGACCCAGTCTTGGGCGACTCCGACAACATCTAAACGGGCAAGCCGACCACGAAGCGTGCGCCAAGCGGCTCTGATCCGATGTCAGCATCGGTCGGGCGAATATTTTCGGCCCAAATCACACCGCCATGCGCTTCAACGATTTGCTTGGAAATCGCAAGGCCAAGGCCAGAGTTGTCACCAAATTGCATTTCAGGGCGTTCCGAGTAGAAGCGTTGGAACACCTTTTGAAGCGCCCCGTCAGGGATACCCGGTCCAGTATCCTCGACAACAACAAGTACCCGATTTTCGCGTTTACGAACCCAAACACGGATCGCATCGCCGTCTTCACAAAACGAGATCGCGTTAGAGATAAGATTGACGAAGACCTGCGCCAAACGCCCCTCTAGGCCCATGATCTGTATCGGGGTCTTGGGGAGATCGGATATAAAGTCGACCTTCTTCTCTTTGGCTTGATTGCCAAGGAACTCGGTCAAATGACTAAGTGTCTTGATCAGATCGAAGGACTCTTCTTCCTCTTTGACCAGTTCTGAATCCAAACGTGATGCATTCGAGATGTCGCTAACTAAACGATCCAATCGCTGCACGTCATGCTCGATGACTTCCAGCATTCGTTGGCGATGGTCTTCGCGTTTAACGTTGCGCAGCGTGCCGACGGCAGACCGCAATGATGCCAGAGGGTTCTTGATCTCGTGGGCCACATCTGCTGCGAATTGCTCATTACCCTCGATACGTTCGAACAGCGCAGACACCATACCGCGCATTGCACCAGACAAGCGGCCGATTTCATCGGGTCGCCCGGTCAGGTCAGGAATATGAATACTGTGGGGCGACATTTTGCGGGCGTTGCGATCACGACCCAACTCAACGGCTTTCGCAAGGTCTGATAGAGGGTGGGCGATAGTTGAGGCCAAGGCAAGGCTTAGAGCAATCGATACGAGCATGCCGATTACAAACATCTGTATCAGTTGCTCACGGTCACGGCTGACTAGATCGTCCAATTCACCGGGCGCCGAAACCAAGGCGATCACACCAACCGGAGAGCCACCTTGCTGCACCACAGGCGTGAGCACTTTGAAATAGGATCGCCCCCTTTGGTCGACTTGCGTTTCGATCCACGTACCGATCTCAAGGGTTTGAGGTACGGCATTTTGGAGTTCTTCAGTCAGATCCAGTTCGACTTCTTCGTTAGGGCGTCGTCCCAAGAGTTGCGACATTTTCGTGAGAAAGTTGCTCAAGGCGGAGGTAACAAAAATCCCACGGCTTTCGAGTTCAAGACCGGGAACTGGCGTATTACCTGGCGACGGATCTGACCATTGTTCAACGAGCGCACCACTACGGTCGAGCAGATAAACATCCACCCCACCGCGAAGGTCCAGATTCTGAAGCGTTATCCGGGCGTCAGCACCATCACCACTCATTAAGTTTACGGGCGCATTGACGGGAAGCTGCGCTTCAAACACATCGGCAATCAGCTCTACCTCGCTGACCAATGCGCTGCCGCGTTGAAACGCGAGATTGTCGCGTGCTGGATTTAAGTAAAGCACGCCCGCTACAAGCACGATCAAGCCAACCAAGTTGTACATGATGATTTTCCGCGCCAGCGGGGATTTGCGTAGATGAATAACGCCGCGACGTTTGCGTCGTTGGGTCATGAAGTCTTCGGTTCGCGGCGCAACGAAGTCATCACCCAAGACAACGCCACCCGTCCCGTGCGCGGCATCACGCACGGACTTTAGATCACGAACATCAATCTTGGGGGCAACCGTCATTTAGGTTTCACCTGTTGGCCGTCTTTACTCTTCGTTGTACCGGTACCCGATACCATAAAGTGTCTCGATTGCCGAAAACTCATCATCCGCAGTGCGCATCTTTTTGCGCAGACGTTTGATGTGGCTGTCAATTGTGCGGTCATCAACGTAGACCTGATCGTCATACGCGACGTCCATCAACTGATCGCGAGACTTCACAAAGCCAGGGCGCTGGGCCAATGCTTGCAAGAGCAAGAATTCGGTGACTGTCAGGGAAACATCGTTGCCCTTCCATTTCACAGCGTGGCGCAGTGGGTCCATCGTCAACTCACCGCGTTCGAGGGTTTTGTTGTCTTCTGTCTCTTCAATCTCTTCGCCGGAAATCGCATCCTGACGGCGCAACAGCGCACGGATACGTTCCACCAAGAGGCGCTGGCTGAATGGCTTCTTGATGTAGTCGTCCGCGCCCATGCGCAGTCCTAGGACTTCATCAATTTCATCATCTTTGGATGTCAGGAAAATAACTGGCATCGTTGTTTTCTGGCGAAGGCGCTGCAGCAAATCCATGCCGTCCATACGCGGCATCTTGATGTCCAGAACGGCAAGTTCCGGCATACGCTTATTGAACGCTTCCAGTGCCTGCTGGCCATCTGCATAAGTTTCCACGTCAAAGCCTTCGGCTTCGAGGGTGATCTGTACTGAAGTGAGAATATTTCGATCGTCATCGACAAGTGCGATTCGTGACATGTGACTGCCTCTCTAACTGCTCGTGTTTTTAATTGCCTGTTTTTTCTTAGTTTTGCCCCACTTAGCCCAAGCGAATCAATCCAAAACTGAAAAAGGCCGTCAAACTTCACCTCTTTGTACCCTTAAAAAGAGTAACCAATGACTAAAATGTCTCACTTATGGTGTTTGGAGCGCATCTCGGTCGGCGATGAACCGCGATGATGGCGCTAACGTTGATTTGGTTGCGCTAACTGTGACAAAGGCGCCTGTTCACGTGTGAAACCGTCATGTTAGGTCAGGATTGTAAGGCATTTTGCCCCAACAATCTTAGGAGAGAGACTATGGACCACGGCACGGTCAACCCATCCATGAAGCTGCCTGATCAAGGCATCAACGGGTTGGGTCAGGTCTATTATAACTACTCCGAAGACGACCTGATTGCCGAAGCGTTGAAGCGTGACGAAGGCCAGCTTGGTAAAGGCGGCGCGTTTCTCGTGACAACGGGGAAGTTCACGGGTCGTTCACCAAAGGACAAACACGTTGTTCGCAGCGCAACGACTGAACACACCATCTGGTGGGAAAACAACGCTGCGATGGAACCTGCTGCGTTTGACCAGCTTTATGACGACATGATCGCGCACATGGGTGGCAAAGACTACTTCGTGCAAGATTTGTTTGGTGGCGCTGACCCAGCGCACCGCTTGGACGTTCGCTTCGTCACTGAAATGGCGTGGCACGGTCTGTTCATCCGTCACTTGATGCGTCGCCCTGAGGCGTCCGAGCTTCCTGGCTTCACGCCGGATTGGACGGTCATCAACTGCCCAAGTTTCCTTGCGGACCCAGCACGTCACGGATGCCGTTCTGAAACGGTCATCACGATGAACTTCGACCGCAAAATAATCCTGATCGCAGGCACCGAGTACGCAGGCGAGAACAAGAAATCGATTTTCACGCTGCTGAACTACTTGCTGCCTGAAAAAGACATCATGCCGATGCACTGTTCGGCCAACCACGCCAAAGACAACCCTGTCGACAGCGCTGTGTTCTTTGGCCTGTCCGGCACCGGCAAAACAACACTGTCCGCTGACCCGAACCGCACATTGATCGGCGACGATGAGCATGGTTGGTCAGATCGCGGTATCTTCAACTTTGAGGGCGGCTGTTACGCTAAAACCATCGGTCTGAACCCTGAAGCCGAGCCTGAAATCTACGCGACAACTGAGATGAGCGGCACTGTGATCGAAAACATGGTGTTCGATCCAGAAACGCTGGAGCTCGACTTTGAAGACGACAGTCTGACAGCGAACATGCGTTGTGCATACCCGCTGAATTACATCTCCAACGCGTCTGAAACAGCGCTTGGTGGTCACCCTAAGAATATCATCATGCTGACGTGTGATGCCTTTGGTGTCCTTCCTCCGATTGCGCGTCTTAGCCCAGCGCAGGCAATGTACCACTTCCTGAGCGGTTTCACGTCCAAGGTTGCAGGTACTGAGCGCGGTGTTACCGAGCCTGAGCCGACGTTTTCAACCTGTTTCGGTGCGCCGTTCATGCCGCGCCGTCCTGAGGTCTACGGCAACTTGCTGCGCTCCAAGATAGCGACGCATGGCGCAACATGCTGGCTGGTGAATACCGGCTGGACGGGTGGTGCTTACGGCACGGGCAACCGTATGCCGATCAAAGCGACACGTGCTTTGCTGACGTCTGCGCTGAACGGGACTTTGGTCGAAGGCCAATTCCGCAAGGATGCGAACTTCGGTTTTGATGTGCCTGTGGCTTGCCTCGGTGTGGATGACGTTCTTCTGAACCCACGCGACACATGGGCGGATAGCGCTGCGTATGACGCACAGGCGTCAAAGCTTGTTGATATGTTTGCAGATAACTTTGAACAGTACCTTCCGTTCATTGATGAGGATGTCAAAGCTGCTGCAATCGGCTAATCTGACTGCATGAAAATGCAATCTACATTTATTGTAAGCGCCCTGAGCATTGCTTGGGGCGTTTGCGCATCCGCTGCTGAGGACGACTTCGTTTCTCCAATGCTTGGGCTTTTTGAAGCGGGGGTCCTGTGCGCTCAAGAGGGTGGAACCGTTCGGCTGGCGCCCGATACCCTGGCTGGAACCACATACGTCGTCGAAGATGCCCCACAATTTGTGAGCACTAACCGCCTTGTTCCGGGTGTATTGGGGATTGGGTTTGGTGTTCGCTCAGGTCTTGCTTCGGCCATTGGGCAGGACGGTGTTCTGATGACCGTCACACACCCCCCATTGGATGACAGCGGCACCACACAGCAAAGCTTTACGACTGTTGTTGGCTCTCGTGATGATCCAAATATCACGTTCTACCAGTTCGACTATCCCTATGAACTTGCTTTGGGCGAATGGACAATGACGGCCACATATGGCGCCGTTACGTTGTATGAGACGACGTTTACGGTCGTACCACCCAGCGCGCTTCCTGAACTGGCTGGCGTATGCGGTTATCTCGACTTGCTAAGTTAACCGAGTATCGCACGTCGCAACAAGTTTAGCCCTGCGATTGCAAGTACCACCAAGGTCACCGTGCGGAAGGTCTGTTGCGCGATCCGGTCCTGTAGTTTGAAGCCGAGCCATACGCCAAGCAACGCGCACGGCAGTATCGCCAATGTAAGCGGCAGGGTTTCTGCACGAAGCACCCCGGTTTGAATATGCGCACCTGCAAGCGCGATTGCCCCAAGGCCGTAGATCACGCCCTGAGCCCGTATTTGTTCCTGTTTATTGGTGTCGATCGCGGTCAAGTAGGCGACCGTCGGCGGTCCCCATACACCTGACAAACCACCCGTAAATCCAGCAAGCGCCCCTGCTGCCAATTCAACGCGTGTCGATTTTTTGAATGACTTAGGGCGTAACCCCAACAGCTGCGTTGCAGTGAAAACGGTCACCAAGATACCGATGAAACCGTAAAGGATCTGTGGTTCGAGCAGTCGCACAAATTGCGCGCTGGCGACCAAAAACACCAAGCCGCACAGCAAGAAAACTCTGAACTCACGAATGGTTTGCAGAGCGCTCTGCACGCCTTGGCGTAGGGACTGCCAGACGTTTGTTATGAGCGTTGGTAAGATCAATGCTGCCAGTGCAGTTTCAGGCGGCAAAACGAGCGTCATTCCCGAAATCAGAATCATCGGCATAGCAAAGCCAACGATACCCTTCACCAGCCCTGCACAAAGGGCTACGGACAGTACAAATACCAATGTACTAAGGCTTTCAAATCCAAAGAGTTGTTCCATACTCACCACATATACCTTGCTAAGAGGGCTCGCACGGGCAAAACGATCGAGTTCTTTTCGTTCGTAGGGTAAGTTTCTGGTGAATTATTATTGCGCTGCAACTGCGAAAACTATATTGCTGCATCTGCAAACTAAAGGAGTCGACCATGCCTCGTGACGACCAAGGCCAAAAGCTAATCCTCGCTGACCTGCTTTCAGCAACTGCAGAGACAATCGCGCCATTGCGGGCATTGCTCGAAACCGCGAAGGACTGTGTTCGTGAAAAGGTGATGGTTGATGGCCGCGCATCTGGTGCATTGGTCGAGGCCGAGCAAACCGCCGCCCACGGGTTGGCATGGCTTGCGACCTATGTCGAAGCTCTGGCGCAAATGCAAACTTGGGCGGAAAAGCTGCAGGCCGACGGCAAGTTTGGCGAAGTTGACCAGCTGATCCACCAGATCGCGTTCGGGGAATACCTCTGGCAGATTTACGGCGGCATCCCGATGAACCAAGGTGAGATTTTGCGCCTGCAAGACATCGGCCTGACGCAAGATCAGATGCGTGAGATGATGGTCCCTGCGGTTCAAACCCTGACACAAGGCGGCAACACACAAGCTGCGCGTTTGCGTCTTGTTGCGTTGATGCAAGAACGTAGCGCTGAGGTGTCTGTCGGCACGACTGGCCTTGATGAAGAGCTTGAAATGATCCGCGACCAGTTCCGCCGCTATGCGATTGAGAAGGTCGAGCCGTTTGCCCACGAATGGCACCTAAAGGACGAACTGATCCCAATGGAGGTGATCGACGAGTTGGCCGAAATGGGTGTGTTCGGTCTGACGATCCCTGAAGAGTACGGTGGCTTTGGTCTTTCGAAGGCATCCATGTGCGTGGTCTCCGAAGAACTGTCGCGCGGCTATATCGGTGTTGGCTCGCTTGGGACACGTTCTGAGATTGCAGCGGAACTGATCATCGCGGGCGGCACCGAAGAGCAGAAACAAAAGTGGCTTCCTGCTTTGGCGAGTGCTGAAAAGTTGCCAACAGCCGTGTTCACAGAACCGAATACTGGCTCTGACCTTGGTAGCCTGCGCACCCGCGCTGTTAAGGATGGTGACGACTACACCGTCACCGGCAACAAGACATGGATCACCCATGCAAGCCGCACCCATGTGATGACATTACTGGCCCGCACGGACCCTGACACGTCGAACTACAAAGGCCTGTCAATGTTCTTGGCCGAAAAGACACCAGGCGACGATGCCAACCCGTTCCCGACCGAGGGAATGACAGGTGGCGAGATTGAAGTTCTCGGATACCGTGGCATGAAGGAATACGAACTGGCGTTTGATGGTTTCAAGGTAAAGGGTGAAAACCTGCTTGGCGGCGAAGAGGGCAAAGGTTTCAAACAACTGATGGAGACATTTGAGTCTGCACGCATCCAAACCGCCGCGCGCGCAATTGGTGTTGCCTGCTCAGCGCTGGACGTTGGCATGCAATACGCCCAAGATCGCAAACAGTTCGGCAAGTCGTTGATCGAATTTCCACGTGTAGCCAACAAGCTGGCGATGATGGCGGTTGAGATCATGGTTGCCCGTCAGCTGACGTATTTCAGTGCCTTTGAGAAAGATGAAGGCCGTCGTTGTGACGTTGAGGCGGGCATGGCGAAGCTGCTTGGTGCACGTGTCGCATGGGCCGCTGCGGACAACGCATTGCAGATCCACGGCGGCAATGGATTTGCGCTCGAATACAAAGTCAGCCGTATCCTGTGTGACGCGCGTATCTTGAACATCTTTGAAGGTGCTGGCGAAATTCAAGCGCAGGTTATTGCGCGACGCATTCTGTAAAGTAGTGGGGCCGAGCGGCGTGATCGCTCGGCCCCAACCGTCCTATTTGAACGGGATCAAAACGCATGGCATGTCACGTAAGTTCGGGAGGTCATCGACCCTGTATCCCGTGCAGTCGCTTAAGGCTGCCTCTGACGCTTCGCGCGGCGAGCCGTAGTTCCACACCACCGAATAAGCACCGTCTTCGCTGATCGCCATTGCGCGGTAATTGCCCCAATCTGGGTTCGGGTTATTGAAGTGATTTGCCGCTTCAGGTGAGAGAGCGACTTGACCTTGCGCAAGTGGAACGTACCCATTTGGCAGCAACTCAGCGTAGATCATGCAGACTGGCCCTTGTTTCAAGCACTCCTGAATGGCGACCTCTCGCGCAGCCTCAATCGAGTTGGAGCCCGTCACATAGCCATAGCCAAAATCTTTGGTAATCGCGAATGCGCCAAAAAATGTGTCCTCGACGAGAAAGCCGTCTTCAAACGCCTGAATAGTCCCGTCTGGAAGGGTCAAACCGGATAGCTGGTTTAGAACGGCATCTGGTGGATAGGTGATAACCTGCTGAACTGGTTCAGTAAATTCCACCAGCGTAACAGTCGGGCCAGCAACAGGCAGAGAAAGGGACAGGCTTAATGCAAATTCAACGATCATAAGGTTCTCCAAATATAGGTGTAGAAAACCACGTCCGGATGCATCCGTAAAGTTTCTCCCCTTTTTACGGGCAATGTGAGGAATTATATACAGGGCATGTTTAGATTTTTCGCCGCCTTGCTGCCCGTTTTCTTTGTCTCCGCCTGTTTCCCAGATGAGAGCATTTCAGGATTTGTCGAGCCAACCGCCGAATACCATTTGGTCGAAATTGATGGTGTTCCCTTCAACGCGATCGCGACGATTAGCTTTCCCGAAGCAGGAAAGGTCGAAGGGCAAGCGCCATGCAATCGGTACTTTGCAGAACAGACAGCACCCTACCCTTGGTTTGGGTTAGACGGCATAGGTGCGACACGCATGGCATGTGAAAACCTTTCCGCAGAAACTGTCTTCTTCGCAGCACTTGAAGAAATGATGTTGGCTGAAGCGTCCGGTGACACGTTAATCTTATCCAACACTGATGGCCGCGAAATGGTATTCGTGGCGCGTTAAGCGAGGCGTTTCATCGTGTCAATTAGGCGCTGACGTGCTTCTGGGATTTGACGGTCCCCCAGTGATCTGGCGAGGTGGTTGTTCAGGAAATGCCCCGTGGTGCGCAACGCCCTGACAATCTCGCCGATGTCGGCGTCGCCTTTACCCAACAACACATGCGGAAGCGGCAAAAGTCTGTCCGCCCAATCCCCTGCCGCCAAACGCGACACCGCGCGCCCCGTGCGCGGTGAGACGTAAAACAAGTCATCGTTCAGGCCGGACACCGCGCAGGCGGATAGGTCCATGCCGAACCCCATTTCTTCAAGCAGGGCGACTTCCCATTGCAGGTAAGCAAGCGGCCAAACGTCGTTCTGACCGAGCAGATCAAGTAATGCAATTGTGCGAGCGTAAAGCGGTGCGTGCTTTTCGCGATCCGGCAAGACGAACGACAGTATTCCCGTCACAGCATTCAACCCTGCCAGCGCGAGGCGATCTTGCATCACCTGCGCAGCGCGGCTGCGTACGGGTTCTACGGTGAAGCTGCCCAAGTGGTCCTCAAGCCGCGCCTTCCATGACACGGAAAGCTGCGCACCGGGTTGCAGCATGGGTGCGATCTTACGGCTGGTGCCACCGCGAACAATGCCCGCCGTGAGCCCACGATCAGGTGTGAACACCTCAATAATTGCGGAGTTTTCGCCGTGTTTGCGGACCTTCAACAAAGCCCCTTCATCGCGCCATTCAATCATGGCGCCACCCTATGCCAAGGACGGATCATCAAGCAAATGGCGGCCCTGTTTGTCCTCAACCTCAAGCACCCAAAGATCAGGATCAAAGCTGGCCTGCTTGTTGAGCGAGGCATCGACGTCTTCTTCAGCACCTTCGGCCAGAACCACCCATTCACGCTCACCTGACATCAGATCAAACTGGCGTTGAAACGCTTTTGCTTGGCCGTCCAATGTATTGAGTTTGACCAGAACCGATCCAGCCGTTGCGTCGCCCTTTCGGGTCACAAACACAGGAATTTCAACAAGCCGCAATCGCGTCAGATAGGCGGAGACCCAAACATCTGATGTAAGGCGTGCGCTCATTCGTTTCCGTCTTTGAAGTTCAGGCCCATTTCCGAATACCGCTCGGAGTCTTCAAGCCAGTTGGGGCGTACTTTGACCTGAATGAACAGGTGCACTTTGCGGCCCAGGAATTCGACGAGTTCTTCGCGGGCGGCTTTGCCAACGGCCTTGATGGTCTCACCACGGCTACCCAGAACGATACCTTTGTGGCCATCGCGCATGACGTAAACCAACTGATCGACTTTACAGGATCCGTCTTTGCGTTCTTCCCAATTCTCAGTCTCAACAGTCAACTGATAGGGGAGTTCTTGGTGCAAACGCAGTGTCAATTTTTCGCGGGTAATTTCCGCAGCGATCATGCGCATCGGTAGGTCGGCGATCTGGTCTTCGGGGTAAAGCCAAGGTTCAACAGGCATCAGCCCTGCAAGCCATTCGCGCAAGGCCTTGGTGCCGTGGCCCTTTTCTGCGGAAATCATGAACGTTTCCGCAAAATCAAAACGGTCGTTCAACTCTTTTGCCAGCCCCAACAGAACCTCGGATTCAACGCGGTCGATCTTGTTGATTGCAAGCGCGACAGTGCGCCCTTTGCCGACGTCGTTCAGACGTTCCAAAATCGCCTCGACACCCTTGGTGATACCACGGTGCGCTTCGATCATCAGCACAACAACGTCAGCGTCAGAAACACCGCTCCACGCGGCAGCGACCATTGCGCGGTCAAGGCGGCGCTTGGGTGAAAACAGTCCCGGTGTGTCCACGAACACGATCTGGCTATCGCCCTCAATCGCGACGCCGCGAATACGGGCGCGGGTCGTTTGCACCTTATGGGTCACGATAGACACCTTCGCGCCGACCATTCTGTTCAGTAACGTTGATTTACCCGCGTTAGGTTCACCAATGAGGGCGACAAAACCGGCGCGTTGTTGGGTTGCTTCGCTCACTTGGATTCTCCTTGCACGCGGTCCAATAGGGCTTTGGCTGCGGCTTGTTCTGCTTGGCGTTTGCTGGGTGCTTGGGCTTGTTCGGTTGCGCCTGATTGCAGGCGGGCTTCGATGGTAAATATCGGAGCGTGGTCTGGGCCGCTGCGGGCGATTTCAACATAGGATGGGGGCGCTTCGCCCTGCCCTTGTGCGAACTCTTGCAGCGCGGTTTTCGCGTCACGCGCGTCTTTTTCAACGTTGTGAATGCGGTCACCCCACATCGCGACAACACGATCACGGGCAACCTCAAAACCAGCATCAACATAGATAGCGGCAATCACGGCTTCCATCGCATCCGCCAACAGCGCCTCTTTGCGGCGGCCACCCGTCAGCATTTCGGAACGACCAAGCTTCAGCACAGCGCCAAGGTCAATCTGGCGGGCAACATCAGCGCAGGTTTCTTTTCGCACAAGCGCGTTGAAACGCGGCGCGAGAAGACCTTCAGCCGCATTCACATCAGCATTCAATAAAGCCTCGGACATGACCAAGCCAAGAACGCGGTCCCCAAGGAATTCGAGGCGCTGGTTGTCGTCACGATGGGGTGACGACATGGACGAATGGGTCACGGCGCGGATCAAGTAGTCAGGCGTGGCAAAGACGTGGCCGAGCCTGTCTTGAAATTCGCGAAGTGGACCGGACAGTTTCACTCGACCGCCTTGAAGTAGCGATCAGAACGCCACGTCCAGAACGCCAATAGCGAACGGCCAGACGAGGAGAACATGATGCGATCAGCACGGCCGACGATGTCTTCATATGGAACGAAGCCGACGCCACGCGAAATTTGTGGGACACGACTGTCAGACGAGTTATCGCGGTTGTCACCCATGAAGAAATACTGGCCTTCTGGGACGGTAAAAATACCAGTGTTGTCGAGGTCGCGATCACCGATGTTCAGCACTGTGTACTGCGTCCCTTCGGGGAGCGTTTCGGTAAAGCGTTGTTTCAGACATTCTGCACCAAGGCCGACAGCACCATTGGCACAGCGCGGCAAGTTCCCAGCGCTGCCTTGGTGTTCCATCGTTTCAGTAAACAGGCCAGCCTCTGTTTGTGGAATTTCAGTACCGTTGAGGATGATCACACCCTCCTGCACCTGAATCGTATCGCCTGGCAGGCCGATGACACGTTTGATAAAGTCGCGACCCGTTACAGGGTGGCGGAACACGACGACATCGCCGCGCTCGGGCTCTGATCCCATCAGCCGGTCATTACCGCCTTTGAACACGCCACAGAAATCTTCAGCGTCCACATCGATGCCAAAACGCGGGATGATGATCGACGGGCAAGACGCGTAGGAATAGCCGTAGGCCATCTTGTTCACGAAGAGGAAATCGCCGATCAGCAACGTTTCTTTCATCGAACCTGATGGAATCCAAAATGGTTGAAACAGGAACGTACGGAAGACGCCTGCGATAAGCAGTGCGTAAACTACTGTTTTTACTGTTTCTTTAATGGATGCCCACACAGCGGAACCTAACATTTTTGCGTCATTGAAAGTGGGGGTTATGTGAGGGTCCGCGCCGCGTTAGTCAACCCGCAGTATCCTTGTTTGTAAGGGGTCTGGCCTCAATCACGACGAAGGCCTGCGCCCAAGGGTGATCGTCGGTCAGGGTTACGTGGATAATCGCCTCGTGGCCCTCCGGCGTCATCGTCTCAAGCCGTTCTTTTGCCCATCCGGTCACCGCCATCACTGGCTGGCCCGTGCGCAGGTTCGTAACGGCCATGTCTTTCCATAAGATGCCCATTCGAAGCCCCGTGCCCAGTGCCTTGGAACACGCCTCTTTGGCGGCCCAGCGCTTGGCATAGGTGCCTGCAATGTCTTTGCGGTTTTCGGCTTTGCGCTGCTCGATGTCCGTGAACACACGATTGCGAAAACGGTCACCGAAACGGTCAAGCGTCCCTTGTATACGTTCGATATTCGCGAGGTCAGTGCCGATGCCTAGGATCATGGAGTGAGCTTTGTTGTAAGGAGTTTCAGCGATGCCGCACCGAATAGCACACCAAAGGTAAGGTCGAACACCCGTTTAAGTCGCGCGTATCCGGCGGCGATTGGTGCTGACGAAAACAGGACAGCGTAGCCAAGAAAAACAAAGGCTGACGTTGAAATGAGCGCGCCGAAAAGCAGGACAACTGAGCTGGGCTGTGCGTCAGACGGCAAAGCGATTGCGTAGATCGCGCCCCACCCCAAGACTGCCTTTGGATTCGTTAGGTGCAACGCGAGCCCTTTACCGAATGCGCCAATGCGTGTTGCCTTTTGCGGCTTCAATGCTTGGCCCTGCCACGCGGAACGCAGCGATTTCAGAGCAAGGTACAAAAGATAGATCGCGCCAGCGTATCGCACCAAATTGAACAACCAAGCGTTGGACATCATGATTGCGGAAAACCCGAGTGCCGCGGCGATCCCCCAAATTGCGGACCCAAGCACAACGCCCGATGCCAATCTCAGCCCCATGCCACGCCCGTGCGCCATTGAGGTGCCTGATATCGTGAGTGTCGCTGGGCCGGGGCTGCCGCCGCCGATTGCCCAGCCGAGCAAGAGAAATGGCAACGGAAAGAGAAGATCACTCATTCCCGAGTTCCTGTGTAACGGCCACTTTGCCAGTAGATTGGTTTATTGAAATCTGCAGCAAAGCCGAGTTCTGAAAGCTCTGCTCGGGCAGATAAATGATCGCCGGAATTTGCAAAGTAAGGCCAGCTGCGGGATCATAACTTGCCTCCAACTCATTGAAAAACATGCCCGCATAACCCAGTTCGTCGTCTAGGCCGACTGTTGTGCAAACCCTTCCTGCCATCTCATCTACAGGAGGGTGCAGAACCAACAGATAGTATGACGCTGCGGCAGGTTCGATTACGTCCAGCAATGCAACGCGAACAGCGCCGTTTGCAAACGTTGCAATGTTGTCCTCCCACGGCTCAACAATACTGTCGGCCCGCGCCTGCCAATCACAGGGAAATGCAGTTTGCGCGGCGACTGGGGAGGCCAAAAGCATGGCGGAAATCATGAAAACTAGGCGCATTAGGGTTCTCCGGCAGTCTCAATATCATAGACCTTGATTCTATCCACCCCGCCACACAAGGCCACAAGCCGCCCCCCCAAGCGCCTGATGGCGTGGGTCATCTGCATATGACGCAAGCGCTGCGCGATCTACGTAGGTTCCGTGAAAGCCGTAATTCACCTCAGGCGAGCTGTCTTCAACATCAATGTTGGGCCCGTGGTCAAACGCAACGAACCCGTCGATCTTTCCGATCAATTCTTGCAACCCGACCATTATGTCCGCCAGTTCTGCGCGATCCGCATCATCAGGCAACGACAGATAGACCGCATGCAAGATCATGCTTCACGCGCCTCATCCATCAGGCGGCGCATTTCGGCCATAGCGGGCTGTAGTCCTCGGAAAATGGATTCACCAATCAGGAAATGCCCAATGTTGAGCTCCATGACTTCGGGAAATGCGGCGACGGGTTTGACGGTGTCATAAGTCAGCCCGTGACCTGCATGAACCTCAAGTCCGAGCGAATGCGCGAGCGCGGCCATGTCGCGCATCTTTTCGAGTTCGATATCACGGGTTTTAAAGTCGCCCTCGGCGTGTGCATCGCAATATGCTCCGGTGTGAAGCTCAATGACTTGCGCGCCAATACGGTGCGCGGCTTCGATTTGGCGTTGGTCCGCGGCGATAAAGATCGAAACACGGCAGCCAGCATCACGTAGTGGTGCGATGAAGTGGGCGAGTTGGTTTTCTTCGCGTGCGACTTCTAGGCCGCCCTCAGTCGTGCGTTCCTCACGCTTTTCAGGGACGATGCAAACAGCATGGGGCTTATGACGCAACGCGATCTTTTGCATCTCGTCCGTTGCCGCCATTTCAAAGTTAAGCGGAACTGTCAGTGCCTCCATCAGCGCATCAATATCTGCGTCCCCGATATGGCGGCGGTCTTCGCGTAGGTGCGCGGTAATTCCGTCAGCACCGGCATCCTCGGCCAGCTTCGCGGCACGCACTGGATCGGGCGTATCGCCACCGCGCGCGTTGCGCACTGTCGCGACGTGGTCGATGTTCACACCTAAACGCAATTTGGACATAAAAAACCCCTTCTACTGGCCTCACTCTAGCGGTGGAATTATTCGCCGTCAGCCGGATTCTTTAGCTGGCTAAGTTTTGCCCGCAAAGCCTTACGACGGCTGTTCTGATAGGCGCGGATCAAAGGCACGCAAAGGTAGTAAGCGATTGTCGCCGCGATAATTCCGGGAAGGATTCCGCCAACCAAATAGGGGTAAAAAACCTCTGTGCCAAAATCCGACAGGCCACGCCAGTCCGCTTTTTGGCCAGTGAACATCGCTTTGAAATTTTGCCAAAGATCGCGGCCTGCGCGGTTGAACTTACAACCAATTCCGCAAAAATCTTTGCCCCCGGGGGAATTTAGCAACGTGCGATCAAGCCGTGTCCCAAGCAACCAATGCCCCGTCGTGAGAGACGCGTAAGCAATAGGGATATAGGTCAGGGGGTTCCCAAAGAACGTCGCCATAAGTGACGCGAGGATATTCCCCCGCATGATCATCGCGATAAGCGCGGCGATAAAAAAGTGAAGGCCGTAAAATGGGCAGAAAGTCGTAAAGACACCGGCCCAAATACCACGCGCGATCTTTTCGGGCGTATCCGGCAAGCGGCGCACGCGGTGTTTGACGTATTGCGCAGCACGTCCCCAGCCGCCACGCGGCCAGAAAAACTCGTACACCACGCGCCAGAGAGGGCGTCTGTCTCTGCGTCTAAAGACCACCTGATCCCCTTTGGCTTTCGCCAGTTATCGTTGTCGTTGTACCTGCCCTGCTCGGTCAGGGTCGCGATGCCGCGCAATTTCGGCAACGTTCGTATCAGCCTCAAGCGCGGTCATAACTATGTGCATATGTTCTACATCGCGCAGGTCAACCTCGATCAGCAACCTGAAATAATCTGGTTTGCGATCGATGAACACCAGATCAGATATGTTTGCATCATTTTCACCAATAAGCGTGCAGATTCTCCCTAGAACGCCTGCATCATTGGTGATGGTCATTTCCAACGTAATTGTGTTGGTCGCCGAATGCGTACCTTCTTGCCAGTGCAGATCGATCCAGCGCTCTGGCTGGTCTTCAAAATCGGCGAGAACCTCGCAGTCGATCGCATGGACAACGACGCCTTGACCACGGGACGTAATACCAACAATGCGTTCCCCCGGAATAGGCTGACAGCACTGCGCAAGACGCCGCGTTTGCCCTGCTTCAAGCCCGATGACGGCGCGGCGCGATTCAATCTCGACACCGTCAGAAATTGCGAGTTCAGGGTAGATTGCGGACACAACCGCACGGGACGTGATCTCGGCGGATCCGACAAGATCGAGCAGATCATCGACAGACAATATGCCAAGCGCCTTTGCGGCGGTTTTCAGGGCTTTGTCGGTGGCTTTCTTTTGGACGTTTTCAAACCCGACCCGCACCAGCTCTCGGCCCAGTTGGATAAAGCGCGCGCGGTCTTCTTCACGTAGCGCACGGCGAATTGCCGTTTTGGCGCGGCCAGTGACCGCAATATCGATCCAAGTCGCCTGTGGCGTTTGCCCGTCCGCGGTAATGACCTCAACCGATTGACCGTTTTTCACTCGGGTCCAAAGTGGAACGCGCAACCCGTCAATTTTAGCGCCAACGCAGGCGTGCCCAATCCGTGTATGGATGGCGTAGGCAAAGTCGATTGGCGTCGCACCGCGCGGCAGTTTGATAACGTCGCCCTTGGGCGTAAAGCAGAACACTTGGTCCTGATACATTTCCAACTTAACCAGATCGAGGAATTCAGAGTGATCGTGATCCTCATCAAGGCGCTCGGTCAGTTGCGCGATCCAACGGGCAGGATCAACCGCGAACCGGTTCTCAACGCGCTCACCCTCACGGTATGACCAGTGTGCAGCCACGCCTGCTTCAGCGACTTCATGCATTTCAACAGTGCGAATTTGAACTTCGACCCGTTTGCCGTCACGACCTGAAACGGTGGTGTGAATAGAACGGTAGCCGTTAGATTTAGGTTGACTGATGTAGTCTTTGAAACGACCCGGTACCGCGCGCCAACGTTGGTGAATGGCACCCAATGCGGCGTAACACTCGGCTTCGGAATGCGTGATGACACGGAAACCATAAATGTCGGAAAGACGGGAAAACCCCTGCTCTTTTTCCTGCATCTTGCGCCAGATCGAATAGGGCTTTTTGGCACGCCCATAGATATCGGCGCTGATGCCCGCCTTATCCAGCTCGAATTCCATATCCGTCTGGATTTTTTCGACAACGTCGCCAGTTTCCCGCTGCAATGTGATAAAACGGCGGATGATCGAATTGCGCCCTTCAGGATTCAGAACGCGAAACGCGAGATCTTCAAGTTCTTCGCGCATCCACTGCATACCCATACGGCCCGCGAGCGGCGCATAGATATCCATGGTTTCACGGGCCTTCTGCGCCTGCTTGTCGTCGCGCATGGACTTGATCGTGCGCATGTTATGCAGACGGTCTGCGAGTTTGACTAGCGTCACCCGCAAATCACGTGACGTCGCCATGAACAGCTTGCGGAAATTTTCCGCCTGCTTGGTTTCATGGGAACTTACCTGAAGGTTCGTGAGCTTGGTAACACCGTCCACAAGGTCAGCGATCTCACGCCCGAAACGTTCCTCGACAACAGCGAACGTCGCGCCAGTGTCTTCGATCGTGTCATGCAAGAGCGCTGTGATGATCGTCGCATCATCCATCTGCTGTTCAGCAAGAATGCAGGCAACGGCAATGGGGTGGGTGAAATATGCTTCACCGGAATGGCGAAACTGGCCCTCATGGGACTCGGCCCCAAATACAAAAGCATCGGCAATAAGCGCTGCGTTCGTTTTGGGGTTGTAGGCGCGGACCCTCGCGATCAGATCGTCAGAAGTAATGATCAGATCATTAGAAGTGACCATTTTGGTCCGCCGCCTTATTCATGCACGGGTTATTTTTGACCCTGAGCTTCCATCAATGCGCGAAGAAGTTTTTCTTCGGACAGATCGTCTTCTGCAGGCTTGTCAGCCTCAGGAGATCCACCACCCATAAGAAGCGCCATGCTGTCTTCTTCTGGCTCATCGACTTCGATCTGTGTCTGGTTCGCTTCGATCATGCGCTCACGCAGATCATCTGCTGTCTGTGTTTCTTCAGCGATTTCACGCAGGGAAACGACAGGGTTTTTGTCGTTATCACGGCTGACGGTCAAAGCACCACCAGCGGAAATTTCACGCGCACGGTGCGCCGCGAGCATTACCAGCTCAAAGCGGTTCGGAACCTTGTCAACGCAGTCTTCAACGGTCACGCGGGCCATAGGGCACTCCAATCAGTCGGAAAATAGGTGTTCAGAAACGGCTATCTAGTCGCTTGACAGCTATATGACAACCCGATTCCCGCCTTAAAGCGCTAGGATTTCATCACGTTCGGAGGCGGGCAGCTGGTCGAGCATCTCTGTCGTGGTTTGGCCAAGCACTGGATGGTGCCAATCTGGCGCGACATCGGCCATCGGCACAAGGACGAAAGCGCGGTCCTGAACACGTGGATGTGGTAAGATCAAATTGTCTGGCGTTTGCACCTTTTGCTCTTCAATTGGCAGGCGTCGCCAATGGTTGAACCCCTCCAAATCAGGCAACACAAGGTCGCCCGCGGCAATTAGATCCAAATCAAGGGTTCGCTCCCCCCAACGGGCCAAGCGTTCACGACCAAAGTCCGTTTCTATCGAAAGTAGCAAGGAAAGCACCTTATTAGCGGGCTTTTCCGTTCGAAAAGAGCAAGCGGCATTGATGAAATCTGGCCCTGCCCCAACAGGAAAAGCAGGGGTTTGATACAGCTTGCTTGCACGCAGTTCGTCAAAGACACGACCAAGAGCCTCGATCGCAGCAAGTACCGTCGAACGGGAATCTCCCGCATGCGATGGCGCATTCGAACCAACCGCAATTACCATTTTTTTGCCGACATTTAGCGGTAACACTTGCGACACGTCACAATTCCCTTACATTTGAACCAGCTTTGCCGGAACAAAACCACTCACATAGTTCCCACCGGTCCGGCGGATTTGAAAGGACTAATTGTCATGTTTTATCGTGACGAGCGCCTTGCGCTCTTCATTGATGGATCGAATTTGTATGCGGCAGCGAAATCATTGGGTTTCGATATCGACTACAAATTGCTTCGTCAGGAATTCATGCGTCGTGGCAAAATGCTGCGCGCATTTTATTACACCGCCCTCCTCGAGAACGATGAGTACTCTCCGATTCGCCCACTGGTGGATTGGCTGAATTACAACGGGTTCACGATGGTGACCAAGCCCGCCAAGGAATTCACGGATTCCATGGGGCGTCGCAAAATCAAAGGCAACATGGACATTGAATTAGCTGTGGATGCGATGGAACTTGCGCCGCATGTAGATCACATCGTGATCTTTTCCGGCGACGGTGACTTCCGCCCGTTGATTGAGTCCCTGCAGCGCAGTGGTGTGCGGGTTTCGGTTGTTTCAACAATCCGTAGCCAACCGCCAATGATTGCGGATGAATTGCGTCGACAGTGCGATAACTTCATCGAATTAGATGAGTTGCGCGATGTCATCGGCCGCCCAACCAGAGAGCCCAGAGAAGAACCTGTGCCCGAAGCGGCAGTCGAAGAAGAGTAATGATTGAGGGCGTCCTTCGGGGCGCCCTTTTTCGTTAACGCGCTCCGAATCCCGTGACGAAGTGCTTAACCGCTGCATGGACGCTCTACATAAAATTCAGTAGGACAGGTCAAAGCCCTTCAAAGCGAGCAATACGCCATGACCAAAGCCCCTCTTACGCTATATCTTGCCGCACCACGCGGGTTTTGCGCGGGTGTGGATCGTGCGATCAAGATTGTCGAACTCGCTCTCGAAAAATGGGGCGCGCCCGTCTACGTGCGCCATGAAATCGTGCACAATAAATTCGTTGTGGATGACCTGAAAGGAAAGGGCGCGGTTTTCGTTGAGGAGCTTGAAGATTGTCCTGATGATCGCCCCGTGATCTTCAGCGCGCACGGTGTTCCGAAATCTGTACCCGCCGCCGCAAGCGCGCGTGAAATGGTTTATGTCGATGCGACCTGCCCACTCGTTTCCAAGGTCCATATCGAAGCCCAGCGTCATGCAGACAACGGGTTACAAATGATCATGATTGGGCATGCAGGCCACCCTGAAACAGTCGGCACGATGGGGCAATTGCCCGATGGTGAAGTGTTGCTTGTTGAAACCGTTGAAGACGTTGCAGGTGTTGACGTTCGCGACCCCGAACAGCTGGCATTCGTGACGCAAACAACGCTGTCCGTAGATGACACAGCTGACATCGTTGAAGCCCTGAACACGCGGTTCCCAGCGATCGTCGGGCCGCACAAAGAAGACATTTGCTACGCGACAACCAACCGCCAAGAAGCCGTTAAGGCAATGGCGCCAATGGCGGATGCGATGCTGGTTGTTGGTGCGCCAAATTCATCCAACTCACAACGCTTGGTCGAGGTCGGCCGCAAAGCGGGTTGCGATTATTCGCAATTGGTTATGCGCGGCAAGGACATTGATTGGCGCGCGTTGGATGGCATCAAAAGCATCGGCATCACGGCGGGTGCATCCGCGCCTGAGGTTTTGATCAACGAAGTGATCGATGCATTCAAAGCGCGGTACGATGTGACCGTTGAACAGGTCGAGACCGCCGTTGAGAACGTTGAATTCAAAGTACCGCGCGTTCTGCGTGAGCCAACAACCAAACGCGCCACATGACAGATCCTAAGACCATCGCGTTTTATGACGGCGCTGCGGACCAGTACGACAACTGCTTTGACAGCGGAGCTGCGAGCACGGCGTTAAAGGACTTTATGGCGCTGCTCCCAGACGGTGGAGCCGTGCTGGACCTTGGGTGCGGGCCTGCGCGAGCATCGGTTCAAATGCGAAAGGTCGGCTTAAAGCCCGACCCTGTGGACGCGTCGCAAGGGATGATTGATTTGGCTAATGAAACCCATGACATCGGCGCGCGCCTTTTGACGTTTGATGAAATTGATATGGTCGATGCCTATGATGGCGTTTGGGCGAATTTCTCATTGCTGCACGCCCCCAAGCCGGACCTGCCGAAACATTTTGCAGCGATCGCAACTGCGCTTCGCACCGGCGGGGTTTTCCACATTGGGATGAAAACCGGTACCGGTGAGAAACGCGATCATATTGAGCGTTTGTATACGTTTGTGACGGTCGAAGAATTGCACGGCTTAATGAAAGATGCAGGCTTTGAAATTATCTTCTTTGAAGAAGGCAGCGACGTTGGCTTTGCTGGAACAAACGATCCGTTCGTTAACATGAGAGCGCGTAAAATTGCCTGATCTATACGCTTACACAGATGGTGCCTGCAGCGGTAACCCCGGCCCTGGTGGATGGGGTGCGGTTCTGATCGCACGCGAGGGTGATGCCGTTGTCAAAGAACGTGAGTTGAAGGGTGGCGAAGCGCATACGACCAACAATCGTATGGAGCTTTTGGCGGCCATCAATGCGCTTGAGACCCTGTCGACCGCCAGCACGCTGACCGTTGTGACCGACAGCTCCTACGTCAAAGACGGGATCACCAAGTGGATTTACGGCTGGAAGGCAAAGGGCTGGAAAAAGAAGGGTGGCGAGATCAAAAACATTGATCTCTGGCAACGTCTGGACGAAGCGCGATTGCGTCATGATGTGACGTGGGAGTGGGTTAAAGGGCACGCTGGGCACCCTGAAAATGAAAGGGCGGATGAGTTGGCCCGCGCGGGAATGGCTCCGTTCAAAGGCTAGCGGATTGCGTTTGCAGCGACCGGGGGCGCACCTTCGGTGCGCAAGAAAGAGAGTATTTAGGAGCCAAAGAAGATCAGATCAGGCGCGACGGTGGCGTCCAGCCTTGGAGCACATCGCCTGCTGAGGCCGCCTTTTTACCGGCTCTTTGGAGCGTGAGGATTTGAACTGCGCCGTCGGATGTTCCGATATGGAGACCACCGTTTGTGCTGACTTCACCGATTGCGAGGGGCACGGATGACGGGCCGGCGTGGAGGAACTTAATGCGCTCACCGTCTGCTTCTGACCATGCACCTGGGAACGGGGACAGCCCGTTGATTTGTCGGGTGATTTGCAATGACGTTTCGGTCCAATCAACACGTGCTTCGGCTTTGTCGATTTTTGCGGCATAGGTGACGCCATCTTCCGGCTGGGTTTCTGGAGTTAGGCTGCTCAGCATGTTCAGTGCGTCCACAATTGCCGATGCGCCCAGCCCGCTTAAGCGGTCGTGAAGCGCGCCTGTCGTTTCGGTTTCGCCGATGTCGGCCTCGCGGCGCAATAGAACGGCGCCGGCATCAAGGCCCGCTTCCATTTGCATGATGCACACGCCGGTTTTCGCGTCACCGGCCATGATTGCACGGTGAATTGGGGCTGCCCCACGCCAGCGTGGAAGCAAAGATGCGTGGATGTTTAGGCAGCCATTCGTAGGTGCGTCCAAAATGGCCTGAGGCAGGATCAAACCATAAGCGACCACGACGGCGATGTCGGCGTTAAGTGCCGTGAAGTCGGCCAGAGCGTCATCGGTTCTGAGGGACACAGGGTGGCGCACCTGAAGGCCAAGTGCTTCGGCACGAGACTGCACCGAGCTTGGGCGATCTTTCTTACCACGACCCGCGGGGCGGGGCGGTTGCGAATAGACGGCACAAACTACATGGCCAGCCTCAACTAATGCATCCAAAATCGGCACCGAAAAATCAGGTGTTCCCATGAAAACAATCCGCATGTGGTCCCTTCTCTAGCGCAGCTTCTGCGCCTTTTTGATAAGCATATCGCGTTTGGTGCGGCTCAGGTTGTCAAAGTACATCTTTCCGTTCAGATGGTCGATCTGATGCTGCACGCTGGTCGCCCAAAGGCCCACAAAGTCTTGGCTTTCATCGACACCATCTTCATTCATAAAGCGCACCGTCACGGCGCGTGGACGTTCAAAAGACGCAGCCACGCCAGGCAAGTTCGGGGATGCTTCCTCATGGAGGCGCATCTCGGCGCTTGAATGCAGAACCGTCGGGTTGGCCATGCGCACGGCTTGGCCGCGTTTGTCGGATGCATCGACGATTGCAAGGCGCAGCGACACGCCGAGTTGAGGCGCTGCAAGGCCCACACCCGGCATAGCGTTCATCGCTTCGATCATTTCATCCCACAGGGCGCGGATGTCGTCGGTAATTTCAGGGACTTCGGCGGCAGCAGTACGCAGGACCTTGGCGGGCCACGGGATGAACGGTCTGTGGGACATGTGCGGCCTTTGGTTTATTGAATTGCGGATCGACTGCGGATGCTACGCGTTGCCTCTGGCGATTTCGCGTTTCAGTTTTTGCATTTTGCGGGTGATCATCTGGCGCTTTAGCGGCTTGAGGTAATCGATGAAAAGCTTGCCATTAAGGTGGTCAATTTCGTGCTGCACGCAGGTTGCCCATAGCCCGTTAAAGTCTTGTTGAACGGTTTTGCCATCGAGATCTGTCCATTCGACTTTGACAGATGCTGGGCGTTCCACCTCGGCGTATTGATCAGGAATGGACAGGCAACCTTCGTCGTAGACGTTGGTTTCCTCTGATGAGGACAGCACGCGTGGGTTGATCAACACCATTGGTTCAGGTGTCGCCATTTCGTCCTTTACGCAATCCATCACGAGCATCCGGTGCAAGATACCAATCTGCGGCGCGGCGAGGCCGATACCAGGCGCATCATACATGGTTTCAAGCATGTCGTCAGCCAATGCACGCACGCCTTTGTCAACGTCTGCAACAGGATCAGCCGTGGATTTCAGGCGCGGGTCGGGGTGGATCAGGATCGGGCGTAATGTCATGGCGTCCATGTAAGACGAACAAGGGTCGCTTGCAATATGGCGCAACCCTGCAGAAGGGCTTGCGTCCGCCAACCATAGAGATAGCTTGCTAAAAAAGGAGTACCTTCATGAGTTTTGACACCCCCATCAACCGTCGCGGCACCCATAGCGTGAAATGGGACATGATGGAGCAGATTTACGGTGTGGATGCCGAGAGCGGCATTGCGATGTGGGTTGCTGATATGGAATTCCAGCCGCCTGCTTGTGTGCAGAACGCAGTGCAAGCGATGCATGATCACGGGGTGTATGGATATTACGGTGATGAGGCGTCTTATCTCGCATCGATCCAATGGTGGATGGACACACGGCACGGCTGGAAGATTGATCCGTCTTGGATTTTCACGACTCATGGTCTCGTGAATGGTACAGGGATGTGTGTGGATGCGTTTACCGCGCCCGGCGATGGGGTTGTGTTGTTCACACCGGTTTATCATGCCTTTGCGAAAGTGATTAATGCCGCAGGGCGCGAAGTTGTTGAATGCCTTTTGACCAACGATAATGGTCGTTACGAGTTCGACTTTGACGCCTATGACGCACAGATGACCGGCAATGAGCGCATGGTCATTCTGTGTTCGCCTCACAACCCTGGTGGTCGGGTTTGGACCCGTGGCGAATTGCAGGCGGTTGCCGCATTCGCAAAACGCCACAGTCTGATTCTGGTGTCGGATGAGATCCACCATGACCTCACCTTCCCCGGTCACAAGCATATCCCAATGGCCCATATTGAGGGGATCGAAGACCGCCTAATCACGATGACGGCAACCACAAAGACCTTCAACATTGCAGGATCACACAGCGGCAACGTCATCATCGAAGATCCAGACCTGCGCGGCGCATTTGGAGCGCGTATGGCCGCGCTGGGCATGTCACCCAACAGTTTTGGTCTGTTTATGGCTGAGGCCGCCTATTCGCCTGAAGGGGCCGCTTGGGTCGATGAGCTGAGCGCCTATTTGGATGAAAATCGCAAACTGTTTGATGCTGGGGTGAATGCAATTCCGGGGCTAGCGTCTATGCCGCTTGAAGCCACGTACCTCGCATGGGTCGATTTCAGTGGGACAGGCATGTCACGGGAAGAGTTTACAGATCGTGTTCAATCGGATGCAAAGATTGCCGTGAACCATGGGCCGACGTTTGGTACCGGTGGCGATAACTTCTTGCGATTCAACATCGCAGCGCCGCGCGCACAGGTTCAAGAAGCCGTTGACCGGCTTGCCAAAGCATTCTGCGACTTACAGTAGTTTAGCGGCCTAACAATGCGATCGGCGCATCGTTGATACGTTCAAAATCAAGCGGTGCGCCGTCGTTTGCTGCGGTGTTGCGCTTGTATTCGTAAACCATTTGGTCGCCCTCTTCAGCGGCAGCTACGATCAAGCATTGGCTGACATGGTGCCCACCATCATAGACATCAACAAGGCCGCGCAATTTCGGCGCATCCTCAACCCCGAGCGCAAAGCCCGTGGCGGTCATACGTTCAATTCTGTAGCTTTCGCCATTCGCCTCAACCCGCAGGCGGGTCTTCTTTTTCGCAGCTTTGGACTGCGCAGCATGAAGCTCATTCCAGATCGATTGTGGCAGTGATTCCAACATAGTATTCCCCATCCAATGACTATCAGAATGGCGGAATAATAGTTTCGGTCAAGTTAACCTTCCGCTGCGTTGCGGCAATTGGATCAGGCTTTGGCTTTCGGCCTTAGAACATGGGGTTTGGCCGCATCGTACAAGGCTGAGTCAGGAAAGCCATTGTCATCCGCCAGCGCTGGCCCCAATAGAATCAGTGCCGTACGGGTGATTTTGGCGTCGCGGGCCTTGGCGCGGATCGTGGAGAGCGTCCCGCGAATGATAAGTTGGTCCGGCCAACCCACGCGGTAAATCACGGCGGCAGGACAATCCGCCCCATAGTGCGGGATCAACTGGCGCTCAATTTCACGCAAAGCACGGATACCAAGGTGAATCGCAAGGGTCGTGCCCGTACGCCCGAAATTGTCGAGGGTTTCGCCTGAGGGCATGCCTGTAGACTTCATCGACATGCGCGTCAGCACGATGGACTGCGCAACTTCCGGCACGGTAAGTTCTTGACCAAGTGCCGCTGCAGCAGCGGTATAAGCTGGAACGCCGGGAATGATTTCGTAGTCAATTCCGTCAGCTTTCAGGCGGCGGATTTGTTCCGCAATCGCACCGTAAAGTGACGGATCACCAGAATGCACACGGGCAACGTCTTGGCCTTTGGCATGGGCTTTGACGATCTCGGCATGGGTTTCGTCGAGGTGCATCGGTGCTGTATCCATGACCAAGGCACCCTCTGGCGCGATGGAAACCACTTCTTCCGGAACGAGGCTACCTGCGAACAGGCAGACAGGACATGCCTTAATAAGACGGGCGGCCTTGAGGGTCAGGAGTTCAGGATCACCCGGTCCTGCACCGATGAAATAGACGGTCATTGGTTTGCCTCTTCTGGGATATAAGGGTCGTCGCGTTTTGCGGTTAGGTCTCCGTCAATCTTGCGAGCGTAGCCGCGCGGCGTGAACATGCGTGGGCCTTCGCCAAGCTGCGCAAGCCGTGAGTTTGAGGACCCGATAAGAACCACAGTCAGCATATCAACCTCGTCCACCTCAAGCTCATCAAGACGACGGTAGCGCACCAGTTCGGTCGGGCGGCCGAGGTTGGAGGCCAACATAACAGGTGTGTCAGCGGGGCGATGTTGTAGCAAAATATCACGCGCCTCAGCCAGTAAGGTACGGCGGGTTTTGGACACGGGGTTGTAGAAGGCGATCACGAAATCACCCTGCGCGGCGGCGTTCAGGCGGCGGATGATGTCATCGCGTGGCGTCAAAAGATCAGACAGGCTGATGGTACAGAAGTCATGGCCAAGGGGCGCGCCAGCGCGGGCGGCGGCACCTTGCAGGGCAGATACGCCGGGAGAGCAAACGACTTCGACACGGCGGGCAGCATCACTGACACCTTCTTCGTTCTCGGCGCGATCCAGCAATTCAAATACCAAAGCACCCATCGCATAGATGCCTGCATCCCCAGAGCACACGAGGGCAACGTTCTTACCAAGTGCCGCTTGTTCGAGTGCATAGCGGCAACGCGCTTCTTCGCCCCCCAACGGAAAATCAGAACGCGTTTTACCTGCAGCCAGCGGGCCAAGCAGATCGATATACAAACCGTACCCCACCAATTCCTCAGCATCGGCGACAAGGCGGGACACTTCCGGCGTGCGCCAGGCCGCCTGCCCAGGGCCAATACCGACGACGGAAAGTTTGCCGCGGGAGCGGCCCGCGAGAGTAGTGATTGGCTCGGGGGTGCGCGCAATCGCGCAAGTCGCCGTTAGGGTTTTGGTCTTCTCAACCGCCAGCTTCGCATCTGCACCGGAGGCAGCCAGCGCCGCCCCTTCGGAAACGCCGTGACATCCAACCTCAGCGAAAACGACATCGGACGGGTTCGCGAGACGGGGGGCCTCGGCTTCCAGCTCAGCCGCGGTGAACACACGCAATGGAACGCCAAGGCGATTGGCGGCTTGGATGATTGCAGGTTCGTCTGCCTTTAGGTCGATTGAGGCCACGCAAGCGATCGCACCTTTGGCGATGTTATGTGCCTGAAGCGTGTCTTCTACGAGTTTCCAAAGGTCCTCGGGGTCCGCATTGCGCGCGCAACCTAGTCCCAGTGCAAAGGTTTGCGGATGGTAGACAAGGCGAGATTCACTACCTGTATCATTGACCTCAGTCACGCAAAGCTCGACGTCGCTTCCTTCGGGAAGGGCGGTGTCAAAAATCGGTGTGCCAGTCCATTTAACACCACCGCCAGACAGCAGATTTGCCATCACTGATTTGGCGTTTTGCGGGTTCTGCAGGCGGTAGCCAAGCGGGGGTTCATCAAGTGCAACACCGAGCGCGACATCGCCAGCGGTTGTCACTGCGGCAGTACCAGCCAGAGCGTCTGCGATCTGCTTTGCCAAACGGTTCGCCCCGCGGTGCCCACCCAGAAGCGGAACGACCACTTTACCGTCATCGGATACAGACACGACAGGCGGCTCTGTTGTTTTGTCGTTGAGTTGGGACGCCACGCCACGGATCAAAATACCCGACGCACAAACGCCGATGATTGGCGTTCCAGCAGCGAACAGATCGCGCGTGTGATCCAGCGCATTGTCGAAGAACGCATCGGCCTTTTCCACACGGTCCTTGCGGCCATGAACGGCACAATCCAGCACCTTTGCGATGGCGTGCGCGGTTGGTTCGCCGGATTTGGAAAGCGCTAGAATTACAGGTTTTACAGCCACGGGTCAGCCCCTTTGGTGAGCAATATCATTGAAAAATACGGCGCCTTTTCAGGCGCTTGTGAGAGGGGAACGACAACCTGCTCGGGCAAGGTTGCACGCTCAACGTAGGTGGCGCTGCCCGTGAGACCGAGGTCATCGAGGACGGCGCGAATTTTCGGTAAATGCCGCCCGACCTTCATGATGGCAACGGCCTCGGCGCCCGCGATGCGGTCACGCAAAGTGGCTTCATCCATAGGACCCGGAAGGACGGTAAGGCGTTCGTTGCGGGCCACAAGCGGGCGGCCGGATTCAGCGGCGCAGGCAGTGATGGAGGTGACACCGGGGATAACTTTTACGGTGAATTTGTTCGTTAACCGCGCGTTAAGATACATGAAGGATCCGTAAAAAAACGGATCGCCTTCGCATAAAGTAACGACATTTTCGCCTGTTTCCAGCACCTTAGCGATCTCGGCCGCACCTTTGTCGTAGGCGGCCTGCGCGGGTTCGCGGGCGGTGGTCATTGGCACGTCCATGCGGATTTCGCGTACGCCTTCGCCGATCAGGTCCGCCGCGATTGCGCGTGCAAAGCTGTCGCCACCTGCGAGCGTTGGATAGGCGATTGTCGTCGCCCCTTCTATAAGCCGTGCGGCTTTCAAAGTGATTAACTCGGGATCACCAGGGCCGAGACCTACGCCGTACAAGGTACCAGTCATCGCTTTATCAAGCTCCATTGGGTGACGGGCATTGCTGGACGCCAGCCGGTGAGTTTTCCAATTGGTTCGGCGCGGTGGGTTTGGATTTTCACGAGGTCACCGCCGAAGGTTTTGTGCAGCTCAATCAGGGTTGCTTCGGATTCCAATGTTACCGCGTTGGCGACAAGACGACCGAGCGGACGCAGGGCGGACCAAGCGGCCTCAACCGTTTCGCGGGACAAGCCGCCGCCAATGAATACCGCGTCAGGTGCGTCAAGGTTTGTCAGTGCGTAAGGTACTGTTCCGTCGATCAATTCCAGCTTTGGTGCGCCAAGCGCGAGGGCGTTTTGGGCCGCCATGTCGCGGCGATCTGCGCGGGGTTCGATGCCGATTGCGCGGGCGTATCTGGCGGCGCGCATCCATTCGATTGCAACACTTCCGCAGCCTGTTCCGATGTCCCACAACAGCGCGCCCCGCATGGGCATGAGCTTGGCGAGAGTCGCCGCGCGGACCTCTTGTTTGGTCATGGTGCCATCGGAAACGAACAGACTATCGGCAAGACCAGGAACGCGCGGAAGCAGGGCTGCGTCCGGTTCCGCGACACAGTCGATGCAGAGGGTATTGAAGGCCGGAACCTCGTGCGCCCAGTCTTCGGCGGCGCCGTCAAAACGTTCTTCGCGGTCCCCACCCATTGCAGCGAGAACGGTCATTTTCGATTTACCGAACCCACGATCCGTTAGAAATTTTGCGATCTGATTTGGCGTTTCAGCGCCCGTTGTCAGAACGATAAGCTTCTGATCTGGTTGGATAAAGGCGATCATCTGCTCGACAGGGCGGCCATGTACGGTGAGGGTTTCGACGTCTGCCAAAGACCACCCCATGCGCGCGCTTGCGAGTTGGAATGCGCTGAGCTGCGGATGATAAACGAGTTGATCGGCAGGGATTGTACGTCCAATGCGTGCGCCGACGGAAAACCAAAGCGGGTCGCCTGTTACGAGGACAACGGCGCGTTTTCCCTTAAGGTTTTCAAGGGTTTCGATCATCGCATCAAAGGGCGACGGCCAAGCGATACGTTCTGCAGTTGGATTGGCGGATAGAGTGTGGTGACGGTTCCCACCTACGATGACTTCAGCGGCTTTGACCACGGCGCGGGTTGCTGGTGTGAGGCCGTCCATGCCGTCTTCACCGATGCCGACGATGTGCAACCAAGGTGCCGTTTTAGGCGCGTTAACCATTGGGCTGCTCTCCGAAATACGACGTATAGAACCCGTATATATTCTGTATATATCCTGTATATACGGCTGCATTCTTTGCGTTGTTAATCATTTGCAATCTCCGGCAGGCCTGCCGCCAGCGCATTGACGGCGGCTGAGGCCATTGCGGAACCACCTTTACGTCCGCGCAGCGTGATGAAATCGACACCTCGCGGATTGGCTGCGAGTTCGGCTTTAGATTCGGCGGCACCGACGAACCCTACTGGAAACCCGAGGATTGCAGCGGGCTTTGGAAAACCTTGATCGATCAGGTCCAGCAGATGAAAAAGCGCGGTGGGCGCGTTGCCAACTGCGACAACGGCACCTTCGATATGAGGTTCCCAGAATTCTACGGCCGCCGCGGAGCGCGTGTTCCCGATTTGCTGCGCGTGATCGGGTGTTCGCGGATCGTTGAGGGTGACGATGACCTCGTTATTATTCGGCAGGTAGCGACGGATGATGCCCGCGCCGACCATTTCGCAATCACATAGGATTGGTGCGCCGGATTGCAGCGCGTGGTGACCTGCGAAAACCACATCATTGGTGAACGCCAAGCGGTCCGCGATTTCGACCATGCCGCAGGAATGGATCAGGCGGGTGATAATCGGGTGCAAAGCCGTTGGGAACCGTTCAAGACGCGCCTCTGCCTGCACAGTCGCGAAGGACTGTGCGTAGATCGCGGAAGGGTTGGTCTCGTATGGGCGCATGGCAGTTCTTTTGGTCAGCGGAGGAGCCTCCGGCGGGGATATCTAGAAAACAAAAGCAAATAGGGTTTAGGCTTTGGCTTTGCGGGCGGATTCTGGGCCGTGCGGGTGGTCGGCGTGTGGGTAGACGGCGTGGTGATGATCGTGATCGTGGCCATGGTGGTGGTGGTCATGGTCGTGATCGTGGTGGTGATGGTGGTCGTGGGTTGCCGTCAGGCGGCACATGCCGGTGCAGAAGGTGTCGCATTGCTTGCAATCGGCCACGTTGGAGCCGGGGGCGGATGCGCCTTGGCCTTCGACGTGGTGGTGATGGGATTCTTGGATTGCGCCGACTTCAGTTTCAAAGCCCAACACTTGGGTGCGGTACTTGCAAAGCACGCAGGTCGGGGGTGGCGTGTCCGAGAAGGCCGGATGGTTGCGCTGTTCGGGTTTGATGTGGCGGTGTTCGCCGTTGTCGAAAGCGAGAACCTGTTCGCGGTAGCCACAGACGCCGCAGTTTGGTGGCGGGGCCGCGTTGGTTTGTTCAATGATGCGTTCAGCAAAGGTTTCGAGGACCTTTGGGTGATCGCCTAAGTAGCCAGCTTTGACGAACTGAATGTCGGGGTTTTGCGCGGCGACTTGATCGGTGAAGCCATAGATGCGGTCGATCAGGATGCCGGAGAACAGGAAGTATGGTGCGACGATGATGCGTTTGTAGCCGAGCTTGGCCGCGTGAGTCAGGCATGGTTCAACCAATGGGAAAGTGACACCGGAGTAGCCGACTTCGAGCCAGCCGAAGCCAATGCCTTCTTGCAGCATGCGCGCAATTTTGGCGACGTTGCCGTTCGCGTCAGGGTCAGACGCACCGCGTCCGATAACGACGAGGCAGGTGTCGTGGAGATCGACGTGCTGGACCTTGTTTGCGGCATCGACTGCCTCTTGGATACGACCAGCGGCGGCGGCGATCATTTTGGGATCAACGCCCAGTTCGCGGCCGTATGAGATTTCGACACCATGCTTGGCGGCGTAGGTATTCAGCACCGTTGGAATGTCATTCTTCGAATGCATCGCGGCGAAAAGCATACCGGGGACGGCGAGGATGCGTTCGCACCCTGCTTCGCGCAGTTTGTCGAGGCCATCACGGATGACGGGGTTGGCGAATTCAAGGTAGCCGTATTCGGTTTGCCAATCATCGGGCAAGTAGGCTGGCAGTTTGTCCGCGAGGGTTGCGAATTCATCGACGGCGGATTGCGAACGCGAGCCGTGGCCGCAGATCATGACGCCAGTTTTCGGAGACGTGTTCATGCTGGGACCTCTTCTTCGTCGCTATCTTTCGCTTCGTCTTCGACCTGATCTGCGTCTTTCTTTTTGCGCCCACCAAGCAGGGCAATTCCTGCCGCGATTGCGATGCCACCCAAGGCGATCCAATGACCGTGGCCTCCAACATCAGCCAAGTGACCGATGTGTGCGAACGCAGGTGATCCAGCGAGGGTAATGAGAATAGCAAGGGGCAGGCGCATGTCAGTCTCCGTCTATTGGTCCCATAGATCAGAGAGCCGCGTTTGCGGTTCGGACGATTTGCACGGCGGGTCCCCGTTTTGGGTCAACCTTTGGCGCAACAACCTCTCTGACCCTTTCGGGTGTCGTCGGGGGTGTTGGTACCCTGCGCAAGACGTCTCCGCAATGAGGTATGCGGCGTGAGGCAGCGCGAAACCGACCTGTGCAATTGCGCACCATCGCTGCGCTGTGATGTCGGTTGGTGATTTGCTGCGCAAACGTTAGCAATGGCCCAACAGATAATAGGAGAGACCGATGGGCCAGCTGGTTGACGGAAAATGGCATGACGTTTGGTATGATACGAAATCCACAGGCGGCGCGTTCAAACGCACCACCGCCGCGTTTCGCAATTGGATCACGGCGGATGGATCTGCGGGGTCGTCTGGTGAAGGTGGATTTGCGGCTGCTTCGGGGCGCTTTCATTTATATGTATCTTACGCCTGCCCCTGGGCGCATCGTGCGTTGGTTTTCAGGGCCTTAAAGGGGCTGGAGGCGCATATTTCGGTGAGCGCGGTGCATCCTGATATGCTGTCAGATGGTTGGACGTTTGAGACGGATGATCACGGCGCGACGGGTGATACGCTGTATGGTTTGCCATTCGCGCGCGACATTTATTTGAAGGCGGACCCTGAGGTTTCCGGGCGCGTGACGGTTCCGATTCTTTGGGACAAGGAACGCGAAACGATTGTCAGCAACGAGAGCTCCGAGATCATCCGCATGTTCAATTCTGCCTTTGACGGGATCACAGGCAACACCGAGGACTACTGGCCTGAAGCGATGCGCGAGGACATCGAAGGGGTGAATACGCGCGTTTATGACACAGTGAACAACGGGGTCTACAAGTCCGGATTCGCCACAACGCAGGCCGCATATGATGCAGCGGTCGGCCCGTTATTCGAATCATTGGACTGGCTTGAGGGGCGGCTAGGCCAAGGGCGCTTTCTGATGGGGGACACCCTGACGGAGGCGGATTGGCGGCTTTGGACGACCTTGGTGCGGTTCGATCCGGTCTATCACTTGCACTTCAAATGTAACCGCAAACGCATCGTCGATTACACGAACCTTTGGGGATTTACGCGTGAGTTGTATCAGGTTGCAGGCATTGCCGAGACGGTGAACATGGACCACATCGTGCGCCACTATCACTACAGCCACGAGACGATTAACCCGAACCGGATCATTCCGGTGAACCCTGATCTGGATTTTGAGGCACCGCACGGGCGCGCGTAGAGACGGGTTGCGGCGGGCGCCGGTTTGCGATTTTAGTTTGCGGCAATCAATTGAGAGGCCGCCATGACAACTTGGATCACTATTTGCGACACCTGTAAGCGCACCGGCTGGGAAGAAACCGGCATGGAAAAGACCGACGGCGAGGCGCTGGCCGAAATGGTTGAAGCCGCCGCTGCGGATGCGGAGGCTGTGAAAACCCGCCGTGTGTCGTGCACGATGGGCTGTGATCGCGCGTGCAACATTACGGTGCAGTCGCAAGACAAGATCAACTATTCGCTCGGGACGTTTGAAGCGACGGTTGAGGACGCAGAAGCGATTGTTGAATATGCCGCGAAGCATGCCGCAAGTGAGACCGGACAGGTGCCATATCGCGAGTGGCCACAGGGCGTGAAGGGACATTTCGTGTCCCGCCATCAGCCGCTTCCGGAATGAGCGAAAAGCGTGATCATGGTGGGGGCCTCGACGCGGCGGTTGCTGAATACGGTGGCACGCGCGCCGATTGGCTGGACCTGAGCACGGGGATCAATCCGGTGCCGTATCCTGTTGGCGAAATTGATCCAGAAGCGTGGACCGCCCTGCCCGACCAAGGCGCGATGGATCGGTTGTTGGCGGCAGCACGGGCGTTTTGGAATGTGCCGGAGGGGGCGGAGATTGTGGCGGCAAATGGGGCTTCGGCGTTGATTTCGAAGATGCCCTATCTGACCAGCCATTTCGGTGGCGCTTACATTCCACGCCCCACTTATAACGAGCATCAGGCTGCGGTTGAGGCATCGCCAGATTGGATCATGTCCGATGATCCTGAAGACGCGCAGATGCATGTATATGTTCACCCCAACAACCCGACTGGCGAGACTTGGAAAGCTGAACGGATGGGCGGACGTGTCCGCACCGTAATCGACGAGAGTTTTTGCGATGTGATGCCGGAACAAAGCCATATCGGCTTGGCTGAGGATCACGGGATAATCGTCCTAAAAAGTTTTGGTAAGTTTTGGGGATTGGCGGGATTGCGGCTTGGGTTTGCGATTGGCGCACCCGCCACGCTGAACCCTGTTGAGCGAACGAAGTCTCTGTATGGCAAAGAAGAGACAACGGCATGCGCCACTTTGGCAGAGCATCTGGGGCCGTGGGCGGTTGCGGGCCCTGCACTGGAAATCGGCGCACGCGCGTTGGAGGATGTGGCTTGGGCTGAGGCGACGCGGGAGCGGTTGGCGATGGATGTGGCACGGCTTGATGAATTGATGACGCAAGTTGGTGCAACAGTCGTCGGCGGCACGGACTTGTTCCGTTTGTATGAGTTCGCGGACGCGGCGGCCGTGCAGGATCATCTGGCGCGAGGCCATGTTTGGAGCAGGATTTTCCCGTATTCAAAGACATGGCTTCGTCTCGGGTTGCCGCACCCTGATCGTTGGGACCAGCTTGAGGCGGCCGTTGAGGGATTGCGTTAATGGCATTGGTTTTGGCCATGTTGTTGGATGCTGCCTTTGGGGAACCCAAATGGCTTTGGGATCGTGTCACGCACCCTGCCATTTTGATGGGACGTGCAGTGGGTTGGCTGGATCAACGGCTGAATGATCGTACGCGACGGGCTGGTCTTATTGCTGTGGCCGTTCTCACGACTGTGGCCTTGATGCTTGGCCTGATCCTTTGGGCCATTCCCGGAATTTGGGTCGAGGTTATTGTCGGCGCGATGCTGCTGGCGCAGCGATCATTGGTGCAGCATGTCCAAGCGGTTGGAGATGCGTTGCGGATATCGGTGAGTGATGGGCGACACACGGTCGCGATGATTGTCGGGCGCGATGTGCGCGATATGGATGGGCCCGCAGTGGCGCGGAGTGCGATTGAAAGCGGCGCAGAGAACCTGAGCGACGGGGTAATTGCGCCCGTGTTTTGGTTCGCTGTGGCGGGGCTGCCGGGTTTGTTGGTCTACAAGGTCGTGAACACGGCAGACAGTATGATCGGGTATCGCACTGAGAAGTACGAAGCGTTTGGTTGGGCTGCGGCAAAGCTAGATGATGTGTTGAATTGGCTTCCAGCACGATTAACGGCGATCTTGATATGGTGTATTGCCCCGACCAGAGCGCCACTTGCCAATATTAGGCGCGATGCAGCGTTGCACCGGTCCCCGAATGCGGGCTGGCCCGAAGCAGCGATGGCCCCTGCGCTTGGCGTGTCTTTGTCTGGGCCGCGCAGCTACGAAGGTGAGATGCAAGATTTTGCGTGGGTCCACCCAGAAGGGCGTAAGGATGCTGGCCCTGCGGACATTGATGCAGCGGTCGGAATTTTATGGAAAGCATGGGGATTGGCGTTGGTGCTGGCGCTATGTGTGTCAACGCTAAGCGGCCTGAAATGGTGGCTCATGGCTGCCGTTTATGTGATCTCAAACGCGTTCTAATCCCCTTGTGGCCCCCAATGGCACCGCTAGTCTAGGCCTGAAAAATTTGGAGTGATTATGTTTAAGCCCCTCACGTTTGCCCTATGCGTTTTGGCTGCCCCCGTTGCGGCTCAGCAATGCGGTGGGTCGTTTAGCAGTTTCCTCAATGGCTTGGTCGATGAGGCCGCGTCCCACGGAGTTGATCGAGCAACTGCGCAAGGGTTTCTTTCGGGGGCGCAGCAGGACCAAGCCGTGTTGAACGCGGATCGGTCGCAGGGGTTTTTCCAGCGTGATTTTATCGACTTCTCACGCCGTCTTATTTCAAACAACAGGATTCAAAACGGGCAAAGTCAGGCCCAACGGCAAGACGCCATATTTGATCGCATTGAAGCCGAGTTCGGGATTCCACGTGGTGTGCTTTTGGCATTCTGGGCGTTCGAGACAGATTTCGGCGCGATCCAAGGGGATTTCAACACGCGCAATGCGTTGGTGACTTTGGCGCATGATTGCCGGCGCCCTGAACTGTTCCGCCCTCAGGTTTTCGCGGCGATGGAGTTGTATGCGCGTGGCGATTTCGACCCTGCGCGTACGACAGGTGCTTGGGCGGGTGAGATCGGCATGGTGCAGATGTTGCCTGGTGACATTATTGAGAACGGGCGTGACGGCGATGGCGACGGGCAGGTAAGCCTGAAAACCTCCGCGCCAGATGCGTTACTGTCGGGTGCCTCCGTGCTGGCGTCACTCGGATGGCAACCCAACCAGCCGTGGCTGCAAGAGGTGACTGTGCCGAGTGAAATGGACTGGGCGCTGTCGGGCATCGAGACCAAACGCCCCGCGTCCGATTGGGCCGCGATGGGGGTTTCGGCACGTAACGGGACATTGGCGAACCTGCCTGCGTCATTGATCTTGCCGATGGGCCGCAAGGGGCCTGCGTTCCTCGCCTATCCGAATTTTGACGTCTATTTCGAATGGAACCAATCCTTCGTTTATGTTCTGACGGCGGCCTATTTTGGCACACGTTTGCAAGGGGCGCCCGTTTACAATGCGGGCAATCCGGATGCGGGATTGTCTGGCGATCAGATTAGGGTTTTGCAGCAAAAGCTGCAGGCACGTGGCCATGATGTTGGCGGTGCCGATGGCATTCTTGGCGCGCGTTCAAGGATCGCAATTCAGGCAGAGCAAACGCGATTGGGAATGCCAGCGGATGCGTGGCCGACTGCGGCATTGCTCAACGCGCTTTAGCGGATTTCACGCACCGGAAAACGCAGGCCATCGACGGTGAGCAACACGAGCCGATCACCGGATGTTACGAACCTATCGCAGCGTTCAGTGCCGGTTACGAAGACAACACAAAGCGTGGCGTCGTCAGCGAACTGGTGTGTGCCTTCCCAAACGCCACCGCCGTTTTCCGCAGGATAGGTCCATGAATAGGATCCATCAGCAGCATACCTGCTGACGCCGCCGTCAAAATATTCAAGGTCGCGGTCAAGGATGATACTCGCAAGCGACTCGTTGCTTGGGACAGTGTCGCTATCGCGAAGTGCAAATTCTTGCGAGATGGCTGGCGTTGCGAACGCAACGAGGAGGGCAACTAATTTCATGTGCGTAGCGTGTCACAAGCCGTGCCTTATGTCGCGTCACGTGTGCGTTATGCCACCAGTGTTGTCGCAGCCTTGAGGTCAACCGAGACCAGCTGGCTGACGCCCTGTTCACCCATGGTCACACCGAACAGACGGTCCATGCGGGACATGGTAACGGCGTGGTGCGTGATGATCAGGAAGCGCGTGTTGGTGCGGCGCGTCATTTCATCCAAAAGGTCACAGAAACGCGTAACATTGGCGTCATCAAGCGGCGCGTCGACCTCGTCCAGTACACAGATCGGTGCAGGATTGGCGAGGAAGACGGCGAAGATCAGCGCCATCGCAGTCAAGGTTTGTTCACCACCGGACAGCAAGGACAGCGTGCTGAGTTTCTTGCCAGGTGGTTGGCACATTATCTCAAGGCCTGCTTCGAGCGGGTCGTCAGATTCAACGAGAACGAGCTTGGCTTCGCCACCGCCAAACAGGTGCTTAAACAGGGTGCCGAATGACTCATTCACTTGTTCGAACGCCGTCAGCAGACGTTCGCGACCTTCCTTGTTGAGGGAGGCAATGCCGGTGCGCAGGGCGCGGATCGCGTCTTCTAGGTCGGTCTTTTCCTTCACCAGAAGATCATGCTCTTCTTGCACTTCTTTGGCGTCTTCTTCGGCACGCAGGTTCACCGCGCCCAGCGCATCGCGCTGACGTTTCAGGCGGTTCACATCGTTTTCGATTGCTTCTGAGGACGGCATTTTGTCCGGATCAACATCCAACTGTTCAAGGAGGTTCTCTGGGGTTGTTTCTAGCGCTTCTTGAATACGCTCGACCGCGTACTGTGTGGTTTCTTTGGCCGCATCTGCGCGGGCCTCAGAACGTGCACGGGCTTCGCGGGCTTCGGATGCTGTACGTTCGGCGTCACGCTCGGACATTGTCGCATCGCGCAGCGCAGTTTCGGACAGAGCGAGCTTATCTGAAGACTCTTTGCGACGCGCTTCGGCCTCATCGATTGCATCGGCAAGCTCATCGCGTTTGGCGGCAATTTCATTGGGCGCAGTCATCGCCTCTTTCAGCTCTTCCTCGGACGTTTCCTTGCGCTCTTGCAGTTCAGCTGAGCGCTTGTTGGCCGTCTCAAGGCGGTGCTTCCAGCCGCTGACTTCTTTGGTGATTTCCTGACCGCGCTTGGTGCGGGCTTCGCCTTCGCGACGGACCTCATCGTAGCTGGAGCGTTTGGACATCATCGTCATACGCGCGGCTTCGACGGTCATTTTGATGTCTTCGACTTGGCCACGGGCCTCATCAAGATTGCCGAGGGATTTGTACGTGGCTTCCGCCTCGCTCAGCGCCTTGCGCGCGCTCATGGCTTCTTCTTCGTGACGTGCCACTGCAAGGCCGCTGGATTCCAGTTTGCCGTCCGCCAAATTGCGGTCCGCTTCGGCACGCGACAGCGCGCGGTTTGCGTCGGCAACAGCGCCATCGGCAGCGCGGCGGGCATCGCGGGCGGCTTGGTCTGCTTGCGCCAGTTCGGCAAGACGCCCAGTCAGCATTTCATGGGCTTGGCGCATACCATCGGCCTTGGCCGTCGCATCGTTGAGGTCCTTTTTCAGGCCCTCCAAACGGTTGATTTGCTCAAGGCGCAAGGCGGCGGCAGAGGGAGCGTCTTCGGCAGCGGCGCGAAATCCGTCCCAGCGCCACAAATCGCCTTCGATCGACACAAGGCGCTGACCCGGCGCGAGGTCTTTTTGCAGGCGCGGACCATCAGCGGCATCAATAAGGCCGACCTGCCCCATGCGGCGCACCAGAACCTCGGGGACTGACACAAAATTGGTGAGGGCCTTCACGCCAGACGGCAGGCTTTGGGGTTGCGGGTAGCTTGGCAGCGGCACCCAACCAGAGCCCATATCGGGCGTAACAGCGGGCGCCTTTAGGTCGTCAGACAGCGCGGCACCGAGGGCCTTTTCGTAACCGGAATCAACGCGCAACTGGTCAAGGATTTGCGAGCCCTCAGAACTGTCGCGATCCACCAGTTTGGACAGCGCACCTGTTTCAGCCCGCAATGCATTGGCTTCACCTTCCGCCTCAGACCGCAGGGCGCGGGCATCGGCTTCACGGGCTTGGGTATCGGCACGCGCGGCTTCTGCTTCGGCAAGCACGACTTCGGCTTTGTCAGCGGTGGCGCGGGCTTGGCTTTCAGCAGCTTTCGCAGCGTCAAAATCAAGTGCTGCTTTTTCAAGGGCGGCCGTGGCTTCGGTGCGGGCCAAGATCGCGCGCTGGGCCTCGGCTTCGTTCTTTTCCAATGTCTTGCGGTAGTCATCAATCAGACGTTGGGCGGATTGGTGACGCGCAGCGAGACGGGCAACATCTTCGGTCAGTTGCGCAAGGTCAGCTTCACGATCTGCGAGGATTTGGGCGCCATCGGTTGACGCAACACGTGCGTCTTCTAGGCGTTCGTCATGGCCGACGCTGGCTTTAGCGATCTCACGACCTTCCCATTCCAGCCGCTCAATCGTTTCGCCCGCATCTTTGTTCAGTCCCGCTTCACGTTCCATATCAAGCGCGAGTTGCTCAATCCGGTTCGTAAGCGTTTCAATGGTCTGTTTGGCGCGGGCTTCTTGGTCGGCAAGCGTGTCGCGCTGCACGTGAAGTCGTTGCAATACGGCAGCTGCAATCGCTTCTTCTTCGCGCAACGGCGGCAAAGCATCTTCGCAGGTCTGGCGGGCCTTAGCGGATTGGCGGGCCGCAGTTTCCGCGCTCGCCGCTTCATTGGTGCGGGTGCGCAATTGGTTTGCCGCAGCGGCGCGTGCCTCATCGGCTTCTTTCCAACGCCGATATAGCAGCAGGCCTTCGGATTGGCGCAACTCATCACCAATGGCGCGGTATCTTGCGGCTTGGCGGGCTTGGCGGGCCAATGCCCCAAGCTGACCTGCGAGCTGTTCAATCACGTCATCAACGCGGGCAAGGTTCTGTTCGGACCCTTTAAGTTTCAACTCAGCCTCATGGCGACGTTGGTACAGACCTGAAATGCCCGCGGCTTCTTCAAGGATACGGCGGCGTGCTTTGGGTTTTGAGTTGATGAGTTCGGAAATCTGACCCTGCCGCACAAGTGCGGGGGAGTGCGCGCCAGTTGATGCATCCGCGAACAACATCTGCACATCGCGCGCGCGCACATCTTTAACGCCGACCTTATAGGCCGAGCCCACGTCACGGGTGATGCGGCGCACGATCTCAAGGTTGTCGCTGTCGTTAAACGCAGCGGGCGCGAGGCGTTCTGCGTTATCAATGTGCAGGGATACTTCAGCAAAGTTGCGGGCCGGACGGGTCGCGGCACCTGCAAAGATCACGTCTTCCATGCCGCCGCCACGCATCGCGGTCGGGCGATTCTCACCCATGACCCAACGCAGGGCTTCAAGCAGGTTCGACTTTCCGCAACCGTTTGGACCGACAACACCTGTCAGCCCGTCCTGAATGATCAGGTCGGTTGGGTCGACGAAGCTTTTAAAGCCGTTAAGGCGAAGGCGGGAAAACCGCATGAAGGCTGCTCGTGTTGATTCTTATGACCAACAGTTTCGCCGCCCAATAAGCGACGAGTCAACGGAGACACACCGGATATGGCCAAAACAGGCGGTTTATCCACAAGATATTGCGCATTTTCGCCAGTCTCTGTTTCTTAAATATCCCCGCAGGAGGTTCCACCGCTTAGAATATACGTGTCGCTCAATGACGCAGGTCGCCGGAATCAGTCTTGACCCAAACCAATTCAAGCCCCACAACAAACAGGCATGGTTCTAATCTGTCCGGCCAAGCTGGACAGGGGATCAAATGGGAATGTGGTGCAGGCCGATCCATCTAGGAGGCCAAATGCCACAGCCGCCCCCGCGACTGTAAGCGGTGAGTGTTCGTCCAAGCCACTGAGGGAAACCTCGGGAAGGTGGGCGAAAATCACAATGACCCGCGAGCCAGGAGACCTGCCATGCGTGACTGAAACCAACCGTCGGGGATGACGGGATAAAGGAGACGACCATGAACGCACAGAATAATACTGCAGCCCAAACAAAAACCATCGCACGCACAGACCTTTCGGTTCTGCCGATTGCATTCGCAGTCCTCGGTGGCTTGATGCTTTTGTTTGCATCCGGTTACGCACAAGCATCTGTTCTGCATGACGCAGCACACGATCAGCGTCACGCGATGGCATTTCCCTGCCACTAAGGCAGTCGAAAATCTGACATGACCAAGAATTTATTGACCAGCGCCGTGTTCGCTGGTGTTGCGGCGGGGCTGATTGCGGCCTTGTTGCAATTCGTATTCGTTATTCCGGCGTTGCTGGAAGGCGAATTGTTTGAAACCGGCGCGCGGATTCATTTCGGCGCGAACGGTTCCCCTGAAAGTGACCGCGGCTCCCCTGGATTGGGAACTGAGTGGGCACGCCACGCGATGACGGTTGGCTTTAACGTTGTGACCTATGTTGGCTTCGGGTTCTTGTTGCTTGCAGCGATGGCATTCGCGGAGTTGCGCGGGCTAACGACGATCACATCTAAGCAAGGGATTATCTGGGGGCTTGCGGGCTTCATCGCCATTCAACTTGCGCCTGCGATCGGCTTGCCACCTGAATTACCCGGCACACCTGCCGCTGAGATTGGTCCGCGTCAGATGTGGTGGCTTGGCACGTTGGTTGCGTCTGCACTTGGACTTTGGGTCATCGCCTTTGGGCGAGGGGTCATCGCCCTGTCTGGCGTGATTCTGTTGCTTGGCCCCCACATCATCGGGGCACCGCATTTGGATGCGTTTTGGGGCGTTGCGCCACCTGAGCTTTCGGCAGAATTCGTTACGCTTAGCCTTGGGGCTGCAGCCGCTGGGTGGTCGACGCTTGGGTTCTTGTGCGCGTGGTTCTGGACGAAGGAACTTTAGGCGGGAATGCGTCCCACAAGGCAGAACCGCAGGTTGCCCGCGGTTCGGGCGTCCATGATTTGGCCATCGCTGCTGTCGGCGTAAAGTTTGGCAAAGGCCTCGATGTCTTCCGGTGCATCAGGGTCAACGCCGGTAAATAAATACGCTGCTTTCCCCTCGGCACGCACCGCGAGGCTAATGGGTTTGTCGCACACGTTCATACAGTCGGTGGTTTCCACCGGCACACGGCCTTGCAACGCGCGTGCAAGGTCCGCACCGCCAGAACAGCCGGTGCATACAATGAAACGATCGCCTTTAGACGTTGTGTCTGCGGTCATACGACTTTCCTTTCGGGCCCAAGTAGGCCACACATATCCGCTGCTAAACAGAAGGACTACATCAATGTCTGCGAAGATCCCCGCCACGGTTGTTACTGGTTTCTTGGGTGCTGGTAAAACCACACTGATCCGGCACATGCTTGAGAACGCCAAAGGTAAACGCATTGCGCTGATCATCAATGAGTTTGGCGATCTGGGCGTTGACGGTGACATTCTGAAAGGTTGCGGGATTGAGACCTGCACCGAGGATGATGTGGTTGAACTGTCCAACGGGTGCATTTGTTGCACGGTGGCCGATGATTTCATTCCAACGATGGAAATGCTGTTGGGCCGCGACAACCCGCCCGATCATATTGTGATTGAAACCTCTGGGCTGGCGCTGCCACAACCGTTGGTTCGTGCGTTCAATTGGCCTGGTATTTCGACCAAAGTGACGGTTGATGGCGTGGTGACAGTTGTCGATGGCAAAGCGGTTTCTGCGGGCCAGTTCGCGCACAATGTGGCGGCCGTTGATGCGCAACGTAAGTTGGATGAGAACCTTGATCATGAGACCCCATTGGCTGAACTGTTCGAAGACCAGATCGCCTGTGCGGATATGATTGTTGTGAACAAAGCTGACCTATTGGAGGAAGGCGAGGCGGACCATTTGCGTGCTGTGCTGAAGGCCGAAGCGCGCAAGGGTGTACAGGTTGTAACGTCCACCATGGGTGCATTGCCGGTTAGCGTTTTGTTGGGTCAGCGCATTGGCGCTGAGAACGATCTGGATGCCCGCCATGAGGTGCATCATCACCACCACGACCACGACGATGATCACCACCATCACGACCACGATCATGAACACTCCCACGGTCACGACGAGTTTGAGAGCTTTGTAGTTGAGCTGGGCGAAATCGAAGACGCAAATGCGTTTGCGGAAAAAGTCGCCGATGTGATCCGCGCCCACGACATTCTGCGCCTTAAGGGGTTCGCGGCGGTCCAAGGCAAACCCATGCGTTTGACGTTGCAAGCCGTTGGCCCGCGTGTGGATACGTATTTTGATCGTCCTTTTGGAACCGCACCACGCCTGACACGGCTTGTGGTGATCGGTCAGGCCGGACTGAAGCACGCGGAGATTGATGCCGCGTTGCGTGCATGATTGTCGTTGAAGCGGGCGATCCATTTCATCCGCAGGCCAAAGCCCTGCTTGAGGCAAGCCATGCTTTAATGGGGGAGTTGTTCCCTGCAGAGGCGAACCACTACTTGAGCCTTGATGCGTTGACCGCCGACGACGTCCATTTTTTCACGGCGCGACGTGGAGACACGATTGTTGGCGTCGGCGCACTGGCTGTCAAAAACGGTTACGGTGAGCTGAAGTCGATGTTCGTTGAAGAAGCATCGCGCGGACAGGGTATTGTTGATGCGATACTGCGCCAGCTTGAAGACCATGCGCGTGGGTTAGACTTACCGATGCTACGTCTGGAAACCGGATCGCTTTTGCATGCGGCACACAAGGTTTATGCGCGGCATGGCTTTACGAAATGTAGCCCGTTCGGGGATTATGAAGCTGGTGAATTTTCAGTCTTCATGGAAAAGCCGCTTGAGGTCCAAGGATGACCTTACTTCTTCGCCTTCTGAGCGTTCTCTTTCATTTTCGCGAGCAGTTCCGCCTTGGTCGGGCGTTTGTTTGCGACTTTCTTGCCACCGAACGCATTGTGCTCGGTATGGCGGGGCTGGCCTTTGGCGGGCTTCGGAGCGCCTGCAGCTTTGTAGTCCATGATAATTCTCCTGTGTTGAAAGGCGTCTAACGGATGCACCTGCTTGCCGCCACCCCTGGAGCGATTGACGACGGGAAAGAACCTGTCGACCTTGGTCAAACCCCTGCCGATGTTGTTGTGATATCAGCGGCCGACACCGAGCTTGCGGCGCTTTCTGGTGCGCGTGGTGAAATGGATGCTCCGCCAAGCCTGCGTTTGGCGAGTATGATGCACCTAATCCACCCGCTGTCTGTCGATCTGCATCTGGACCAATGTGCCACCAAATCGCGACTTGTAATTGCGCGGTGTTTGGGTGGCGCTGGGTATTGGAAGTACGGTGTTGAGCAATATGCCGCACGGTTACGGGCGACAGGCGTGCCGCTGGCGCTGCTTCCGGGCGACGATAAGCCCGATGAGGAACTGCGTGCGCTGTCGACTGTGGCAGACGCGGATTACGATGCGCTCTGGTCTTACCTTGTTGAAGGCGGCCCAGAAAATTCGACAAATTTCTTGAATTATGCGCAGGCGATGTTGGACGGTACTGAGCCTCCAGAACCGGCCCGCCCGTTGTTGAAGGCAGGGGTGTACTGGCCTGGTGCGGGTGTGTCTGACTTGGCAACGGCACAGGCAGAATGGACGGATGGCGCGCCTGTGGTGCCAATCGTGTTTTACCGCGCCTTGGTGCAAGGTGCTGGCCTAAACCCGATAAACCGTCTGGTGAAATCGCTGCTGCGCGCGGGGCTAAATCCCTTGCCCGTCTTTGTGGCGTCGTTGAAAGATCCACTATCGCAAGCGACGTTGGAACAGCTGTTTACTACGTCGAAACCAAGTGTGATTTTGAACTGCACCAGCTTCGCAGTTGGATCGCCCCATGCTGGCGACGCGGCGACGGTCAACCCGCTCGCGGCTCCAAGCGCAAACAAGGCGGTGGTGTTTCAGGTGGTGCTGGCGGCGTCGTCCGAGGAGGCATGGTCTGAGGGCTTAACAGGGCTAAGCGCACGCGATATCGCGATGAACGTGGCCCTACCCGAAGTGGACGGGCGGGTGTTGTCACGCGCAATTAGCTTTAAGGGCGAAGCCTACTTCGACGAGGCAACTGAATGCCCCATCGCCACCTACCGCGCCGTCGGGGACCGTGTGGCATTCGTGGCTGAGCTGGCCGCGAAATGGGCAAAGCTACGCGCGACACCTGAAGCCGACAAGAAGGTTGCTTTGGTCTTGGCAAACTACCCCAACAAAGACGGGCGCTTGGCCAACGGAGTAGGTCTGGATACGCCCGCGGCGACGGTGCATGTTTTGGGGCTATTGGAGGCGCAGGGTTATTCCACAACGCCGCCGAAGGATGCCAAGGTATTGATGGACACGATGATGGCTGGCCCGACAAATTGGCTGACGGACCGCGTAGATCGTTCGGGTGGTGTTCAGATGCCGATGGCGGACTACCTCGCATCCTACAGCCAATTGCCGTGGACTGTTCGAGAACAGATTGAAGACCGTTGGGGTAAGCCTCAAGACGATCCATTTGTTGGCGGTGCGCAAGGCGAAAGTTTCGCGCTGTCGATCCATGAATTTGGTAACGCAGTTGTCGCGCTGCAGCCTGCGCGGGGCTATAATATTGATCCCACCGACACCTATCATTCGCCCGACTTGGTGCCACCACACAACTACTTGGCGTTCTATTTCTGGCTGCGTCACAACTGGGGCGCAGATGCGATTGTTCACATGGGTAAGCACGGAAATCTTGAATGGTTGCCGGGTAAAGCGACTGCATTAAGTGAAACGTGCTGGCCCGAGGTCATTCTAGGGGCCACGCCCCATGTGTATCCATTCATTGTGAATGATCCTGGTGAGGGGACGCAGGCGAAACGCCGTGCGGCTGCCGTTATCATCGACCACCTAACGCCACCGCTGACCCGCGCGGAAAGCTACGGGCCGTTGCGCGACCTCGAGGCGTTGGTGGATGAGTACTACGAGGCCGCAGGTGTTGATCCACGCCGGATTGAACTGCTGCGCAAAGAGATATTGTCGCTGTCTGATGTGACGGGCCTTGGTAAAGACGCAGGATTCAGTGGGGACGAAGATGGGGATTTGGCGAAGCTGGATGCCTATCTGTGCGAGTTGAAGGAAGCACAAATTCGCGATGGTTTACACGTGTTCGGCCAGTCACCAGATGGCACGCTTGAGCGGGATTTGGCGATCGCTTTGGCGCGCGTGCCACGGGGCAACGGAAACGGGCGCGATGCGTCTTTGTTGCGGGCTTTGGCGGAGGATCTGGGGCTTGGATTTGATCCGTTGGATTGTGATTTGGCGGGTACAGCAGACGTTAGGCCTGATGCTTTAGCGGGGGTGAGTGAAGATACTTGGCGCACGCTTGGCGACACTGTGGAGCGGTTGGAGCTAGTGTCGCAGGATATCTTGGACGGAGCATGCGACGCGCTTGGTGAGAGATCGCGAGAGGTCGTTGCAGAGATCTTTGACACCATTTTGCCAATCGTTCGGACCTGTGGGCCTAGCGAAGGGGCGGGGCTTCTCAACGCCCTAAAAGGGCAGTTCGTCGCCCCGGCGCCATCCGGCGCGCCGACCCGTGGGCGGCTGGATGTGTTGCCGACGGGCGGGAATTTCTATTCCGTTGATGCGCGCGCTGTGCCGACGCCAACGGCGTGGACCTTGGGCTGGAAGTCCGCGAACCTGTTAATTGAAAAGCACCTGCAAGATCACGGCGACTGGCCACGCGCTATGCTTGTCACCGCGTGGGGGACCGCGAATATGCGCACTGGCGGCGATGACATTGCGCAAGCCATGGCGCTGATGGGGGTGAAGCCGAAATGGGATGCAGCGAACCGGCGTGTCACTGGGTTTGAAGTTTTGCCTGAGGGCGTTTTAGGCCGCCCTCGGGTTGATGTGACGTTGCGGATTAGTGGGTTCTTTCGGGACGCTTTCCCGCAACTCATTGCGCTGTTTGATAGCGCTGCGAAAGCGGTTCAGGCGCTAGACGAAAGTGCGGACCAGAACCCTGCGGCGGCGCGCACCAAGGCGGGCGAAACAAGCGCACGGGTTTATGGGAGTAAGCCCGGTGCATATGGCGCTGGTTTGCAGGCGATGATTGACGAGAAGCTTTGGGGCAATCGTGATGATCTTGCCAATGCTTACCTTGAGTGGGGCGGCTATGCCTATGAAGCGGGTGTTGAGGGCGCGCGTGATCGGGACGGGTTTGAGGCGCGGCTTGGCCAAGTTGAAGCGATTGTGCAAAACCAAGACAACCGCGAGCACGATATTTTGGACAGCGACGATTATTACCAGTTTGAGGGGGGAGCCGCGGCAGCTGTGGCCCATCTGCAGGGGCAAGATCGCCCAATCTATCACAACGACCACTCAAGACCTGAGCGCCCTGTAATTCGGACGTTAGAGGATGAAATTGGTCGTGTTGTGCGCTCTCGTGTGGTGAACCCAAAATGGATCGATGGCGTAAAGCGTCATGGGTACAAAGGGGCGTTCGAGATGGCCGCGACGGTCGATTATCTGTTTGCGTTTTCTGCCACGACTGGCGCGGTTCGCAATCACCACTTTGACCTCGTTGAAGAGGCGTATGTGGCGGATGACGAAACGCGTGAATTCATTGCGGAACACAACGCCCCTGCACTCCTAGAAATTGCGCAGCGGCTACAAGAAGCTATTGATCGCGGTTTGTGGACCCCAAAGAGCAATTCTGCACGGGCACGGATCGCGGGATTGCTGGAATGACCAGCCGCATTCACATCACGGGTGGCAGCGGGTCAGGCACGACAACGTTAGGTGCACATTTGGCACAAGCGCTGGACGCGTCGCACATGGACGCCGATGATTTCTTTTGGGTGCCAAGCGATCCACCCTATTGCGAACGACGGCCCGTCGCCGAGCGGTTGTCGTTGGTAGAAAAGCTCTTTCTGGGTCGTGACAAATGGGTCCTGTCTGGATCGGTAATGGGCTGGGGAGACCCTTTGATTACGCACTTCGATTTGGTCGTACGCTTGGAGATTCCTGCGGCCGACAGGTTGGCACGGCTTAGAGAACGAGAGGCCTTCGCACATGGTGAGCGCATCCATGAAGGTGGGGATATGGCAGAAACATCCCGTGCATTTATGGACTGGGCCGCCCAATACGACGACCCAGCTTTTACGGGACGCTCGCGTGCGCGGCACGTTGAATGGTGTAACCGTCTGCCCTGCCCGGTCCTCACGTTGGACAGTACCAGCGCAATAGAAGATCTTGTGCTAGACTGCATCGAGGCACTGAAAACCAAGTAGGGGAATGCAAAATGAAGTCAGGCAGATGTTTATGTGGTGGCGTTCATTTTGAGTACGAAAGCGAAGAGCTGTTTTGTGGACACTGTCATTGCGCCAGTTGCCGCCGCCAAACTGCTAGCCCTTTTACTACGTTTTTGGGCGTTGCGAATGGGACTTGGCGTTGGAAAGGCGAGACGCCCAAGGTTTACGAAAGCTCGCCAGGACAGAAACGATATTTTTGTGGAACCTGCGGAGCGCCAGTTGCCTATTCGTCCGCGCGTTGGCCTGACGAAATTCACTTTTATGCTGCGCTATTGGACGACCCTGGTTCGTTCACGCCGAATGAACATTACCATTGGGAAGAACGCCTGCATTGGGCCGCGCCGACGGATGATTTGCCAAAGAACGAAGGGACGATTTCTGAGTTGGGTGGCGAAGGAACGACCAACTAGTTCCGTGAGTGCCACGAACTTAGGTACATAAAATCGAACTGATTAACCGGGCGCTGGTCGGCCCCTCTGGATTTAGAATGTCAATTTGAGGCAAGAAAAGTTAGGGGGAAAAATGAGCAATTTCAAACACTAAAACAACAACTGATACGTGTGGAGGCCTCCCAACTTTCGCGCCAATTATCCTCTTTGTTTGGTGATTGGCTGAATGCCTTCTTCCATGAAAATACCGTTCGCATAGGCTTTCGGAAAGTCGAGTGCGAAGGCGAGTTCATGCATTTCGACAACTTCGGTATCATCGATATGACCGTCAGCTTTTGCCACCGCGATGGCGGACCGCAGCACCAGCTCCTTGCCAGTATCGTTCATGCCAGCCGCGACACCGCGTAGATATTCGGCAACTGGACGCGTATCGGATTTCGCTGCTTCGAGTTCAGCTGCAATGTCTGCGGGATCAATCTCACGCTTGGCAATGTTGGCGAAAGCTTGCGTGATTGTGTCGATCTCGGATTGATCGATCTCACCGTCGGCCAAGGCCATTTTGAACATGACGCGTTTGGCGGCGATGGAAAACGCTGCTTCGAACTTTTCGGCAGCGGCTTTTGGATCCATTTCAAGAACGCGCTCATTGAAGGTCGACTTACAGGCGCCACATTCAACGTACTCTCCAACGGGCTTGCCCATAGGAAAAAGCGGAATCCAGTAAAGTGTAAACCAACGCGTCACTGCGATCTTTTTGTAAGCGCGGTAGTCGCCGCAATCTGGGCAATAAAATTCGCCTGCGCCAATTTCTTTATTCCGCCCGCGCGATCCCCAAACGATGAAAAACATAATTCGTTCCTTTACAATAATCTAAGCCCCACCGTCGCAGCGCAAGCGGCGTAAAGAAACCCCTGATTGATCTCAAAAACATATTCACATTTTGATATATGTCAAAGTAGCGATTTCCGAATCTGATACATTTGAACCGATGAGATGTATAAAAGGATTCATCCAATGACACCGCTTTCCAGACCTGCGGACACTTACTCTCCGCTTTATTTTCTCGCATCCCTTGGGGCGGGCGGCCTGTCCGTCACGTTCTTCATGTATCTGATGTTCTGGGTGCCTCACCCCAATGCGCCAGTCCCCGTATTTGAGGACATTACGGCAACTTTCGCTGGCGGTACGTTGGCGATGAAGGCTGCAATTGCGATTGCCATGACCGGTATAGCTGGCATGGTATTTCTAAACCTCAAATCCCTAATCTGGAACTTCGCCACGCTCGCAAAGTTTTCCAAAACACCCGCCTACGAAAAGCTCGTGAACTCAAACGGTGAAACGCAGTTGCTGGCCATGCCGTTGGCAACCGCGATGACAGTGAACGGGCTATTCATTGTTGGGCTCGTCTTTGTTCCCGGTCTGTGGGGCGTTGTTGAGTATTTGTTTCCAATCGCTCTTGTGACCTTCGCGATCATCGGCGTCGTTGCGTTCCGTCGCATCGGTGATTTCTTGGGGCGTGTGTTGTCCGAAGGTGGCGTGTTCGATGTGACTGCAAACAACTCGTTCGCACAGCTTTTACCTGCTTTCGCATTGGCTATGGTTGCTGTCGGTCTCGCAGCCCCCGCTGCCATGAGTACGGTTCCACTGACGGTGGGTGTGTCACTCGTTCTATCGATATTCGTGGGTACGGTTGCTGGTCTTTATGCATTGATCGCCGCCGTTGTCGCGTTCAACTCGATGCTGCACCACGGCACCGCCAAGGAAAGCGCGCCAACACTGATGATGGTTGTTCCGATCCTAACGGTTCTCGGCATTATGATGATGCGTCAGGACCACGGGTTGCACACGACGTTTGATGGCCATTCAGACAAGGCGGCGAACCTGCTTCTGACGACAACCATCCTGTCAATCCAAGCCGCGTTTACAGCCCTTGGGGTGTTGGTACTACGTCGTCAAAAATACGCAGACGCCTTCCTGCGTGGCGACAACAACTCGCCCGGTGCATATGCCTTGATTTGCCCCGGTGTTGCCTTGTCCGTGATGACCCACTTTTGGATCAACAAAGGCTTGGTCGCAGCCGGCATCATCGCCAAATTCGGAATCGCCTATTGGGCGCTAACGGCCTTGGCGATTGGGTTCCAAGTCGCAATGATCCTATTGGTTTTGCACCTGAACCGCCGCCACTTTGGTAAACCCGCGACAGGGCACGCAATTCCGGCGGAATAGACCTCCCCATTTTGTCGGATTTTTGGAAGGGCTGCCCGAGTTGGGTGGCCCTTTTCGCTTGGCATCAGGGCCGTGCTGGCGCACTCTGACATCCGCACAACTGGGAGCCCTGAGATGACTGAAGATGCAGACCGCCACGCGATGAAAATGGCCAAGAAGAAGGCCGCACGTGATAAGATCATGGCGACCAAGACCGACAAGAAAGGTCTCGTCATGGTTCATACGGGTAAAGGGAAGGGCAAGTCTTCTGCCGCGTTCGGGATGATCTTTCGCCATATCGCCCACGGGATGCCCTGTGCCGTCGTCCAGTTCATCAAAGGCGGCATGAGCACGGGCGAGCGTGATCTGATCCTTTCCAAGTTCAAAGACGAGTGTGCCTTCCACACGATGGGCGAAGGGTTCACATGGGAAACCCAAGACAAAACCCGCGACACCGAGATGGCGATGGCCGCTTGGGAGAAAGCAAAAGAGCTGATCCGCGACCCAAAGAATTCGATGGTGCTTTTGGATGAGATAAACATCGCGATCCGGTATGACTATGTGCCGATTGCAGAGGTGGTTGAATTCCTCGTGGAAGAAAAGCCCGAGATGACCCATGTGGTGCTGACAGGGCGCAATGCGCACGCAGATCTGATTGAGATCGCAGATTTGGTGACCGAGATGGAACTGGTAAAGCACCCGTTCCGGAGTGGGATCAAAGCGCAGATTGGCGTCGAGTTCTGATGCAACTGGGCCAACATCACCGCGACGCGTTGTCGGATGTGTTGGCCTGGCGACGCGATGTTCGGCATTTCAAGTCGGACCCGATTGCGCCTGAGATTTTGGCGCGTCTACGCAAAGCAATGGATTTTGCCCCCGCTGTTGGCAACGCACGACCTTGGTGTGTGTTGCAAGTTGAAGACGTCGGCTTGCGGGCAAAAATGATCGCGAACTTCGAAAGCGCCAACGAGGCGGCCAGCGCGATTTACGACAATGAGAAAGCCGCCAAGTACCGCGCGATGAAGCTCTCGGGAATGGTCGATGCGCCTGTGCATTTGGCGGTGTGGACGGACAACGATCCGCAAGAGGGCGCAGGTTTGGGCCGTCAAACGATGCCGGAAATGTTGGCCTATTCGACGGTAACTGCGATCCATACTTTGTGGCTGGCCGCGCGGGCTGAAAATATTGGTGTGGGCTGGGTGTCGATCCTTGACCCCGTAACGGCAAAAACGGCTTTTGATGTGCCGGACAGCTGGCAGCTAACAGCGTATCTTTGTGTTGGATATCCAGCGGAAACATCTGACACGCCCCTACTGCACCGCAATGGCTGGCAAGAGAACACTGAAACCCATTGGGAGATTGTCTAATGGCAACGCGCCTTTTGACTGAATTCGGCATGGGCACGTCCCTGCGCCGCCAAGACTACACACAGGCAGCGCGGCGGGCGTTGCAGGACGCGCTTTGGCATAACTCGATCAATCTGGCGGAACTATATGGCAAAGAGAAAGAAGACATGCAGATCACGGTTGAGATCGGTGTGCAGCAGCCTGACGCGGTCGATATCGAAGCCCTGCGCGATATTTTCCCCTACGGACAGCTGACGTTTAGCGTTGTTGAAGGCGGTCTCGATGTGCCGCGCCCTGACGGGTTGCCAACAGTTATCGCGAATGTTGCCTTGTCGGTTGCACTGGAGTTGGACGCATGAGTTATCAACGATTTATCATCGAGATGGGCATGGGCAATGATCAGTACGGCCAAGACTACACCAAGGCCGCGGCCCGCGCGATTGAAGACGCACTGCGGCATTCATCGATTCCATTGTTTGAGGCCACTGGGCTAAGCCACGACGCCATGCGTGTACAAGTGACTGTTGGCGTGCAGGACCCTGACGCAGTGGATTGCACTGTCTTGGTTGGGAACCTCCCACGAGGGCACGCGAGCGTGAAAGCCGTGAAGGGCGGGTTGAACGTGACCAACCCTGACAACGGCAATGTCATTGTGATCGCATCTGCCGCAGTTGAAGCGTTCTTGCCGCCACAAGGATAAGGAACTGCCCGCTTAAGATTTCGCCAAACCACTGAGTGTCTGGTTTGTCGAAAGGGCGTCTTCGCTGACGATCAGCTCGATCACGGCGAATGTGCCGCTGGCCTTGGCACGCGCGAAGGCGGGTGCGAAATCAGCTGTCTTCGTAACTGTTTCGCCGTGGCCACCGTAGGCCTTCGCAAGTGCTGCGAAGTCTGGATTGGAAAGCATCGTACCGGACACGCGGCCGGGATATTGCTTTTCCTGATGCATGCGAATTGTGCCGTAGCGGCCGTTATTCACAACCACAACAATCGGGGTTGCGCCGTGCTGGGCGGCTGTCGAAAGCTCGTTCAGGGTCATCTGAAAGCATCCATCCCCTGCGAGGCAAATAACCGTTTTTTCAGGATGCTCCAGCGAGGCTGAGATTGCGGCGGGGAAGCCGTATCCCATTGAACCAGACGTTGGCGCAAGTTGGGTTCCGTAGGCTTTGAAGACAAAATAACGGTGAAGAAAGGCAGCATAGTTGCCCGCGCCATTCGTCAATATCGCATCCTTGGGCAAGGTATCAGACAGCCACGCGATAACCTGTTCGAGCTTCACATCACCCGGCGTTTCCTGAGGTTTTATCCAAGCATCATAGTCGGCACGCGCGCTGGTGGTCCAAGGCGCCCAATCTGTCGCGCTTGCAGGAAGGCGCGAAAGCGCACGGGTGAATGAAACCGCATCTGCGGTGACGGCGATGTCTGGTTGGTAAACATGGCCGATTTCGTTCGGGTCCGCATGGACATGCAGGATCGCGCAGTGGGGGTTAGCGGGATCAATCAAAGAATAGCCTTGGGTTTCGATATCGCCGAGCCGAGATCCGATCACCAAAAGCGCGTCTGCATCACGGACACGCTGCGCAAGCTTTGGGTTCACGCCAACATTCAAATCGCCCACATAGTTCGGATGGCGGTTATCGAGGTAGTCTTGCCGCCGAAAGCCCAGCGCGATTGGCAGGTTTTGCGTGGCAGAAAAGGTCGCCAGATCTTTTGCTGCTTCAGCCGACCAATGTGGGCCACCAACAACGACAAGAGGCCGATCAAAACCAGACAGCCATGTCAGGGCGTCTTCGGAGACGGTATGCAAGGTCGGTGCGAGTTCGACCACAGGGCCAGTGGAATCTGGCACATCGGCCATTGCTGACAGCATATCTTCGGGCAATGCGAGGACGACCGGGCCGGGGCGACCAGCGGTTGCGATGGTAAAGGCCCGCGCGATGTATTCAGGCAAGCGTTCGGTTTGGTTCACCTCTGCGATCCATTTGCACAGCCCGCCAAACATGGATTTGTAGTCGACTTCTTGGAAGGCTTCGCGGTCGTGATCCTGCCTGCGGATTTGACCTACGAACAAAACAAGTGGTGTACTGTCTTGGTGCGCGATGTGAATGCCAGCAGAGGCATTTGTCGCGCCAGGGCCACGGGTTACAAAGGCAACACCGAGCTGCCCTGTCATCTTGCCGTAGGCTTCGGCCATCATCGCAACGCCGCCTTCCTGACGGCAAACGATATTATCTATTCCAGCGTCATAAAGACCATCAAGCGCAGCAAGGAAGCTTTCACCGGGGACTGAAAACACCCGTTCCACCCCGAAACGCACCAGTTGATCGACAAGAATTTGGCCGCCGTGACGTAGCATAAGACCTCTCCAGTGTTGAACGTGCAGAATGCGATACCACACGGGAAGTGCAAGGGTTTTGCCTACTGTGTGGTGGCGACCTCGATCAGGTTGCCGTCAGGATCGCGAATGTAGATTGACAGGAGCGGTCCGGTCGCCCCTGTGCGTTTAATCGGGCCTTCAAGAATGGGAACGTCGAGCGATACGAAGTGAGCGATCCAGTCTGGAATTGGCGTGTCCGATAAGAAACACAGATCGGCAGAGCCAGATGTCGGGTGCTGCGCGTGTGGTTCAAATTCAGCGCCGGTTTGGTGCAGGTTGATTTTCTGACACCCAAAGAAAAGCGCCGTTCGTGTTGAGCCATCAGCGACTACAAACTGCTCAACGGTCATGCCTAAGACCGTTTCATAGAACGCGGACGTCGCATCAGTAGAGGCGACCGTCAGTACGAGATGATCTAAAGATTTCAGCTTGGGCACTTGCGGGCTCCTGCGGATTTGGTCAGCATCGAAAGTATGACAGTGCAGACATCATCAACACAATCACTAACCGACATATTGGACCCTGCCCGCGCGCGCGCGTTGCAAGCGACCTTGGGGATGGAGCAAACGATTGAAAGCGGCAGCACGTTGCCTCCGTTTTTTCATCACATCTACTTTTGGGACCCGCAACCACCAGAAAACCTAGGGCGTGACGGGCATCCGGCCTTGGGTGGGTTCCTGCCTGACATGGGATTACCGCGGCGGATGTGGGCCGCTGGACGGTTGTTGTTTCATGCGAATTTGCGGGCGGGTGTGCAGGCTGACAAGGTTTCAAACATCGAAGGTGTGACCCGGAAAACAGGGCGATCTGGCCCGCTGGCATTCGTGCGGGTGCGCCATGACATACGTCAGCGGGGAACCGTTGTGCTGAGCGAATGGCAGGATCTAGTCTACCGCGAAGATGATGGTGAGACCCCGGAGCGGCCAACAGCGCGGACCGATGAAACCCATTCACAGACGGTCGAATTCGACCGAACAACGTTGTTTCGTTACTCTGCACTGACGTTCAATGGGCACCGCATTCACTATGACCGACCCTACGCCCGGCGTGTTGAGAAGTATGACGATCTGGTCGTGCATGGGCCACTGCTGGCGCAACATTTGATGCTTATGGGGGAGGCGCAATTGGGCAAGCCGCTGACCGAAGTGACCTACCGCGCAACAGCCCCATTGTGTGAACCGCAATCTGCAACCCTGTGCTGGGCGGATGGCGCGGCATGGGTACGCGGACCGAAGGGCGAGCAGTGCATGGAAGCGGTGATGCGCTAAAGGCTTTTGACTGGGTCGAAGTCAGGCGGGATCGTGTTTTCGCCTTTCAGGATAAGTTGAGCGAGTTTCTCGGCCGCAAGCGGGGCCATACCAAATCCGATTTTGAAGCCACCGTTCGCGATGAATTCACCTTTGCAGAACGGATGTTCACCAAGCATGGGTGCGCGGGTGCGCGCACGTGGCCGCAAGCCCGCCCAACGACGAATTTCAGGGGCGTCCTGCAAGGCGGGAACCGCTGCGCGGGCTTTGGCAAGAAGAGTGTCGCATTGGGCATCGGTTGTGAATGGTTCGTCAAATTCACGCTCGGTCGTGGCGCCGATTGCTGTCGTGCCATCGAAATGCGGGATGATGTGCAGCCCATCGATGAACAGTTGCGGTGCGGTGCGCGCGTCATAATCCAGAAGTATTGCTTGGCCTTTGATACCTGCACCGACAAGGCGCGTGTGCTGTGCTGTCAATTCATCAAGACCTTCCCAGCCAGTTGCCCAGACGACGTGGCCTTCATGCGCTGCATCAGTCACAATCTCACCGCCGCCTGATTGGATGGCTGCGGCGAGGGAATGGCACGCTTGCTTGGGGTGAATGCGTCCCGTCAGTGTGTCATGGATGAGCAGGCCAGATTCGGATTTCGGGGTGAAGCCGCTATGCGCGTCAACCACCTCCCAAACAGCGCGGCCCTGCCACAATGTTTGCGCGTTGAGTCCGCGTTCTTGGGCGAGCTTTAAGGCGTTTTCGGGCAATGCTTGCAGGCGCCCAGTTCGGGCATAACCAGATGCTAAGCCACCCGCGGCTTCCACGTCCGCCCACCAACTTTCAGCCATCAAAAGACTTTCCAATTGGAACGCTTTTTTTGGGTTCCATTGTTCAGGCACATGCGGGGCGAGTGCGCCGACAATACCACCCGACGCACCTGACGCGACGCCGTTGGGGTCAATAACACGCACGGTTGCGCCCGCTTTTTGGCACGCCCAAGCAACGCTCAGGCCGAATGCCCCTGCCCCGCGAATTGTCACATCAACCGTTGCCATCACTGCCGCCTGCTTTCATGGTCCCCCCAACCAAATAGGACACTACGACATGACAGACCAGCGGGCGAATTTGGAATGGCGCGACAGTGGGGTGCCGGTGTCGTTGCAATTTGACGATCCGTATTACTCGCTTGATGATGGCGTAGCCGAGACGCAGCATGTGTTTTTGCGCGGGAATGACCTACCTGAGCGGTTTCAAGATGGGTTTCATGTGGCCGAGCTGGGGTTTGGCACCGGTCTGAATTTCCTCGTGACTTTGGCAGCGTGGCGCAAGGCGGGCGTGAAAGGCAAGCTGCATTTCACCAGCTTTGAGGCCTTTCCGATGCCTATTGCAGACATGATCCGCGCGTTGAACGCGTTCGAAGGCTTGCCGATGGATCTCATAGAAGATGACTCCGACATGGAGATCCTGAGCCCGCAAATTGGCGGGCCCGATTTTGAACTGCGCGTGATTGTCGGGGACGCACGCGAAACTTTGCCTGATTGGGATGGCCGTGCGGATGCGTGGTACCTTGATGGGTTTTCCCCAGCCAAGAACCCCGAGCTTTGGGGCGCGGATTTGATGGCTCAGGTCGGGGTGCATACCGCAAAAGGCGGCACGGTTGCAACGTATACTGCTGCTGGATTTGTGCGCCGTGGGCTGGCGGACGCTGGTTTCACGATTGAGCGTGTGCCGGGATTTGGACGCAAGCGACACATGGTGCGAGGGGCATTATGACCACCCAAAACGTCCGCCTTGGCATTTTGTTGATGATCGCGACGACATTCGTATTTGCGGTTCAAGACGGGATCAGCCGGTATCTGGCAGGCGAATACAATGTGTTGATGATTGTCACCATCCGCTACTGGTTTTTCGCGGCTTTTGTGATTGCCATCGCGAAACGACAGATGGGATCTGTTCGGGCGGCAGCGGCAACGCGTCAACCATTCCTGCAAGCCTTTCGCGGGCTACTTTTGGCGTCCGAGATTTGCGTAATGGTCACGGCGTTTATCTACCTCGGACTAGTTGAGGCACATGCGATATTCACCTGTTACCCACTTTTAATCGCCGCGTTGTCCGGCCCCATTTTAGGGGAAAACGTCGGTTGGCGGAGATGGTCCGCCATTGGCGTGGGATTTATCGGTGTGTTGATTATTCTAAAGCCAGGGGTCGCGGTTTTCACCCCTGCGGCGGCAATTCCGTTATTGGCCGCATTCATGTTCGCGCTTTATGGGCTGCTGACGCGATACGCGGCCCGCAAAGACAGCACAGCAACGTCGTTTTTTTGGACGGGCGTCGTCGGGGCCATCGCGTTGACCCCTCTGGGCCTATGGATGTGGGAGCCGATGGCTGGAAACGATTGGTGGTGGATGGGCGCGCTTTGCATCACGGGAGTGTCAGGGCATTGGTTGTTGATCAAAACTTATGAGGTCGCTGAGGCGAGTTCGGTGCAGCCGTTTGCCTATCTGCAACTGGTCTTTGCCAGCGCCATCGGGATTACAGTTTTCAGCGAAACCGTGGCGCTGAATGTCGCGCTTGGGGCGGCTCTGGTTGTTGCTGCGGGCATGTTCACATTGTGGCGCGCACGACGCGCTGCTTAGTCACCTGCACGTGCAACGGGGCGGATGGATTGTGGGCCTGTTGGACCCGTTGGCGCGAGCTCACCAGCGCGGCGGACTGGCGGGAGATCGGGGTCTGGCTGCAGATCGGTTTCCACTGGAACAGGCGGTGCTTCGACGTCACGATCAGGACGTGCAACGGGACGAATGACCGGCGCGGCACCAATCAGGATATCAGTGAACGCGACAGGGCCGATTTGCCCCGTTAGCCGTGCACGGTAGACGGGGATGCCTTCGGTCACGCGCATCACGTAGTTGCGGGTTTCGCGAAACGGGATGTGTTCAATCCAGTCGATCACGTCCACCGGATCAGGGTTCAAGATATTGCGGCGCGGATCACCCCGTTCGTCCATCCATGACTTCGGGCGGCTTGGGCCCGCATTGTAACCAGCGGCGATCATTACCGGAGAGTCGCCAAATTCACGGGTGAGAAACGCAAGATATTCAGACCCGAGCGCCGCGTTATAGGCCCAGTCGGTTGTCAGGCGCGAACGACCATAAGGCAAATCAAGCCAACCTGCGACCTCTTGGGCCGTCGCAGGCATTAATTGCATCAAGCCCAGCGCACCCACACTGCTGCCGGCATCTGTGCGGAACTCGGATTCTTGGCGGGCAATTGCCAATGCAAGGGCGGGTTCAACAGGAAGGTCCATCTGCGCCATTGGGTGAATTGGGAAATAGGCATCCTGCACAATAAGATGATCGCGCACGGCGGTTTTGGCGATCAGGACCGTGTAAAACGGCTCCTCCAAATCCATGAACATCGCGCCGAGTTGGCCGATTTCCTGCCGCGACATTGACTGCGCAGCGTCACGGAAGAACAGAACGGCAAGGCCACGTTCGCCCGCACCAAGTAAGGCTAGACCCGCTTGCACAAGTTCATTGTCTAGAACTTGACTTGTTCGCCAATTGCCAAAGTCTTCGCCGCCGACCAAATCGGGGTTCATTGTCAGGCCCAACCGTTCGGCGGACAATAATCCGTAAAACGATGTCTGATGTTGCGCACCCATTTGGAAGGCTGCGATTGCGGCTTCGGCGTTGCCCAGCCCTTCGTGCGTGCGCCCCAGCCAATAGCCCGCTCGCCCTTTGGAAATAGGCGAAGTAACGGCGCCATCGAAGCGTTCGAAATGCGTGAGCGCGAGGTTGTAATCCTTAAGGTATGTCAAGGCGATGTAGCCCGACAGCCACTCAAGGTCTGCGTAGTTGCTTTCATCTGGCGCAATAAAATGGTCGGACGCGAACGCATAGGCGAGGTCGATGTTGCCTTCGCGCATGTGCCAACGGGCGAGCGTGCGTCGCCAAGAGCCCCACCGCCAAGGGATTCCCAAACGGTCTGCACTGGTTGATTGCGCCGTAAGAATGATACTGGCTTGGGTCCAGTCGCCGCGATCTGCAAACCAGTTGAAACGATCATAATGAAGACCGGGGCTGTCTTTTAGCCGTTCCGGAATGAGCTCTTCGCGATCATTAATGTCGCCAGCGCGATTGATAATCGCGATCCGCGCACGGGTTAGGGCTTGTTGGCCTTCATCCAGCAGTGGCAGAACGTTGGTGGCATCAGTGGTACGCCACCGCCAAAGAAGCATATCGGCGCGGGCCTCGTGATAGGGTGCCACAACTTCGGGATATGCGTTGATGATCGCTTGGTGGCTGGATGTCGTCAGCGCGTCGCTGGTCCAGACGTCAATGAGCATCGCGGCGGCGTCTGCGCTGCGACCATCGGCAATAAGTGCATTTGCGAAGGCGACAGCGCCCTGCCCCGTTTCAATGTCAGAACCATCAAAGAATCGCAGCGCATCGAGTGTAGATACGTTTTCATCTATCGCCCGTTCAGCGTTTGCGCGGATACGGCTGTTCCCCGGCCAGTTGGGGCGACGGTTAAGGAAATCTGTGTAGCTTGCAAACGGCGCCTCTGTGTCGTTGTCGCGATAGTTCACCCATTCCAGCAGGTCTTGCTCAACCTCGGTGCCGTTCACAAAACTTGGCGACGCGTCGGTGCTGCCTGCCAATGACGCCAAAGCATCCGAGAACGTCTCGTCATCAGGCGATTCTTGCGCCCATACGGGCACAACCATTAGCCATCCGGCCAGCGCTGATATGACGATTGTTTTCATTACGGTTCGTATCCTTTTCGCCCGAGACTAGGCGTCTTCTAGTCACATAGGTAGTTTATCCAATGTACCGTGCAACTCACAAACTTGGCAAAGGCGGAAAACCCCACTAGAGACGCGGATATTAACGGACCAATACCGGTCCCCCTATTAAGGATGCGTATCATGATCAAAGGTTCTTTGCCTGCTCTTGTCACGCCGTTCGCGAACGGCCAGCTGGATCTCGATACGTTGAAAAAACTTGTCGAGTGGCATGTGGATCAAGGGTCCCACGGGTTGGTTCCTGTTGGAACGACCGGCGAATCCCCCACATTGACCCATTCCGAGCATGACAAAGTCGTTGAAACAGTTGTCGAAGCCGCCAATGGGCGTTTCCCGATTGTTGCTGGTGCTGGGTCTAACAACACGGCTGAAACTGTGCGGTTGGTGAAGGCTGCTAAGGCCGCGGGCGCGGATGCGGCATTGGTCGTAACGCCGTACTACAACAAGCCTACGCAGCGTGGGCTTATTGCCCATTACATGGCGGCGGCTGACTGTGGCTTGCCGATTGTAATCTACAACATACCTGGTCGTTCAGTTGTCGACATGACGCCGGAAACGATGGGTGAGTTGGCGAAGCATGAGATGATCATGGGCGTCAAAGACGCGACGGGTGATTTGGCTCGGGTTCCTAATCAGCGCCTGTCTTGTGGGACAGATTTCGTTCAGGTGTCCGGCGAAGACCCGACTGCGATTGGATTTAATGCGCAAGGCGGCGTTGGTTGTATTTCTGTAACCGCGAACGTGGCGCCTGCGCTTTGTGCGCAGATGCAGAACGCGACTTTGGCTGGTGATTATGATGCAGCTTTAGCGATCAATGACCGTTTGATGCCGCTTCATAAGGCGATCTTTACCGAGCCAGGCTTGGTTAGCGCGAAATACGGGATGTCGTTGCTGGGGATGTGTTCTGAAGAAGTGCGCTCGCCGCTGACAGGGTTATTGGATGAAACCAAAGAACTGATGCGCAGCGCGATGGTGCATGCGGGTTTGTTGAACTGAAGCCATTCTTAGGTACAAATTGAAACGGGCGGGGATCACTCCCCGCCCGTTTGCGTTTTAGGCTGCGATTTGTTCGGCGGCGTTGCGGCTTTCGAACTGGTCGTTCAAGCGCCACAGCCCCCATGCCAGCGGGATCGCTGCCAAGCCACCGATGACATACGCGAGGGGTTCGTCATAAAACGTCTCAAACGCTTGGGTGTAGGCGTGGATCGCACCGAAGGTCATGGCCGCGTTAAAGATGCCGCGACGGTTGGTGTGGGCGGACCAGAAGGCCGCAAGGATCAGCAGAATTGCCCACACGATTGAGTACATGTCTTCGGAGATAACAAGCGTGCTGGCCTCAAACGCATCAACCGCGTCATAGTAGGTTTGATAGTCATCGTTGTAGTCGCGGAAACCCGGTCCCCAAATGTGACTGCCCACAACGTCACCCCAAAGTGAGCCGACAAGGAAACATAGGTTGGCAACGATAAACGCCATGATGCCGAACATATGCGTGTGGCGGCGGTAGCGGTCTGTCAACAAGCCTGCAACGGCGACACAGATGGCCATGGCGACGGCAAGCTGCACAATGCTGAGCGTGGTTTCAGGGCTGTAGAATGCGTACATCGCGTGGAAATAGAACGTTCCGGTATCGAGCATTTGCGCGAACGGAACGATCGCGAGTGCTGATATGAACCGCACGTCGATGAACATACCCGCGGCGAAAACTGCTGCAGCGACGTAGAAGTGCAGCATCGGAACGGTAATTCCCGAAATGTCAGCGGATCCTGCCCAGAGGTACAGCCCGCCAATGTGCATTGCGCCTGTCATTAAGAGCAAACTCCCCGTCAGGAAACCGGTGTGCTCGGGCCCATTTCGGTTGAAGAAGGCTGCGGTCAATGCGCCAACAAGCCCAAGAACCATAAGGGCCAACCCGCCAGATTGCTCGCCGAAGATGTCGAGAATTTCAATCGAGGCACCGCCTGTCAGCATGCCTGCGCCAATCAGCGCGGAGGCGGTTCCGAACATACGGTAAAGGTCTGTCGCTTTGACAAGGATCGTCGCACCAATCCCTAGGAAAAGACCGCCGACAATCGCAACCGCGAGGGCGTCCGCCAAAAGGCCGATAAAACCAGCAGCGGCGGCGATGATGCCGAAACAAAGAACAGAATTGATAACGAGGGAAACCATCACCTGCCTAGAGCGGCGCGCGATGATGTCACCCTGATCGGAGGTAATGACCCCCTCCTCGACAAGGGTTTCAGTTTGAATAACATGGGCCATAAGGCACCTCCAAAATTGGCTAACGAATATAATTGGAGCTATTCATCTCACAAACGTGAACATTGTTCAAGCTTTTTCTTTTAGCCAATCCGCAGCCCATGTTACGTCTGTACTGCCAACAAAAGTCGCGACGCGTTCTATTTCGGCTTCAAGCGCGCGAACGCGGGCTTTGCCCATGCGGACACCCTTTTCAGGCCAAAATGCCGTGACCAATGTTGCCTCCCCGTCGCGCTTGGTGTCGACGCGGCCAATCATGCGATCGCCCTGCATGACGGGAAATACGTAATAACCGTATTGCCGTTTTGGGGCGGGCACGAAGATTTCGATGCGGTAATGGAAAGTGAAAAGGCGCTCGGCGCGTTTGCGGTCACGCAAGGCAGGGTCGAATGGGGAAAGCAACCGGACACGATTATTCGGTTCTGGCGTGGGCGGGTCGAGCTTATCAGCCATGATAAAGGATGAGCGAAGAGACCCATCGGCGGATTCAATCTGAACTTCGGCAATGCGGTGGTTTGCCAAGGCAGCTGCGCACCATGCCTTTGCTTGCGCAGGCGTTATGATCTCATAAAAGGCAGCGATTTCGCCTGAGGTTCCAAAGCCAAGACGTTTAAGTGCCGACATACAGGCCCAGTCGATCATGTCTTCTTCGGAAACTTGTACATCGAGGTGTTCTTGCGGGATGACCCGTTCGGTCAGGTCATAGACCTTGCGAAACCCTTTGCGGTGGCAAACGGACAAATCGCCCGAACGCCAAAGATATTCGAGTGCGGTTTTAGACGGATGCCAGTCCCACCAGCCGCCTGACCCTTTCTTTTCGTCCTTGCCTACATCCATGGACGAACATCCGCCCTCATCCGTGATCTGACGCAGCACGCCGTCGAGCTGTTCACGAAATCCCTCGCGCCGCCAAGCGCCCCAGCGTTTATCCATAAACGCTTTGTCCTTGGTGAACTTGTGACGCCACATCGCGAAGTGCTGCATCGAAATGACGGACGCATCATGTGTCCAGTGTTCGAACGCACCACGGGTTTTCATATGCTTGGGCAAATTCGGCGCGCGGTATTGTTGGCGACGCGACCAAAGGATCAGGTCGTGGGCACGGGCCAGTGTGTTCACGCTGTCGACCTGCACAAACCCGAGGTGGTCGATCACCGATTGCAGGTCATCACCCTTGCCCGCCCCTGACCGCGCACCCAACAGTAAGTGGTTATCGAGGAATATGCGGCGGGCAGTTTGGTTGTCGATGATCGGTAACATTCAGGGCCTAACGTTGTCTTTCGCTCACCCTACGGGTTGTCGCACGCCGCGCCATCCCCTATCTGCAAGGCGTTATGGCAAAGAAACCCGTTACCGACCCAAACTACAAAGTCATCGCCGAGAACCGGCGTGCCCGCTACGATTTCGCAATCGAGAGCGACATTGAGTGCGGGATCATTCTGGCGGGGTCCGAGGTGAAGTCACTTCGCACCGGGCAATCCAACATCGCTGACAGTTATGCGGCAGTGGAAAACGACGAACTTTGGCTCGTGAATTCCTATATCGCGCCGTACAAACAAGCGATGTTCCCACACGAAGAACGGGCGCGGCGTAAGTTGCTTGTCTCAAAACGTGAGATGATACGGATGTGGAATGCGACCCAGCGTGAGGGCATGACCCTTGTGCCGTTGGTTATGTATTTCAACCACAAAGGCCGCGTGAAAATCAAAATCGCGATCGCAAAAGGTAAGCAAAAGCAAGACAAACGCGCCACCGAAGCGAAGCGTGATTGGGGTCGCCAGAAGGCCAGATTGCTGCGTCACGGCGATTAAAGGTAGCTTACTGTGTTGATTTGAGGGGGGAAACCAGCCCCGACACTCCCACTATTGATCCAATAACCACTTCTGTTAACCTGCGCACAACACAACCTGTGGTGTGCAAGGTTGTGTGCGAAACAATATAGGCCGCCAGAATAAAGGAACACGACTATGGAAATGATTCTCGGATTACTTATCCCGGCACTCTCTGGTGCGGCAGGCGGTAACATCATCGGTAAGGTTGCAGGCGCTCTGAATGGCGGCGGCATGATGAACACAGTTCTCGGCGCAGTTGGCGGTTTGGGTGCTGGTTCTATCCTTGGCTCGCTCGGCATGGACGCAACTGGCGGCGCTGAAGCAGCTGAAGCTGTAAGCAACTTTGACATCGGCACACTCGTGTCCGGAATTGCTGGCGGCGGCGCTGGTGGTGCGGCACTTGGTGGCATCGGTGGCATCGTAAAGAACATGATGTCCAAAGGCTAAGTCAGCCGAACGACTGATTAAGGGAGCGTCCGGCATTGCCGTGGCGCTCCTTTTTGTTTTCGAAACCTTGCGAAAGAAGGGGCACGGGGTTAGGGACGTACCGTTCCCGAAACGCCTGCAAACACGGGGGATGCTATGGCTTCCGATGACCCTAAAACACTCGTTTCAACCGCTTGGTTGGCTGATCATTTGAAAGATCCAGATCTTCGGGTCTTGGACGCATCATGGTTCATGCCTGACGCAGGACGTGACGCCAAAGCTGAGTATAGTGCCGCTCATATTCCTGGCGCGCGCTTCTTTGACATTGATGATGTGAGCGACCATCGCTCTGAGCTGCCACACAAGGTGCCGTCAGTTGAGAAATTCATGTCACGCATGCGCAAGATGGGTGTGGGCGATGGGCACCAGATTGTCGTCTATGATGGCTCGGGCCTGTTCAGCGCCGCACGTGTTTGGTGGTTGTTCCGACTGATGGGCAAAACCGATATTGCCGTTTTGGACGGTGGACTTCCTAAATGGCAGGCAGAAGGCCGCCCCCTTGAAGACCTGCCGCCAACGGTGCGGGACCGTCACATGACAGTGAGCCGTCAGAACCAAATGGTGAAGGACGTGACGCAGGTCGCATCCGCGTCCAAACTTGGCGATTACGTAATTGTGGACGCCCGAGCGCCGGAACGTTTCAAGGGTGAAACCCCTGAGCCACGCGAAGGGCTACGGTCTGGTCACATTCCAAATTCGCGCAATGTTTTTTACAAAGATTTGCTGAACCCCGATGGGACCATGAAATCTAATGAGGTTTTGGCCGAAGTGTTCCGCAAGGCGGGTGTTGATCTGGCCAAGCCTGCGATCTTGTCGTGTGGGTCTGGGGTTACGGCCGCAATCCTCGCGCTTGCGATGGAACGTTTGGGCAAGACTGACCACGCTGTTTATGATGGAAGCTGGTCCGAATGGGGCACTTTCGATGATTTACCAATTGCCACTGGAGACGCTTAATGTTTGAGACCCTTTCTTCACAACCGAAAGATAAAATCCTCGCCTTGATGGCGGCATATCGTGAAGACGAACGGGACACCAAGGTCGATCTTGGGGTTGGTGTTTACAAAGATGCCAGCGGCAACACACCCGTAATGCGTGCGGTAAAGGCCGCAGAAAAACGTCTGGTGAAGGAACAAAGCACCAAGGCCTACACAGGGCTGGCCGGCGACCCTGCGTTTAGCGATGCGATGATCGGTTTGGTTTTGGATGGCGCTGTCGATCGTGATCGCATTGCTGCTGTTGCGACGCCGGGTGGTACAGGTGCCATTCGCCAAGCGCTTGAGCTGATCAAGCTCGCAGCACCAGGGGCCACAGTTTGGCTGTCTGATCCGACTTGGCCGAACCACCCATCCATCATCAAATACCTCGGCATGAAGACGAAGACCTACCGTTACTTTGATGCGGAAACACGCAACGTGGATTATGTCGGCATGCTAACGGATCTGGGTGCGGTGTTGCCTGGTGATGTAGTGCTGCTTCACGGGTGCTGCCACAATCCAACCGGTGCAAACCTGACCATGCCGCAGTGGAAAGGCGTGATTGAACTGCTGAAAGAAAAGTCCGCGGTGCCTTTCGTTGACATTGCCTATCAGGGCTTTGGTGACGGGTTGGCCGAAGATGGCGCGGCAACACGTTTGGTCGCGTCTAGCTTCGACAACGTTCTTATCGCAGCGAGCTGTTCAAAGAACTTCGGTGTTTACCGCGAACGTACTGGCATCTTGATGTCTGTCGCCAAGGACACTGCACAGCGCGATCTGGCACAGCAAAATATGTCGTTCCTGAACCGCCAGAACTTTAGCTTTCCACCGGATCACGGTGCGCGTGTCGTCACAACAATCTTGAACGACCCCGAATTGCGCGCCGACTGGGAAGCCGAGCTGGAAGAGGTTCGTCTTGGTATGCTGGAGTTGCGTAAGCAGCTTGCGGCTGAACTGCGCCGCCTGTCCAATTCTGATCGCTTTGATTTTCTCGCAGAGCATCGCGGCATGTTCTCCCTTTTGGGAACCACGCCCGATCTGGTGGAAAAGCTTCGCGCAGATCACGGGATTTACATGGTGGGCGACAGCCGCATGAACATTGCGGGGCTGAACAAGAAAACCATTCCAGTGCTGGCCAAGGCGATTATCGACGCCGGCATCTAAGCACCATTTCTTTGCAGTTTGCGCGGCGCGGCTAGGTAACTGGTCGCGCCGTTTTCACATCTGATGTGGGTTACGAGTTTCGAAGCTAGAATAGAAAAAGGCCCCGCTGTTTCCAGCGGGGCCTTTCTTTGTTTCAGCTAAACGAGGGAGCGTTAGCCTTTTGAGAACTCAGGGTATGCTTCCATGCCGAGTTCCGCTTTGTCGAGACCGTTGATCTCAGCTTCTTCGCTAACGCGGATGCCGACTGTCATCTTGAAGATGAACCAGATTACGGCCGCTGCGACGAAGGTGAAGACACCGTAGGCAACGATTGCAGTCAGCTGTGTCATCAGAGACGTTTCAGGTGTGTAGAAGACCACCGCGATTGTACCCCAGATACCTGCGAAGAGGTGGACAGGGATCGCACCGACAACATCGTCGATCTTCAGTTTGTCGAGCATAGGAACTGCCAGAACAACGATCACACCACCGACAGCACCAATCCAAAGAGCACCGAAGAGTGTTGGCTCAAGTGGGGAGGCAGTGATGGACACGAGGCCAGCGAGGGCACCGTTGAGAACCATCGTCAGGTCGACCTTTTTGAACATAACCTGTGTCAGGATCAGCGCAGCGATCGCGCCGGCTGCAGCAGCCATGTTTGTGTTGGCAAAGATACGGCCAATGTCTGTGATGTCGCCAACTGTACCAGCTGCAAGCTGTGAACCGCCGTTAAAGCCGAACCAACCGAGCCACAGGATGAATGTACCCAGAGTAGCGAGCGCAAGGTTAGAACCTGGCATTGGGTTTACTTTGCCGTCTTTGTACTTGCCCAAGCGTGGTCCAAGGATAATCGCACCAGCCAAAGCAGCCCAACCACCAACGGAGTGCACAACTGTGGAGCCCGCGAAGTCGTAGAAGCCCATTTCAGACAAGAAACCACCGCCCCACTGCCAAGAACCTGAGATCGGGTACAGAATACCTGTCAGGATCGCGACAAAGGCAAGGAAAGGCCAAAGCTTGATACGTTCAGCCAAAGCACCAGAAACGATGGATGCAGTTGCTGCAACGAACATCAGCTGGAAGAAGAAGTCAGATGCGACGGATGCATAACCAAGGTCGGCATCTGCTGCGTCTAGGCCAACAGGCTCGAGCCATGTTGTGGTGCCAAAGATGGAGCCGATGTAGCCGTTAAATTCGCCCGGGTACATCAGGTTGAAACCAACCAACCAGTACATGATGGACGCGATGCCGAACAACGCAATGTTCTTCGTCAGCTGCATCGCAACGTTTTTACCGCGCACAAGGCCCGCTTCGAGCATCGCAAAGCCAGCGGCCATGAAGAAGACGAGGAAGCCGGCCACGAGGAACAGCAACGTTGTCATGAGATAGGGGCCGATCTCGTCAAAGGTCGGTGCGGCGGCTTCTTGCGCCAGCGCGAGGGTTGGGAGTGCTGTTAGAGCGCCCGCAACCGAAAGTGTTTTTACGAATTTCATCTGTTTGTTCTCCACAGGTCGCTTAGATTGCGTCGTCATTTGTTTCGCCGGTGCGAATGCGCAGGGTGCTTTGCACGTCCAGCACGAAGATCTTGCCATCACCGATTTTGTCGGTCTTGGCGGTTGTTGCGATGGTCTGAACGACTTCATCGGCCATTGCCGCCGTGACAACGATTTCGAGTTTTACTTTTGGAACGAAGTTCACCGCGTACTCAGCGCCGCGGTAGATTTCAGTGTGGCCGGATTGCGCTCCGAAGCCTTTGATTTCTGTTACCATCATTCCCCGAACACCGATGGACGTCAGCGCTTCGCGAACTTCCTCCAGCTTGAACGGTTTGATTGTTGCGATAATGAGTTTCACGCGTGTCCCTTCCGATTATTCCCGAGCAAGCCGACCGGCCTGCTTTGGCTTAAAAGGACGTTAAGCACTCGACAGCTCAAGACTCGCGCCTGTTAGTTTTGCTCGCGATCAGTGCATTTCGCACAAAAAATGCACAATTTCACCGTTTCGCCTACTTTTTGAGCAAGCAGAAAAGTGCTCATGGGGCGGACATCGCGCTCTACTTTTGGAATCAGGGGCGGTAACATGCGCATAACAGACGCCATAAGGCGCGTAGAATTTGAGTGGGTTAGTGGGCAGATATGACTGGTAGACGAGGATCAAAACCGCCTTTGGTGGCTGAAAAGCGTAGCAGACCCGCCCCAAAGAAGCGCAAAGCGGCAAAGCCCGTCCGCCGTCGCAAAGCTGCGCCGAAACGGCGTGGATTGCTCGGTACGCTCCTCTGGCCTTTCAAGTGGCTAATGATCCTGTTTTGGCGCATCGCATGGCGTGGCACATTGGTTGTCGGGTTGCTGGTTGGTATCGGTGTCTTTTATTATGCATCCACCCTGCCCCCAATTGATGAACTTGTTGATGGGCGGACGCGAGGTTCGGTGACACTTCTGGATGCGCGCGGCGAAACGTTCGCTTGGCGCGGTGACCAGTTTGGCGGGATGATCCGCGCACAAGATGTGAACGAGAACCTGCGCAACGCTGTTATCGCCACCGAGGACAAACGGTTCTATTGGCACTTCGGTGTCGATTTCTATGCGACTGGTGCGGCGATGGTGCGCAACTACCGCAATGGCGGCAACCCGCTGTCAGGTGCGGGTGGCTCTTCGCTGACACAACAAACAGCTAAGTTGTTGTGCTTCGGTCGCCCGTTTGATCCGAACACGTGGGAAGATGAAACCGCCTATGAAGCGGACTGTCGCCGCACGACGCTATGGCGCAAAGTTCAAGAAGCGACCTACGCGTTCGCAATGGAAGCGCGATACACCAAGGAAGAAATTTTAACGATCTATCTGAACCGCGCCTATCTTGGTGCAGGTAGCCGTGGGTTTGAGGCCGCGTCGCAACGATACTTTGGCGTGTCAGCGCGCGAAGTAAATGCGCCGCAATCCGCGATGCTTGCGGGTTTGCTGCAAGCGCCTTCTGCACGTGCGCCTACCCGTAACCTGCAACGCGCCCAAGATCGTGGCGCGACGGTTCTGCGTCTTATGCGCGACGAAGGCTATTTGACGCCACAAGAAGAAGCGATCGCGCAAGCCAACCCTGCGACTTTGTCTCAAGCGGCCCGTGCGCGGGCTGGCGGGTATTTTGCCGATTGGGTGATGGACAGCGGGCCGAGCTTCTTTACCGACGGCACAACTGAAGACGTCATTATTCGCACAACGCTTGATCCGCGTATCCAGACGGCGGCTGAGGAAGCGTTGGTCTGGGTGTTCGAGAACAAGGTACGTGCTGGTTCCGAAGCCCAAGCGGCGATTGTTGTAATGTCAGCAGACGGCGCGGTACGCGCCATGGTTGGCGGGCGCGACTTAACCGCATCAGGTGCGTTCAACCGTGCGACGCAAGCATTGCGCCAGACTGGTTCTGCATTCAAACCCTTCGTGTTTGCCACCGCATTAGACCTTGGAATGTCGCCGTTTGACATATTGCTGGACGAAGCGACGTGCTGGACTTCTCCGGGATCCGGGGAGTGGTGCCCACGCAACTATACCGGACGTTTTGAAGGTGAAGTGACGATGGTCGAGGCCTTGCAACAGTCCCTCAACATCCCCGCCGTTGCTTTGTCTGAGCTTGTCGGGCGCGATAACGTGCGCTCTGTTGCGGAAAGCTTTGGGATCGTGAGTGAGCTTGCGAATGGCCCTGCCCTCGCGCTCGGCGCATCTGAAAGCACGCTGATTGAGATGACAGGCGCGTATGCGGGTATTCTGAATGGCGGGTCAGCAGTGAAACCTTATGGCCTCGTTGAGTTGCGTCTGGCGGGAGACAGTGAACCGCTTCTGACAGCCACAGGCGGTATTCGCGAACGGGTTATTCAAGAAAGCGCCGCACGACAGCTGACGTGGATGATGTATCAAGTTGTTGAAGGTGGTTCTGGCCGACGAGCTGGTGTTGAAGGCTGGGAAATTGCTGGCAAGACGGGCACGACGCAAGGCGCGCGTGATGCTTGGTTCATTGGGTTCAGCGGTGATTACGTGGCCGGTGTCTGGATGGGGTATGACAACAACACCCCGCTTACGGGTGTGACTGGCTCTGGCTTGCCCGCAGAAATCTGGCACGAAACGATGGCACGGGTTTTGTCAGGCCTCACCCCAACGCCATTGCCGATGGAAGTTCCTACGCAGGCCGTCGCGCCACAACCTCAGCCGCAAACAGGCCAAGGCGGTGACGGGTTAGGATTCACGCCTGAAGAAGCAGACACAATTATCAATGACCTTCTGCGCGAATTGCAAAACAGCGGAGGCTGATTACTCGGCTGGTTCGTCGCAACGGGTATAGCGGAAGGCGTAGCCATCCCAGATCATGATGATGCCGCCGTCTATTTCGGCGTCATTCATGACCATGGCCCGTTCGGACCAGATTTGATCATTCCCAGAGCAGCGCATGGTATAAAGCGTCGCATCCATGCTGACGACTGTCACAGGGCGCGTCATGCGACATTCCATCTCGACGCCATAAAATATGCCGTCATCGATTTTCAACGATCCGCCATCGGCCCCGACAAGCAAACATTCTGAGTTGGCATTCTGGCGGTACGTTCCGTCATAGGGCGTCGCGATAGCCAGTGCAGGCACAAGCATGAGCGCAAGCGCTGAGGCGAAACGGCGACCCACTAGCTTAGATCACGAATGAGCGTATCGAGGTTACCACCACGTGCGTCCAACATCGCACCGATTTCTGCACGTTCGGACAGCAGCATGTTGATGCCTTCAATGATCAAGTTGAAGAACACCGGACGACCCGGGCGGTCAGATACGTGAAAATCCACCTGAAACGGCGACTGGTTGCGCAGCACGGCAAGGGTGCGCACTTCGATGTAGCTGTTCACTGTGCGGGAACCTTGGACTTGAATTTGCCCACCTGCGAATTCGTTAAAGCGACGACCGTATTTGTCCGCGAGGTAGTTTCCGAACGCATCTGCAAATGCACTTTTCTGCGCGTTGGACGCTGAGCGACCGTCATTCCCAAGCGCGTAAGCAGCCACATAAGACGTATCAGAATAGCGATCAAAGATGCCTTTGAAGCTGCGGATCATGGAGTTCACAGAAGCGCCCGATTGAATAACGCCGTTAATGTCAGCCACAGCAGAATTCACCAGACCTTCAGCCTGACCGCCCGTCAGCGCAAAGCTTGGCAATGGCAGTGTTGCCAATGCGCCAGCGCCACCAAGCGCCATGATGTTACGACGGGAAAATGTTTGGTTCGTCATTACTCAAATCCTTCAAGACTCAGATCACCTGAGAATGGGTCAATTTCATCGCCGGCAGGTGGTTCTTCACCTAATTCGAACCGGCGGTTTTGCAAGTACGCTAGGCGCGCCTGCGCGTAGCTGTCGGCGCTTTCATACAAAACGCTGTCGAAGGTATCCATAAATGTACCACGTGTTATGGCGATGCCCGCAACACGAGAGCCTGTTCCGTAGTCAAGTTGTGGTGATGTTCCGACCTGATCGAGGGGGTCAAAAATCGTATCAACAATAATTCCAACCATGTCGCGCTGGGTAGATGGGCCGAACACCGGCAATTCAACGTAGGCGCCTTCTGGAACGCCCCAAACGGAAAGGGTTTCGCCAAAATCAGTCGGTTCCTCATCCAAGCCAATGGCACCTGCAGGATCAAACAGACCGCCAATGCCGACCGTTGTATTGATCAAGAAGCGGAAGGTATTCGTTGCGGATCCACCAATGTCGCCCTGCAACAAACCATTTGCCACCGCACCCGGAAGCCCAACGTTGTCCGCAAAGTTCGCGACGGGTTCAGTGATTTCTACGGGTAAAGCCGCGGCAACCTGTCCGGCAGGACGTAAAATCGCGCGATCAAGGCCTTTGTTAAAGGCATGAACGCTGCGGTTTGTCTCTTCGAACGGATCGTTGAACTCTGCCCCTGGCTGCTGAACAGCGCAGGCCGACAGCGCTACGAGCGCGAGTAGAGCGCATCCGGTGCGCGAATTAGTCAGAACAGAATGTAACAATGGAAAACCTGCGGCAGTCGATTGGAATGAAGGAGAGATAATACCTTAATGAACGTAAAACAGTAGTGCGTGAACATGATATTCGATTTTGAAGTAATTACGCCACTTAGCAGTTGTATAATAGGCAACAGATCGCTGGTCGCAGCGCAAAAAGTAACCGTTTAAATCCACCTGCATGGGCACCGCAGCACATTGCACGCACCATCCGAGGTCGCTAGCGTCAGGCGAAACTGAATCGGAGAACCCCAATGTCGATCGAAGCCCGTTTAAAAAAACTTGGCGTTACCCTGCCTGACGCCCCTGCCCCAGCTGCGAATTATGTTCCGTGGGTTAAGACCGGAAACCTATTGTTTGTATCTGGCCAGATCTCGGCCAATTCGGATGGGTTCATCACTGGAAAGCTCGGCGAGACAATGACCGCAGAAGAGGGCGCAGAAGCGGCTAAATCCTGTGCGATCAGTCTTCTTGCGCAACTGAAGGCTGGCTGTGATGGCGATATTGAACGACTTGTGCGGGTTGTGAAGCTGGTTGGATTCGTGAATTCCACACCAGAATTTGGCGACCAGCCGAAAGTGATCAATGGCTGTTCGGACTTCATGGTCGAAGCGTTAGGCGACAAGGGCCGCCATTCGCGCAGTGCTGTTTCAGCCGCATCGCTGCCGTTTGGAGTGGCCGTTGAAATCGAAGCAATCTTTGAAATCGCGTGACGCTGCCTGTTTCCTTCTTGGCGCAGCCTTTGGCGCACCGTGCCTTGCACGATGACAAGGTTGCAGAAAACTCAATGGCGGCTATTCGGGCCGCTGTCGCCGCGGGCTACGGGATTGAAATCGACATCCATCCGTCAAAAGATGGTGTGCCGATGGTGTTTCATGACTACGACCTTGGGCGGCTAACGCATGAGACTGGGCCTGTGGCAATGCGGACTGCCGCAGAGCTTGGGGGGATCCGTCTTTCCGGTGGGGGCGGTTGCATCCCGACTTTGGCACAAGTTCTGAAGGCTGTTGCGAAGCGCGTACCGTTGCTGATTGAGATCAAGGACCAAGACGGCGCGCTAGGCCCCAACGTAGGCGAACTTGAGGAGGCTGTGTGCGAGGAACTTAAGGGCTATGCTGGCGACGTCGCGCTAATGTCGTTCAATCCGCATTCAGTCGCGGCCTGTCAGAGTTTTGCACCGGACTTGCCGCGCGGGATTACAACGTGCCCCTATCCTGCAAAGGATTGGCCAATCGTGCCCGAAACGGTGCGTTCCACCCTACGTGAAATCCCTGATTTTGATCGTGTAGGTGCCTGTTTCATCAGCCACCAGCAGGATGATCTTACTTCGCCTTCCGTGGCAGCATTGAAAGCACGCGGTATTCCGGTTTTGTGTTGGACAGTACGCAGTCCTGAAGTTGAAGCACGCGCCCGCCAAATTGCGGACAACATCACCTTTGAGGGATACCGTGCTTGACCCTGCGCCCAGAGATGCCACTTCTTAGGCATGGACGGCAGTACAATTGAAATCACGACCCACACGTCACTCGCGACGGTTGATCCTGCCGCGTGGGATGCCTGTGCTTGCCCTGAGGCCAGCGATGGCCGTGCGATTGACCCGTTCACGACTTACCGGTTTTTAAAAGCGCTTGAAGACAGCGGTAGCGTGGGCGGCGGAACCGGGTGGAGCCCACACTATCTGACGGCGGATCAAAATGGCGAAATCATTGCTTGTGCGCCGCTCTATGGCAAAAGCCACTCGCAGGGCGAGTACATGTTTGACCACAACTTCGCGCAAGCGTTTGAAAGGTCCGGTGGGCGGTATTACCCTAAACTACAAATTGCGGTTCCGTTCACCCCAGCAACAGGTCGAAGGTTCCTAACACGCGCCGGGCATGAGGTTCAGGGCATGTCCGCGCTTGTTCAAGGCGCTGTGCAGATTGTGTCGGACAATGATCTTTCATCCTTCCACACGACATTCTGTACTGAGGCTGAAGCGTTGGCAGGAGCCGAGATGGGACTGTTGCCGCGAACATCGCAGCAATACCACTGGATGAATGACGGTTACGCGGATTGGGACGGCTTTCTGGATGTGCTGTCATCGCGAAAGCGCAAAACACTTCGTAAGGAACGCAAAGCAGCGCAAGCGTTCGGCGGCGAGATCGTCCAGCTGACCGGAGCGCAAATTCAACCGCACCATTGGGATGCGATGTGGGAGTTCTACCAAGACACCGGCGCACGGAAATGGGGGCAGCCCTACCTTACGCGTGAATTTTTCGAGATCGCCCATGCGCAAATGCGCGATGACGTGTTATTGGTTTTTGCGATGCAAGATGGTGTGCCGATCGCGGGCGCGTTCAATATGATTGGCCGCGATACACTTTACGGGCGATATTGGGGTTGCACGCAACATCACCCCTGCCTGCATTTTGAAATCTGCTATTATCAAGCCATCGATTACGCGATTGCGCATGGGTTGAAACGTGTTGAGGCCGGCGCGCAAGGCGAGCACAAGTTGGCGCGTGGCTATCTCCCCGCTACGACCCATTCGTTACACTGGTTTAATGATGCTGGGTTTCGCGGCGCTGTTGCAGAGTATCTTGAGCGGGAACGCGCGGCTGTGGATGAGGAAATTGAAATTCTTACGTCTTATGGTCCGTTCAAAGCCGTGAAGGTCGAGGAGCAAGAATGAGTGATGCCTTAGACAATGCTGGGCGCAACGCTTTGGTTGCGGCGGGCTGGAACGTTGGTGAAACCTCCGCCCAAAAGACGTTCACGTTTCGCAATTTTGTTGAAGCGTTCGGCTGGATGACCTCGGTTGCTATCGTTGCCGAAAAACTGAACCATCATCCTGAATGGTCGAATGTCTACAAAACCGTCAATGTTACGCTCATCACCCATGACACAGGTGGTTTAACGGATCTGGACCTGAAGCTAGCAAAACGCATGGATGCGCTGGCCAAGTAGCCCGCCACGAACCAGAATGGCCCGTGGCGGATTTGTTTTATTCTAATGCGTCGAGCAGTGCTTCGCCGGCGGAAATCTCGCATTCGCCGGGGCTTTTCTCCTCGTGAAGAATTTTCACTTCACCGTCCATCACAACCATCGCGTAACGCTTTGAACGATCAACGAGGCCTGCGGGTGGTGCTGAGAAGTCCATGCCGATCGCTTTGGTGAATTCCGCACTCGGGTCGCCGATCATCGCGATTTCTGCCTCAGTCGCGCCGGTCACTTCACCCCAGTTTCCCATAACGAACGGGTCATTGACGGACAGACAGATGATCTCATCCACACCGCTTTCAAGAAATTCATCCTTGGTGCGAATGAAGCTCGGCACGTGTGCAGAGTGACACGTTGGCGTGAAGGCACCAGGTACTGCGAAGATGACGACAGTGCGCCCTTCGGTCAGTGTTGAAACGGAAATCCCTTCAGGACCGTCTTCACCCATCTTCACAAGCATCACGTCTGGAAGTTTGTCGCCTACTGAAATCGTCATTAAGTGCCCCTTTCGGCAATTGCGTTCATCCTGAGCAGCAATATAGGGTCCGTTTTGGCAGCAACCAGACAGGAAACGTCCAATGAGCAATATTGTTGTGATCGGCGCAGGCCAAGCAGGGGCTTCTCTGGTTGGAAAACTACGCAGCGAAGGTTTTGAAGGCGAGATCACTTTGCTGGGTGCCGAAACGGGTCCGCCATACCAAAGGCCCGCATTGTCGAAAGCCTACTTGCTGGGTGAAATGGAGCGCGAACGCCTCTTTTTACGTCCGCGTGAATGGTACGAAGGCAATGACATCAATCTGCGCACGGGGACGCGTGCAGTTTCGGTTGATCCGGCTTCAAAAACCGTGACGCTTGAGGGGGACGAAGTACTGTCATACGACCACCTCGCGTTTACCACAGGCTCACACCCGCGCACATTGCCCGCCGCGATTGGTGGCGAACTGGAGGGTGTCTTCACAGTGCGCGACCTTGCTGATGCAGATGCATTGAAGCCCGAATTTGCCGCTGGACGCCGTCTTCTGGTCATCGGTGGTGGGTATATCGGCCTTGAGGCCGCTGCGGTTGCCGCCAAGATGGGCCTGCAGGTGATCCTTGTCGAAATGGCGGGCCGCATTTTGCAACGTGTCGCCGCGCCCGAAACATCCGATTTCTTTCGCACACTTCACAGCGGACATAGCGTAGACATTCGCGAAGGCGTCGGCCTAGAGCGGCTTGTGGGGGAGGATCGCGTCACTGGCGCGGTATTGTCCGATGGAAGCGAGATTGAGGTTGATTTTGCGATTGTTGGTGTGGGTATTTACCCAGCGACAGTGCTGGCTCAAAATGCAGGCGTTACCTGTGACAACGGCATTGTCACAGACGCCTTTGGGCGCACATCTGACCCGCACATTTGGGCCGCAGGGGACTGTGCCACGTTGGAGTGGAATGGTTCACAGATCCGCCTCGAGAGCGTTGGCAATGCGATTGATCAAGCGGAAATCGTGGCACAGAACATGCTTGGTGCGGAAAAGACGTATACCCCAAAACCTTGGTTCTGGTCTGACCAATACGACACCAAACTGCAAATCGCAGGGCTTAACCTTGGATACACGGATGTCGTGACCCGCGAGACGGGCGATGCACGTTCGCATTGGTACTACCGTGACGATACGCTGATCGCCGTGGATGCGATGAATGACCCGCGAAACTACATGGTTGGAAAGCGTCTGATTGAAGCAGGGAAATCCCCAGCACCGAGCGTAATCGCAGACCCTGAAACCGACATGAAAGCCCTTCTGAAGTCATGAGAATCATTGGCGGCCAGCATCGTGGCCTGACACTTGCGAGCGTCGGCAAAGGCGACGAAGGCGCGCATTTGCGCCCGACACCCGACCGCGTCCGTGAGAGCCTTTTCAACGTGCTTATGGGCCATGGCCTACCGCATGGCGCACGCGTGTTGGACCTGTTTGCGGGCACCGGCGCGCTTGGCCTTGAGGCCCTATCGCGCGGTGCAACGCATGCGACTTTTGTGGACAACGGTCGCGTGGCGCAGGGGCTTATCCGTGAGAACCTTAGCAAGGCGAAACGCGTCGCGGATGCGACAGTGCTTAGCTGTGCCGCTGATAAATTGCCCGCTACATCTGCGCCCTGCGATCTCGTTTTTCTCGACCCGCCGTATGGCAAATATCTTGGCGGTCCGGCAGTTAAACTGGCAAAAGCGCAAGGTTGGCTGGCCCCAGACGCGCTGATTGTGATGGAAGACAGCGCACCGCAACCTGTTGCAGGTTTCGCGCAGGTCGATCTGCGCCGCTACGGTGACACGCACATTACATTGTTGAGGGCACCATGATCCCCGATCTCGTTGTTTTTGATTGCGACGGTGTTCTTGTGGACACCGAAGGCCCGATGTTTGAGGTGTTCGCCAAAAGCATAACCGCGCATGGCCTACCAGTAACTCCGCACCAGCTGGCAAGTGAATTCACAGGTGGCACCACGCCGATCATGCGCGACGAAGCGATGCGTCGCGGCGCGAAACTGCCTGCGGGTTGGGTTGAAGACATGAACACCCTAATTCACGCCCGCATTGCGCAGGGAGTCGCTGTGTTTGAAGGCGTGCTGGATTTGATCACGGCGCTCGAGGGTGCAAGCGTCCCGATTTATGTAGCCTCAAATGGCACGATGAAGCGCATGGGGCTGTCCCTTGGGCCGTCTGGTCTTTGGGACAGACTAAACGGGTGTATCCTTAGCCGCGAGACCTATGCCGCGAAACCCGACCCCGCGATGATCCTGCATGCAATTGCACAAACGGGCGCGGACCCTGAGAAATCGTACATGATTGATGACTCAGTTCCGGGGTGCCAAGCGGGGATAAACGCGGGAGTAAACACCATCGGGTTCGCCACGGAAGGCCAAGACGCGCATCTAGCCGAAGTGGGCGCGACCGTCGTCAATTCAATGGCGGCGGCCCAGCGCCTCATTCTTGGCTAGAACGTTGGGTGGAACTTATGCGCAGGTGAAAGCGTAAAGATTTCCGCGCCTGTCGCCGTGATGCCGATGGAATGTTCAAACTGCGCAGACAGGGATTTGTCGCGTGTGACCGCTGTCCAATCATCCGCCAAGATTTTTGTCTCGGGGCGCCCAAGGTTCACCATCGGTTCGATCGTAAAGATCATGCCTTCTTCCAGCATTGGCCCAGTTCCCGCACGCCCGTAATGAAGCACATTGGGTGGTGCGTGGAAAACAAGCCCAAGGCCGTGGCCACAAAAATCGCGTACGACAGACATACGCTGTGCTTCAACATAGGTTTGGATCGCGTGGCCGATGTCGCCGAATGTATTGCCCGGTTTCGCCACCTCGATAGACCGCATTAGCGCATCATGGGTCACGTCGATTAGCCGCTTCGCCTTAACGCTCGGTTTGCCACCTGCAACGTACATCCGGCTCGTATCGCCGAACCAACCGTCCACAATTACGGTAACATCGATGTTGATGATATCGCCGGACTTCAGCGCCTTTTCACCCGGGATGCCGTGGCAAACGACGTGGTTCACGCTGATACAGCTCGCGTGTTGGTACCCTTTATAGCCGATCGTTGCGGACGTCGCGCCGGCCTCGTCGACCCATTGCGTGATCAAGCGATCAAGTTCACCGGTGGACTGACCCGGTGTCACGTGTTCAGCGATGCGATCCAGAATTTCGGCGGCCAAACGGCCTGCGTTTCGCATTCCATCAAATTCAGCAACGTCATAGAGACGAATACCATCTTTGGTCAGCCGTGCTTTTGAACTATTCAAACCGATTATCCTTCTTGCTTATGTTCCAAATAGGACAAACATCCACGTTTCTAAACCCCTTGCTTCATCTTGGTCAAAAAACGATCGTCGAAGGCCTGTTCAGCCAAATGGCAAACGGTTCGCCAGTGATATTCCTTCTGGAGATATAGTGCAGTCAAAACACATCACCTCTACCCCCGCAGCCAATGCGGATTTGAACGCGGCGGCGTAGGTTGGGTCCAGATCGGCGGCAAGCGTCACATGCGTGCAATCCGTGCGTTGGACCAAGAACAGCAGCACCGCGCGGTGCCCTTGTTCGACCATCGCAGCCAGATCCCCAAGATGCTTGGCCCCGCGTGCAGTTACGCTGTCAGGAAATTCAGCCAGCCCTGTTTCGCGTGATAAGGTCACTGACTTGACCTCAAGGTAGCAATCGCGCCGCCCCTCTGCGCTTAGCAAGAAATCCACTCGGCTTTTCTCGCGGTATTTTACTTCTGGGCGGATCGTTTCGTACTCGCCAAGGTCCGCGATGCCGTTCGACAATGCTTCCGCGACGATGCCATTTGCGGCCCCCGTGTCGATCCCAACAAATGCATCATCTAGCTCAATCAAGCGCCAGCCCCAGTCGAGTTTTTTCTTGGGATCATCGTTGCCCTCAATCCAGACGCGTATGCCTTCGTCCTTCAATCCCATCATTGAACCGGGGTTGGGGCAGTGGGCCTTCACAACGCTGCCGTCTTCTAGTTCCATATCAGACAGGAAACGCATGTAGCGACGGATTAGACGGGCGGAAACAAGGGGAGTGGCAAAGCGCATGGGGCGCATTTATACCATTCAAGAAAGCAGGAGAACCCGTATGCCCAATCCAACTGCCGCGATGCTCGTTATCGGCGACGAAATCCTCTCAGGACGCACGCGCGATGCGAATATGTATCATCTTGCGGGACAGCTTACAGAAGCGGGAATTGACCTCGTTGAGGTCCGTTTTGTGAGTGACGATGCGCCAGCGATTATTGCCGCCGTGAAATCGCTTAGCGCCGCATTTGATACTGTGTTCACATCCGGCGGTATTGGACCGACCCATGATGACATTACAGCGGATTGCATCGCAGCGGCGTTTGATGATCATATCGATGTGCGCGACGACGCGCGGGCGCTACTGCAGGCACATTACGACAAAAACGGACATGAGATGAACGATGCGCGTTTGCGTATGGCGCGCATTCCAGACAGTGCAACACTGATCGACAATCCCGTGAGCATTGCACCGGGGTTCACGGTACGAAACGTTCATGTGATGGCTGGCGTGCCGTCTGTGTTTCAGGCGATGGTCGCCACCGTCCTTCCGACACTTACAGGCGGCGCACCACTGATCTCTGAGACCTTGCGTATTGATCGCGGCGAAGGGGATATCGCGGGACCGTTGGGCAAATTGGCAGATGAGTTTTCGGACCTATCTATCGGTTCATATCCCTTCCAAAAAGACGGAAAGTACGGCGCAAACATTGTGATCCGTGGACAAGACCCAGCGATAATTGCGTCCGCAATGTCGAAGCTGAAAGCGGCATTCCCCGTATGACACCGCAAACGCTCACCTCTCTGATTGACGCAACTTGGCCCGCTAAGTCGTTGCGCGAGGTTGAGGGTTGGACAATTCGCGCGGGCGCTGGCGGAGGAAGCCGTGTTAGTGCCGCGACAGCGCGCGACAATGCCAAGCTTGACGGCTACGCCCATGCTGAAGAAGCTATGCGTGAAATGGGGCAAACCCCGTTGTTTATGGTTCGTACAGGCGAAGACAAACTCGATGCGGTGCTAGAACGCGATGGCTACATCATCAAAGATCCGGTGAACTATTACACCGCCCCAACAGAATTACTCGCGTCACAGCGCCCACCCGCCGTGACCTGCTTTGAAGTATGGCCCCCGCTGGCTGCTCAAACGGAGATTTGGGTGGAAGGTGGTATTGATGCCGCGCGCCTTGCGATAATGGACCGTGTAAGCGGCCCAAAAACCACCGTCCTTGGTCGACTGAACGATACACCTGCAGGCGCTGCATTTGCTGCGATCCACAATGGAACCGCGATGTTCCACGCCATCGAAACGGCTGCTGCGTTTCGCCGACAGGGTTTGGGGCGTCATATGCTCACCGCTATGTCGTTCTGGACCAAAGAGCAGGGCGCAGACACTGTTGCGCTACTGGTGACGCGTGCCAATGTTGGGGCAAATGCGCTCTACACTTCCATCGGGATGACACCCGTGGGAGGATACCATTACCGCATCAAGCCGGAGGCCTAGATGACACAAGAATTACCAACTGCCCTTAACCTACCGCAAGCTGAGCCGCAGCCCGAGCACATCGAAAAGTACTTTAGCGTTTGTGACGACAAACTCGGGTTCGTGCCAAATGTGCTGCGGGCCTATGCGTTTGACCCTGCCAAGCTCGATGCGTTTTCTGCGATGTACAACGATCTAATGCTCGCGGATTCTGGCCTGTCAAAACTTGAACGCGAGATGATCGCGGTGGTCGTGTCATCCATCAACAAATGTTTTTACTGCCTGACCGCGCACGGCCAAGCAGTACGTGCATTGTCCGGCGACCCGAAGCTTGGGGAAATGTTGGTGATGAACTGGCGGGTAGCAGACCTTGATGCGCGCCAGACTGCGATGCTGTCCTTCGCGGAAAAGGTGACGAAGGCCAGTGCAGAAACAAGCGAAGAAGACCGTCAGTCCTTGCGTGACGCTGGGTTCAGCGACCACGATATCTGGGACATCGCGTCTGTAACTGGGTTCTTCAATATGACAAACCGCATGGCATCTGCCACGGACATGCGCCCTAACGATGAGTACCATTCACAAAACCGATGACCCGATTTTTCGCCCTCCTTATTGCCGCTACGGTTTCCGCCGATCAGGCTGCTGCTGTGACGCTGGACATGCCAAGCAACGCAACGCTTGAGCGTGAGGACCTTGCTGGTCTGGACAGCTATGCGATGCCAACCGGCCCTTGGACTCCGGAAGGGCTGCCCATTTTGACGGGAACTGGGGAAGTGCGCAAACAGGCTTGGCGGATTGAAGCGCCCGGGCTGACGACTTTGCAGTTGTTGCAGCCGTTGATGGACCAGCTCTCAGAAGCGGGTTTTGAGGAACTGTTCACCTGTACTGATGACGCGTGCGGTGGCTTTGATTTTCGGTTCGCGACACCCGTGCTGCCTGCCCCCGCGATGCATGTAGACCTTGGCGACTATCGTTTCGTTGCAACCCAACGAGTGGTTGATGGAAACACCGAATTGCTAAGCATTCTTGCAAGTCGGTCCTCAAGCGCCGGCTTCGTTCAGGTTATACGTGTCGGTGCTGCGGTTTCTGGACCTGTTGCCAGTGCGGACGCGCCGGCAGCACGCGCAATTTCGACCCCGACGATCACAGGGGATCTTGCGCAAACGCTCGAGGCGGTCGGGTATTTCGTGCTTTCTGACCTCGCGTTTCAAACGGGTTCGGCGCAACTTGGCGATGCCACTTTCGCGACGCTAGATGACCTTGCTGAATACCTTGTTGCGAACCCAGAACGCACCGTGGCGCTGGTTGGTCACACGGATTCTGTGGGTTCGCTTGATGGTAATATTGCGCTTTCTAAGCGTCGTGCTGGGTCCGTTTTGGAGAGACTTGTCACGAGCTACGATATTCCGCGTCGCCAACTTGAAGCAGAAGGCATGGGGTATCTTTCACCAGTCGCGACGAACCTGACCGAGGAAGGCCGTGAGGCAAATCGGCGCGTTGAAGTAATTGTTACGTCGACTGAGTAGCGCAGCTATCGGAACAAAAAAACGCAACGATCCCGAAGGACGCTGCGTTGAGTGAGGGTGTTGCACCCTTTGGGAAACTTGGTGGGGTTACCAGACGTCTGGACCCTTTTCGGCAAATGAATTCACAAGAAAATCAATGAATGCGCGAACTTTTGGCTGGGTAAAGCGGCCCGGAGGGTAGACCGCGTAGATGCCTTGGGTTTCGACCGGAAGATCAGGGATCGCTTCTTCAACCAGACCTTTTTCCAGCGCATCCGCATAGAGGAAGGACGGAAGGTAAGCGATGCCAAGACCGGAGATCGCTGCGTTCAGCAGGGACTGGCCGTCGTTAACCGTCAACCAACCCGCGGTGCGCACTTGGCGCTTTTCACCGGATGGCGCTGTCAGTTTCCAAACAGCGGAGTTCGCTTGGTTGGAATAGTGAAGCAGCTTGTGCTCGTTCAGATCGTCGATCTTTTCAGGGCGACCGTACTGTTCAAAGTAACCTGGTGCGGCAACCATACGGCGCGACGTTTCAGTCAACTTACGGGCACGCAATGTGCTGTCTTCCAGCTCACCGATGCGGATCGCCATATCGAAGCCTTCAGAAATCAGTTCAACGTAGCGATTGTTCAGAACCATGTTGACCGTGATGTCAGAGAACTCGCTAAGGAAATCGCCAAGAACTGGGGAAAGGTGGTTCACACCGAAGTCCGTTGCCACAGAGATACGCAGCAGCCCTGATGGCGCAGATTGCATTGACGTCACAAGCGCATCAGCTTCGCCAGCATCATTCAGAACACGGCGAGCGCGGTCATAATAGGCAAGGCCAATTTCAGTTGGGCTAACACGGCGTGTCGTGCGGTTCAAAAGACGTGCACCTAGGCGCGCCTCAAGCGAAGAAACATGCTTGGAGACAGCGGATTTTGAAATCCCCATCTTCTTGGCTGCGTCGGTAAATCCACCTTGATCCACAACAGTGGCAAAGGCTTCCATTTCAGTAAGGCGATCCATACTCGATCCTTAGATAGCGTCTCTTGTTCGAGGATTTGTATCGCGGCGAAAAGGGGCAGCACTGGGGCGCGGGCCTGACAATTGCAGGGTAATGGCAGGACTGTTGCGAGGCAGGAAACAGGGAAACGCTGCGTTTTTGTGAGGCGCTTTTGGCGCGCGCGCCCTGCGTTTTAAGGGGTTTGCCCTAAAGAAGCTTCCAGATCGGCACGCATCTTGTGATGCACCGGAGCGCTCAGCCAGCTCTCGACCTCTGCTTTGTTGCTTAATCGTGGCCCAAACAATCCCGGCCAATCCGCCAGCCGTTTGCGCGCGCCTTTGAACGGCTCAACGTCTATTGTTTGCCCCGTTTTGATGGTCCCGCCGTGAACCACGCGCAGATATGGTCCCGGACGTCTGGCCTCCAAGAACTGTTTCGCAAACCCTTTGATCCCCATACGCGCCTCAATCGTTACGCAAGGTATACGCGGCGAGGTCACTTCCAACACGACATCGCCAATCCGCAAGCGATCTCCGACGCAAATCACTTCAGCGGGCCAGCGATCCAGCGTCAGGTTTTCACCAAACGTCCCTGCCGGAATCTCACGACCCAGCACGGCCTCCCACCAATCGTAGTCTGCGCGCGTATAGGCATAGACAGCCTGATCCGGCCCGCCATGGTGTTTGACATCCACAATCGCGTCGCCTTCAAGGCCAAGTGGTCCGACATCCGCCTGTGCCACAGGCCGTTTGAAAATCCCGCTCTGGCCGGACTTGGCGACGATGGGCTCCGGCGTGGCAATGTTAACCGACACAAGTTGCATTCAGAGCCCCGCTATCAGCCGCGTGCCCTGATCAATCGCCCGCTTGGCGTCCAGTTCCGCCGCCACATCCGCCCCGCCGATGACATGGCAAGTAACGCCGTTAGCCTCCAAAGTATCCGCAAGACTGCGCTCCGGCACCTGCCCAGCGCACATCACAATCGTATCGACTTCAATCAGCGTAGGCCGCTCACGCGCTTCACCAAAGCTTACATGTAGGCCGCTTGCGTCAATGCGTTCGTAGTTAACGCCGCCGACCATTTTCACGCCTTTCATCTTAAGGGTCGCGCGATGGATCCAACCTGTTGTCTTGCCCAACCCCTTGCCGAGCTTGGTCGCCTTGCGTTGCAACAATGTGACTTCACGCACCGGCGCTTCTGGCTGTGGTCCTTCACTGCGCACGCCGCCCCGTGTTTCAGACGGATCGCCAACGCCCCACTCTTCTAGCCATTCTTCGAGGTTCTCCGTCGGGCTGTCATCTGTGACCAGAAACTCGGCAACATCGAAGCCGATACCGCCAGCACCAATTATGGCCACGCGTTTGCCGACCTCGGCCTTGCCTCGCAGCACATCGATATATGACAATACGTTGGCACCGTCCTGCCCTTCGATCTGCGGATCACGCGGCGCGACACCCGTGGCGATGATAACTTCGTCAAAACCTTTTAGATCATCAGCCGTTGCTTCAGCGCCAAGTTTCAGCGTGATCCCAGCCCGCGCAACTGCAGCGCGATAATAATCAACCAGCCCCCAGAATTCTTCTTTTCCCGGAACCTGTTTGGCCATGTTCAACTGTCCGCCTATCTCATCCGCACGATCAAAGACCGTAACATCCATTCCACGTTCAGCGGCAGCCAAAGCAGATGCGAGGCCCGCTGGTCCAGCACCGACAATACCCAGTGTCGTGGTAGACGGCGACAAAACCAGCTCCGTCTCATGGGCGGCTTTAGGGTTCACCAAACATGATGCGATCTTCATCGAAAACGTATGATCAAGACAGGCTTGGTTGCAGGCAATACACGGCACAATCTGTGCGGCGTCGTCAGCCGCAGCCTTGTTGACGAAATGCGGGTCAGCCAAGAATGGACGCGCCATGCTCACCATATCGGCGCAACCATCCGCCAGCACATCCTCGCCCACTTGCGGCGTGTTGATCCGGTTAGATGTGATGATCGGGATGTTCACCTCACCCATCAGTTTCTTAGTCACCCAAGTAAACGCCCGACGCGGCACAGAGGTCGCAATGGTTGGAATACGCGCTTCGTGCCAACCGATACCAGTGTTCAAGATGTTCGCGCCGGCCGTTTCTATGGCCTTTGCTAACGTCACGACTTCATCCCAAGTTGATCCATTGGGAATTAGGTCAATCATGCTGAGACGGTAAATCACGATGAATTCAGGTCCGACGGCTTCACGCACACGTCGCACCACCTCAACAGGCAGCCGCATGCGGTTTTCATAACTGCCGCCCCAACGGTCGGTCCGTTTGTTGGTATGAGTTACCAAAAACTGGTTTAGAAAATACCCCTCAGAACCCATCACCTCGACGCCGTCATACCCAGCTTCCTTGGCACGGGTTGCCGCCGTCACCATGTCGCTGATTTGCTGCTCGATACCGTCTTCATCCAGCTCTTTCGGTGGAAATGGTGAAATCGGGGACTTCACAGCACTCGGCGCAACGCAATCTTTAGAATAGGCGTACCGTCCGGCGTGCAAAATCTGCATTGCAATCTTGCCGCCCGCGTCGTGAACGCGATCGGTTACGACTTTATGGTTGGCAATGTCTTGATCCGAGAACAATCCAGCCGCTCCGGGGAAAACACCACCCTCCGAGTTTGGAGCCATGCCACCCGTCACCATGAGGGCAACTCCCCCGCGCGCGCGTTCAGCGTAAAACTCCGCCACACGGTTCCAGTCGCGTGTTTCCTCAAGCCCAGTATGCATGGACCCCATCAACACGCGGTTCTTCAGCGTCGTGAAGCCCAAATCAAGAGGTGCCAAAAGGTTCGGATAGGTCGACATGATAAGTTCTCCTAGAAATCCGCTTCACCCTGACGAAGGTTAACGCGCACGTCACCTCAAACGCCGCGTCACCCCTGCTTTTGTTTCTTAAGTATCCTGGGGGAATCGCGAAGCGATGGGGGCTAGCCCCCTGCCCGCCCACCGCAGGTAACTGACCTAGTGGTTCGCAGTTTCAACGCAATGACGGCGGAATGCCTTCTTCAGCATATCCAACTCGGCGCGCAGCAATGACATTTCCGCGCGAATATCTTCTGCAAGCGCATCACCCGCGACAATAGAAAAACTTCCCAAAAGCAGGTCTTCGCCGCGGTCACGTATAACAAATGTTTGCACACCGTCAGCGATACGATCCGTTGGGATCGGCACGCTTACACGCCATGCTTCTTCAACACGGTCTTCCTCAACCACGACCCCATCAACCGGAAAATCCAGATGCGTCACCTCGATGTTTGGCTTCCAATCCGCTTCGCGACCATGATGTTTCAGCGATCCGTGCCAAACCCCTTCAACGAGGCGCAGTTTTGTCAGCACAATATTCTCAGACATAACGCCCCCTTAAAGCTCCGCGCGAGGATGGCGCGAGAATGTCACATCGCGGATCGTGACTTGGTTCATCTCTGGTCCTTCAAAGATCAGATCAATCCACATCGCCTCAACGCGTTTTTCGTTCAATTTTGTATAAGCCAGGTCGAATTCGACCATCACATTGTCACCGTTCATCGGCAGTTCGCGTACGATCTGTTCGGTATTTGGCCCGTGACGCACGTTAAGACGCGCGAAAATTTCTAGCGGCTTTTCAACCTCGACAATCGCTTCCATCCGAAGAAGATGCCTGCGCAACAAACCTTCGCAGGAGGTCTGCGGTAAATTCAACACGAGACTCAGGAAAGAACCATCAAAACGGAACACGTCCATGCGCAATCCAAACGGTGCCAAATCTGCTTCGCGCGTATTGCGCAGCTGGCGCAGGGTCAGCTCGGAAATCTGGCAATCGTGAAAAATCGTCACCTCGTCACCCAGCATTGTTTTGCTGTCGACCGAGGACATGCCTTTAACCGGTAGTGCGCCGCGCCACAGTTGCGGGCGCCATGACCAGTCGGTTCCTGCTGGTTTGGGAAACGAGGAAGACCCAATACGTGGCAACGCCAAACGGCTGTCGGCGGTGTAGGTCAACTCATCCAGTTTCTGGCGTAAAATGCGGGCTTCGTTGCGTTGGTTACGCAGCGAGGACAGGTCCGTCGTTCCGGCTGCGTTCGCAGCACGAGACCAAAACGCGCGCGCGCGCCGCGAAAGCAGCTTTTCGAAGAGTGATGTGCGTTGCTGTCCCATTGCGGTCCGATAGAATCCTTTTCTCCAGACCATACCTGACAAATTGTTGCGCAAAAGGAAACAATTTGCGGGATTTTCTTCGCAATATCAGCGGTTTTCTTCGTCCTCGGCCTCGGCGACTACAACCTGTGCGTTAACTTCGCCCAGTTCATCCATTGCGACGGTCAACAAACGTTCACCCTCACCACGGCTTAGTGCATTGCGATCAAAACTTAGCACTGAGATCGTCGCAAGGCGCCCGTTGATGTCTTGGAAGCCACGCCATTGCGGGCCGCTTGTCCCTGCAAACACTGGGCCTGAGGTATCTTCGAACCGCGCCAGAACACCCGTTTCGCTGGTCGTTGTGCTCACTTCAGCGACATTCGCAAGATCGCCACTGCCTGCCAACAAAGCACGACCGTTTTCTGTTTCAAGGAACTGCGCAAATGCAGTTTCGTTGCCTGCAACGCTCGCCGTGTCTTCATCGCCAAATTGAATCGTAATCAAGCCGTCGAGTGATGGCATTAACGCTACGTCATCGGACAATAGGGCACAACCAGCAAGCACGGCAAAGCCACGCCGCGCGTTGCTTGCGCCTTGATCGACGCAGTACGCCTCTGGGCCGCGGGCACGCACATCACCACCCAAAAGCGATAACGTGCGAATACCTTCATTCGTGGCGTCAGGTGCAGCACCGACGCTGGCCAATTGATCAGCGACGTTACCCGCCACACCTTCGATGTTTTCGCAACCTGCGAGGCCAATCAAAAGCAATCCAAAAACACACAAACGCACAGACATGATCCTTACAGATCCATGTAAATGTGGCGTTCTTCTTTCGCGCCCGGATGGGTCACCGCACCGTTTAGCGCGCCACCAACAAGTTGGGCGTACTTCCACAGAGCGCCTGACGCATAGATTGTCTCTCTCGGGCCAGCCCATTCAGATTTGCGCTTCGCAAGCTCATCATCGCTTAGGTCAACGGACAGCTCTCCAGTGACTGCGTTGATTGTGATCATGTCGCCGTCTTTCAGCAGACCAATCGGCCCGCCGTGCGCGGCTTCTGGGCCAACGTGACCGACGCAGAACCCACGGGTCGCGCCAGAGAAACGGCCATCCGTGATAAGTGCCACCTTCTTGCCCATGCCCTGACCGGACAGTGCAGCAGTTGTTGCCAGCATTTCACGCATTCCCGGACCACCGGATGGGCCCTCGTTACGGATAACCAGTACTTCGCCTTCTTCATAGGCGCGGGCCTTAACCGCTGCGAACGTGTCTTCTTCACATTCGAATACGCGTGCAGGGCCGGTGAAGGACTGCTCGTCCTCAGACATACCGGCAACCTTCACAATCGCACCTTCAGGCGCGAGGTTACCCTTAAGGCCAACAACGCCACCGGTTTCGGTGATCGGGTTCTTTACTGGATAGATTACCTTGCCGTCAGCCTCGCCTTTGATCATGTCGAGCTCTTCGCCAATGACCTTGCCGCTCGCAGTCATGCAATCGTCGTGCCACAGACCAGCCTTTTGCAATTCTTTCATAACGACAGGAACGCCACCAACCTCGAACAGGTCTTTGGCGACGTATTGGCCACCAGGCTTAAGGTCGACGAAGTAAGGTGTGTCTTTGAAGATGTCGCAGACATCAAAAAGGTTGAAATCGATGCCAGCTTCGTGGGCAATCGCCGGAAGGTGCAGGCCAGCATTAGTCGAACCACCCGTACAAGCAACAACGCGCGCAGCGTTTTCAAGCGACTTGCGCGTGACAACATCACGGGCGCGGATGTTCTTGGAGATCAGGTTCATGACCGCCTCACCAGAGGCTTCGCCGTACTTGGCGCGGTCTTCATATGGTGCTGGCATGCCTGAGGAGTTCAACAGCGCAAGCCCAATTGCTTCGGAAACGCAGGCCATTGTATTGGCCGTGAACTGACCGCCGCAGGCACCCGCGGATGGGCATGCAACGCGCTCAAGCACGGCGAGTTCTGCATCAGACATTTGGCCCGCTTGGTATTTACCCACGGCCTCAAACATATCCTGAACGGTGATGTCTTTGCCCTCATGTGAACCCGGAAGGATCGACCCGCCGTACATGAACACAGATGGCGTGTTCAAACGCACCATCGCCATCATCATACCGGGCAAGGATTTGTCGCAGCCAGCAAGACCGACGATCGCATCATAGCAGTGGCCGCGCATTGTGAGTTCAACCGTATCCGCAATCGCGTCACGCGATGCGAGTGAGCTGCGCATACCCTCATGGCCCATCGCGATACCGTCGGTAACGGTGATCGTCGTGAATTCGCGTGGCGTACCTTGCGCTTCTTTCACACCACGTTTCACGGACTGTGCCTGCCAATTTAGGGCAATGTTACACGGTGCGGCTTCGTTCCAACATGTGGCCACGCCGACGAAGGGCTGATTGATCTGCTCTTCTGTCAGGTCCATCGCGTAGAAGTAAGACCGGTGCGGCGCGCGCGCAGGCCCTTCGGTTACGTGGCGGCTTGGCAGGTTTGTCTTATCAGTGCGGTTCGCAGTCATCGCATTATCCTTCGGAAAATCTGTTCGGAAACGGTCTAATTCGCCAACGCGGGGTCTTCAAGGTTCAATAGACTTGGCATGCGGATGCGCACGCGGCACTCTGACGCTATGAAACTCACTTTCACCCTCCTTTCTGGCGATTATGCCATCACCAGACTACCCGCCGATGCACCTATTCCCGCTTGGATCGATCAAACCGGATTAGTGAGCATCACACGTGCAGATGACGAGCTGTCTATCGTGTGCCTGTCGTCTGGAACACCAACCGAAGCTGACACCGGCTGGAGCGCATTGAGGGTTGATATGCTCGCAGCACTTGATGAACCGGGCGTCGTCATGTCTGCGGTAACGCCGATCTCATCGGCAGGGCTTGGCGTGTTCGTGATCTCGACCCATTTGCGAGACTACCTGTTGGTGCGCACAACTGAGTTAAGCCGAGTTCGCACGGTCCTTACCCAGGCGGGTAATACGATTGCCTGACCGTTATGCCCCCATGCAAATGCGCGCTGCAGCATTCACAGGTACGGCAAACTGGGTTTATCTCGGGATTGTCATGGCCATCCTTTGGTACGGGTTCCAAATTGTTTTCTTTTCGATCTATGCAATGTGGGCTCAATCTCCAAATATAGTCTCTAATCCAGCCGTAATTGACGAATTTACCTATGCCAGCACTCCAGCGGCGGTGCGTTGGACCTTAGCGACTTTCGCAATTTACACGGGTCTATTGTTGACAGCATCACGTGCCATTCATGGCATCGCTTTACGACAACTCATCGGGCCTCTCGCCACCGCTTGGGCTGAATTTTGGCGTGTTAGTCTCTATTTGTTGCCAATTTATGCACTTCTCATCTTGCCGAGTTTGTTTGAACCCGAAGCGGAACAACAATTTGACTTTGTGCGCTGGCTTTTGCTTCTTCCTGCGATCCTTCCGCTGATCTTTGTGCAAATCAGCGCAGAAGAATTGGTGTTTCGGGGCTACCTGCAAAGCCATTTTGCGGCACTATCACGCCACCCGATCATCTGGATGGGCATTCCATCTTTCTTGTTCGGACTGATCCACTACGACCCGTTAACCGTCCCCTATTCAGCTTGGGCCTACGTCGTTTGGGCGACCTGCCTTGGTCTCGTCTGTGCTGATCTGACCGCACGTTCTGGCACACTTGGGCCCGCCTTTGCTATTCACTTCATCAACAATGTCGGTGCAATGGTTATTCTCGCTGCGGATACTTGGCTTTATGGTGCCGCATTGTTCGTTTGGCCAATGTACGGCCTTGCTTGGGAACCTTGGATACCGTTTGAGGCGCTGATGCTTATCACAGTCTGGCTTTGTGCCCGTCTGGCGATACGGCGTTGATTGCAATTCGCGCCACGTCAGCTTATCTCATTTCCAACACCAAAAGAGGGTCCCATGAACTGGATTTCCAACTACATCCGTCCGCGCGTCAATTCTATCTTCTCACGTCGCGAAGTACCCGAAAACCTTTGGACCAAGTGTACCGAGTGCGGCACGATGCTGTTTCACCGCGAATTGGCTGAAAACCTGAATGTTTGCACGTCTTGCGGCCATCACATGGCGATTACGCCACGCGACCGTTTCACTGCATTGTTTGACGGTGGAATTTTCGTTGAAGTAGACGTTCCTGCACCGACATCTGACCCATTAAACTTCCGCGATCAGAAAAAATATCCGGACCGGATGAAAGGCGCGCAAAAGAAAACCGGCGAGCAAGAAGCGATGCTTGTCGCTGAAGGTGAAATTGGCCGAACGCCAATTGTTGCCGCGGCGCAGGACTTTAGCTTTATGGGCGGCTCAATGGGCATGTATGTCGGCAACGCGATTATCGCTGCTGCTGAACGTGCTGTTGAAATGAAGCGTCCACTGGTACTGTTTTCAGCCGCTGGCGGTGCGCGCATGCAGGAAGGGATTTTGTCCCTCATGCAGATGCCGCGCACAACTGTCGCCGTTGAGATGCTTAAGGAAGCGAACCTACCCTATATCGTCGTGCTTACGCATCCGACGACAGGTGGCGTCACGGCGTCTTATGCGATGTTGGGTGATGTTCATATCGCTGAGCCGAACGCATTGATCTGCTTTGCGGGCCCGCGTGTTATTGAACAGACGATCCGTGAAAAGCTGCCCGAAGGTTTCCAACGTGCCGAGTACTTGCTCGATCACGGGATGCTCGACCGTGTAACAGAACGTGGCAAAATGCGTGATGAGCTTATCACGATCACGCGCATGTTGATGGGACTTGATCCTGTGGTTGCAGGTGAGTTGCCCGCGCCAGACGAGGCCGATCAAGCTGAGCCTGAAAAAACTGCAGAGGCAGAAAGCGCGACCAAGGATTAAACCTGTATGTCGCGCTCGACGACGCGTTCGAGATTGTAAACTAGCCCCCTGCTCAAACTGGAGCTCTTCATGACCCAGAAATCTGACCAGATCCTCGAACGTATGATGGCGCTGCACCCTAAGATCATTGATCTGACGTTGGATCGCATGTGGCGGCTCCTAAACGCGCTCGGCAATCCCGAACGCCGCTTGCCGCCCGTCATCCACATTGCGGGCACCAATGGTAAAGGGTCAACGCAAGCCATGATCCGCGCAGGTCTTGAGGCGCAAGGAAAGCGTGTTCACGCCTACACGTCCCCCCATTTGGCACGCTTTCACGAACGCATCCGTCTTGCAGGGCAGCTGATTTCCGAAGAGGCACTGACCGAAGCGTTGGACCGCTGTTACGCAGCCAACAACGGCGAAACCATCACCTATTTCGAGATCACGACCTGCGCCGCGATCCTCGCCTTCGCGGAAACGCCTGCGGATTACACTTTGCTTGAGGTTGGCCTTGGCGGACGTTTGGATGCCACCAATGTCATCGACCCAGCGCTAAGTATCATCACCCCTATCGACCTCGACCATCAGCAGTTCTTGGGTGACACATTGCCGGAAATTGCCGCTGAGAAGGCGGGCATCATCAAGCGCGGCGTGCCATGTATCGTCGGGCCACAACACGACGATGCGATGGATGTTATTGAGACAAAAGCCGCACGTCTTGGCGCGCCACTGATCGCGTATGGACAGCATTTTCATGTCTCTCAAGAACGGGACCGTTTAATCTATCAAGATGAAACCGGTTTGCTCGATCTGCCCTTACCGGCACTTCGCGGACCCCACCAAGTTCAGAACGCGGGCGCGGTCCTCGCAGCACTTCGCCACCTCGGGGCAGACGAGTCAGCCTGCGAAGCGGCCCTCACAGATGCGACATGGCCTGCACGTATGGAACGCCTGACGACAGGCCCCTTAGTGGAACGCTGTGCCCCTGCCGAGCTTTGGCTTGATGGCGGACACAATCCCGCGGCGGGCAAAGCGATTTCGGCAACACTAGCGACGCTACCCAAGCGCCCAACCCATGTAATCTGCGGCATGTTGAACACCAAAGATGTAGCAGGTTTTATGACGCCCCTCGCGCCGCACGTCCAATCCCTTATTGCAGTCGCTATTCCCGGCGAGGCGAATACGCTTCCGGCACAAACAACAGCAGACGCCGCGACGTCTGCAGGTATCAGTGCGACGACTGCTGAAAGCCTAGACATTGCCTTGGACGCGATTTTGGCGACGGAACCAAATGCGCGCATTCTAATTTGCGGATCACTGTATTTTGCCGGCCATGTAATGAGAGAAAACGTATGATCCGGCTTGCTGCAATTCTTACCACGCTTGCGCTTCCTTTGCAGGCTGCTGACTTTGAGTTCTGCTGGGAAGGTGACAACGGCTATCGCATGGAGGGCACCATGAGCGTGCCTGATGCTGTATTGAACCGCTCGCTTCTTACGCATGATGATATTTCGGCATTCTTTATTGTTGGCTTCAAAGACGACGTGCCGTTGGGGACATGGGACATGCGCCAGCTGGCCCCGACAACAAGCTGGAACCTCAGCTTTGATCCGCGAGGTATGGTCTTTCCGACGGGCGGGATGCACGACAGCGAAAAGGGCCAATCGTGGAATGCTGGCGGGCGTGCCGATGATTGTGGAGACCCTGGGTTTGGCTTCAATTCAGGAACAAACGCGCAAGACCTCTGCGTTAATAACGTATGGCATACGGACAGTATGATCAGCCGATACACACGCTTTCCGGTTTTCCCTGCGGGGTCTCAGAACCTCGATTGTGGTGGTGTCGCGCTGCTTGGAAGCCTTCCTTCTTACGCCCATTCCGCGAGCAAATAGACTCACCCTTAGGAAAAACGAATCACTTTTCACGTTTTCCTTTGACGAGTGATTCGCGATACCTCTATATATTGCTTCCAAATCTATCTGAGCGCTGGCTTGCCAACTTTGCCACAAGATTTAGCGCTATTCGTTGGGGGACGAGGGATGAAACGCACGGTTTTGGCTTGCACATTGATGGCGATCTCTACCGCCAGTGCGGCTGAGCTACTCCCAGTTACGGCTGATGCGGTATTCACGTTCAACGGGCAGGAATTTACGATCTCACGTGCCAGTACGATCGACCAAACAACGATCACAGCGCTTTCCCAAACCTCAGCAACCTGCCCGAGCCCCTGCTTGTCACCAATGGTTGTCGCACGAAACGTGCCGACAATGGGCGAGCTGGAGGTCATCGACTTTTTATCAAATCAGGTTGAGTCCGGCGAAGGGCTATTGATTGACGCACGCCTGCCAGCTGACCGTGCATTGGGGTTCATTCCCGCATCAGTCAACATTCCAGCTGCGACCGTCGCCCCAACAAACCCGTACCGCGACGAGATCTTGATGGCGCTAGGTGCTGAGCAATTCCAAGGCGTGTTTAACTTTACGGACGCAATGTCACTGGTGGTTTTCGATGCAGGCCCTGCAACACAAGATGCATCGACGCTTATTACTGACCTTCTAGCAGCCGGTTATCCCACTGAAAAAATCGGATACTACCGCGGCGGCATGTTGGTTTGGTCAACGTCCGGCCTTTCAACGGATGCGGCAACGCAATGACCGATGAATTTTCATACCCCATTCGATGTGCTGCCCACATTGATTGGGTTTCTATTTCGGCAGCCTAAAACCGTAGGCACCGACACGATTTTGGCAGGGCGAGGCGGCACTTATTTCAGCGCCGTTTCGCAAAACGCAGGCGAAACCAGTGGCGCTTTTTGGGGTGCGCTCACGTCACTGGATCAACAAAAGAGCGCGCCCCACGAACAACCTTGGTGCAACGAGATGAAGAGAGGCCGAAGATGAATTACCCATTTCTAACGGCCGCGCTTTGCATCTTCGCAAGCACTGCAATGGCGCAAGATGTGCGGATTACGACGTTTAAGTCAGACAGTTCGTTTACCCTGAATGGTCAGGCTTTCACCGTGACACGCGACCAAAACACCAACGCGACGTTGCGCGGCGAATATGCACTGACCTCTCGCGCATGCCCACCGCACTGCCTCCAACCCCTTGTAGTGGCAAACGGTGTTAATACCTTTGCTGAGCTTGAAGTGCTAACCTTCTTGGAAGGGCAAGTCACTGGAGGCACCGGCCTATTGATCGACGCGCGTGCACCGGCTGACTACGCAACGGGGTCGATCCCTGGATCAGTTAACGTTCCCCTCCCCACGCTTGCACCTGACAATCGTTTTCGCACTGACATCCTTCGCGCACTTGGCGCTGTAGGGCAGGATGCTGAGAACCTAGATTTTTCCCAAGCGATGGCACTGGCGTTTTATAGCGGCGGGCCTTGGTCAGATGATGCGCCAACAGCGATTGAAAGCTTGTTGGCGGCAGGTTACCCAGCCGAAAAACTATTCTACTTTCGTGGTGGCATTCAGGCGTGGGCACACGCTGGTCTGACCATTCAAAACTCACAAAACCCCGGTTAATTCCTTTTGAGGCTTCTTTCATGATCCGCACCACCGTTGCTATGTTTTTGTTCGCGCTTATTATTTGTGGTCTCATTATTTTTCGCCCATTTACCGAGGGCGAAGAGGTCGCAGGCGATCGGTTAGGCACACCGATCGAGGCGGGTGTAGAAGTCACTCGTGCCGCAACACCTGACTTGGCGGCTTTGACAGAGGCAGCCGTTGCCGTAGCCCCACTAACCACGGACCCCGCCACAGGTTTGGTAGAGGCCCCGCGTCGGATCGACGTTGCACGGCCCAACACAGACGACACACGTTTGTCAGACATGACCAACAACGTGCTTGCCGAGTTGGGGTTCGCAGGGGTCGAAACCGTAACCACAAACAGTCAGGCGCAACGTGAGTCGACGTCCGATATCTTAGCTGGCATCGAAGCGGCGACAGGCCATCGTTCGGTTCTGGAAGAAAGTGATACCCTCGAGGCGATCGTGATCGCAGCACTGCAGGCAGGCGAAACTGACGAGAGCATCGACATGATCGTTAACGCGGCCGCAGCGGCAGGGACAGTGGCTGTTCCCGAAATTCTCGTCACATCGGACGGGCGCGTAGATACACATGTGTTGCTGAACAATATCGTAACACAGGCGCAAATCGCTTCCGGTGGCGAAGCTCCGGAAATTCCAGAAGTCTCCCCTGACAACACCGCGGGTATGGAAATTCGTGTCGTTCAACGCGCAACCGACGACGTTGAAGCACGGTTCTATACTGTTCAAAGCGGTGACAGCCTTGGTGCGATTTCGATTAAGTTTTTTGGCTCAATTGAACATTTCGAGACGATCTTTGAGGCAAACAAAGGTTTGCTTTCTAGCCCCGACCGCATTCGTGTTGGTCAGCGTCTCGTTATTCCACAACTGGACGCCTAGGCTTTGCCCCAGTCGACGCCCTGCATTTCTCGTAGGCGACTGGCGGTACGTTCGAATTCAAACACCCCTTCCCCTTCGAGGTAAAGCATCTCGGGTTCGGCAGCGGCAGAGGCGATCAGTTGCACCTTCACCTCATAGAGTGCGTCGATCAGGGTAACGAACCGTTTTGCCTCGTTGAAGTTCGCGCGCCCCAACCGCGGAATATCTTCGAGCACGAGAACCCGCACAGTTTCAGCTATCGCAAGATAGTCCGCTGCACCCAAGTACACACCGCATAGATCATGAAATTTGGCGCGCGCGACACCGTTGTCGAATTTGGGTAGGACAACATCGCGCCCTTTGATCTTAAGCGTCAGTTTCTCAGCAGAACCGCTAGACAATTGCTGCCACGTTGCCTCAATTTTCTCGCGTGCCTCAGCATTGTTCGGTGTGAAATAACTTTGCGCGCCCTCAAGGAATGACTGCCGGTAGTCCAACTCACTTGCAAGCTCGTGCACTTCCATCCGATCTTTCAGAAGCGCAATGAAGGGGAGGAAAAGCTGTCGATTTAAACCGTCTTTGTACAAATCATCCGGAACGCGATTGGACGTCGTAACAACGACAACGCCAGCGGCAAACAGCGCTTCAAACAAGCGCCCGACGATCATAGCATCAGTGATGTCCGAAATCTGCATTTCGTCAAACGCCAGAAACCGTACACGCGCCGCCAAGTCTGCAGCAACAGGTGCAATTGCGTCCTCAACACCATCTTTTCGGGCTTGCGCAATCGCCGCGTGGACCCATTGCATAAATGCGTGAAAGTGACTGCGTTGCTTTGGAAGCTCAACCGTTTCGTAGAGCAGATCCATAAGCATGGATTTGCCACGCCCCACACCGCCCCAAAGATATAGGCCCTTCGGTCCCTGAACTGGCGCAGCTTTGCGGAACCATCCGCTTTTGGGTGCAACAGGTACATCCAATAACGCAACCCGCACGCGTTCCAATGATACGAGTGCGGCACGTTGCACCGGATCATCGTGCAACTCAGCTGCGGCTACGCGGCGTTCATATTCTTCTTGGACCGTTCCCATGCCGCCTTGTTAGTCACCCAATGCGCCCCCCGCAATCCGCGTCGTGGTGTCTTTGGCTCGATAGTCGCAATCAAACCGCTATCTGTGATCCCACCCATCACAATTCGCGAGTTGACCTAAGGTGCTTTTCCCCATCACAGTCGCCCAATGGAACGCCAAGCAAATCTCGTCACACCCGTCCTTGTTGCAGGCTGTGTAATCATCATGGTCAGCTTCGCTGTGCGAGCTTCTTTCGGTGTGTTCCAGATTCCCATTGCTGACGAATTCGGTTGGGCGCGGGCTGAGTTCTCGCTCGCCATTGCGATCCAAAACCTTGCTTGGGGAATCGGTCAACCGATTTTTGGCGCGCTGGCCGAACGGTTGACGGACCGTAAGGCTATCATCATCGGGGCCATTATCTACGCGATTGGTCTTGTGCTATCTGCAAACGCAATCACGCCGTTCGGCCTCCAGTCATACGGTTGGCTTGTTGGGTTTGGTATTGCCGGGACTGGCTTCGGTGTCATTTTAGCCGTTGTTGGCCGCGCGGCGTCTGATGAAAACCGATCGATGTCACTGGCCATCGCCACCGCTGCCGGGTCCGCAGGCCAGGTCTTTGGTGCGCCCATGGCAGAGTTCTTGCTGAGCTTCATGCCATGGCAGTCGGTGTTCCTTGTGTTCGCCGGTTTGGTCATCGCATCGCTCATGGTTTTGCCGATGATGCGTGCACCGTCCACCGCCTCCAAGCTTGAGTTGGAGGAATCCATCGGGCAAGTCATTACGCGTGCCTTCCGCGATCCGTCCTATACGCTGATCTTCCTTGGCTTCTTTTCATGCGGTTACCAGCTCGCGTTTATCACGGCACATTTTCCGGCAATGATTACCGAAATGTGCGGTCCGATTTTGCCAGGTGGCGCACTACATAACATTGGTATCACCACGACGTCCGCGCTTGGAGCCGTGGCGATTTCGCTGATCGGGCTTGCCAACATTGTCGGCACGCTTCTCGCGGGTTGGGCTGGTAAGCGCTATTCCAAGAAATATCTTCTCGCAGGCATATACACCGGCCGGACAATCGCTGCAGCGTTGTTCATTGCGTTACCAATTACACCGACGACGGTAATCATATTCTCCGTTGTGATGGGGTCACTTTGGCTTGCAACAGTGCCGCTGACCAGCGGGTTGGTCGCGCATATTTATGGGCTGCGCTATATGGGAACGCTGTACGGTATCGTGTTCTTTAGTCACCAGCTTGGCAGTTTCTTAGGTGTTTGGCTCGGTGGTCGCCTTTATGATGCGTACGGCTCTTACACGACTGTTTGGTGGGTCGGTGTCGGCATTGGCGCGTTTTCAGCGATCATTCATTTGCCCATCCGCGAAGATCGACGAATTGCGCAAGCGACCTAGGCCGCAGTTCTGGTTAGCCAGCGGCATCTCGCAACGCGTATCGTAGAACGTCCACGATTTCCTCGGAATGGGTAAACCCAACACGATGGTCTGAATCCGGTATGACTTCTTGACGTGAATTTCTATTCCACTGCGTCAACGTCCCGAGGGATTTCAACGGAATTACTTCGTCTTTCTCGGCCCAAATCCCAACGACGGGGACACCTTCACGCCCAATCGTTTTATGTGCTTCTTCTTGCAAATCGTCGAGCATGTGTCGCCTACTCGACAAGACAGAGCGCAGGAAACCACGGCTTTGATATTCGGCAATTTGGAGTTCCACGATACCCTTGATGTCGAACGTCTGCCCTAGCTGGGCCCGCAGCGCTTTTCGATCTCGGCGGGTCGCGACAGTCGCGTGCAGCCAATCACCAAGGAAGGGGATTGTGCGGCAAAGTTCGGTCAGCTTGTCTTCCCGCAACCAAATTCCGCCAGACGCCAACAGAACGAGGCGCGTCACCCTTTCGGGGTGTTTCTTGGTAAAATGCGTAGCAATAGAGCCGCCCATTGAATACCCCATGAGCGTGACGTCCGTTGAAATGCCTTGATGCTCTAGCAGGTCTTCAAGTTGCTTGGCGAAGAAGTCCCCGTTTTGCGCACCGCGCGGCGCATCAGAAAACCCACGTCCATAGAGATCATAAACGAGAACGCGATAGCCGAGCTGTATTAGGCCCTCGGCGATACCATACCAAACGGGACTTGGGGTCGTCAGCCCGTGGATACAGACAATCACCGGCCCACGGGCCTCGCCGAGCCATTGGTAGTGCGTCACGCCTTGGCTCAGCTTTGCAAATCTACCAGGGGCTTTGTCCCTAAATGCCTCGGCGCCATGTCGACGGTTTTCTGCCAAAAGGGGCAATATCGCCAATCCGCCAAGTACCAATAGCGGTAGTATCCAACCCAACATTACTTTTGCCCTTTCCAGACATCCAAAATATGGCGGCTCGTCATCAGATCCAGATGCGCGCCGCCGCCGTTTTTAAACAATGTGATTTCATCCGCCGACTGGCGCTGAAATTTATCCAGCTCGTAATAGTCTGCGACGATACGATCATCGGTTATAACACCTGCCTCAAGCGGTATCTTAAGCTCTCCGATGTGGCCCATTGTTGTCGCGTAGCTATCCACAAATACACGCGAGCGCAGCAGCGCTTCATCGTCGACTTCGCGCATGTCAGGTCGGTAGGCACCAATCAGGTCGATGTGTTGCCCCGCACGAAACCACGAACCTTTTAGGATTGGATCCGTCGTCATGGTCGCCGACGTTACAATATCGGCGGCTTTCACGGCGGCCTCAAGGTCCGTAGCAACGGCAACTCCATTGCAGTCTATTGCGAACTGCTCTGCGCCTTCGGTTGAGCGGTTCCAGACACTAAACTGTGCATTTGGGAAGATCGTTGAATAGGCTTCCCAAAGCGAACGACCGACCGTGCCCGCACCGACAATCAGAATGTTTTCACTGTCCGGTCGCGCCAAACGCCGCGCCGCCAAAAGACTATCACCTGCCGTTTTCCATTTGGTTACAAGATGGAAATCAACGATCGCCTCTAACTCGCCACTATCGTCAGAAAACAGGTTAACAGCGCCGTTAACCATCGGCTTTCCCTGTGCTTTGTTTTCAGGAAAAATTGTGGCGCATTTCACGGCCAAGCCCATGCCATCAATCCATGCGGACCGGTTCAACAATGTCTCTTTGCCGCGATACATAAACACGTCTTCGACGTTGGCTTTGGGTCGCTCATGGCCCCGCGCCAAAGCATCCGTCAATGCGATCCAGTCGAGACCGTTCTGACCATCCTCGAAAGAAATAATCTCGGTCATTTTGCTGCCTCTGGCGTTAGCAGGCCCTCTTTAACCAAACGTTCTGCCCATCCGGCGGGTCCGTTGAATAAGTGCGTTTGCCAACCGCGCGCTTTTGCAGCGGCGATATTGTCGTGGCGATCATCCGCAAAAAGCAAACCGCTTGGCGAAATCCCGCAATCGTTTTCGACATGCTCGTAAATCGCGACGTCGGGTTTGATGACTTTCAGCTCGCCGGAAATGTAGCGTTTGTCGAACTCTTCGAGAAACGGGTACTCAGGCTCTGCAATCGCGAAGGTTTCATTGCCAAAATTCGACAAAGCGAAGACCGGATGCCCAGCGCGGCGCAATGCCCGCAAAAGCCGAACAGAATGATCGATTGCCGGTGACGCCATTTCGATCCAACGGTCACGCCAAAGGGTCAACTCGTCCGACCAATCAGGGTGAAGCGCGATCGTTTCTGCGATCACGTCGTGAAACACCTCGCCTTTATCCACCCGATCATTCATTTCGTGAAGCTGAATGGCGTCAAAGAATTCAGCGCTACGTTCAGCACCGATAACGCGGTCAAAAAACCGTTCGGGCTGCCATTCAATCAAAACGTTTCCAATATCAAATAGGATCGCTTGGACGGTCATATGCTGGCTCCTTTATTATTTCGATGACGACACAGTACCACGGTTACGTCAAAGTGTTTTAACCGTCCGTAATTCGCGTTCCAACGCATCAAGGAAACGGGATCGGTCTGCTTTGGAAAACGCTTTTCCACCACCTTGGCGAAACGGATCAGCAGCGCGAATGTCCGCCATCAGATCGCGGGTCGCGAGGATGTTTCCGATATTGGCCTGCGTTAGGGCCTCACCGTTGTGCTTGAGAACACGCGCGCCTGCCTCAACACATCTCGCAGCCAAAGGAATGTCGCCTGTGATTACGACATCACCGACGACTGCGCGGTCTGCGATCCACATGTCAGCGATGTCGGGGCCGTCAGGAACAATAACCGTTTCAACAAGCGGGTTTTGGGACGGGCGCAGCCCCCCGTTAGACACAACAAACATACGGACGCCGTGGCGCGTGCCGACCTTCTCGACCTCGGCCTTTACGGGACAGGCATCTGCATCGACGTATATGCTCACGCCCAAAGGGCCTCGGCGTGGAAGTTCATGTGGTCTTCCATAAATGAAGAGATAAAAAAGTAGCTGTGATCATATCCCTTTTGGAACCGCACTATCCCTTCTTGGCGTTTCGCAGCAAATGCTGCTGCAAATGCTTCAGCACCCAAGAGATCCCAGAACTGGTCGTTCGTTCCTGTGTCGATAAGCATCGGGCCATCAAAACCTTCGCTTTTCATGAGAAGCGTTGCGTCGTGCGGGCCCCATTTTGTTTCGTCGCCCCAATAGGCCGCGAACTGTTTGCGGCCCCAGTCGCTTTGCGTTGGGTTGCAGATCGGTGCGAACGCTGAGACTGACTTGAAACGGCCCGGCAATGCCATCGCCATTGTCAGCGCGCCGTGCCCCCCCATTGAATGGCCTGTGATGGATTGGCGGGACATGTCGATCTCAAACTTTTCGGCGATCAGTGCTGGAAGTTCTTCGGCGGTGTAGGTCCACATTTTGAAGTTCTTAGACCAAGGCTCTTGCGTCGCATCGATGTAAAAGCCCGCGCCTTGGCCCAAGTCATAGGCCTCATCGTCGGCCACGTCTTCGCCGCGTGGTGAGGTGTCGGGGAAAATAATTGCGATGCCTTGCTCAGCTGCCCATGTCTGGGCGCCCGCTTTGGTCATCGCGTTCTCATGCGTGCATGTGAGGCCGGAAAGGAACCATAGAACCGGCACGGGGCCGTCTTTGGCTTCCTCAGGCATAAAGACCGCGAAGGTCATGTCGGTTCCGGTTGCGCTAGAGCGATGCTTATAGACCCCCTGAACGCCGCCAAAACATGCATTCTCTGAAACAGTTTCCATCAGCTTTTTCCTTCATACGTGGTCAGGATGTCCGTTAAGTCCTTTTTCTTCTTCGCAATTGCGGGAACCGTTGCGTCTTCGGCTGGATGCCCCACCGCGAGGATCATGATCGGTTTTTCATTCTCTGGCCGGTCGCAGAGCTCATTCAAGAACTTCATCGGGTTCGGCGTGTGCGTCAGGCATGACAGCCCCGCGGTATGAAGCGCAGTGATAAGCATACCAGTAGCGATGCCGACGCTTTCCGGAACGTAGTAATGTTTGACCCTTTCACCATTCCGCTCGCCCCAACGCTGAGCGAAAATGACGATTAGCCATGGCGCAATGTCGAGGTGCGGTTTGGATGCATCCGTGCCGATAGGTTCAAGTGCCTTGAGCCACGCGTCACCGCCGCCACCGCTATAGAACTTTTCTTCTTCATCCTCAGCGGCCTTACGAACTGCAGATTTCATTTCAGGATCATTGATCGCCACGAAATGCCATGGCTGTTGGTTTGCACCGCTCGGCGCTGTTCCGGCAGCAAGAACGCAGGCTTCGATCACGGCTTTCGGTACTGGTCTGTCCGTGTATTCCCGAATGGAGTGGCGGGTTTTGACGTGTGCGTAGAAACGTTCTGCTTCGGCAAGCATTTGTGCGTCATCATAGCCGGCACGATCTGGTAGGGGCAGTGCGGAATAGGTGGGGGGCGTATCTGTCATATTGGCTTTCATCTAAGTGACGGCTGCGATTACCGCAGAAATTGTAATTACGCTCAAAGCGGTCGAAATGAGAATCGACGCTGAAACCCGCGTGGGGGCAACACCGTAGTGTTGGGCGAGAATGTAGACATTTCCTGCAACGGGCAAGGCCGCAGCGGTGATCATTACGCCCGCAGCATAAGGATCAACCTGAAACAGCACGAGTGCGGTGAAGGCGACGGCGCTTGGGTGCAAGATAAGTTTTGCGAACGATAACCATCCCGCCACTGCAAGTTTCTCCGCCGATTTCGTCGCAAGCGATGCGCCGATCGCGAACAGCGCGCCCGGTGTGGCAGCCGCGCCGAGCATCGAAAGGAATTCGTTGGCGGGCTTGGGAATTGGTAAGCCTAACGATGACACGAGCAGGCCAAGAGTGATTGAGACGATCATCGGGTTCTTCAAAAGGCCAACGCCGACAGTTTTCAACACACCAATAGACATGCGGCCATCACGGGATCCGGTAATTAGAATGACGATCAGTGATCCGAACACAATCAGGTCAACAGCCAGCGCCAACATGACCGGTCCAATTGCTTGTTCGCCAAGTAGGATCACCAGCATTGGCACGCCAAGGTATCCGACGTTCCCGACGACTGCGCACTGTGCTTCTACCGCAGCCTCCTCGATGCCACGTCCGCGCATTAGCGCCACGCCAGTCGCCAAAAGATAAACAAACATGCCGCCACTAAGATAGGCATACACATATGGCCAATCGAGAATTTCGTGCAGGGATAGATTTGCCGAGAAACGGAACAGCATTGCTGAAAGCGCGAAGTAGAATACAAACTTCGTCAGATATGCCGTTGCCTCTGGTGTGAAAAAGCCCGTGCGCCCAGCGCCATAGCCCAAGGCAATAAGTGCAAAAAACGGTAGCGTTTGGAGGAAGATATCTATCATGCGACAGGCTTAGCACCGCAACCTGACATGCAAAAGCCTCTAGCCGCTACCGATGATCATACCTGCCGCCAGCACGAGCGCGCCACCCAGAACCACCTGAAACGCAGCTCGAAAGAATGGCGTTTGCATGTAGCGGTTTTGGATCCAAGCAATGGCCCAAAGCTCAATGAAAACCACAGCGAATGCAATGAGTGTTGCCGTCCAAAAATCAGTGATGAGGTAAGGCAGCGCGTGGCCCATGCCACCAAGCGTTGTCATGACTCCCGAAGAGATGCCGCGTTTGATCGGTGATCCGCGGCCGGAAATTTGGCCATCGTCACTCGCGGCTTCGGTAAAGCCCATTGAAATGCCCGCACCTATGCTCGCGGCGGATCCGACAAGAAATGTCGTCCAAGTGTCTTGGGTCGCAAAGGCCGTCGCGAAGATTGGGGCGAGCGTCGACACGGACCCGTCCATAAGACCTGCAAGGCCAGGCTGGACCCATGTCAGAACGAATTGACGGTGGGCAGCATCTTTTTCTAGTGCGTCCACATCGGTGTTCACGTTCTCAGTAACCAAGTCGCCAGCACGTTTTTCATGCCCAGCCTCAGCTGCAGCAAGGTCGCCCAACAAAACCCGCGTCGCCGCGTCGGTAGATGTTTTCGCCGCTGTTTCGTAGAAACGCTGCGCATCACTTTCCATTTGGCGAGCTTCGTCACGGATACGGTCAAGGCCAAGGTTTTCGACAAGCCAAACAGGGCGGCGCGCGTAGAAACCCGCGACATGTTCACGGCGAATTAAGGGAATTGTTTCCCCGAACCGGCGCGTGTGAACGTCAACAAGGGCGCGGCGATGACCGTCTTCTTCGGCGGCCATTCCTTCAAAAACGGAAGCGGACGCAGGAAACTCGCTTCGCAACAACTCAGCGTAGCTGCGATAGATCCTTGCATCGTCTTCCTCTGAGGAGATCGCAAGTGCGACGACCTCTTGTTCGGACAGGTCTGAAAAGCGTTTTCGGTGCGATATTCCAGGGATCATTGCGAGCCTCTTAATTAGAACGGTTCTAATGTATAGCGATGAGCGTTCATTGCAAGAGCCCAAAGTGAACCGATTAGTTCATTTTTCTATTGTAAACTAAACGAATCAGTTTAGATATCTGGACATCAAGTTCACCAACTAAGGATAGACCAATGAAAAATGTCGCCCTCTCCGCTCTCGTTTCGGTAATGCTCGCCTCATCAGCTGCGGCCGGCGGGATCTCATTCTCCCTCCCGAACCTGACCTTCCCGCCAGTGTCTGAAACCACTGTTTCGAAGGATTGCCAGTCGTTTGACGTAACGAATGACGCATGTTCCGAGCAGGAATGAACAGCGCCTCCTTGCCCGATCTGAACGGTTCAGTTTATAGATCAGGGTAGGGAGACAATTCATGACGGACGAAAAACCAACGGTTAAGCGCGGGCGCAAGTTCGACCAAGTGCTGGAAGGTGCACGCGACATCTTCATGAGCGATGGTTTTGAAGGCGCGAGCGTCGATGACATCGCGAAAGCCGCTGGCGTTTCGAAAGCCACGCTTTACAGCTACTTTCCCGACAAGCGCCTCTTGTTCATGGAAGTCGCTAAGGTCGAATGCGTGCGCCAAGCGGATTCAGCTATAGAAACCATCGATATGTCCGAACCTGTTGGCAAAGTTCTAACGCATGTGGCTTGGCAAATGGTTTGCTTTTTCACGTCCGACTTTGGCCAACGCGTATTTCGCCTTTGTGTCGCTGAAAGTGACCGCTTCCCTGAATTGGGACGCGAGTTTTACCAAAGCGGTCCCGCTTTGGTGCGTGAGAAACTCGTCGATTTTCTAAAGGTCGCGATTTCACGTGATGAGTTGGAAATTGATGATCTGACACTTGCCGCCGATCAATTCAGCGAACTTTGCAAGGCAGACCTGTTTCCCCGTTTGATTTTCAGCATGGATCTGGATTTTGACGACACCCAGAAAGAGCGGATCGTGAAGGGCGCAGTGAAGACATTCCTCGCGCGCTACGCTGTTTAAGTCGGCGCAGGTCCGATCAATCACCGGACCTGCACAAAAATATCAGTAAACGACGACGCCACGGATGCTTTCACCAGAATGCATCAGATCAAAGCCCTTGTTGATATCGTCGAGTGACATGGTGTGAGTAATCATCGGATCGATCTCGATCTTCCCATCCATGTACCAATCCACAATTTTCGGCACGTCCGTACGACCAGACGCCCCGCCAAATGCGGTCCCACGCCAACTGCGACCCGTCACAAGTTGGAACGGGCGGGTGGAAATTTCTGCACCCGCCGGCGCGACCCCGATGATGATGCTTTCGCCCCACCCTTTGTGCGCCGCTTCCAGTGCGGTCCGCATAACCTGAACATTGCCTGTCGCATCGAATGTGTAATCCGCGCCGCCGCCCGTTAGCTCAACCAGATGCGCGACAAGATCACCTTCAACGTTTGATGGGTTCACAAAATCGGTCATGCCAAAGTGCTTTGCCATTTCCACTTTATTGTCGTTCAGATCAACGCCGACAATCTGGTCCGCCCCTGCAAGTCGCAAACCTTGCACAACGTTCAACCCAATTCCGCCAAGCCCAAAGACAATCGCAGTGCTGCCGATTTCGACCTTAGCAGTGTTGATGACCGCGCCGATGCCTGTCGTAACACCACAACCGATGTAACAAATCTTATCGAAAGGCGCGTCCTTGCGAACCTTGGCCAGCGCAATTTCAGGTACAACCGTATGGTTGGCGAACGTTGAACAGCCCATGTAATGGTGGATAGGTGTCCCATCTAGCATTGAAAAACGCGTCGAACCATCTGGCAGAAGCCCAGCACCTTGCGTGCTGCGAATTTGCTGGCACAGGTTTGTTTTCGGATTCAGGCAATACTCGCACTCACGACACTCCGGCGTATAAAGCGGGATAACATGGTCACCCACTTCGAGGCTCGTAACGCCCTCACCCACCTCAATAACAACGCCCGCACCTTCATGGCCAAGGATAGCTGGAAAAATCCCTTCAGGGTCATCGCCAGAGCGGGTGAATTCATCTGTATGACACAGACCCGTGGCCTTAATTTCAACGAGAACCTCACCCGCGCGCGGGCCTTCAAGATTGACCTCCATCACTTCGAGTGGCTGACCTGCGGCAAGTGCTACGGCGGCGCGTGTACGCATGAAACTTCCTCCAATATTTGTGAAACAGGTTTGGAGGAAGAAAATGCACCATGCAATCCCTAGTCTTGCGCCGCTTGAGTTTGATGGGAATAATGCGGGTATGAAAAATTTGTTCGCGATGGCCCCGATTGTGTTTCTTTTTGCTTGTGAAGCGGTGTCACCACCCCAAACGGTGGACCCTTTGCCAACGCCTCAGCAAGACACTTGCAACGCTAGCGCCTACAGCAACCTTCTCGGTCAGGATGCAACTGCGTTGGAACGTGTGATGCTTTTAGGTCAAGTGCGCGTTATTCGACCAGGACAAGTTGTGACCATGGATTTCAGGCCAGATCGCATCAACTTTAACGTTGGTGCCGACAACCGGATCACTTCGATTCACTGTTCTTGAGATTACGAAGCCACTCCGGAAGCGCGCACTGGGTGGGGGCTAAAAGACGTGCTTCCGGAGGGCTGTCGATGGATTGGTTTTGCCACCCGAATATGGCGGTATTTGGAACGGGACGCGGTGTTTTGACGGCATAGCTAATTTAGCGAAAAGCGGGGTTGATTTGGAGCAGTGAAGTCGCAACTCTGGTCGTATGAATGCACCGACGCCTTTTCCGAACCAAACGCCGACACAAACCGCCTTTCATCGGACCGAGCTGAATGTAATTTTAGCGCTTTACGGGCGATTTGTCGCTGCCGGTGAGTGCCGTGATTACGGGATTTCCCACCTTAAAGATTTCGCGGTTTTCTCCATCTTCCGGCGCACCGCAGAACATCCGATGTATCGGATCGAAAAGCGCCCTAGTATGCGCTTAAAGCAAGGGCAATACGTCGTACTTGGGATGGAAGGGCAAATCCTGAAGCGCGGGAACGACTTGCGGCAAGTACTGCGCGTATTGGAAAGAAAATTAATCCGCGCGATAGACTAAAGCACACGCCGCTTTGCCGTGATTTCACCATCCCCTTGTGCTTTGATGCGCAGCGTCGCCTGAGACAGACCTTCATACACCACAGCCATATGGTGCGCGTTTGCGTGGATCATGGTTTCGGCATCGACCATCATCGCAACATGACCTTTCCAGAAAATAAGATCGCCTCGTTGCAACGGCTCATCCGTATTCAGCGCGCGGCCAAGCCCATCAGCCTGCATATCGCTGTCACCAGCGCAAAGATGCCCACATGCGTGGTAGCTCGCCTGAACCAAGCCTGAGCAGTCTATCCCGCGGGTGGAATTACCACCCCAAAGATACGGAACACCGAAAAACAACTGCGCAACGGTCGCGGGGTCCGTAAACAATTGATCGACAGGGCGAAGGTGCTTCTTGGGGATAAACCCGAGTGGCGTTTCGAAGAACTTGTGCAGCTCACTAACAATTTCGACCTCAGCGCCGAACGGCAGGTGAAGTAGGTCCCGCGACTTGAAACTCTCGGTTTCGTAGGCGTGCGTTGCCGGAGACGAAACGCGATGGGTGGTGGTTTTCGGTGCGCCCAACGTGGTTTCGGGAATGTAGCCCACGTAACCGTCACGTTTGGATTGCACGAACGCCCATCCATCCAGTCGTTCGTAAACAGCAACGGCCGCACCTAACAGCAACTGACGGTCACGCTTTCCGGCAGGTCGTGCGCAAAGATCAACGACCACACCTTTGATGGTTGCGGGCGCACCGTCGACAAAGGTGTCGGCTTGCACTTGGCCGCGAAGGTGGCTTGCGGCGACCCGTTCGTTGGCGGGCGTTAGGCGGCGATCGCTCATAGACCTAAGACCTCTGGCAAAGCGGCAAGGACTGCCCGCGCGCCCATTCCTGCGCCCCCTTTTGGACGTGCCGGGGCGGCAACAGGGTTCCAGCCGTAAATGTCAAAATGGGTGTAAGGCGTGTCGGTCACGAAACGACGCAAGAACAACGCAGCGGTAATCGACCCCGCAAAACCGCCGGCTGGAGCATTGTCGAGGTCCGCGATCTGCGGTTCGATCATGACCTCATAGGGGTCGTGAAATGGCATCTGCCAAACAGGGTCAGCAGTTTCAGCTGCGGCCTGCGGCAAGGCCCGCGCCATTGCATCATCGGTTGTGTAAAACGGCGCGAGGTCTGGCCCGACGGCAACGCGTGCAGCCCCCGTCAACGTAGCCATTGAAATGATATGGTCAGGCTTATCTTCATCTGCCAGCGCCAGTGCATCGGCCAAAACAAGACGCCCCTCAGCATCGGTATTGTTGATTTCAACGCTCAGGCCTTTGCGGCTGATGAGAACGTCACCGGGACGGAACGCAGACCCATCGACCGAGTTCTCGACCGCAGGAATTAGGACCCGAAGTTGAAGCGGCGTTTTCTGCGCCATGATCATATGCGCAAGCCCCAAGACCGTCGCAGCGCCGCCCATATCTTTCTTCATCAATCCCATCGACGCACCTGGTTTCAGGTTCAATCCGCCAGTGTCGAAACACACCCCTTTACCCACGAGCGTTAGCTTTGGACCCGTCGTTCCCCATGACATATCGATCAAACGCGGCGCGCGTGGTGAAGCGCGGCCAACGGTCTGGATCAACGGGTGGTTTTGATTAAGAAGCTCATCACCCTGAATAACCGTGCAGCTTGCGCCGTGCTGATCTGCCAACATTGTCGCAGCATGCTGCAACTCGTCTGGCCCCATGTCAGAGGCAGGCGTGTTGATCAGATCACGGGTCAAGCATTCCCCCGCGGCGAGCGCTTCTATGCGTGCAACATCGACACCAGCGGGTGCAACAAAAGCGATGTCCTTGTTCGGCGCGGACTTGTAGCGGTCAAACTTATAGAGACTTAACAGGAGGCCAAGGGCAGCCTCATCAAGCGCAGAACCCGTCAGCATCGTATCAAGCGCATATGTTCCCGAAGGTAGTTTCGCAGCCCCTGCTGCGATTGCGAACCGCACGCGTGATTGCCCCTTGGACCCGATACCAACGTAGACAGCTTTGATTGTGCCATCCGCATTCGGGAGCGCTTCGATAGTGCCGATAGAGGCGTTAAACCCCCTGTTGCGTAGCCAGCTTGCTGCTGCGTTTGGTAGGTTCGCAAGTGTGGCATCCAAGTCATCGATTTTCACCGAGATCAGTGGGATTGCGTTAGCGGACGGAGTGGCGAACGTAGGGGACATATAACCTCGGATCTGACTGTTATCTCAGCCTAGACCAAGCCGCAGGTAAGAGCCACAGATCGCGCCGCAATTTTCGCGCCTTCAGAAGGCGGTCACTGGTCCTGCCGCATGATCCAACGCCTGTGTCATCAACCGCATGAGACGTGACAAGGTCGCGGCCAAGGCGACCTCATTCGGGTCATCGATGCAGTAGACAACATCGGCCGCGACTTGGCCGACCCGTCGTAGTCCAAGTTGGTCAGCGAGCATGACAATGCTGCGCGCCCGCTGTTCAAGGCGGGCCGAATCCCCAGACTGGTAGTCATTATCGAGCCGCTTCAAGTGGCGTGATAGTTCCTCAAGGCCTGCGCAGATGCGTTCACTTTGCCCAAGGTCATTATCTGTTAGACCGAATGGCGAAAGCGCGTGCACATCCGGCCCAGAGATTTCCTGCGGAATGAGGCGCGCGATCGCCTGCGTGTTACGGCTATGTTGTTGGTTCATCATGATACCACTCTCCTTTTCACCCACGCGAAGAAGTAAGGCTTCAAGGTTTCCAAGTGGTTTCTTTGCCGCCTCATAAATCGCGCGAATTTCTCGCAAATTCGCCCTATCCAGTAGGCGGCCTAAGGGCCCCATTACGCAAACAAAGAGGCCCCGCCAAACAAATGACGAGGCCTTCTTAGAATTATACTGGCGACTTAGCCCTTTTTCAGGACGCGATTGCCAAGTGTCTCAGCGATCTGCACTGCATTGAGCGCAGCGCCTTTACGCAGGTTGTCAGAAACCACCCACATGTTCAGACCGTTATCGATTGTGCTGTCCTGACGGATGCGGCTGATGAACGTTGCGAAGTCGCCGACGCATTCAACGGGTGTCACGTAACCGCCGTCTTCGCGCTTATCGATAACCATACAACCCGGCGCTTCGCGCAGGATGTCACGTGCTTCGTCCTCATCAAGAAAGTCTTCAAACTCGATGTTGATCGATTCAGAGTGGCCAACGAACACAGGCACACGAACGCAGGTCGCTGTGACTTTGATGGATGGATCGACGATCTTTTTCGTCTCCGCAACCATCTTCCATTCTTCTTTGGTGTCACCGCTGTCCAAGAAAACATCGATGTGCGGGATCACGTTGAACGCGATCTGCTTTGGGTAGACCTTCGGCGGTTTAGAGTCAGTTGGATTATAGATCGCTTTCGTTTGGTCCCAAAGCTCATCAATCGCTGCAGTCCCGCTGCCAGATACGGACTGGTATGTGGACACAACAACACGCTTGATCTTGGCGCGGTCATGCAAAGGCTTCAGCGCAACAACCATCTGCGCGGTTGAGCAGTTCGGGTTCGCGATGATGTTCTTTTTCGCGTAGCCATCAACTGCCTCTGGGTTCACTTCTGGCACAACCAGCGGAACATCAGGGTCATAACGATAGAGCGAAGAGTTATCGATCACGACGCAGCCAGCTTTCGCGGCAATCGGCGCGTACTTTTTCGTCGCATCAGAACCGACGGCAAAGAACGCGATGTCGTAGCCCGTGAAGTCAAAGGTATCCAAGTCTAGGGTTTTCAACGTCGTGTCGCCAAAGCTCACTTCCGTACCCAGCGATTTACGAGATGCCAGTGCGACAACCTCATCCGCTGGAAACTGGCGCTCGTCCAGAATGTTGAGCATTTCGCGGCCCACGTTACCTGTGGCACCCGCAACGACGATTCTATAACCCATGTGCTTGGTTCCTTTGTAAATGCACGTCCCTATCGGGACACGCGCCTCATAGACCTAAGTGCGCATAAGCGAAAGGGGCCTCAGTCAGTGCGGTCTGTACTGAATACATAGATGGCAAGCCCGCAACAGATCAGCAGACCGTAAAAGGCGAACAACAGCTGGTAGGCGACAGGCGCGGTCGATGGATCGAGCTGTAAACTCGCCATGATACGGCCCGTCACAAATTGCATGATCCCTGCCCCGCCGATGCTGAACAAGTTCATCAAAGTAACGCCGCGACCGGTTAAATGAGACGGAAAGAACGGACGCGCGTGTGCCATAATCATGGGGTAGGATGACCCGAACAGCCCAACTAAACCCAGAAGGATTGTCGCGGTCCAAACACCCGAAGTGTCGGGTAGAAAAGCAAGCACAAGGCACCCGGCTGCACCCAATGCATTGCCCCAAAAGATGACCCATTTGCGAGTTCCAAGGATCCTATCAAGTGGGCCGTACGCGAAGTTCCCCACAATCATGGCCAACGCCATGACCAGTGTCATCGTTCCAATAAGCGAAGTGTCCGCGCCGAAAACCTCTGCGCCGTATGGGCCGATCCAAAGCCCTCGCAACCCTGCTGCGGGCGCATAGCACACAAACGTAAGGGGGATGATAAACCACAGCGCCCTTATTTTAAGGACATCCAAAACTGATCCTTTTGCCGCCGTGCCATCAGATTTTGGTGGGTCTTTAACCATAAACCACAAAACGACGGCCACGATTAAGCTGACAACGGCGAGAAAGATCATGGATTCTCGCCAACCGAACGCCTCAACAGCCCAAGCCATTGGCGCAGAACTGGCAAGATTACCCAGAGATCCAATACCAATGAAGGCTCCGGCAAGGGTCGCAAAGACCGCTGGTGGGTAAACTTTTGCGAAGATGTAGTAACCGGCCATTAGAACGGGCGAACACCCGATGCCAATCAACGCCATAGCGAACGCTATGTGGGTAGGCGTTTGAGCAATTCCAAAAACGAATGCGCCTCCGGCTCCACCGACCGCGAATAAAACCGCGACCGTAATCCGTGGTCCAAATCGATCAAGCGCGGAACCGACTGGAATCTGCATCGCTGCGAAGACGAAAAACCATAGCCCTGATGCAAACGCCAAGTCTGACGAAGTCGCGCCGAGATCAGCTTCAAGCGCCGGAGTGAGCACCGCCAAGAATGCGCGGTAGAACTGGCTCATGACATAGCCAAGCACCAAGAATATCAATCCCAAACGCATCTTACTTCTCCCTTAGGTCTGACGTTGCACAGCACTGGATGCGGCGCAAGGCCACGTACGTCGCTTAATCCCGACTAAAACAATTGGCTATAGATGGACGACGCCCAGAAGATAGGTTAGCAAACGGCCATGTCAGACAGTACACAACAACAAGCGCAATCACGTAAATCATCATGGTTCATGGCGGACAAGGCCATTGCCGCGTTGGCGTTTTTGATTGCTGCGTTCTGCCTATTACCGCACTTGTCGGTTCTTGTGGCCGCGATGCTGGGTGACACCGAAACGCTTCGCCATCTCGCGGGTTCGGTACTTGGGGATTACATGCGCAATACTGCTGCACTTGTCGTGCTTGTCGGCCTTGGGACCTTCATGATTGGCACTGGCGCTGCGTGGCTCGTGACGATGTGCGACTTCCCCGGGCGACGCTGGCTTGAGATCGCTTTGGTTATCCCACTCGCGTTTCCAGCCTACGTCCTCGCCTATGCCTATACACATGTCTTGGACCACCCAGGTATCGTGCAGTCAGTGCTGCGGGACCTCACAGGATGGGGGCCCCGCGACTATTGGTTCCCTGAAATTCGTAGCCTTGGTGGTGCAGCGATCATGCTCATCCTTGTGCTTTACCCTTATGTATACCTCCTCGCGCGCGCCGCGTTCCTTGGGCAAAGCGCGACGACCTTTTTGGCCGCGCGATCACTCGGCAAGTCCCCTGTTCAGGCGTTCTTGTCGGTGTCGCTACCACTGGCCCGCCCTGCAATCGCCGCTGGGGTCTTACTGACGATGATGGAAACCATTGCCGACTTTGGCACGGTTTCCCATTTCGGTGTGCAGACCTTCGCGACTGGTATCTATAATTCGTGGTTCGGGATGGTGGACCGAGGGGCAGCCGCGCAGCTTTCACTTGGGCTTTTGACATTCGCACTTTTGCTGGCGATGCTCGAACGATCAAACCGCGGACGTGCGCGATTTAGCAATGGTAAGCGCCAAGACATAATCGCGCGTATTCCACTGCAAGGCAGCGCCAAATGGGGTGCGATGATCTTGTGCGGTTTGCCGGTCATGTTGGGTCTAGTCATCCCCGTAATCGCATTGTCGGTGATGGCCACTGGATCAGAGCAAAACTTGTTCAGTCCACGTTACGTTCGCTTCATCACGAACTCACTGACGCTTGCTGCGATCGCAGCGATTGTCACTGTCGCTGCGGCCATCTTGCTTGGCAGCTTTAGTCGCCTTCGTGAAACCCGACTTGCGGGTGCGGCCCTCTATATTGCGCGGATCGGCTATGCCGTTCCTGGGGGCGTCATTGCTGTTGGCCTGATTGTTCCGTTTGCTGCCTTTGACAACACGCTGGACGCGTGGATGCGCTCGACGTTTGATGTTTCGACCGGCTTACTGTTCACGGGGTCAATCTGGTTGCTGATTGGTGCTTATTTGATCCGGTTCCTTGCGGCAGCGATTGGGGCCTATGAAGGCGGCATCGCTGTTGTCAGCCGAAACATCGACGCCGCGAGCCGTCTGCTCGGTGAAAACACGATCGGAACCGTACGACGCGTGCATGTTCCGCTCCTCACCCCGAGCCTTTTGACCGCCGCGCTGATTGTGTTTGTTGATGTGATGAAGGAACTGCCAGCGACCCTTATCATGCGGCCGTTCAATTACGACACGCTTGCGGTGCAAGCATTCCGGCTGGCGTCTGATGAACGTCTAAACGGCGCTGCTGTACCGAGCCTGTTGATTGGTGCCATCGGGTTATTGCCCGTCATTTTGCTGTGCCGTAGGGTCGCAACCCACAAGGCTTAGCTGAACATAAAGAAAGGGCGCAGCTTTCGCTACGCCCTCTCGATTTAGCAGTCGCCTTTGACTTATTCCCAACCAACATCATTGAAGATCGTCAATGCAAGTGGGAGCTGTTTCGCCACTGCGCTAAGGCTTACGTCATCGGCTGTGAACTCGCCAAGTGATGCGACGGCATTGCCAAGCTGAACACCCTCAACAGAAGGGTATTCATCGTTACCGTTTGAGAAGTACTGCTGCGCTTGATCAGACGCGAGGTACTCGAGGAAGAGAATCGCGTTTTCACGGTTCGGAGCGTGTGCCGCAACACCGCCGCCAGACAAGTTCATGTGCGCGCCTTCTGCGTCTTGCGACGGCCACTGCAAGCCAATCATATCGATGCTGTCGGACAGGCCATCAACGTCTGTGCGAATCGCGCGTGCAAAGTAGTATGTGTTCGAGACTGAGATCTCACACTCACCAGAAACGATACCGCGCAGCTGGTCTGTGTCGCCGCCCTGTGGGGAGCGCGCCATGTTGTCGACAACACCTTGCGCCCATTCGCGTGCAACTTCTTCGCCGTGGTTTTCAATGATCGAAGCCAAAAGCGTTTGGTTATACGTGTTTGTCGAAGACCGGATGCAAACGAGGCCAGCGTAGGCTGGATCAGCAAGATCAAGATATGTCATTGGTGGGTTAGCGACGTCGGCCTTATCGTAAAAGATGACGCGCGAACGCTGTGAGAAACCAAACCATTGGTTGTCGCTGTCTTGCAAGTTCGATGGAATTTCCGCTTCAAGAACGTCGCTTTCGATGGATTGCAGAATGCCTGCATTCTTAGCGCGCTCAAGACGGGATGTATCAACGGCAATGAACACGTCAGCTGGGGAATTTACGCCTTCAGCTTGGATACGTGCTGTCAGTTCATCCGCTTTGCCTTCGATCCGGTTGATCGTGATGCCCGTTGCTTCTTCGAACTCAGAATAAAGCTGCTCGTCCGTATCATAATGGCGCGAGGAATAGATGTTTAGTTCACCATCTGCGAATGCGGGCGCGGCACTGCTAAGCAGAAGTGCCGCGAGTGTAATGGATTTCGTAGTCATCGGACTTTCCTTTATATCTGACTTTTTCACTCAACTATCCCCCGAAACACGAGCCGTCAACCATTCCTGACAAAAACAATAAACTAATTTCAAGAACACAACGCTTGACCGATCTAATTTTCACGTCACGATAAAAAGCAGGAGGCCCGAAGCGCATGGCAACAGGAAATATCAGTTCGACCCCAAGCCAACCGAGCTACGATGTCGTTATCATCGGTGGGGCAATGTATGGGTCATCGGTTGCTTGGTTTCTGACCGACAACCCTGATTTTGACGGATCGATTCTCGTGATCGAACGCGACCCAACTTATGCCCAAAGCGCGACTGCACATACAAACTCCTGTATTCGCCAACAATTCAGCAATCCGTTGAACGTTAAGATATCCCAGTTCGGCGCGGAGTTCATCAAAGGCTTCCAAGGCTTCATGGGCAACGATACTCGCGTGCCAGAACTGTCTATCCAAAGCTATGGATATATGTATCTGGCCGACGACAACGCGTTCGCTGAACAACTGCGTTCTGCGTATAAAATCCAACGGGCCACCGGTGCGTCTACACAACTGATGACCCCAGACCAAATCAGTGCCGCCTATCCCTTTTATAATGTCGACGACCTTGAGCTTGGGAGCATCAACCTTGTTGACGAAGGCTATTGGGACGGCGGCACCGTATTCGATTGGTGGCGTAGGTCCGCCCGCGAAAGGGGTGTCGAATATGTTGCCGGTGAAGTCGTTGCGATGGGAAAAAACGCGATTGGCACGCGCGTTGAAACGGTCACGCTCGAGAATGGTGCCGTTATCGCATGCGGGAAAGTTGTGAACGCGACAGGCCCACGCGGCGCAGTGACCGCGAAGATGGCTGGCATCGACATCCCGATTGAACCACGCAAACGCTTCACTTGGATTTTCTCGGCTGAACAACCGCTTGATCGCGACCTGCCACTAACAATTGACCCGAGCGGCGTGCATTTCCGCCAAGATGGGCCGAAGACATATCTTGCAGGTGGACACGCTGACGAAGACCCCGCCGTTGATTTTGACGATTTTGCAATGGATCACAACATTTGGCAGGACAAAATTTGGCCAACAATCGCGACGCGTATTCCGCAATTTGAAGCAATCAAAGTCGTGACCGAATGGGCAGGGCATTACGACTACAACACGCTAGACCAAAACGCGATTTTGGGGCCGCATTCGGAAGTCGAAAACTTCTTCTTTGTGAACGGTTTTTCAGGCCACGGGTTGCAGCAATCCCCAGCAATGGGCCGAGGCACAGCCGAGATGCTTACTTACGGCGAATACCGCACCCTTGATCTTTCGCCCTTCGGATATGATCGGATCGCGGAAGGCAGACCGTTTTCTGAAAGTGCGATTATTTAGATTCTGTTTTGCCGTCTGGGTGCCGCCCCATAAGCCGCAATAGCGGCCCCGCACGCAGATACGTCCCCGTTTCGTGACGAGACCTAGTGCGCAACACAGGAGTTGTTGCCGAAGCACCTGAATTGCTTTCGCGCAGCACGATATAGAGACCCGAAGCGATAATGATGCCGGCGCCAACTATTGTCGCTGTGTCGATCACCTCGTCAAAGAACAGCACGCCAAAGATTGTCGCCCAAATAATTTGGCTATATTGCATCGGCGCGATGATTGCAGCTTCGCCAGCTTGATACGCGGCGATAATGCAGCGACCCGCTGTCCAAGCAAACGCCGCCACCAATGCGACCAGACCAAGGTGCTCTATCGGCATCGGTTCGTAAACGAACGCCAGTGCGACTCCCATGATAACGAAGTTCGCCACCATCGGGTAAAGCAGCATCACGATCGGCCGTTCAGCAGATCCGACTCGACGTACAACGATGGACGCAAGCGAGCCCCCTATCGCGGCTGTTAACGCTGCAGCATGGCCCAATGTCAGGTCCGTTGAACCGGGGCGCAATACCACGAACACCCCAGACAATCCGACGATGACGGCCAGCCATCTGCGCAATCGAACCTTCTCACCCAACACAGGAATCGCAAGGATGGTGATCAACAATGGCGTCGCGAAAAGGATTGCGTAGGTCTGCGCCAAAGGAAGCACCGAGAATGCGTAGAACGCTGAAACCGCCGTTGCGACTGACGCGACTGTGCGCAAGGCCATCCACCACGGATGACGCGGCAACAGGTTGCCCGGCTTTGAATCACGCATGAGGAAGACAGTTGCCAGTGGAAAGCTGAACAGAACAGAAAAGAATACGATTTGGATTGGGGAATAGACCTCACCCAACACCTTGATGAAAACGTCATGCGTTGCGAAAACGGCGAAAGCGATCAGTGCAAGTATCGCACCTTTAGCATTTGAAGACATACTGCACCCTGTTCCTACTTAGAAAAATGTTAGCACTAACATCGAATGCAAAAAAGCGGCGATTGTGCATCGCCGCTTTCAAAATTGTTCCAGACTTTGAGGGTCCGTGACTAGAGGCTTTCGTCGAGGGCGGCCAAAATAGCATCCGTCATGCCAGAGGTGCTGACCCCGGTGCTATTTTCATCGCTCAGCAGATCGCCGGTGCGCACACCATCAGCCAGAACCTTTTCGATTGCAGCCTCGAGGCGCGTAGCCTCTGCACCTTCATCAAAGGAATAGCGCAACGCCATAGCGAAACTGAGAATACACGCAATCGGGTTCGCTTTGCCTTGACCTGTGATGTCAGGTGCAGAACCGTGTACCGGTTCGTACATCGCTTTCGGGCGGCCGTTCTCCATTGGGGAACCAAGGGACGCTGATGGCAACATGCCAAGGGAGCCCGTCAACATCGCCGCGCAGTCAGACAAAATGTCACCAAACAGGTTGTCTGTGTAGATGACGTCAAACTGTTTTGGTGCGCGCACCAACTGCATCGCGCCGTTGTCGGCGTACATGTGAGACAGTTCTACCTCAGGGTAGTCTGCGTGGACCTCGGTGACGACATCGCGCCACAGGATGCCGGATTCCATGACGTTGGCTTTTTCCATGGAGCACAATTTCTTGTCGCGCTTCATCGCCAATTCGAATGCCGCACGAGCGCCGCGTTCGATTTCTACCTCAGTGTAACGCTGCGTGTTCACACCGACACGCATGTTGTCTTCCATGTGAATGCCGCGCGGCTCTCCGAAATAAACGCCAGACGTCAATTCGCGTACGATCATGATGTCGAGGCCAGCAACCAGTTCTTTCTTCAGGCTGGAAAAGTCAGCCAGCGCGTCAAAACACTGTGCAGGGCGCAAGTTTGCGAAAAGGTCCATTTCCTTGCGCAGGCGCAGAAGGCCGCGTTCAGGTTTAACAGAGAAGTCCAGATCGTCGTACGCAGGGCCGCCAACGGCACCAAGAAGGACAGCGTCGACTTCTTGTGCCTTGGCCATTGTGTCGTCATGCAGTGGAACGCCGTGCTTGTCGTAAGCGGCGCCGCCCACCAAGTCTTCGGACACGTCAAATTGCATGTCACGCTTCGCGCCAAACCATTCAATAACGCGACGCACCTCCGCCATGACTTCTTGGCCAATGCCATCGCCGGGAAGGATCAAAAGGGAAGGGTTCGACATGGGAATGTTCCTAAGCTGATATAAGTTGGCTTGCGCCTAGCCCGTCAGGCGTGCTGGGTCAAGAAACCAGCTACTGAACGACTGCTTTCATCCCGTCTGCAAGCATGTCCCAGACGCGCCGAACGCGCGGCGTGTGGCGCATCGCTTCATGCGCCGTAAGCCAGATTGGCAGCTTTGGAATCGGGAAACCAACGTCAATGGCCTCGACCAAGGGATCAGACAGCGCGATATCGAGCTGCGAGAACCCGACCCCACAGCCCGCCCGAATGAGAGCCCAATATGCCGCATTCTCATCACATCGCACTTTAAAGAAATCGCGCGTGACCTCAATTTCAGCACCCCGAAGCCCTTCGATAATCGACGTATCTGCATCAAAGCCAACAAAGTCGTGTTCGTGCAAATTTGAGCGTGTCACGGTTTTCCCTTTGCGCGCCAAATAGGATTTCGCGGCGCAGATCGTCAGCGGTATGTCCCCGATGTGTTGGGTCACAAGGTCAAGCTGCGTTGGGCGATACATGCGCACCGCAATGTCTGCCTCGCGGTACAGCAGGTTTCGGCTGTCGTCTGAAGGCACGAGTTCAATCGCAATGTCGGGTTCTTGTTCCCGTATATCGGCGATAATGGCGGGAAGGTGGATTTGCGAGGTCATCACACTCGCCGTGATCCGAACGGTCCCTTCGATTCGGGCCGACTGCCCCGCAACGGTCAAAGCAATCTGCCCCATCGCTTCGCGCATAGCTTGGGCAGGGCCAACGAGGGCCGCTCCAGTGTCTGTCAAATCAAACCCCCGCGCCCGCCTAACAAACAGTTCCGCATTAAGCTGTTGTTCTAACGATTTAATTTGACGGCCAAGCGTAGGTTGACTTGCCCCCAGCTTGCGTGCCGCGCCAGACAAGGAACCCTCTTCGGCAACCATCAGAAAGGCTTGGATCAGGGACCAGTCGGCTGTGGACAATGCATGTGACATTCACAAATGAATACATGATCTGCACATTTTGACAATTTCAAAACATTTCTGAACAGGCAAATATCTTCTCAACATAGGAGAACTGACATGGAAAACACCGTACTTATTCTTGGACCAACGGGCCGTATGGGTCGCAATGCAGCTGAAGCTTTCGAAGCCGCCGGCTGGGAAGTGCGCCGTTTCGATCGCTCCAAAGACTCGCTTTGGGAAGCCGGTTGGGGGGCATCTGTTATCGTGAATTGCTGGAATTCGGGCTATTCGAATTGGGCCACAGATGTGCCAAAGCAGACTGCGCAGATTCTTGAAGTTGCCAAGGCAAGTGGCGCGACCGTGATCATCCCGGGCAACGTCTATGTCTACGGTGAGCAAGCACCGAAACGATTCGGCAGCGAAACACCCCACCTCGCAACTAACCCGCTTGGTCGCATTCGGATAGATATGGAAACCGCATTCCGAGAGTCTGGCGTTCAGACACTTGTTGTACGGGCAGGCGATTACCTCGACACGGAGGCATCGGGCAATTGGTTTGATATGATCATCGCCAAACCAGTCGCCAAGGGCCACATCTCTTACCCGGGTCCGCTAGATTGCCCACATGCGTTTTCCTATCTACCGGACGTCGCCCAGACCATGGTCGCATTGGCGCAAAAGCGCAGAAATCTGAGCCAGTTCGAAGACGTATTGGTTCCGAGTTTCACACTCACTGGGCGTGAACTTGCCAACGCGATTTCAGAAGTCCTTGGCAAGAAAGTCATCGCCAAAAGTATGGCGTGGTGGCCACTGCGCGTTATAGGTTTGGCCTCACCGATGATGCGTGGGATCGTCCAGATGCGATATCTTTGGAATAAGCCGCACAACTTGGACCCGGCGCGTCATGCCGAGCTATGCAGCGAGGTTCCGCAAACACCGCTGCACGACGCGCTAGCGCAAGCGTTGAGTTTCTATGTCGACCCAGACGAGGTGATGCGGACCGGCAGCCAAGCCATCGCCGCCGAGTAGTGCCGCCGCAGGGTGATTTGGAGCGGGCCAAAAAACGCCCGCTCCCGTGACCGTCAATTCGTGTGATGGCAAAACATATGACACACGCAAATTCCCTGGGCCGTCCTCTGGCCAATTTGCTGTATCCAAGGCCGGATCACCGACATGGCCCTGATTGGCCGCAGATGATGCTCCACGGCTTCTAGGTGCAGGATCTTGGAGATCGGGATGCGAAAGGATGTTGGCAATTCCGCTGCGAATTCCTTCACCATCAAATGGATCAGCGTTTGCATTCCCGAGTAGGATCGGCAGGGAAAGTTCTGTCCCTTTATACCCGTCCAAAACGGCCTCCCAGACACGAAGTTCGTCACGGTTGCGCAGCCCATTAAAGTTCTCAGAGCCGTCAAAAACCGGCGCAGTCGCAGAGTACGCAAGAAGTGTTATCACCTCACCTCCGACGTCGATTGGGACGATCCAGTGACCTGAGGATGATACAGGCAATGCGTTATGCACCGCCTCGGAAGGAAATGCTGCTCCGTCCCACGTCGGCAACGTTCCATTTGGAACGTCGCGCCAGCGTAGGTTTGTAAGATCGGTAATGTCATCCACATGGATCGGATAGCGAGAGAACAGCGCCATGCCACCATCCCCTAAGAAGCGCCCATACCCCAACGCATCCCGCGCATCACCAGTATAACCGTCACCGTCAACGTCCAAACCCGTTTGCACGCCCGCATTTGGCTGCAAGGAAAACTGATATGCGTATGGGACCTGAAGACTGTCAGAAAACAACGACATCCCAACGCCACCTGCATCAAAGTCAAAATCGGTAAGCAAGAGAACGTCAGGGTTCACACGATCCACGACTGCGACGATAGCAGCTATCTGGGAGTCTTCATTCGCGACTAGATCACGCACGAGCAAGCCCGGACCATCACGGCTAAGAGGGGCTGCAAAGGTTGCAACTCGCAATCCCTCCGAGGACTGCGCATAGACGGCTGTTGCGATGCAAAGAGCAAACGCTGCAAGTGCGCAGGTTAGGCAGGAACCCCATCTTCGCCCTGCGCACGGAGATACGCGTGTTCGCGCTGAACAGCGACCATCTGAGCAACGCGGAGCATCGCAATTCCTCGCATGATCATACTCGCGGGAATGAAGGCCCATGCAGTCATCATCCAAATTAGTGTGTGTGAATCCTGCAGTTGGATCGGGTTGAACATATCGGACGCAAGTTTCACGAAAGCTGGGATCAAGAATGGAAGCAAGAACCCTAAGATAAGGTTAAGCTGGCCGTCCCGCTCAAGGCGCTCGACGACATCACCACCGGCAGTGGGGTCAAATGTGGGCAGGTTAATCCAAACGTTGAAGCCGCCGCGCTGATTTGGCCAATTATTGAGGCGCAAAACCAAGACGAAGAAGGCCAGCGAAAGCAACGAAACGAGGTAGCTTAGACCGGCCGCAATGCGAACACTATCAATCAAGTTCTCGCTTGCCTCAGGAGGCAGCATCAAGACGACGAGACGTACAGGGGAGTACGGGAAATCCATCGCCTGAGAGAGAGAGCCACCGACCATGTTGAAAAGGACCGTCAGTGTTGTCGGCTCAGTGGCGCCTTTTGCAATCACCGTGAGCGCAAGGACCGTCGCCGCGAGACCAAAGAAGCGCACGCGATTGAACGGCGGCGCATCCCGAAACTCCATCAAGCTTGGCGAGCTGGAGTTGTATTCGACGAAAACGAAAATACCGGCGATGATAGATACAAGAGCCACGATCTGCACAGTATCCGCCCCTGTGCCCGCAAGCATCAGCGATGGAGTGGAGATCATCAAGATCACCAAGACTGCCCGTATGACAGCACCTGTCAGCCGTGAAATCACTACGCCTTTACCCTCATTTCGGTCGGACGCGATACGATGCCGCGGCCTTGTCCCGTTTTGATCCTGCTCATTATCGGCAGGTTGCCTCATCTTCGCCATAATGTTGCCCACATTCAGTTTTCGATTCAAGTAACTGTTCTGTTTTGCAAAAATTTCAGGGCCGAATTGCGGCAACACTGGTGCGAGATTGCAACCATTTCATCGGATTGAAATATTGGCGACTAAATGTAGGGCAAACGCTTAATTCAGGCACAAGTGACGTTTACGTTCAGTGAGTATCTTGGACAAAAGAAGGGGCGCCCGCTAGGACACCCCCTCCAATATCTTTGCCTTAGTTTGCTGATTCTATGATCAGACCCAAGGGCGATCAGCGGAAAGCTGCGCTTCAAATGTGTCAATTGCGGCAGCTTTTTCCATCGTCAATCCGATGTCATCCAAACCATTCATGAGGCAGTGCTTTTTGAAACTGTCGACTTCGAACGAATAAACATCACCATCCGAGGACGTAACCGTCTGCGCTTCGAGGTCAACTTCAATACGCGCGTTTGCGCCCTTTTCAGCGTCCTTCATTAAAGCATCGCGCTGCTCTTCCGGTAGAACAATTGGCAAAATGCCGTTCTTAAAGCAGTTGTTATAGAAGATGTCCGCAAAGCTGGTGGAGATCACACAGCGAATACCAAAATCAGCGATCGCCCACGGCGCATGTTCACGGGACGACCCGCAACCAAAGTTATCGCCTGCAACAAGAACAGAAGCCTCGCGGTAGGCCGGTTTGTTCAGCACGAAATCAGCGATCTCGTTGCCTTGGCGGTCAAACCGCATCTCGTCAAACAGGTTCACGCCGAGGCCCGAACGTTTGATCGTTTTCAAAAACACCTTTGGGATAATCATATCCGTGTCGATGTTAACCAACGGCATAGGCGCCGCGATGCCAGAGAGTTTATCGAACTTTTCCATCGTCTTTTCCTTTCAGCGGGTCGTGTTTCCGCCTGTACGTATAATGTGTTGTGCGTGTCAGCTTTGCTCGTGACCGCAATCAGTGCAGCAAGCGTTGTCGACGTTTGACAATTCGGTGCGCAAATCCGGTGGCGTCAGTTCAGCGGTATCGATGTGTTTAACCACATCGCTAACCGCTGGTTTTGACGCAGCTTCAGCTGAAGCCGCAGATTGGCGTGCAGCGGCTGCCGTACGGGTCGCAACGACAGAATTGGAAGGACGTATCCAAACCTTGCTTTGCGCCCAGCGCCCTGCCTGTGTCCGCCCTTGAAGCGGACCAAGAATGCCCCGCTTGGACATATCCTTCATCAGCTGCTCTGCCTGTCCCAGCTGCAGACCCAGCTGTTGGGCAAGCGTAAACACCGAGAAACTTACACGCGACTGCGAATGATAAATCGCAGCGTGAAGTGCAGATGCAGGATAGGCGGCCTTAGTTGCAGCACCGAGAGACGCGGACGGCACCAAGGGGGCGGCGAAAGCACCCCCAAGCATTTGCAGAAATCCACGTCGCTTGATTGACATTACATAAGCTCCCGAACGTCTGTCAGGTGGCCGGTAATCGCGGCAGCAGCCGCCATACCCGGAGACACGAGGTGCGTGCGGCCTTTGTAGCCTTGGCGGCCTTCAAAGTTCCGGTTTGAAGTAGACGCACAGCGTTCGCCTTCGGCCAACTGATCAGGGTTCATCGCAAGGCACATTGAGCACCCAGCCATGCGCCATTCGAAACCAGCATCCTTAAAGATCTGCGCGAGGCCCTCTTCTTCGGCTTGCGCACGCACAAGGCCAGAACCCGGAACAACCATTGCCCGCATTCCGTCTTTGACCTTTTTGCCCTTCAAGATCGCAGCAGCCGCGCGCAGGTCTTCGATGCGACCGTTAGTACAAGACCCGATGAAGACCGTGTCGATTTCGATGTCGGTCAGTTTCTGACCAGCGGTCAGGCCCATGTATTCGATAGAACGTGCAGCCGCATCGACTTTACCGCCCTTGAAGGACGCTGGATCAGGAACGACAGCGTCAATCGGTAGAACGTCTTCAGGGGACGTGCCCCAAGTGACGGACGGCGCAATGTCTTCGCCTTTCAGGGTCACAACAAGATCCCAAGCGGCATCATCGTCAGAATACAGCGTTTCCCAATATGCTTGGGCCTTGTCCCACTCAGCGCCTGTCGGTGCTTGTGGGCGGCCTTTGCAGTAGGCGTATGTTTTCGCGTCTGGCGCGATCAGACCAGCGCGTGCGCCGCCTTCAATTGCCATGTTGCAGACGGTCATGCGACCTTCCATGGACAGGTCTTCGATCGCGGTGCCGCAATATTCGATGACGTAGCCAGTACCACCAGCGGTTCCAGTTTCGCCAATCACAGACATCGTGATGTCCTTGGCCGTGACGCCGGGGCGCAGGTGGCCTGTGATCTCAACCTTCATGTTCTTGGACTTCTTCTGGATCAGCGTCTGCGTCGCCAGAACATGTTCAACTTCGGATGTACCGATACCGTGGGCCAACGCACCAAATGCGCCGTGTGTTGCCGTGTGGCTGTCACCACAAACAACAGTCATACCTGGAAGGGTCCAGCCTTGCTCGGGTCCAACGATGTGCACGATGCCTTGGCGTACGTCAGACACGGGGTAGTAGTGAATGCCGAATTCCTTGGCGTTCGTGTCGAGTGCTTCGACTTGAATGCGGGAATCTTCCGTCATTGTTTCAGCGTTTGCACGGTCTAGCGTTGTCGGAACGTTGTGATCCGGAACAGCAATCGTTTTGTCAGGCGCACGCACGCTGCGGCCCGTCATACGCAGGCCTTCAAAGGCTTGCGGGGACGTCACTTCGTGTACGAGATGACGGTCAATATACAGCAGGCAGGTGCCATCAGCAGATTCATCCGCTACATGAGCATCCCAGATTTTATCGTAAAGCGTTTTGGGGGACATATGTCCTCTCCCGTTCTGTTTGTTGTGGGGAATGGTTCAGGCACGCCAAGACGTGCAAGCGATCATAGATGTGCGAGTATGGTGCGCGTTGCACCATAAAAGCGCCATGGCAGGCGCGCGCGGTCATCCATGTCAAAAACTTGGGTCATAAGGTGCAGATATACACGCAAGGCGGCTCTCGCAAGGGTGATCCACCTGAGATACGCCTGCGCATGTCGCTGCTTGAAGGCCTATTAGCTGCCGTGCCACACTCATTTCATGGTAGCACACCTCGATACAACTACGCCTGACGGCATTCCAGACGACCCCTCCGCAGGAGGGCTTGATCCTACGGCAGCGCCTCCGTCACCGGCACTTCAAGAGATATCAGAAGTTAGTCAGTCCTTATTCTCACAAGGCGAAACATTTGTGGCGTCTCTGTTTCGGACGTGGAACTTGTATCAGGTCCTCATTGCGCTGGCTTTATTGCTTTTGTCGTTGCTTATTCGAAAGCTGCTTGCACCCCGTTTGCGCGAATGGATGCGTACCCGCGAAGGATGGCCCAAATGGAGGCTTCGTTGGCTGCTTGTCATCCATAAGCGGCTAGGTGGAATCGCTTTTGTTGCGCTGATTTGGATCGTGCTTTTTGTAATGCGCGAATTTACATGGCCCGCCCCGCTTAGCTTTCACTGGCCATCGCGCACTTACCTTCTGGGGATCATTGCGACACTTGGAACGGCATGGCTGTTTGTAACTTTGGCTACACGTCTAATTAAGAACCCGTTGATGCGGCTGATCGTAAGATATGGTGCGTGGATTTGGGTCACGTTGAGCATCCTTGGCGTGACGGATGAAACAGAACAACTGCTGGATTCTATGTCCATCGACTTGGGTGACACGCGATTATCGATTTGGCTCGTGCTGCAAGCTGTCTTCATCCTGAGTGTTTTCTTTTTCGCTGCGCGGTTCCTGTCGCGAACCTGTTCAGCCCAGATCAAACGCAACGACGATATCAGCCCGTCGATGCAAGTCCTTATGGTTAAGTTCCTGCAGGTGGTTCTGTTTGGCGCTGCGTTCTTTATGGGGCTTCGCTCTGTTGGGTTTGACCTTACGGGGTTGGCGGTTCTGTCAGGTGCGATTGGTGTCGGCCTTGGTTTTGGTTTGCAAAAGGTCGTGTCCAACCTTGTTTCCGGCATCATCATTCTACTCGATAAGTCGATTAAGCCCGGGGACGTTATCACCGTTGGTGAGACGTTTGGTTGGATTAATTCATTGGGTGCGCGTTACGTCTCCATCACCACGCGTGACGGTCGCGAATATCTTATTCCAAACGAAGATTTGATCACGACCCAAGTGGTCAACTGGTCCCACTCGAATGACTTCGTGCGTTTGGATATCAACTTCGGCACGGCCTATGGCGACAACCCGCGTGAGGTGCGCAGGCTCGCGATCGAAGCCGCAGCAAGCGTGGACCGAGTGTTGGAGTTCCGCCCTCCTGTTTGCCACATCGTCGGATTTGGGGACTCGTCGGTGGATTACATCCTTCGGTTCTGGATCAAAGATCCAACCGGCGGGCTGACGAACATTCGCGGCAATGTTTATTTGGCTCTGTGGGATGCGTTCGCCGACAACGGGATTTCGATCCCGTTCCCACAGCGCGAAGTGAAGATGATCGAAGGGTCAGAGATCAACTATGCGCCGAAAGGTGACAGAAAGGCATTGGATTGAACGATATCAACGCAAACTGGCAGAATTACCGCAATGCGGCGGCTAACCTTTCTGTGCGTTGAAAAGCGGCTTGGTCATTGCTACGTTAGGGTATGCCTCCTTTAGGGGGATTGACGGCGCACCCATTGACGGGCACTGCGCAGTCTCACACTTCCTAGGTAGGGTTCCCTGCCGCTGACGAGTTCAAAAAAGAATGACCATGCAAACGCCTACTTCAGACAGCACTTTGGCAGCCGTCCTAAAATCACTTGATGACGATAAAGCCGAAGACGTGGTACAGATTGATCTGCGCGGCAAATCTGAGATGGGCGACCATATGGTCATCGCATCCGGTCGCTCTTCGCGTCAGGTTGCAGCCATTGCCGAAAAGTTGACTGAGCGTCTGAAGCAAACCTTCGGCATTTTGTCCAAGGTCGAAGGCCGCGCCGCGGGTGATTGGGTTTTGATCGATACGGGCGACGTGATCGTTCATGTGTTCCGCCCTGAAGTGCGTGATTTCTACCAGCTTGAGAAGATGTGGCAGAACCCCGGCGAGACCGTCGAGGCGCAATAATGCGTGTCACGTTGTGTGTGGTAGGCCGCCTTCGGGCTGGACCGGAACGCACATTGATTGACGACTACCTGCAACGATTTGACCGCACGGGCCGCTCGCTTGGCCTCGGGCCAATTGACGTGCGCGAAGTTGAAGACCGTAAAGGTGGCGGCATGGCAGCGGAGGCCGTGCTGCTTGAAAAGGCCTTGCCGACGGGCGCGGCAATCATTGCGCTGGATGAACGTGGGAAGATCAAAACATCACCGGAATTTGCGAATGATCTGGCGCTATTTCGCGATGATGGGCGTAGCGACTTGGCGTTTATCATTGGCGGCGCTGACGGAATTGACCCAAGCCTACGCGCCAAGTGCGATGCATCGCTCAGCTTTGGCAAAATGGTTTGGCCGCATATGTTGGTGCGTGTGATGCTATCCGAGCAACTCTATCGTGCGGCATCAATTCTTGCTGGCGCGCCCTATCATCGCGTTTAGGCGGTTTGCCCTTCCGTGCAGGTCCGCTAGAAGGTGTTGAGCCTTGGAGGGACTAAAATGACCACGCCGAAACCTGTTGTACTTTGCATTCTTGATGGATGGGGCAAGCGCGCCGAAACTGTTGGCAATGCGCCTGCGTTGGCCAACACGCCAAACTATGATCGAGTGATGTCAGGCCCGACCGCTGAACTTATCACGCATGGACCAGATGTCGGCCTTCCGCGCGGGCAAATGGGTAATTCTGAAGTTGGACACACGAACATCGGGGCTGGCCGTGTCGTTGCGATGGATCTTGGCGCAATTGATTTGGCGATTGAAGATGGGTCGTTTTTTGAGAACGAGGCGCTCGTGGCTTTTGCGGATCGCATTAAGGAGAGCGGCGGGACGGCCCATGTTTTGGGGCTGGTCAGCGATGGCGGCGTTCATGGTCACATCGTTCACATTCAGGCGGCACTTAAGGCGCTTGTGGATCGTGGTGTGTCTGTTGTCCTGCACGCGATCACAGACGGGCGTGATGTTGCGCCAAAGTCTGGTGCGGAGTTCCTGAAAGCGTTGACCGAACAAATGCCCAATGGTGTGACGATTGGTTCTGTGACGGGGCGATACTATGCGATGGATCGTGACAATCGCTGGGAACGGGTCGAAACGGCCTACCGCGCAATCGTCGAAGGCACAGGGCCGAAGGGGTCTGACGCTGTGCGTGTCATCGAGGATGCGTACGCCGCGGACGTGACGGACGAATTTGTGCCTGCAACCGTGCTTGGCGACTACGCTGGAATGAGCGACGGTGACGGCGTGTTCTGTCTGAACTTCCGCGCTGACCGCGCGCGTGAAATCCTCAGCGCGTTGGGCGCGCCCAGCTTTGACGGGTTTGATGTTGCTGGACGCCCCGATTTGTCACTGCTTGGAATGGTGAATTATTCGACCGGCCATGATGCCTACATGACCACGTGCTACCCAAAGCAAGAGATCAAGAATACGCTCGGCGCGTGGGTTGCGGCCAAAGGGCTCCGTCAGTTTCGCGTCGCTGAAACCGAGAAGTACCCGCATGTTACGTTTTTCATGAATGGCGGCGTTGAAGCGCCTGAAGTGGGCGAGGATCGTTATCTTGCACCGTCCCCGAAGGTCGCGACCTATGATTTACAGCCAGAAATGTCTGCCGCCGAAGTGACGGATGCGTTCGTTGGTGCCATCAAGGATGGGTATGACCTAATCATCTGCAATTACGCCAATCCTGACATGGTCGGGCATACGGGTGACATCGCCGCTGCGGTGAAGGCCTGCGAAGCGGTTGATGCAGGTTTGGGCCGTGTTTTGGCTGCGTTAGAGACTGTTGGCGGCGCTATGATCGTTACGGCGGACCACGGCAATTGCGAGACGATGGTTGATCCGGAAACTGGTGGGCCGCACACGGCACATACGACCAATCCGGTTCCAGTCGCGCTTGTTGGCGGGCCTGAAGGGGCAAATTTGCGGAACGGTCGTTTGGCGGACTTAGCGCCATCCTTGCTTGATTTGATGGGGTTGGATCTACCGCCAGAGATGACAGGTAAGAGTCTGATTAAGTGAAAGCACTCGCATTCATAATGGCGCTGCTTGCCGCGCCCGTTCTGGCGCAAACGCCAGGCGAGGCGGCTTTGGCGGCGTCAGAGCGGCTGCAAGAAGCGCGTGGCATTTTGGAAGCGGCAAACGGGCGTTCTGATCGTGTCGCGGCGTTGACGCAAACGGTACGAGCCTACGAAGACGGATTGTCGGCACTGCGTGACGGGCTTCGTCGCGCGGCGATACGGCAGCGCACGTTAGAGACTGATCTTGCCACCCGTTCGGATGAGGTCGCGCGGTTGCTGGCCGTCCTGCAAACGATGGGCCGCGCACCTGCGCCGATCTTGTTGTTGCACCCCAGTGGGCCGACAGGAACAGCACGTTCTGGTATGATGCTGGCTGACGTCACACCGGCGTTGCAGGATGAAGTGACTGCGTTGCGTGAACAACTTGAAGAAGTCGCGCTACTTCGGGGACTGCAATCAGATGCTTTGACGGTATTGGAAGACGGGCTAGACGGCGCACAAGAAGCACGCGCCGCACTTAGCGCCGCCATTTCGGACCGCACAGATTTACCACAGCGCTTTTTGGAAGACCCGGTTCAAACTGCCTTGCTGCTTGCAAGCGCAGAAACCTTGGATGCTTTCGCAACGGGTTTGACCGAGACACACGCAAGCACAGGGCCAGATGCCAGTACAGTTAAGGGTGCAATTCCGCTTCCCGTCGCTGGGCAAGTCATTCGCCAGTATTATGAAGCCGATGCCGCAGGGATCGAGCGCCCTGGCATTCTGATTGCAACACAGCAACGGGCACTGGTTACCACACCTGTTTCCGCGACCATTCGTTATGCTGGGCCGTTACTGGATTATGGAACGGTCGTGATTCTAGAACCCGCTGCCGATACGCTTTGGGTGATCGCAGGCCTCGCGGAGGCATTTGGCGAGGTGGGTCAGATCCTCCCAGATGGCACCCCAATCGGGTTGATGGGGGGCAATATCACGGATGCTCAAGGGATTTTGAACGAAAGCGCGCAGGGTTCCGCTGGTGAGCGTACCGAAACGCTTTATCTTGAGGTCAGAGACGGGCAGAGTGCAGTAAATCCCGCTGAGTGGTTTGCCTTGCAGTAAACCTATGTCATGTCGGGCAAGAATGATTGGAATTGAGTAGATGAAAAAATTTGCAATGGCCGCTACGGGCGGGATCTTGTTAGGCGCAGTCGCCACGACACAGATCGCAGGACCACTTATCGCGCAGGAAGCCACCAACAACGCGTCCGTCTATGAACAGCTGGATTTGTTTGGTGACATCTTTGAACGCATCCGCGCACAGTATGTCGAAGACGTCGACGAAGCTGCGCTGATTGAGGCCGCGATTGACGGCATGCTTACATCACTTGATCCGCATTCCAGTTACCTGTCCCCAGAGGACGCCGCTGATATGCGTGAAACCACGCGCGGTGAATTTGGCGGGCTTGGCATTGAGGTGACCCAAGAAGAGGGCTTCGTGAAGGTCGTTTCCCCGATTGATGGAACACCAGCTGCCGAAGCTGGCATCGAAGCTGGCGATTTCATCACTGGTGTTGATGGCGAAAACCTATTTGGCCTGACGCTGGACGAAGCGGTTGAACTGATGCGTGGGCCTGTTGGGTCCGAGATTATCATTACAGTGGCGCGCGAAGGCGTGGACCAGCCGTTTGACGTATCCATCGTGCGCGACACCATCAAACTGACCGCCGTTCGCAGCCGTGTCGAAGGCGAAACGGTTGTCCTGCGTATTGTTACGTTCAGCGATCAAACCTACCCGAGCCTTGAAGAACAACTAGCCGAGCAAGTGGCCGAGGCTGGTGGCATCGAAAACGTCAACGGTTTTGTCATTGACCTGCGTAACAACCCGGGTGGTTTGCTGAACCAAGCGATTGCTGTGTCCGATGCGTTCTTGGACGCTGGCGAGATCACATCAACACGCGGGCGCAACCCAAATGACGGGCAGCGCTGGAATGCACGTGAAGGCGACTTGGCAGAAGGTCTGCCGATCGTTGTACTGATTAACGGCGGTTCTGCGTCTGCGTCCGAAATCGTTGCAGGTGCGTTGCAAGACCACCGCCGCGGGATTGTTATTGGCACCAACTCGTTTGGTAAGGGTTCCGTCCAAACGGTTATGCCGTTGCGCGGTGATAGCGCCATGCGCCTGACGACTGCGCGGTATTACACACCGTCTGGCCGTTCCATCCAAGCGCTGGGCATCTCGCCTGACATTATCGTTGAACAGCCTCGTCGCGACCCCACAGTGGAGCTCGAGGAAGAGGAAGAAACCGGTTTCCGTTCCGAAGCCGACCTGCGTGGTGCTTTGGACAATGACAGCCTTACCGAGGATGAAATTGAACTGATCGAAGCGGACCGCTTGCGTGCAGAAGATGCCGCGGCCCTTCGTGAAGAAGATTACCAATTGGCCTACGCCATCGACATTCTGAAAGGTCTGTCTGCGTTGGGCCCGAACGACGAATAAATTTCCCCGTTGGGAAAAATGCGCCGTCGAGGTAAAACTCGGCGGCGTTTTCATTTGAAGGATACGACAATGGTTAAGACGTTGAGCGCCGAAGACATTGCGAAGTTGCCGTACCGCCCCTGTGTCGGGCTCATGGTTGTCAATAAAGACGGCAACGTGTTTGTCGGCCAACGTGTGGACCGCGACCAAGATGCTTGGCAGATGCCGCAAGGGGGCATCGACAAGGGCGAGGGTGTTACTGAAGCCGCGCTGCGCGAACTTGCCGAAGAAACCGGTATCACGGCTGATCTGGTGACGATCGTTGCCGAAACCGACGACTGGCTGCCCTACGATCTGCCCCATCATATTGTGCCGAAAATCTGGAAAGGTCGTTATCGCGGTCAGGAACAAAAATGGGTCTTGATGCGGTTCACCGGCACCGACGATCAGGTCAACATCGTCCAACCACACCAAGAATTTTCCGAATGGACGTGGATTTCTCCCAAGGATCTGCTTGCGAGCATCGTCCCATTTAAGCGCGACGTTTACGCCGCCGTCCTTGAGGCATTTGGAGATGAACTATGAAACGATTAATGTTGGCAGCAATGATCGCCACGATCGCAGGACAAGCGCAGGCGCTGTCGTGTGCCCCGCCTGATATCGCCCGAACATTCAATTGGGCCGCCGCCGCTGAAGAAAGTTACATTGTCTTGAACGGGTCGTTTTCGTTTGAGCCGCTTCCAAGAACCAGAGCCAGTCAACTCGCCCCAGAAACAATGTCACGCGATGCAGTGTTTGAGGGCAGCTATCTCGGTGTTGAAGGTTTCAAAGCAGCGCCGTCGCTTGATGTAACGTTGACGTTTGTTTGTCTGGGGCCATGGTGTGGTTCAATGGGAAATGATGGCGACGACATCCTAGTCTTCGCCCAACAATCGGCAAACGGGTACGTCCTCGAAATAGACCCGTGTTACAGCACGATCTTCGCCCCGAGCGACGACAACATTGATCGCGTCGAGGCATGTATGCGCGGTGAAAGCTGCGAAGCGGTGCCGTTCTAACGCAAGCGTTGCAACAGCCGTACTGAGGCATACCCATCCGGTGTAAGCCCATTCGCAAGCTGGTAGTCGCGGATCGCATTGATCGTGAGTGGCCCGATCCGCCCGTCGATCTTGGTTGTGTCAAACCCAGCTGCAGTCAGGCGCTCTTGGAGCTCGCGACGTTGCGGCGCGGAAAGCGCACCGTCCGCACGTGGCCATGTCGCTTGGATAGCGGGCCCTCCCGCAATGCGGTCTGACAAATGACCGACCCCAATCACATAGGCATCGGCGGTGTTGTAGCGTTCAAGGACTTCGAAGTTCGGGAAAATCATGAAGGCCGCGCCCTCAGCGCCGCCTGGCAGCAGAATGGAGGCTCGCGCATGATCTGACACCGCGCGCCCGTTCAAATCGGCAACACCCAACGCGGCCCACGCGCTTGGCAGTTGTTCGTTTTCACGACGGGCAGTGGCATAGTCAAACCCGTCTGGAAGTTGCACTTCGACACCCCAAGGCTGACCAAGTGTCCAACCAAAGCTGCGCAAGTAATTTGCGGTAGACGCCAGCGCATCTGTCGGATCATCCGACCAAATGTCGCGCCACCCATCCCCATTTCCGTCAACGGCATAATCTAGAAAACTGGTCGGAATGAACTGCGTGTGCCCCATCGCGCCGGCCCATGAACCCGTCATGTTGCGCGGTGCTGTGTCGCCAGCCTCAATGATTTGTAACGCCGCGACAAGCTGTTCTTCAAAGAACTCACCGCGCCTTGCTTCATACGCGAGAGTCGCCATCGCTTCGATCACATTGGTGCTGCCGCGCACCGCGCCATAGGCTGATTCAAGCCCCCAGATTGCCACAACGACTTCTTTGTCGACGCCATAAGTCGCTTCAATCTGGTTCAACAGATTGGTGTTGTTTTCCAAAGCACGTCGACCATTGCGAATACGAGCGTCGGACACGGCTGTATCAAGGTATTCCCAGAGCGCCTTGCTGAATTCGGATTGGTTACGGTCACGTTCAATTACCGTCGCATTCAAGTCGATGTCGGCAAATGCAGTGTCGAACGTCGATGCAGAAATCCCCTGCCTAAGCGCACGACCACGAAAGCCGGAAATCCAACGATTGAAACGCGCGTTAGACGTCTGAACTTGGGTAAAGGGGGAAATTTCGCTAGGTGCTTCTTGTGGAATCGGACCTGCCAAGGCGGGGGCGGCACCCATCAATCCAGCCAAAATCAAACAACGCAAAACAGTCATACCGCAACCCACCTAAAAAAGACTCATCCCCGACAGAGTATCGCGAATGTTTCCAATTCGGAACCAATGCATTGTGCGCTGGCAGCAATCCGCCCGCTATTTGCGTGTGCGCTTCACCTTACGTGCTGTTTTCGCGGCCTTTTTCTTAGCGCTGCTCATCTTGCGGCGCGGCGGCTTACCCCGATAGGATGACTTGCCCTTGGGCATCGCTTTGCCGTCAATTTCCAACAGGTCAACAATCAGCCCGCCTGTTACAGGCGCAGCCTCAACGAGTTTTACCGTAACACGCACGCCAAGCCCGATGACGACACCGGTATCGGAACCCATCAACGTCTGGCTGTCTGCATCGTAATGGAAATACTCGGCGCCAAGGTTACGGATCGGGATCATACCGTCCGCACCCGTTTCATCGAGCTTCACAAAGACCCCGAACTTAGCGATGCCACTAACGCGACCGCCCATCACCGCACCAACGCGGTCATTCAGGAACGCCGCGAGGTAGCGGTCTGTCGTGTCACGCTCAGCCACCATCGAGCGACGCTCAGTATCAGAGATCGCTTGCGCGGTATCGGCCAGCATCGCTTCATCCTGCGGTGTCAGCCCATCCTTGCCCCACCCATGCGCAGTGATCAGCGCGCGGTGAACAATCAAATCTGAGTAGCGGCGGATCGGCGATGTGAAATGCGCATACGCCAGTAAAGCGAGGCCAAAGTGCCCGAAGTTTTCAGGATTGTAATACGCTTGGGTCATAGAGCGCAGTGTTGAAATATTGATCAGCTCAGCATCGTCTGTACCCGACGCCTGCGAGAGCAATCGGTTCAAATGCGCGGTCTTAAGAACCTGCCCTTTTGCCAATTGCAGCCCCGCAGCCTCAGCTGTTTCGCGTAATGCTTCCAGCTTTTCGGGTTTGGGTTCTTCATGCACGCGGAACAAAAGGGCGGTCTTTTTGGCGACGAGTGTTTCAGCAGCCGCGACGTTGGCCAAGACCATAAATTCTTCGATCAGTCGATGCGCATCAAGACGGTCCCTGAATGCCACATCTTCGACCATACCGTCATCGTTCAAAACGATTTTGCGTTCCGGCAGATCAAGTTCCAACGGTTGGCGAACAGCACGCGCCTTTTTCAACGCATCATAGCAGGCGTAAAGTGGGCGGATCACATCGTCCAGCAGCGGCGCAACCTTGTCATTCACATCGCCGTCCATCGCCGCCTGAACTTCTTCGTAGTTCAAAGATGCTGGCGACTTCATCAAACCACGCACGAAGCGCTGGGACGTTTTGTTGCCGTCTCGATCGATCTGCATTTCAACCGCGATACAAGCCCGATCAACACCTTCGTGGAGCGAGCAAAGATCGCCAGACAAGCGGTCAGGCAACATTGGAACAACGCGGTCGGGGAAGTAGGTGGAATTGCCACGTTTGCGCGCCTCGCGGTCCAGTTCGGACCCGGGTGTCACGTAATGCGCAACATCCGCAATCGCGACCCAAAGCGCGAAGCCACCATCACCGTTGGGAATTGCGCAACAAGCGTCGTCATGATCACGAGCGTCCCACGGATCAATTGTGATCAACGGCAAATCACGCAGATCATCGCGCCCCTTCAGGTCAGCAGGTTTTGCACCATCAGCTTCGGCAATAACGTTGTCCGGGAAATGATCAGGGATGCCATGCTGGTGGATCGCAATCAGGCTAACCGCACGCGGCTGTGTCGGGTCCCCAAGCCGTGCAACGATCCGCGCCTTGGGTAGTCCCATCCGACCCTTTGGACCCGCCTGCTCTGCTTCGACAAGCTCGCCGTCTTTCGCATCACCGGTTGCGCCAGCAGCAACGACCCATTCCTTTTGTGACCCCTTGTCCACGGGAACAATCCGGCCACCTTCAGCACCTGCCCGAAACACGCCCAAGATGCGCAAAGGATTGGTGCCGATCCGGCGGATCAGACGTGCGGAATAGGGATACTCTTCACCGCGAACTTCAGTCAGTCGGCCAAGAATCCGCTCGCCCGAACCCAGCGCGGGTTCATCGGGCTTCATCACCATCAAAACCTGCGGCGCGTCGCCCTCGCCAGCCCATTCCAAGGGGCGTGCAAATAGATCGCCGTCACTGTCAGGCCCAACAATTTCAAGAACCGATACCGGCGGCAGTTTGTTTGCATCGCGGTAAGACGACTTGCGCTTTTGCAACTTACCTTCGTCCTCCAACTCACGCAGCACACGTTTCAGATCGATGCGCGCGGCACCCTTGATTCCAAACGCCTTTGCGATGTCACGCTTGGCGGCTTTGGTGGGGTTTTCAGTGATCCATGTCAGGATCTCGGCTTTGGAGGGAATACGTATCATAAGGCCTGCCTATCACGGCTTAGGCGCGACGTCAGACCCTATCTTTCTTCATTTCCTGCTGAAGTCACCTCAGGCGAAGTAGTCGCGGAGCACACGTGAATATATGGCTTTGAGCTGGGTGATTTGCTCAACCGGAACACATTCATCAACTTGGTGCATGGTTTTACCTACCAGGCCCACTTCAACCACAGGGCAGTGGTTTTTGACGAAACGCGCATCCGAAGTTCCGCCGGTCGTCGACAATTCTGGCGTGACGCCGGTTTCGGTTTGAACTGCAGCGCTTACAAGATCGGACAATTCACCGGGGGGCGTCAGGAAGCTTTCGCCGGAAACGCGGGTATTCATGTCAATCTGTACGCCAAACTCGGCCGCGACAACGTCCACTTCGCTCTGCATCCACCCAATGACATCCGCGCTGGTGTGTAAGTCATTAAATCGAACATTGGCGCTGGCCTTACAGGACGCCGGAATGACGTTTGTGGCGGGATTTCCCGTGTCGATTGTTACCACGGCAAGGGTTGAGGCATCAAAATGATCTGACCCTTTGTCCATCTCGTGGGTAGCCAAACGGTCAACCAATCGTGCCATTGCTGGCATCGGATTAATTGCGCGGTGTGGGTAGGCTGAATGGCCTTGCTTACCTGTGACGGTAAAATGCGAGGTCAATGAACCACGTCGCCCAACTTTGATCATCTCGCCCATTGCGTTCGGGCAAGTGGGTTCGCCGACGATACATGCCGTCATTGCTTCGTTGTTCGATTGCATCCAATCCAACAGCGCGATTGTGCCATCTGTGGACGGGCCTTCTTCGTCCCCTGTAATCGTCAAAATAATAGCGCCGTCTGGCGGGGTGTCTTTCACGAAATCGATCGCAGCGGCGGCGAACGCGGCAACGCCAGACTTCATATCCGTCGCGCCGCGCCCATACATAATTCCGTCTCGTACTTCTGCGCCGAACGGGTCAACAGTCCATGCGGCTTCGTCGCCCACGGGGACAACATCGGTATGACCGTTAAATCCGAAAGACTTATTTGCGCCACGCGCGCCCCAGCGGGCAAACAGGTTCGGTGTACCGTTACGATCAATCCGCGTCGTTTCAAAACCAGCATCTGACAGCAGAGCATCCAGTAGTTGTAACGCCCCGCCTTCAATGGGTGTCACGCTCGGGCAGCGGATCAAGTCGGCAGTCAGGGCAATCGGATCGACAGGCATGGAACTCTCCTTGTTGCCCCTGCGTTACCGAGGATTTGACGACGATGCAAACCTCACCCGTCGGCGCGGAACCCTACATCGCCTGTGACTTTGGCGACACATACTTTGCCTTACGTGAACATAAGACACCAAAAAGCCGCCAAAAAATTCGCCCATTAACATACAGTTAACACAATAATATTGACCCGAGGCAGGGCAGACATCGAGCGGACCCAACATGGTCCTTAGGTCGCAACGTCGACCACTAGATATAGGTATTTCACCGATAATTTCGTGTGAAATCCGTCTGGCTTGTCTCACCTTTGAAAGAGGTGGGCAGAATGGTTGCAGGCGTAGAGTTAACATATAATACCAGTGCTACTGCGATGCAGATGGCCAATTCAATCTTTGGCAATGGCGTTACCGTCACTGGCGCGAGCTATTCTGGGTCCAGCTATTCGTCTGCGATCTATTCCAATGGAGATGCAGTTGCAGGGAACGTAACGCCCGGCGACACAGGTGTAATCCTGTCGACAGGTCAGGCAAGCCGGTTCACCGGCAGTTCTTCCCAGTCAAACACAAGCACAAACACATCCACGAACACGGGCGGTGCCAACAACGACGCTGACTTCAACGCAGTCGCGGGTACCAGCACCTACGACGCCTCTTTTATGGTTGTAGATTTCATTCCAACCGACGCTGTAATGACAATGCAATTCGTTTTCTCGTCCGAGGAATACCCAGAATACTCGAACTCGATTTACAACGATGCGGTGGGTGTTTGGATCAACGGCACGCACGTCCCACTATCAATTGCGAACAGTGGTACAACCATCAACACGGTCAACCAGACAAACAACATCAACCTGTATAACGACAACACTTCCGACCAGTTCAACACTGAAATGGATGGATTTACAGTTACGATGACTCTGACAATTCCGGTAAACGTTGGCACAACGAATACGATCAAGATTGGCATCGCGGATGTTGGGGACAGCAGCTACGATTCCAACCTTCTGATCTCTGCGGATTCTGTTCAAACTGAACTGGTTGCCTTGGACGACCTGGTAACGATGCAGGACAGTGTCACAAAGAACGTTGATGTGTTGGATAACGACATCAACAACACAACCGGCACGCTTACCGTCACGCATATCAACGGCAACCCAGTCGTCGCGGGACAAACGATTACGTTGCCGACAGGTCAGACCGTTAAGCTGCTCGCCGATGGGACGTTCGACATCACGACCGACAGTGATTTCGAAACGACCAGCTTTACTTACGAAGTCGAAAGCACGGATGGCAGCGGAAACGTTCTGGAAACCGACGTTGGTTTTGTTACGGTTGAAACGATCCCATGTTTTGTAGCTGGAACGATGATCGAAACGGTCGATGGCCCACGTGCGGTCGAAGGGCTGACCGCGGGTGATATGGTCATGACACGCGATGATGGCCCGCAACCGTTGCGCTGGATCGGCCGTCGTGCGGTGCCTGCAATCGGTAAGATGGCACCAATTCGCATCCGTGAAAACGCATTGGGTGAGCACGGAGATCTAATGGTTTCTCCATTGCACCGTGTCATGGTGAAGGATGCGTTGGCAGAACTGATGTTTGGTAACACCGAGGTTCTTATAGCTGCCAAAGACTTGGTAAATGATCGCAGCATCCGTCCCGTTGAGGGCGGTGAAGTTGAATACGTCCACCTGATGTTCGACCAGCACCAAGTGATTTACTCAGAAGGGCTTGCGACGGAAAGTTTTCTGCCGGGGCCACAAACAACAAAGTCATTTGAGGCCGAGATCGTTGAGGAGATTTGTACGATCTTCCCAGAGTTGGATCTCGCCACGGGCGAAGGGTACGGGCCAGCCGCCCGCCCAATGCTAAAACGCTATGAAGCAGAAGCCCTAAAGAGACGCGTGGCCTAGCAAGCAATGACACTGAAATGGATCGGCACACGGACGCAAGAACAGGGGGTTTTTAACCCTGCTGGGCTAGGCCGTGCGCAAGGGTCCGTTTCGGTTGGCTCGGATCTGTTGGCACGCGGAAGTCTGATGCTGGAGGTTTCGGTGCGCCCGCAGGTTCATCCGATAAACCTGCTGCGCTTTGGCGCGCTCGACCCTTGGCCGTCAGGCCTGACTGTATGCCTAGAGCCTGATGGCACCATTCGGTTGATGATGCGCCAAGGCGCGCGACACTTGGCGACAGCCCTTAAGACGACTTTAGGAACCGACGTTCAAACCGCGCATATCACTTACACTTGGGACGCACCTGCGCGGAGCGGCCGGCTTTGCGTTTACGTTCCAGATCACGGCCGAATTTGGCAGACAGAAGTAATGTCCCCTTTCCCGCTATCCACACGGGATGCCCAACGAATTGTGACGGATACTGACGGGAGCATGATTGACCCAAGTGTTGGCTTCGTCGCAATTGCAGACGCGCCCTGCCCCCTTGGGCCAATTCCTGGATTGTCCGGCTCTTCTGGTGTGAACACACCTGACGGACCGAAAACACTGCGCGATATCGTCCCTGGCGATTTTGTAACAACCCACGGCGGCAGATCTGTGCGTGTTCTTTGGGCTGGTTGCGCAACGGTGCCAGCGTTGGGTCGTTTCGCACCGATGACGTTGCGCCAACCTTACATGGGGTTGTGGGATGACCTCGTTACATCACGTGATCAACGTGTCTGTTTAGCGGGCTCGGAGGTCGAATATCTGTTCGGCGAAGAACGGGTTTCCACCGCTGTGCGCCACCTAGAGGTACGCAACTGTGCAGGCCCAACGCGACCAACGCCGCAAGTGATGACCTATCACCAGATATTACTTGAGACCCATGAGATCATCGTCGTGAACGGGGCGCTCGTGGAAAGCTTCGATGGCTCTGCAGTTCTGAATGCATCGAAATTGACGAAATGGTCGGTTCTCGCAGACATGGCACCCGAGCTACGACCGCAACGCGTTGGCCTAGCCGCACCCGTGCTGCAAGGCTACGAAGCGTTAACCCTGACGGGCGCGACAATTGGCTAGTGTTTGGTCGCGTCGTCGCCTTCAAAAAATGGCGTCATCTGCGCGACAATAACGCTGTTTTCATCGAGCGCGCGCTGCATCAATTCACGTTCTTCGTCAGCGATATCGTGGCCCTCGGCAAGGCGCTCATCAAGCGTGCCGTATCCCGAAACGTCCAAAGGTGCTGTGTCAGCTTGCTTGAGGATCGCAACGGTTTCACGAACAGCTTCGGCTTCGTCGATCCCGCTGGCATAGATCATAAGCGCGGCACCGGTGCTGTCTTTGGGCAGCCCGTCACCCTCTTTGCGACCGATCTCGACGAGCAAGGTATAGACCTGTTGGCGTGATGGTTTTTTTGGTTTCTTGTCAGTCATTCAACGGCGTCCTTATCGAGCCAACGGGATTTTGATGCCCAAAGTGCGGACAGGATCAAAACGACCTGCATGGGAATGAAAAAGAATAGGGTCAAAGCAAAGATAAGTGTTCCGTTGGGCATTTGCGCTGTCGTCTGTACACTGAAGATAAACATCCCCATGAGCACGGCATAGACCAAGAACAGCACAAAATCGACAATCACGAGGCCCCAAGCTGCCGCCCATGACGGACGCTCACCGCGCGCAATGCGGGATTTGGCAAGCGTCCGAGACAGTAACATTAGTCGCGCAACAGGTCGTTGATACCTGTCTTTGAACGGGTCTTTTCATCAACCGTCTTAACGATCACCGCGCAGTACAGGTTGATGTCGTTCTTGGACGGCATAGAACCTGCAACCACGACGGAGTACGGCGGCACTTCGCCGTAGAACACTTCACCAGTTTCACGGTTCACGATCTTGGTGGACTGGCCGATGAACACGCCCATACCCAACACAGACCCTTCGCGGATGATGCAGCCTTCAACGACTTCAGACCGCGCGCCGATGAAACAGTTGTCTTCGATGATTGTCGGGCCAGCCTGCATTGGCTCAAGAACACCGCCAATGCCAACGCCACCAGACAGGTGCACATTTTTACCGATCTGTGCGCATGAACCGACAGTCGCCCAGCCATCAACCATGGAACCTTCATCGACGTATGCGCCAAGGTTCACGAAGGATGGCATAAGCACAACGCCAGGCGCGATGTAAGCTGAACGGCGTACGATGGACCCAGGAACCGCGCGGAAGCCAGCGGCTTTCCATTCGTTGTCGCCCCAGCCCTGCCATTTGGAAGGAACTTTATCCCACCAGCTGGACCCGCCATTTGAACCTTCGATTTGCTCCATATCGTTCAGACGGAACGACAGCAGCACGGCCTTCTTCGCCCATTGGTTCACGTGCCAGTCGCCGTTTTCACGACGTTCAGCGACTCGCAGCTTGCCGGAATCAAGCGCGTTCATCGTATCTGTGATGGCTTCACGAACTTCACCTTGCGTGCTGGTGGTGATTGTATCGCGGGCTTCCCACGCGGCTTCGATTGCTGTTTCAAGTTGAGCGTTGGACATGATGGCCCCCTATGTTTTCGTTGTGCGCATACTGCGGTTGGACGCCACATACCGCGCTGCGCGGGTTTGGGCAATCAAATCGGGATGGGTGCTGGGTTTGCGCCACATAATAAGACCGCAACCTTCTCGTTCTTCGCTGGTTTGTAAGCGCCTGACGTAATCGCAGCCAATGCTGCGGCACCTGCCGGTTCGACGAGTTGGCGTAGGTTTTGCCAAAGTAGTTTTTGTGCATGTGCTATCTCTTCATCCGGCAACAACAATGTTTGCAGATCATTCGATTTCGCCAAATCATAGGACAACCGCCCGATACGTTTAGCGCCCAGCGCGTTGGCACAGATACCTGAGACTTCAATGTCCGTTTCCGGCCCATGCTGAAGCGCTGCGTGCATCGAATTTGTCGTCTCGGATTCGACCCCGATAATGTTGCGATTCTTAAACCAAGACATCGCGCTTCCGATTAGTCCACCGCCACCAATTGCGATGATGACTGTATCTGCATCCATGCCCTGCGCGTCCCATTCTTTGAAACAAGTCCCTTGCCCTGCGAGCGTTGCGGGCGCATCAAACGGGTGAATGTCGAGGGCGCCTGTCTGGTCTTGATACGCCTTAGCCGCCGCTGCCGCATCCGCGTAGGCACCCTCAACAATGTGAAGGTCCGCGCCTGTTTGCCTGATTACGTCAATCTTTGCAGGGCCTGCAAATTCGGGAACGTAGATGCGCGCAGTATGACCAAGAGACGTCGCAGCATGCGCGACGGCAGCGCCATGATTGCCGCCGGATGCTGCGACAAACCCCGCGTCTGGCACATCTGCAGTCAGCACAGAATTGAACGCACCGCGTGCTTTGAACGAGCCAGTCAGCTGGGTGTGCTCAAGCTTAAACTGAAGCGGCAAACCGAATGCATCAGAGCGCATTACTGGTGTGACATGCACGTGACCGGCAATTCGCGCGGCAGCGTCATTAATATCGGCCTTTGTAACGGTCATTTGCTCTTCCTGACATTGGACAATCTGCGGACAACCTGCCACTAAAATGCAAAGCCCAACAAGGAGCAGTTTGAAATGAAAGACCATACACGCCGCCACCCGCTACGTGACAGTTCGCAAGACCGCAAAGAAGCCGTCGAAGTACCAGATACACCGCAAACGCGATCACCCGCGTATGCGCTGGCTTTTGCTGACCCTGATTTCTTGTGCCGCGACGAACTGCGCCCAGTACGCCTGCAGCTTGAACTCCTCAAACCAGAACTCATGCTGGACGAACAGGGGATCGAATCCACGATCGTAATGTTTGGTGGCGCGCGTATTCCTGCACCAGAAAACAAAGATAGCGCCCGCACTAAGACATTGGCTGACTTGTCGAAGTATTACGATGAAGCCCGCAAGTTCGCTAAGTTGATGACTGAAACTGGCGAGTCCCACGAGAACGTTGTCGTCACAGGTGGCGGCCCCGGCGTTATGGAAGCCGGCAATAAGGGTGCGGTTGAAGCTGGCGGGAAGTCAATCGGCCTCAACATCGTTCTGCCGCACGAGCAGGCGCCGAATGAGTATGTCACGCCTGAGCTGTGTTTCAACTTCCACTATTTCGCGATCCGCAAGATGCACTTCTTGATGCGCGCCAAGGCGATCACCGTGTTCCCTGGTGGTTTCGGTACTTTGGACGAAACGTTTGAGGCACTGACGCTGATCCAAACCGGCCGCATGGAACGCGTGCCGTTCCTGCTGTTTGGTCGCGCATTCTGGGAAAGCATTATCAACTGGGATGCCCTGTCTGAAGCGGGAACAATCTCGGCTGATGACCTAGAGCTATTCCGCTTTGTTGAGACTGCTGAAGAGGCCGTTGATGCATTAAATAACTGGGAAGGCGCTGGCGAAAAGCGCGGTGTCATTCCGGGGCGTTAAATCGATGTTACATGTCGTTGTCATGGGTGTGTCCGGCGGGGGGAAATCCACGCTTGGGCGTGCCTTGGCCGAACGATTGGGTGCAGAGTTTGTCGACGCTGACGACCTGCACCCGCAGGCCAACATAGAACACATGAAGTCCGGCCAACCGCTTACGGATGAGATGCGTTGGCCGTGGCTGGACGTTTGCAGTGCTGAAATGAAACGCATGGATCGGGTCGTTTTGGCCTGTTCCGCGCTGAAACGGTCTTATCGTGACAGGCTGCGGGTAGGTGCGCCGGATTTGCTGTTTGTCTACCCTGAGCTAACGCCTGAAATCGTCGAGGCGCGTTTGGCATCGCGGCAGGGTCACTTCATGCCGCCGTCATTGCTTGCCAGTCAGTTTGCCACGTTGGAGCCGCCAACGGCAGACGAAAAGCCGATCCAATTGGGCGGATCACTGGATTTGGAAGCGTCTGTAAACGCAGCAGCACAAGCCCTAAGCAAATAGGCGCTATTACATCCCTGCGTCTGCTTCGATTTCCTTGCGGGATTTGCGTGCGCGTTCCGTCGCGGATTTAAGCTGACCACAGGCCGCCATGATATCTTCGCCGCGTGGACGTCGAACGGGTGACGCATAGCCTGCATTGTGAACGATATCTGCAAACGCCTTGATCCGTGCTTGTGTCGAACGCTCGTACGGTGCGCCGGGCCATTCGTTGAACGGGATCAGGTTGATCTTGGCTGGAATGCCTTCGATCAGCTTCATAAGACGGTGGGCGTCTTCGTCACTGTCATTCACGTCTTTCAGCATAACGTACTCAAACGTAATACGTTCCGAGTTGGACACTTTCGGATATGCCGCGAGCGCTTTAAGCAATTCTTCGATGTTCCAACGCTTGTTGATCGGCACAAGCTTGTTGCGCACTTCATCAGTTGTCGCGTGGAACGACACCGCCAATTGGCACCCGATCTCATCGGCGGTCCTCGCGATTTCGGGGACAACGCCAGAGGTCGACAGGGTGATACGACGGCGGGACAGCTGGATGCCTTCAGGGTCCATCGCGATTTTCATCGCGTCGCGGACGTTTTCGAAATTATAAAGCGGCTCGCCCATACCCATGAGCACGATGTTGGACAGCAAACGCGGGCCCATATCCGCATGAGATTGCCCCTGCTCTGGCCACTCGTTCAAATCATCACGCGCAAGCATGACTTGGCCGATGATTTCACCTGCTGTCAGGTTGCGGACCAGTTTTTGCGTACCGGTGTGACAGAAGCTGCAGGTCAGCGTGCAGCCAACTTGCGATGAAATACACAAAGTACCGCGATCGGTTTCGGGGATATAAACAACCTCGACCTCGTGGCCGCCAGCGATGCGAACGAGATACTTCCGCGTTCCATCGTTGGACACTTCCTTGGTCACAACCTCGGGCAATTCGATCTTGAAGTGTTCAGCCAAAGTCACGCGAAAATCTTTGGAAAGGTTAGTCATGACGTCAAAGTCACGAACGCCCCAATGGTACAACCACTGCCAGATTTGGTTCACCCGCATCTTGGCCTGCTTTTCTTTCACACCCAGCCCGATCAGCTCATCGCGCATCTGGACACGGGTCAGGCCGACGATGTTCATCGGGCCACCCTCGGGCAGCACACGCTTAATCGTCATAACGTCTTGGGTGATGGGCGCTTGCGGTTCCATGAGAATCGTCCTCGGTTGGTTTCAGGCCCTATATAAGACGAAAGGCCGGTTTCCAAAGAAAACCGGCCCCCGTAATTTCGCATAGGTCGTATTTTAGCTGGAACAGCGGTTCGCAGCTTCTTCGACGCCAGCCGTAAAGCCGAGCAATGAGAAGGTGTCGCGGGTAACTGTGCCACGGCCGGAACGCGCAGATACAGTTGCGGAAGATCCGCGCTTCATGGCTGCAACAATGCGTGCATCGTCTTCTGGCGTTGCTGGCCACGCCCATTCACCCTCAGTGAACAAATCAAACGTTGTGCCGCCAATATCCAGCTCAGCGGTAGAACCGCTCGCGAATGGGTAGCCACCGGTGAACGTCACTTGGCCGTTCACGCCAGCGCCTGGACGGTAAAAGACGAACAACAGGATTTCACCACGACGAACGGATACAACCTGTCCATCGCGGGAGTTCACTGTCTCTTTGGGCGCGGAAACGGCCCAGCATTCTGTTGGGTTATCTTCAACGAAGACGGACCAGTCTGTGTTTGCCGCAACGCGGTTTGAACTGGCTTCTTGCGCAATTGCGGAAGTACCCAATGTCATGAGTGCGACCACGCCCATTGCGTGTGTAAACTTTGAAATCATAATTACAGCCTCCAAGCTGTCCGTGCCTCTGGTTGCTCTATATAGCGCAATACCTCTGATGGGTATCTTTTCGGCTAGATTGAGCGGTTTCAACTCGATACCCATAGCAATAGCAAGTTTTTGCCTAAATGGGAAAGCCCTTTGTCCCCAATTATTTGCGCGGATCGCCGCGCATTCGGAGTGTTTCATGTCTAATCCAGTAGATTTCGTTGAACTTTGGCGTGGTGGAATGCTGGAAAGCGCCCATCAAGGTCACGCAGTTGTGGTCGATGAAGCGGGTGAAATCGTCCATTCTTGGGGCGATCCCCATGCTGTGACCTACCCACGAAGCTCTGCGAAAATGTTGCAAGCACTGCCAATGGTGGAAAGCGGCGTCGCGGATCGGTTCGGGCTCACGGTTGAACAATTGGCCTTATCCTGTGCGTCCCATTCAGGTGCAGCGATCCATACAGACCGTGTTCAAAGCTGGTTAAAAGACCTTGAATTGGACGACGATGCGTTCGTTTGTGGCCCACAATGGCCAGCAGATTTGCCCGCACGCAATGGTTTGATTAGGGACGATGCTACGCCCTGCCGGTACCACAACAATTGTTCTGGCAAGCACTGTGGCTTCCTGACAATGACTAAGGCGAATGGGTGGGGTCCGGACTACGTTGCGATCGACCATCCGTTGCAAGTTGGCATCAAACAGGTGGTTGAAGAGCTGACACAGGAAACTTCGCCCAATTGGGGAATTGATGGATGTTCCGCCCCGAACCATGCGTCCAGCATTTTGGGAATTGGTCGCGCAATGGCAACATTTGCGGCCGCGGATGACAGCAGTACACGTGGATCAGCGATGGTTCGTCTGCGAAATGCGATGATGGCGCATCCCGATTTGGTGTCTAACACGGACCGTGCTTGCAACGCGTTGATGTTGGCGGCCAAAGGCAAAGCGGCTGTGAAAACCGGTGCCGAAGGGTTCTTTATTGCGATCTTGCCAGAATTGAAGCTTGGCGTTGCGTTAAAGATTGTGGACGGCACAACCCGCGCGTCTGAATGTGCTATGGCATCGATCCTGTGCAAATTGGGCGTACTGGATGCGAACGACCCCGCTGTTAAGGCCTACCGCAATCCTGACCTCAAGAATTTCGCAGGGCTTGTAACAGGTGACATGCGTCCCAGCGTCGCTCTTGCCTGATCTCTGCGAATCCGCCACATAGAGATTGTTCTCAGGGCGGGGCGAAATTCCCCACCGGCGGTTATAGCCCGCGAGCGGCCCCAGTTGGGGTGTCCAGCAGATACTGGTGAAATTCCAGAGCCGACGGTCATAGTCCGGATGAGAGAGAGCTTCGGTGTGCTTGTGGTCCCCACATGCGCAGCGATTCTTTGCCCCGAGGTGATATGTCACCCACGCAATCGCGTGGTAATCGGGAAAGGAGACCCTAATGACAATCGCCCCACGCTACGCCTTTATTAAGGCGCAATGGCACGCCGATATTGTGGATCGTGCCTATGATGGTTTTTGCGAACTTATCCCCGCATCCCAAATCGACGTTTTTGATGTACCCGGTGCGTTTGAGATGCCCTTGGTTGCAAAGGACGTCGCCGGGACGGGTCGCTATGCAGCGATTGCTTGCGCGGCATTCGTCGTGGATGGAGGTATTTATCGGCACGACTTCGTGGCTTCCGCCGTTGTTGATGGCTTGATGCGCATTAGCCTTGATACAGGCGTACCAGTCTTGTCGGTTTCACTGACGCCGCATCACTACCAAGAAACAGATCACCACAACGCAATCTATCGCGACCACTTTGTTGAAAAAGGTCGCGAAGCCGCGCGCGCCGCTTTGATGATCGGCAAAACGCGGATGGCACTGGTTGCTTAGGTAAGGTCCCAAAGCAGTTTGGCGGCAAGAACACTTGCCGACACGACCAGCAGCGGCTTGATGAGTTTCGACCCGATCCGCATTGCCATGCGCGCGCCGACGTAAGCACCTGCCATTTGCGCAAAGCCCATAAGCAAGCCCGTAATCCACCACGGGCTTGCGACCAATGCGTAAATCAGCAGCCCGCCGAGGTTAGAAGAAAAGTTCAAAAGCTTGGTGTGTGCGGTGGCCTTTAGAACGCCGTAGCCTGCAAGTGCGACAAAACCGATCATATAGAACGCGCCGGCACCTGGGCCGATTAAGCCATCGTAAAACGCAACCAGCGGAACAACCGTCACGGCAAACATCATCGGCCCAAAACGCGCCGTTCGATCAATGTCATTTAGTCCCGGCTTCAGGGCAAAAAACAACGCAATCGCAATTAGAAGCACTGGCAATGCAATTCTGATCAGTTGGGTCGGCAATGCTGCGGTTAGAAGCGCGCCAACCCCGCCCGCTCCGAGCGCAAGCAGTGCTACCCATAGCTGTCGACGCAAGTCGACATGCCCAGCGCGTCCGTAGCTAACGGCCGCCATCCCTGCCCCAAAAACCCCCTGCACCTTATTGGTCGCAATCGCCGTCAAAGGTGGTGCGCCTGCGATAATCAAAACGGGGACCGTGATGAGACCACCACCACCCGCAATGGCATCAACGAAACCAGCAAAGAACGCCGCAGCAACCAATAACGCGAGCACATCCGGCGCGACTTCGATCACGTTACGAATTCTGTCTTAGCGTAACCTTGAATATAGAGAAGCGCCGTGAGGTCGCCGTGGTTGATGCGAACTTCGCATTTTTCCTGCAAAGCGGGCTTACCATGAAGCGCCACGCCAGTGCCTGCATTAGATAACATCAACAAGTCATTCATGCCGTCCCCAACTGCGAGGACGTCTTTCTTAGAAATTCCCAACCGCGTCGTAATCTCGCCAAGCGCGTCAAGTTTCGCCTGCTGTCCAAGGATCGGACGTACCACGTGGCCAGATAGCTGATCATCAACAATCTCCAACGTGTTGGCGCGGTTTTCATCGAACCCCAGCTCTGACGCGACCTTAGCGGTGAATGCGGTGAAACCACCCGATACCAGTGCGCCATAACCGCCGTTTGCTTTCATTGTTTGCACCAAGGCTTTGCCGCCGGGCATGTATGTGATCCGCGTGTCCAGGACGTGATCAATAATCGCAGCGTCTAGCCCTTTCAGAAGCCCAACGCGTTCATCAATTGCCGCTTCAAAGTCCAACTCGCCGTTCATCGCACGCGCGGTGATGTCTGCGACATGGGCGCCGACGCCTGCTTCATCCGCGAGCTCGTCGATGCATTCCTGCTGGATCATGGTGCTGTCCATATCGGCGAGCAGCATCTTTTTGCGGCGGCCCTCGATCGGTTGGCAAACCAAGTCCACACCCATGCATTGCACGTCGTCCCAGACACCCCACAAATTTTCCGGCATTGCTGGAACGGCAAATTCAGCCGCTTCATCTGCGGCCAACCACTGGGCCGACTGCCCACCCCACGCATTGCGCAACGATTCGACAAGCGTTGGGTCCAAGCCACCAGCTTTCGCGATCAAGGTGATAACAAACATTTGCAGTCCTCCGATTTGCTGCCAAAAACCCTGCTGAGCGCGGAATCGCAACCCGAACTATTAAATTTTATCAGGTTTGCTGTTGCCCGAACCCACCGAACCACGTACATGCGGCGGTGGGACACCCTTCCCCAACGAAGGGTCCAAGTCATTGTTATATTTCCTTTTATTTACAGTTAGTTGGACGCTTAACGCCTTGGGCTTGTGTCTATTTTGTGCCAAAAAGCACATCTGTGACGGTCGGATCGTCCATCGCATGGGCATAGAATTTCATAACTGTTCCAACGTCTTTCCAGCCACCGCGTACCGCAACGGTCTTTGGGTCTATTCCTGCCTGCAGCATCGAAGTGGCAAATCCGTGGCGGCAACAGTGGGGCGAAAGCTTTTCGATGCCCGCTCGCTCAATGACGTTGTTCCAGACCTGCCCCACGCTTTCGCCAGAGGCATACTGAAACACCAGACTGTCGGGTTTGCGGTTTGAAGGAATGTTCGCCAATGCCGCGATCACTGGCGGTGACAGGTGCGCGACGCGTTGGTCATCGATTTTGGTTTGATTTATCACGGCCTTCTTCTGAAACAGCTCAACGTCACCCCAGGTCAAAGAACATGCCTCACCACGTCGTGCTCCCGTGCCAAACATAAACAGGCACAACGCAGCCAAGTGGTGTAGCTCATCTTGCACCGCTTGCTGGGCGAAAGCTTCTACCCATGCCCTTGTGGCGGGGGTCTTTCTCTTGGCATTGACCTTGAACCGCTTCACCTTGATCCGCGCGCACCATTCCAAATCTGCTGCGTAGTTGATTATCGCCTGCGCCGGTACGATGCCTTGGCGGTTCAAAGTGGCGTTGGCTGCACCGGGATACAGCTTGCGTGCCATTTGGCGGATAGCCTCGCCTGTGATCTTTGGGACAAGCGTGTCCTTCCAATAGTCTTCAACACGGTCAAGAAATCGGTCGTCATGCACAGCCTGCCGATAGGCGATTGCGGCTTGGGCAAATGTCAGCGTTGCGCCCGGTCCATCAAGATGACTTTGCCACGCCTTTGCTTCGACTTCGGCTGCGATCCTCTCAGCGACCCTTTTGTCCGCTGTTCCCGTAGGGCCTCGTAATCGCCTACCGGCAACCGTGCCCCTGTAGCTATAGAGCTTGTTCCGTTTGAAGACTTTGAGCGGCATTCCATCGCCTCCATAAACGTGACCACATGATGATCCAACATAATGACTTTCTGACCAATTTTGCAAAAGCATCCGAGTTCGCGGACAGAATCTGACACGAATCTAGGAGAAGCGGTAAGACGCTTCGCGAGGGCACGCGGCGTCGTATATGGTGGCACAATGTCACTCATCTTCTTGCACCTCGGCTTGGCATGGCTCGACCATATTTCGAGCAATGTAGTCATGGATGGCGTTCTGAGGCAGAAGAAAATTAGCCCCATTTCTTAAGAACCTAATGCTTCTCGTCGAGATCAATTTCCTGATCCGCTTCTCAGGCCAACCAGTCTGAGCGGCCAGTTCTCTTGGGGTAAGCAGGGAACAATCGTCCATAGTTCTTTCCTCTTTACCAGATAATGGTATGAATAGGTGAAATACGTCGCATTGGGTAACGTTAGTCCAAATATGGGAACATTTGTCCGCATGTCAACTGTGTTGATCGGGATAGGCCAAAGGATGCTCAGCGTGCGCAGCCAATTGGGCTACCCTCAAAGCAAGGTCGCCGCGATACTCGGGATCGCCGACAAGTCGTATAAGAATTATGAACTTGAAAAACGGGAGTTGCCGCTCTCGATCGCAGTAAAATTCTGCGAAGAGTTCGACAAGAACCTCATGTGGTTGGTCTATGGAAGTTCTGTCCCGGACAGTGAGCAATCAGCTCGCTTGGCCGGGGAAGCCGCACAGGCAGTTTTTGAGCACGCGGATGCGAACGACAAATCCCTTACCAGCGCAGAAATCCAAAAGTTTACCAGATACATTTTTGAGCAATCCCTCTCAAAGGGAACATCGCCGCAAAGCGAGGCAAAGCTGTTCTTTTCAGCCATTGGATAAAGCGAACAACTCAATGAAGCATCTAAAAGACCCAAACACGCCGATCAATAAATTCGCTAACTCCTTGCGCTTGATGGGCATCCTGCTCTTGGTCGCTAGCAGCATTGGCTTCATCTCGTATCGATCAGAGACAGGCAACTTTTGGGACATCTATACGCTCTTCCTGCTGCACCTTGCTGTCGCGGGAGCCATCCTTGCATTTGTTGGCGAAACACTCTGGAAAATCCTCATCACGAATAGCGATGTTTCACGCCGCAAATTCTATTTTTATGATGAAGACTGACTGGCGGGCAAAATTGGAGACAAAGCTTCAACTCCGCCTCTCTACATTAGGCTGTTCGCATGCAAAGCTGACCTTCGTGCGAGATGTGGCGAAGGTACCCTAAGAGCCCGACTCGGCCATTGTGATTTTGTGCTGCGCGCTCACGCAGCAAAGAAAATGCGGCATGAGCGAAAACCTCATGCTATCGCGCGGCGGGAGAAACTGCCGTTCGAGGATGTCGCAGCATGGATTAGAGGGCGAATTTACAGGTCGCGGGACATTGGTGCCGTTCCAGATCTGAATCCTGAAGTCCGCATTGATTACCGATTGCTAATTTCAAATCATCAACCAAAGCATCACGATTGCCATAGCCACCATCATAAGGTTTTCGGTGAGGCTGACAAACCCTAGCGGGACGTTGGAGTTTCCTCCGACGCACGCGCATTTCAGCTCGCGTTTGTCGATGTAGACGGCTTTGAAGACGCTGATGGCTCCGACGCTCGCAACCAGGAGCGCTGCGGGAGTGGACACCCAGGTCAGGATCATGCCGGTCATGAGGATACCCGCGCCGGTTTCTACGAACGGATAAATATAGGCGTAAGGCACCCATTTCCGCGCGAGTAAATCGTAGTTGAGGAACATCGTGGTGAAACCTTCGATGTCGCGCAGTTTCTGCATACCGAGAAGGATCATCGACACCGAGATGAACCAGCCAAGTGTCTGCCATGTGATTGCTCCGAGAAATCCAATGGAAAGTGCCACTGCGGTAAGCGCTGCAACAGCGAACAAATACAACACAGGTCGATAGGTTGTTGCTGTAGGATCCCAGCCGGTTAGTTTCTCGCGCAGGTCTGTGTAGCCACCAACGCGTTCGCCCTCGATCCAAGCCTGGGGAGTCGTATTGACGTCGTGCTTAGCCTTGAAGGCATCCACTTCGGCGCGGGTTCGGAACAGCCGGTCATCGACGTCATAGCCCTGACGTTCGAGAAGCCAACGCGCCTTTTGCCCGGATGGGCATAGATGATCTGACAAGGCCATTCGGTAAAGCACAGCAGTTTTGCCGACTGCTTCTTGAGCCGGATTTGTTTCAATTTCAGCAACATCGCGTGCGTCTTTAGGCATTGGCTTCTCCGTTTGCGTGCTTCGTATGCGGGTGCGGTGCTTGCGTTTGCACTGCTTCGCTTTATATACCCCCCTAGGGTATATTATCAAGACCGCGAGATTTAATCCCGTGTTCTCTCGACTTTTTCTCCGCCACCATGCGAAAAGAAGGCCATGCACAACAATCGCGAAGCCACTCTAAAACGTCTCAATCGCCTTGAAGGACAGGTCCGCGGAATCGCCCGGATGGTCGAGGAAGATCGCTATTGCGTTGATGTGTTGACGCAAATCGCAGCGGTGCGGGCAGCGCTCAAGGGCGTGGAGAAGCTCGTGATAGATGATCACGCATCACACTGCATTGAAGATGCGCTTGCATCGGGGGACCGAGAGGATCAGCGAGCCAAATTCACGGAACTGCTCGAATTGCTCGACAAGGCGCGAGGCTAGGTCGTTAGAGATTGACGGGTGGTGTGGTTACACTCGTGATCGTTGCGGTTGCCAACAGGATCAGGACAACAGCTAGCATTTCAACTGAAATAGAACGGCGCAGAGCATGTGTTGCGCCAGGTTTCTCGGCGCGCATAGCAGGGACAAGCCTCACCTTATTGAAAGCCGCAAAGCCCAGAAGTACCGCAACAATCGCGACTTTGAACAAAAGCCCTAAGCCATAGGCTGTTCCGAACAGGGCAGCGACGGAACCTGAAAGGAGCCACGCGAGCGCTGTACCCGCAAGGATCAGGGCGGCCACTCCGAAAGCAGCGACATTGCCAAAGTGGTGCAACACATCAACGCCAGAGGGAGTAAGCGCCGCGCGGCGCAAAGGCAAAAGCGCACCAACCCATAAAGCTGCGGTCAGTAGGTGAAGAACAATCAAGACAGCAAGAACCAACCTGGGGTCACCCAGGGCGTGGCCCACTTGAGCAAAAGATATGGCTACGACAAGGCTGCCCACCAAAGCAATCCACTGCCCTATACGGGGGACCAAAACCGTCAGTATCGCAAGTTCGCCAAATCCACGCCAAATCGCGGCGGTGCCAAGTGGGCTTTGCCAAACAAACCCGAGCATCATCGGGTCCGTTGCTCCCTCAAAACCCATCCCGGATATGCGTGCCGCACGAATGCCGAAACGTGCAGCCAAGACCGCGAGGCCAACCAGTGCCGCACCGACCGCAAGCTGCCGAGCAAGGCGTAAGACAGACACCTCAGCGCGCTTCGCAAAGACGAAGGAAAACAGCACGCTCCCCATCGCGAGCAGAGCCGCGCCATAGCCAATCGCTTTGGCCACAATGGCTAAAGCGGCAAGACCGTCGATGGGAGCCAGTCCAGTCACTCTGCGACAGTAAAAGAGAAGTTACCCTGCATCGGGTGACCGTCTGAGGCCATGCCGCGCCAGTCGAAACGGTAGCTTCCAGGCGCAAGCTCTTCCAATGGCACTGCTCGGAATTCCGTTACTGGGTCCATACCGGTCTCGCGTTCGATTTCGATGTCATCATCGTTTGCAGTCAGCGTGACGAAAATGATGCGCATCGGATCATCGAACCGCATCGAAAGCTCTGAAACTTCCGTGACAGTCGCGCCATCAGCAGGTGTCGTTGCTTCGGACTTGGAATGCGCCGCAGCAACCATTGGAGCAATTGCGACGGCCAAGCCAAGAAGAAATTGTTTGATCATCTGAATTTTCCTTTATTCGGACTGGGCATTGAGTGCGTCGTGATGCTCTCGAATATCACTGGGCCAGGTTGATTTGATGAAGGATAGCACGGCAATGATTTCTTCATCGCTGAGCACATCTTCGTAAACAGGCATGCCGGATGGGGGTGCATTCTCCATCAGTCCGGCAAGCCCATATTTGGTCAGCGTGAAGAGCGTTTCATCGTCGTGGTGCCACGTGTGCCCGGTCGCGTCATGCGGCGGTGCTGGTAGCAAACCATCTTCGCCCCGCGTCCGCCAGTTCGGTTGCCCTTCGAGGCGCGCCCCGTGGCACGCAGCACACTGAGCCACGTAGATGCCCTGACCAAGGGCGACCACTTCAAGGTCATCAGGTGACAACAGACCGACCCCATCGGAGGGTTGTGCCATGACAAAGGCGGCGGCGAAACCGGCGAGCGCGAGCCCGCCGGTAATAAGAACTGCCTTGCGACTTGCCATCACGTGTCGAAGGGCTGTGCAGTACCAGCTCGGTAGTACACCGTTCCGGTGCCCGCCTCTCCGCCAAATGCAATAACGTCGTAACGGGCGGACGGATCATCTCCCATGCCGGGGGAACCCATCGGCATGCCCGGAACGGCAAGCCCGGTGACGTCTGGGCGATCCTGCAGGACTGCTTCCAATGCTTCAAACGGAACATGCCCTTCGAAGACATATCCATCCGCTTCAATGGTATGACAGGATGCCAATTCAAGCGGTATGCCGCGTTCTGACTTCTGCGCCTCGGGGTCGGTCAGTTCCTCGACCGTGACAGCGTAGCCACGCGCACGGGCCAAGTCGGCCCAAGCGTGACAGCATCCGCACCCGGGTGAGGCGAGAACGCGCATAGGCGTGCCTGCGCGCGCAGGAAGAGCGGTCATGACAAGAGCCGCTGCGGAAAGAGATGTGAAGTGACGACGTGTAATCATGTCTGTCGGTCCTTTGATTTGAAAGTTGAATGGACTGCGGGCTAGCGCCCGTTGCCGCTTAGACTTTCGGAGGACCGGTTGGGACAGCTAGCGTCAGGTTTGCAAAGTCGAAGTTAGCGTGCAGAACACTAACAACCGATCTGCTCGCGGGAATGACCTGCAAAATAGCAGAAGCGGCCGCGAGATCGCCAAAACAGGGCATTGACCCCATGCCGCTTGAGGCGTCGCAGCAGTCCGCGAGTGCCTTCTCAGCATCAGCCAAGGGGTCGCTTTCTGACGTTTGGGCGTGGTGGTCGGCGTGATCCGATCCATGGTTCAAGCCATGCATCACAGATGCGGTGGATGCACCAGTGAATACAAAAACAAGAATGATCGACAGAACCAAACGAAGCATAACCAATACCTACTGGGGGTATTTGGCTTTGACAAGTCACGAGGATGTGTCGCCGCGAGCCTGGCTAGTTGCAACCATTATGGCTACGCCACATGTCCGGATTATGCCCGTCTGGAACGGTGGCACAGGGATCATCTGAATAACCGCGCAAGACCGAGTACCGGCTGACTTGGGCATCAGTCAGCAATGATAAAGTCAACAGATGGGCATTCAAATGGACAAGGCGAAGAGCTGAGCGCGCTTGACCTGCTTCTGCGACTAGACGTTCAAGCATATCGGCATCTGGTGCGCCTTGTTGAAACGCTGCGTCCAGCGATTGTTCCGCCGCGACGAACCGCTCCCCAGCAGTTATGGCGTCTGATAGCATCTGCGCCCGGACTACCTCGATGTCGGCGCGCTGCTGTTCGGTCAGACCGATTTCATCGGCAAGCTCAAGGAGATGCGTTGGCCCGGGAACGCCATTTAGCTCGGCGGCGCGTGCAAGACCCCAACCGCCGCCACGTGCGATCTCTTCCAAGTCGTCCTCGGAAAGGGATTTGATAAGGCGCGTTTCTTGCCCTGCATAGTCCGATGGGACTGAGCCGTGGTTTCCAGAGTGGTTTTGAGCAAAGGCAAAGGTGGGCAAGAACAGCATGAGAAATGCGAAGCGTTTGGTTGTCATGTTTGATATCCTTGTTTGATCCGGTATTTGCGCAAAGACATTGCATATGATGAGCAACATGAAACATGATATAGATCATGTTAGATCATTGGCTCACATCATTCGAAGGCGCATCTGTTCGAACACTAGACGCAGGCGAGTATCTGTTTCGGCGTAACGATAAGGTTGAAATGGCATTCCTTGTAAGGGAGGGAAAAGTTCTTCTTCGGCGAGCTCTGAAAGATGGCGGGCTTCTTACCTTGCACACTGCAAAAGCGGGCGATCTTGTGGCCGAAGCGTCCTTGTTTGCAGATCATTACCACTGCGATGCGGTGACGGATCGGTCGACAAAGGTCTCGGGCATACCCAAAGCGAAGATTCTGGAGAACTTTGGGAACGGTTCTTCGGGGAAACATCTTTCGGTAAGGGCATTGGAGCGGACGACCAAAGAACTTCAGGCACTGCGGACGCGCATTGAGATCATGCGGTTGCGAAAGGTAACAGATCGGCTGGATGCCTATCTCGAACTTAATGGACCTCCAGAAGAAGGCGGGTGGGTGCACGTCGCCGATTGGATTGGGGTGACGCCAGCCGCTCTTTATCGCGAACTTGCGAAGCGTCGACGGGACGATCAGGCATGAACCCAGACACAAATACCCTTCTTGAGATATCGGATTTTCTGGGACTTGCAGCAACCAGATAGGTTCAGACTATAAGTTGTTGCGAAGTTGGTTCTCCTTCCTAAAATGAACTGGAGAGGAAAGATCATGTTGCCTGAGCAGTTTTCCGGTGGGTGCGCGTGTGGAGCAGTCCGATACAAATCCGAAGGTGTTGCCCGCTACATGGGTAACTGCCATTGCCGCGATTGCCAGCAGGCCACTGGAAGTGCCTATTTTCCAGCTGTGCTAGTGAAACAGACTGATTTCAGGCTTGAGAAAGGTGAACCAAAGTGGTTCGGGCGCCAAGCTGATCGCGGCCATGCAATGCTTCGCGGTTTCTGCTCTGAATGTGGATCACCGCTGTTTCTGATCAACAAGGCAAGCGAAGGAGCAATGATCCTGTTCGCGGGCAGTTTGGATGATCCAAGTTGGTACCAGCCAAGCCGTGACATTTACGTGAAGAGCGCACAGCCTTGGGACCAAATGGACCCCAGTCTCCCGAAAGCTGATGGGATGCCTACCTAGCTTTTTAGCGTTGCTACTTTTTTGGTGTCAGTCGCAATCCGACTTTGGCTCGTTGCGTACCTCAGAAGAACCTCCCCACACGTGTCGCGTACTGTTCAAACGCGCTTCCGTATTTATCCTTGAGCCAAGGTTCCTCAGAAAATGGTGCGGCGATAAGCACTGCTATTCCCGCTAACCCGACGACCATTGCCCAAGGCGCTGCTGACAAGATCATCCAGCCACTTACGATGCCAATATCAGCCATGTACTGCGGGTTCCGAGAGTAACGATACATGCCCACAGTGCGCAGGGTGCCTTTGGCTCCACCAGTCTGCGGCACCCCAAAGTGCGAGACTTCCATCCATACCACAATGTTGCCAAAGAGGATGAGAGGCAGGCCAACGCCAAACCGCACCCAACTTAGAATGGCCAGATCAGCCCAACCCAAGACACCAAGCAAGATGAGAACACCGAACAGCGTGAATGTCGGCACCCAGACAAGGAAAGGTGTAAGTGCCGTATAGCGTTTGGGCGGCCATATCCGCCGCGCAGGAAAGGCGATTGACCAAAGGATCGCGGCCAAGGTCATAGCCGCAATGCCCAGACCTAGAGCAACAAGCATGCTATGCATCATACCTCTACGTGGCCGTGGTCGATCACTTCCCGCCGTTCCGCGAGGGCTTGGCGCACGATCTGGAATGCTGACGACAGAAACAGTCCCGCCATGATTGTTGCCACGATCAGATCAGGCCAGCCCGTTGCAGTGCCCCAGACGCCCAAGGCGGCGAACATAACGGCGACGTTGCCGATGGCGTCATTGCGGGAGCATAGCCAGACTGAGCGCACGTTCGCGTCACCGTCCTTGTAGCGCACCAGTAAGAACACACTGGCAAGGTTGGTTAGCAATGCCAGAAAACCAACAGCCCCCATGATCTCGGCTGCGGGAACCCCAACATAAAAGACGCGGTGCACCGTCGATCCGAAAACCCACATCCCCATCAGCAAAAGACTAAAACCTTTGAACAGCGCGGCATTAGTACGGGCGCGGAGCGACGCTCCTATGACGGCCAGTGAGATGCCATAGGTCATTGCATCCCCTGCAAAGTCGAGAGCATCGGCTTGCAATGCCTGTGACTTCGCCAAATGGCCCGCAGTCATCTCAACCGCGAACATTATCGCATTAAGTGCAATGACGATCCAGAGCCGTCGTTTGTAGTCATCTGAGACACCATCAAACTTGGCGTCATGTCCGCAGCAGCCTGCCATGGGGTAACCTCTTTCATCTTACGTTCATGATAGTATAATGTCTCTAGTGACTAGAGGTTCAAGAGGTTTCTTTATGTTTTCTATTGGCGAGCTATCCAAGCGCACAAAGGTCAAGGTTCCCACCATTCGTTACTATGAAGAAATGGGACTTTTGGCAGAAGCCGAGCGCACGAGTGGCAACCAAAGACGCTACGATAAGGAAGGATTGGAACGACTGAGTTTCATTCGTCACGCTCGTGATCTGGGATTTTCGATTGAGGCGATATCATCGCTCATCGAGTTACAGGATCATCCAGACAGATCGTGCGAGGCCGCAACGGACATCGCTGTTTCGCAGCTTGCAGATGTTCGCGCGAAAATCAAACGGCTCAAGCTTTTGGAAAAGGAACTCACGCGAATTTCGAAGGGATGTGATGGGCACGGCGTTTCTGAAGACTGCTATGTCTTGGCGTCTCTGGCTGATCATGAACTTTGTGAGAGGGAGCACTGAAGAAATCCCTTCCTCTTGCTTCCAACGAACCGCCGCAGTGCTACAGGTGAACAGCCGCACAGTAAGACCGATGCGGGACTTTTTTGTAGAGCGGCTCGGATTTGAACTTGGTACGGAGATTGGGACTGGTCCAAAATTTGTGACTTTGGACCGAGATGGTCAGACAATCATGCTTGCTTGTCATCGAACATTGGGATTCCGAAAACATGGGTGGGCGGCCTATTTCTGGGTAGAAAACATAGAAGCGCTGCATGACGAATTCGAGCGCCGAGGCGCAAAGCTCAAAAGCCCGATCACCGACAAGCCATACGGTTGCCGAGAGATTGTAGCTATGGCACCAGATGGCCGAGAAATCGTATTCGGCGAGATAACAGGCACCCAAGCAGATTAAGCCCGTGCATACCTAAACACCGCAGCAGGACTTGCCTTCTTGGATCGGTGGGCATGGAACTGTTGCGTAAGAACAGTAGACGCAGCAATCCCCCTCTAGCGGTTTCAAGACGGTCTGACATGACTTGCATTCATAAAACCACTGGCAGGCATCGGTCGGCATAGTCTCGGTTTCAACGTGCCCGCAAGATGGACAGGTGAGAGTCGATTGCAGCACTACTTTTGCGTCTTCTGTCGCCATATCGCGTACCCCGTGAGTATGAGAAATCCTGCCAATATCGGCAGCAAGACAGCATCGCTGTAGACGACACCAAGCAGGCCTGTCAGGCCAAGCGCTGTAAGCACGACCGGCAAGATCGGCGTGAAGCAACAGAGGATCGCCACAATCGTGCCGCCCACCCCGAGCGCCAGTAGTTTGTTTTTCATCGTGTCGATCTCCACAAATCCCACATAAAACGCTGCGCTGACGCCTCCCAGAGCGGCGAAAACAGTGCGATCAAAAAGGCGATGGATGCAAGTGACGTCCAGATAATTGCGGACCGCCTGCGCGTTGAGCATGGCTTGCGCCGCAGCACCCGATACCAAGCCCAAACCAGTGCAATCGCAACACCGACAAGAATGAACCCTCGGTAAGCGATGAATGGGCCAAGCATGGTGAGCCATGCGCCACCAAGGCCTAATATCGATAGGCCGATAGGCAAAACACAACATGACGCCGACAATAGCGCCAAAAGCGCTGCGAAGGGCATCACTAGGCGGGCAGCGATGCCGGTGTCTACCACGGGTTGTTGATTTGCATTCATGTCCATTTTGCACTTCTACTTCCTGTAGCCACTACAGGAGCAAGCAAAATGTTCACCATCGGCAAAGCGTCAGAACAAAGCGGCGTGAACATCGAAACGATCCGGTATTATGAACGTGAGGGTGTGGTTCCGAAACCGGGGCGCTCGGCAGGCGGGCGTCGGCTATACTCGTCCGATGAAATTGCCAAACTCAGGTTCGTGCGCCGGTGTCGCGATTTGGGCTTCCCGATCTCGATTATTCAGACCTTTCTATCCCTGACCGAGCTGAGTGACCGATCCTGTGGCGAGGTGAAAGCAATGGCTGAGAACCATCTGGGTGAGATCACCGCCAAGATTGAGAACTTAGTGCGCCTCCAAGACGCGCTCTTGAGCCTTTCCAAGAACTGCGACGATGGCTCTGCGGCTTGTCCTATGTTGGACGCATTGATGAAGGATGGCTTTGGCGGCAACCTACACGAGTAAAGCAGCCGTTAGCTTGAGTTTCGCGAACGGTATCTCTGTCCCACCATCTTTCATATTGGCGAAGCGTACGGCGAAAGTTCGGTCTTGGCTCAGGCACAATCGGGGCCCCTGATCGACCGGTATGGCGACATCAGCTGCGACACAGCGATGAACGCGCCGCGCGTGCGAACTAATGCTGCGTCAGCAACAGCCGCGCCTGCATAAGTCCGGTTTGTCCGCGGAGCGCGCCTTGATCGGACGCGCAGCGAAGGTCAGCTCGCTACATCTGGCGCATTGCGCCGCTGTTGGAGCTAGGACGTTTTCGCGGCGTCTGGACGTGGCTCGGACGCGAATTGAGAGATTTACCAAGGGTGCAACCGGGATCACGCCTGACAAGGCACTAAGGCTCGCCGGGTCTCCAACATCTAACCACTTAGCGTGGCTTAAATCACCTGCATTGCGCGGCCCAAATTTGGCCGGGCCGCGCATTTCCACATTAACGCTTGCTGCGATGCTTTGTCGGATCAGCAAGGCGGTACTTTTGGCCCTTCTCCTCAGGAGGCGGAAGAGGTTCATTCCGAGTCACCGTGCGCTCTACACCGGTCCTGCCACCACGCGGGCCAGTGATCTCGTACTGTCCTGAGCGTGGTGCCTTTTGACCGGGCTTGAATAGCTTGTCAGACATGTGAAACCTCCATCAGTGCGGGAGGAATTTCTGAAAAGCGCTTCCCAGTAGCGATTTCGCTGACACGGCCTTGGTTTAGGTCAAAGTCTGCTGCAATGCGATGTTGATAGTCGCCCTTCGCAATTCGGGCCTTAATGATAGCCACCTGTTCAGGTGTCAGGGTCTTGATAGTAGCCATTTGGCGTACTCCTTGGCGCAAGTTAAAAGATTTGCCCTAGAGTCCCGAACCGTCTATCCCTTGTTTACCACCACAAGAGTGCTTCGGTCTCCGGAGCCACGAAGAGTAGATGCGCCTGTATCCAATCTTCATATTGTGAAAAGCGGGGTAGCCTTGCAGGGCACCCCGCTTAATTTCTTAAGCAGCATCCTCCATCAGCAGCGGTCGAACCTGCTTTGCGCCCACAAATTGCGACAAAAGCCTATAATTCTTCATCTCATGGCGAATGCGGCCTGCAATGATCGCCGGGTGAACCTTGGCTTGACGCGACAGGGAAAGGACGTTCTGGACACTGGGACGAGAACGCACGGGATGATCCAACCAAAGGTCAGAAGGTACTAGAGCCTCCTGCGCCCATTCATCGGCCTCACGTTCTCGTTCGTCGTCGCGCTCGTGATTTCGTTCACGAAGTTGCAGATCGTCTATGAAGACTTCGCTGTCTCCGTTCGTGAAGTGTCTCCCCAAGTGTGCAAGTTCATGCAGCAAACAAAACCAGAAGTTATCCAGGCGGTCATATCTGATTGTCATACCGACAACTGGAACACTATCAACAGTCCACAGTGCAGCTCCGTCCAAATATGTCTTTGGCAAATGAGATGCTACGACTAACGCAATCCCATGCTTGGCGAGCTTTTCTTTGGCAAGCTTTGGTCCTTCGTCAAATTCACTTAGACATGCAATCTCTCGGAGAAAATTAAGTGTAATTGTTCCAGGCTGAAATACCCCTTCCAGACCCGCATTGCGAGCCTTGCAAAGGATGTGCAGGCACCACGCCTGCAACGCGTGGACATCCGTCTTGGCGTTTGCCCGTGCGCCGCCACCTTGGCGGAAGAGAGCCTGGGGCAAGGCTTGCTGGCCGCCCACACAGGCTACAAGCCTCTGCACAATTTCTTCGGCACGATCTTTGATATCAGCTGACTTTTCAATCCACCCCAGCTTTGCCATCTGCGCCACTGGAAACTGCTCGATATCAATTTCGTCCAGAGTGTTCGGTAACCCATTGCCATCCCGTATCAAAACATCGGCAGGGATGCCCAGATGCTCGTTCAAAGCTCTGATCATTTTCAACGTCAAACTTCTTTTGCCGCTAAGCACTTCAGAGGCCTTTGATCGGCTCCCAAAGATTGGTGCCAAATCACTTTGTTTTATGTCCATTTGTTCCATACGAAACTTGATCGCCTCTATGGGATCAGGCTGGTCCATGGGGAATTGACGATCCTCAAAAACCTCGATCAGCGTCGCTAATATGTCCAACTCATCATCTTGAGATTGAGTGCGATCAAGGTCCATCAGCGCTTCCACGCGCGCAAGTGCAGCTTCGTAGTCCTCATCGGAATGAATTGGGCGAATCCTATGTTCGTTCATGATCACACTTCCTCCGCGTTAATTTGGTCATATTCCTTGTGCGTCCCAAGAAATCGGACAAACCCTATTCCCTTTGCATAGTCGAACTTCATTATGAGTCGATATTTGTTCCCACATACATTGAAAACCACACGTCCACCCTTCAGAATACTTGCGTTGCGGTACTGTGCCTTAACGTCCGCTGGTGTCTTCCATTCGGCGCGGTGCGCCTCTGACCACCACACATCCAACTGCGCTTTCGCGTCAGGAAACCGTTTTGAAAATGCGATCAGCTTTGGCCGGGCTATGATCCTCATCGTCTAATTACTCCAGCGGTCCCATAGTGTCAATAAGTAATACGATCCCTATAAGGGAGCAAATAGCAGATTCGCAGCTAAGCGGCAAGTTAAGTGCGCGTTTAAGATTCTTGATCGGCTCTTGACTCAAGTTCGACTATACAACCGTGAGGTGCCCAAAATGAAGAGCCATATACCAGATATCGTTGAACCCCACATACAAGCACAATATATTGAAGGCCTACTTCTTGATCTTCTCTTGATCTTAGTGCTGCAGCAACAGCCCTTAGAAGGCCTGCGCAACCAGTATGATGGCAAAACTTAATGTGTCAGCCCTCGATCCATCTCGACCTCCCGCGTCTCTAGCTCTGTCTCAACCTCTCTTCGGCGGCTTTCACTAATTTCAAGCTGCTCTCGAGTTGCGTGCGCAGCTTCCCGTAGTTCGAGCCCGCGCTCAACAAGCCGTGCAACGCAGCCACGGACGCCGTTTGCGATTGAATGAGCACCGACACGCAGGCGGCCAATCCATCCATCTGGCTCTGCATCTTGGTCGTCGAGCGTGCTTCTAACCCGCTCAATTCCTTTGCTGAGACCTCTGAGACCGTCACCAACCGCTCGACGCAGGCGAGCAAGTCTCGTTCCAAGGCTGTTAGGGGTGTCGTCATCTAATCCTCCTCGATCTTGATGCAGGTCACTGATCTGCCGCCCAGCGTGCAGGTCCTCAGCCTTGTCTTGGTCGGGTCCAATACCAGCCAGGTCCCGTCCTCCCTGTCGATCCGCGTCAAGCCCAAGTCCGTCATCTCGGAGCTGGCCAGCATCAGCGTCCAAAACAAGCTCGCCGCCATCATCAAGACGATCCCCGCCAAGAACGTCCCCGTGATCAGCCAGGGCGAGATCGTCAGCCAGCTCTTGTTCTGTCGCAAAAAGGTGCGGGTATCGATCTCGATTGTACGATGCGCGATGGTCGCAATGCTGCTCAAATCGGTTCTGAAGCTCTCGAGCTGGGATGCCATCGAGGCGGCGTAGTCCTGCCGGATCGTGTCCAGTTCCGCGTTCAGCTTCTCGCTCAGCCGGGTTGGCTTGCCAGTCCTCATGGAAAATATCTCCTTTCAAACGCCAGCGCTCGCCGGTGTCAGGGTCTTGGGCGGTCAGGTAGGCTTTACCCGCACGGGGAATGTCGAAGCCTGCATCGACGAGCCCGTCGAGCATGCTGGCGCGGTCGGTGATCAGGCCGACGCTGATCTGGTCTTGAATCCACGCGTGCAGCTCGTCGCGGCCTTGGGCGCGGGTTGGGGTCTCGATGGTGTCGCGGACCTCTTGGGTGCGTTCCAACTCCATCGGGTCGGCCCAGCCGTGGCGCTGGTTCATCACATCGCGCAGGCTGTCGAAGGCTTTCTCATAACCTGGCGGTGCGATGTTCAGACTTCGCCCTGAGATCAGCTCAAGGCGCGGTGTGCAGAAGTGAAGCTCGACGCGGTCTTCGTGGGTATGTCGGACCCAAAGCACGTCATATTGCGTAGGGTCCAGCCCCGCGAAGGCCAGACGCTCGAAGTGGTCCATGACCTCGGCCTGCTGCTCCTCGGTCGGGGCGTCGGTGGCGGCAAAGCTGATGACGCCCGCGCGGTAGGTCCATTGGTGGCGGCTTGCGTCGATCAAGGCCTCGGTGCGGTCGGGATTGCCGCGCAAGACCTCCGGCAATGGTTCGCGGGTCACGGTCATGGGCTGGCCGTTTGCATCGCGGATCAGGTCGCGGTTGTCGTCATAGGCCAGCACCTTGTCCGCGACGAGGTAGCCGACCGGACCGGACCCCGCGCCTTTGCCGTTGCGGAAGAACTTGATCAGCATCGGCGGGACACCTCGATGATCTGGGCAAGCTGGCGCTCGATGGTCAGCAGGCGGCGGGCAACGGTGAGCGCGTCGAGGTCGGTGCGCCCGATCTTCACGGCGTAATTGAGCCAACGAGCGATCTGGTTGAGGTTGCCACCGATGCGTCCGACGGCCAGCACCAACGCCGGGTCAACGCGAGGGATGGGCTTGCGACGGCGGGCTTCCGTCAAGCCAAGCGCCTCGCGCAGCAGGGTCGCGGCAGGCAAGCCAGCGGCCTCGGCTTTGGCGCGGAGCTGGGCCTTCTCTGCGGCGCTACACCGAAAGACGAAGGTCTCGGTCAGCGGCTCTTTGGTGCGGGCTTTTCCCGCGCCGGTGGGGTTCGAAGGGGAGGCGTGCCGCCCCTCGCAAGGTCCCGTGTCAGCAGCGCCAGCGTATGACATGGGTCGCCTTGCTGTTTGCTCTTCTGTGGGATTGGTTGCGGTCATAATCTGAGGCCTGCGGCTTGGAGTTGGGCCTCGGAAACCATTTTCGACGCAAGCAACGCCGTGACTTGGGTGCCCGTGATGTGTTTGCACATCGGGCTGCGATCACTGATCCAGCAGGCCAGCCGCGCTTGGTGATCGGCCTGCAATGCTGTCGCCTTTTCTCGGTCTTCCGCCTGCTTCTCGACATAGGCCTTCCAGCGCCGCGACTGAAACCAGTTGTCGGAAAAGCAGACCTTGGAACGGGTGAAGCCCGCGCTATCGGTCGCGTAGGCTTGGACGGCTAGCAGCAGGTCCTCTGGTGCGATCCCTTCCTTCACGGCCTCTTCGATCTGGGCAAGGCAGATCGCTTTGCCCCGCAATCGGTCGGATGGATACGCCGCCAAAATCTTCTCAGCTTCTTCATCCATCGCCGCCTCGCGCTTGCGCGTAGGTGGTTCTTTCACAGGTTCAATGGTAAGGTTCGTGTCCCGATTTGAGACTACCCCCGTCTCACCCTTGGGACTTTTCCCTCGCTTTTTTGAGACGTTTCCCCCCGTCTCATTTTGAGACACAACCCCGTTGGGACCGCCACCCTTCGGGAGGGCGCTTGGGCCAAGGGTGATATCGAGGTGCAGTTCATATTGGTTAGACCCACGCCCTCCATCGCCATCACCACGGGCATGACGCGTCACGAGGCCGCATTCCTCTAAGGTCGTCATGTGCCGGAACAACGTCGCACGGCCCATCTCGCATTCGTCCGCAAGCCGCTTGGCACTCGGATTGCATTGACCCGTCTCTTTGTTGTGGAAGTCCGCCAGTTGGATCAGCACAATCTTGGCGGCTGGTTTCAGGCCTTTGACGTTCGCCGCCCAGATCAACGCCATGCCGCTCATGACGCCACCTGACCCGCCAGAAATGGGCTGATTGCATGAAGCCTGCCACCTGATTCTGCGGCTCGATGTTGTGGAACAAAACCGGATTTCCTTGTGTCAAATTTGTGCCAATAGGAAACATGCGTTCCTGCATCGTTCTGCAAAAGGCTGCATTTACCTACAAAGCAAACACCTTTGCCTATTGCTGTTTTTACTGGGGTTCCGTATGTCCGGCGGTGGGACACCCTTCCCCAACGAAGGGCATTTATCTGTAAGGATACCAGCAATGGCTACTCAACAACCGGCAACGCGGCCGGCAAATCCGCGTTTTTCCTCTGGCCCCTGTGCCAAACCCCCAACATGGTCACTTGATGCTTTGAAGGACGCTCCGCTTGGTCGTTCGCATCGTGCCGCTGTGGGCAAAGACAAATTGAAAGCAGCAATTGAAGGCACGCGCGACGTGCTTGGCATTCCTGCGGATTACAAAATCGGCATCGTTCCCGCATCAGATACTGGCGCGATGGAAATGGCGATGTGGTCTCTCTTGGGCGAACGTCCTGTGCAGATGGTTGCATGGGAAAGCTTCGGCGCTGGCTGGGTCAGCGACGTCGTTAAGCAGCTTAAGATCGAGGCATCTGAACATATCGCGGACTACGGTCATATCATCAACATGGAAGCCTTGGACTACGACCAAGACGTCGTGTTCACGTGGAATGGTACAACATCCGGCGTTCGTGTCGCGGGTGATCCGATCCCTGCAAACCGTGCTGGCCTGACAATCTGCGACGCGACTTCGGCCGCATTTGCGCAAGACCTTCCTTGGGAAAAGCTCGACGTCACAACGTTCTCTTGGCAGAAAGTTATGGGCGGTGAAGCAGCCCACGGGATGATCGTTTTGTCCCCGCGTGCTGTTGAGCGCCTTGAAAGCTACACACCTGCTTGGCCTATGCCGAAGATTTTCCGCATGACCAAGGGCGGTAAGCTGATCGACGGTATCTTCACCGGTGCGACGATCAACACCCCATCCATGCTTTGCGTTGAAGACTATCTGTTCGCGCTGAACTGGGCTAAATCCATCGGTGGTCTGGATGCATTGCGTATGCGCGCCGATGCGAACGCCAACGCGATCTGGAACTTCTGTGCCACGCGCGACTGGATCGACAATCTGGCAGTTGATGCGGCCACACGTTCGAACACGTCCGTTTGCTTGAAGTTCACTGACCCGCGCATCACTGACGGCGCTGCATTCGCCAAAGCAATTGCCAAGCGGCTTGAAGCTGAAGGTATTGCATTGGACATCGGCGCTTACCGCGATGCGCCTGCGGGCCTTCGTATCTGGTGTGGTGCCACGATTGAGACGTCCGACATCGAAGCGATGTTGCCGTGGCTCGACTGGGCATTCCAAGCCGAGATCGCTGGTTAATAAATCCAATTTTTCGGGGCCGCGTTGTGCGGCCCCACCCCATACATTTCATTGAAGGATGCTAAAAATGGCTCCCAAGGTACTCGTCTCCGACAAACTTTCCGAAACCGCCGTTCAGATTTTCCGCGATCGCGGCATTGAAGTCGATTTCCAACCAGACCTCGGCAAGGACAAAGACAAGCTGGCTGAAGTGATCGGTCAGTATGATGGCCTCGCAATTCGTTCTGCGACCAAAGTCACCGAGAAAATCCTGAACAACGCGACCAACCTTAAGGTCATCGCGCGGGCCGGTATCGGGACTGACAACATCGACAAAGAAGCGGCGTCCAAGAAGGGCGTGATCGTGATGAACACGCCGTTCGGCAACATGATCACGACCGCGGAACATGCCATCGCAATGATGTTCTCTGTTGCACGTCAAATCCCAGAAGCATCTGCATCAACGCACGCAGGTAAGTGGGAAAAGTCCAAATTCATGGGTGTTGAGCTTACTGGCAAAACACTCGGGGTTATCGGTGCGGGTAACATCGGTGGTATCGTTTGCGACCGTGCACGAGGCCTGAAAATGAAGGTCGTGGCGTTTGACCCTTACTTGAGCGAAGAAAAAGCTGACAAAATGGGTGTTGAAAAGGTCGAACTCGACGATCTGTTTGCGCGCGCTGACTTCATCACACTGCACGTTCCGTTTACGGACCAAACAGCTAACATCCTTAGCCGCGAAAACATCGCCAAGCTGAAAAAAGGTGTGCGGATTGTGAACTGTGCGCGTGGTGGCTTGGTTGATGAAGAAGCCCTCGCAGACGCTTTGAAATCCGGCCACGTTGCTGGTGCGGCGTTTGATGTGTTCGCTGTTGAACCAGCAACAGAAAGCCCGCTGTTCAACCTGCCAAACGTTGTTGTGACACCCCACCTTGGCGCGGCAACTACCGAAGCGCAGGAAAACGTAGCGCTGCAAGTTGCAGAGCAGATGTCTGATTACTTGCTGACAGGTGCAGTTACCAACGCGTTGAACATGCCGTCTGTGACTGCTGAAGAAGCTAAGGTTATGGGGCCTTGGATCGACCTTGCAGGTCACCTTGGTAACTTTACAGGTCAGATGACAGATGAGCCTATTAAGGCCATCAACATCATGTTCGACGGTTCCGTTTCTGACATGAACCTTAAGGCACTGACAGCTGCTGTGGTTGCTGGCATCATGAAGAAGGCTAACCCTGACACGAACATGGTGTCCGCCCCAGTGATCGCCAAAGAACGCGGAGTCAAAATCAGCACAACAAAACAGGACAAATCCGGCGCATTCGACGGTTATGTCAAAGTAACTGTTGTAACTGATAAGCGTGAGCGTTCGGTTGCTGGTACGGTATTCTCTGATGGCAAACCGCGCTTTATCCAGATCAAAGGCATCAACATCGACGCCGAAATTGGTGCGCATATGGTTTACACAACCAACGAAGACGTTCCGGGTATCATTGGTACACTTGGCCAAACTATGGGCAAGAACGACGTTAACATTGCGAACTTCACATTGGGTCGTTCCGAAGCCAAAGGCGAAGCAATTGCTTTGCTTTACATTGACGAAGCCGCACCTGCTGGCGCGCTGAAAGACCTCGAAGCGACAGGGATGTTCACACAAGTGAAACCACTGGCATTCGACGTTAACTAAATCTTTTTGCCCTCGCCCCCTCGATTTCAATGACTTGGAATTGAGGGGGCGGGGGCAATTTCATTCTGGATCATTTGAACCCACCCCTCATCGCCACCGGCAAAAAGGACGATAAATGCTATACTGCGTCGGCGACATTCACGGCTTTACGGGTCAACTTGACCGCACGTTGCAATTGATCGAAGCAGACGGTGGTGCGGATGCCCCGATCGTTTTCTTAGGGGATTATGTGGACCGTGGGCCCAACGCCAAAGGCACAATTCAAACCTTGATTGACGGGCAAGCGGCAGGTCGCCCGTGGACCTGCTTGATCGGCAATCATGACCTCATGTTCTGGCGTTTTGTTACAAGTGGCATCACCCAAGATGCACACATCCTGTCCAACAAAGGATGGCTGCACCACCGTTTGGGCGGCAATACGACACTCGCCTCCTACATTGATGCTGACGATTTGCAGGCAGCGACAGGGATGACTAATTTCGCGACCGAAGGCTTGGACCCCACGCCAACGGATGCACTGAATTCTTTGAAAGAGCTGGCTCAGAACGCTGTTCCAAAAGAGCACCTAGATTGGATCGCTGCGCAGCCACGCTTTTACCAAACGCACGAGCATACGTTCGTTCACGCGGGCCTACGCGTCGGCGTTCCATTATCCAAACAAACTGAAGAAGACCTTACGTGGATCCGTGACGGTTGGCTCGACAGTGATGCCGACCACGGCAATGTAGTGGTTCATGGGCATACCGCGCTCGACTTTCCACAACATCATGGCAACCGCGTTAACCTTGACTCAGGCGCGGGATATGGGCGCACTTTGGTGCCTGCGGTTCTTGATGGTGGGAAATGGTTTACGCTGCATGAAACAGGGCGAACTGCCCTAACTCCAACCACCTAATCGTCCCATTCCGACATGCGCCTTTCGGCCGGTTACCCGCTGGGATAGACAACACGGTATGCGAACTGCGTTTTCCACCCTTAGCGACATTCTGAACCACGGTTTTGATACCGTGATTGATGTGCGATCGCCTGCGGAATTCGCAGAGGATCACATCCCCGGTGCGATCAACCTTCCCTCATTAAGCAACGAAGAACGAGCGCGCGTTGGAACGATCTACGTGCAGGAAACACCGTTTAAAGCCCGCAAAATTGGCGCGGCTATGGTGGCTCGAAATGTAGCGACCTATCTGGATGGACCGTTGAAGGACATGGATGGCGGCTGGCGGCCACTCGTCTACTGTTGGCGCGGCGGGCAACGGTCCGGATCATTCACATCCATCCTGACGCAGATCGGGTGGCGCGCTGAGGTGGTAGAGGGTGGCTATCAGAGCTACCGAAACCTCGTTCATGGTGCCCTCTATGACGATAGGTTGTTGCATCGGTTAATCCTACTTGATGGCAACACTGGCACGGCGAAAACAGACATCTTACACCGCTTAAAAACGCTTGGTGTTCAGGTCCTAGACCTTGAAGGGATCGCGAACCATCGCGGGTCTTTGCTTGGCGCGATGGATACTGACCAGCCTGCCCAAAAAGGATTTGAGACGGCGCTGGCTTGCGCCTTGGCGCAGCTTGATCCGAAGCGCCCAGTCATAGTTGAAGCCGAAAGCAGCAAAGTCGGCGCGCGTATTCTTCCGCCGTCTTTGTGGACGGCGATGAAAGCCGCGCCCCGTATTGAGATAGATGCACCGATTGATGCACGTGCCGCCTATTTGGCGAGCACCTATTCGGACCTCAGCGCAAATTCGGACACCCTCGCACATAAGCTAGAGTATTTTCGGCGTCACCGCGGGAGGTTGGTCGATGCATGGCTTGAACTTCTACAAGGCGGCGCGTTTGAAGACCTCGCACGTGCCTTGATGGAAGAACATTACGACCCGACATATCGGTCGGGCCGGTCCCACAACGGAGCAGAAGTTTTGCATCGTTTCGAGGCTGATAAACTGAGCGAAGACGCGCGCGTTGATCTGGCCCAACAAATCGCAGCGTGGGTTAATAGCGTTAGCTGAATGTCACTCCGCGACCTTCGGTGATCTCACCTATGATCGATATCCCAACGTTCGGGAACTTCTTTGTAATCGCAACTGCCTGATCCCGTGGAAGTGCCGCCAACAATCCGCCCGCTGTTTGAGGGTCGAACATAAGGGCGCTACGTGCGGTGTCGGGTGCAGTGATGCGCGTGTCATTTCGGTTGTCTGGAAACAGCGAAGACCGCACGCCAGATTCGGCCAACGACAACGCTCCGTCGAGCAATGGAACATTGTCCAATCGCACTGTCGCGCCAACACCCGAGGTTTCACACATGCCCGCCAAATGCCCTGCAAGCCCGAAGCCAGTCACATCCGTCATCGCATGCGCATCTTTCAACGCCCGCGCAAAGTCCTCGTTGCTTTGCGTCATAGATTTGTAGCAGGCCAAAACGTCCGCCCCTCGCGCAAGGCGGCGCATTTCTGCGGCCAGTATCGTGCCAGATCCGATTGGCTTGGTCAGAACCAACACATCGCCGACCTGAGCGCCAGCCAATGTCACCGGATCGGCGGAACACAGGCCGGTTAACGATAGGCCGATGGTCATGCTGTCGCCCATTGTCGTGTGTCCACCAACCAACGCGGCACCGCCCAAGTTTTCGGAAATGGTTTGCGTGACCTCTGTGACAGTGCGTTGCTGTAGATCGGCCGACATGCGCGGTAGCGTTAAGGACAAAACAGCCGCCTGCGGGTCAGCACCCATCGCCCAAATATCACCCAGCGCATGAATTGCCGTGATCTTTGCCATAAGAACTGGGTCGTCAGTTACCGCGCTCAAATGATCTGTCGTAAACACCTGCAACGCACCACCAGTTTTCAGCAACGCCGCGTCGTCACCGACCAACGGCACGATGTCGTTACGCCCCGTTTCTGGCAACGTCTTTAACGCACCTTGAAGGGCACCACGCCCCACCTTCGCGCCACACCCGCCGCATAATGGTGTATCCCCGAGCGCATCTTTGACGCCCTGTGCAACCCGCAACGGTAGCTCTGGCTCCATTTGGGGGAGTTTCTCAAACTGGTTCATGAACGTGCGGTCGATGTGGTTTTTCCATTTCCACAAAAGCGTGCTGCGCCGCGCTGTGCCCAGCTTTTCCGCGAGCGCTTCTTTTCCGCCAAGCGAAATCAGTTTGAGGTAATCTTTCTGCGGGTGGTAATTCCGCATCTTACCGTCCGATAGTCGGGCGCGCAGATTGTCGAATAGGTAGGGCGCTTCACGGACCGCGAACACACCAGCCTTTGGACGCGGATCATGGGATAGATACGCACAATCTCCGACCGCAAACACATCAGGATCTGAGGTTTGTAGCGTTGGTCCAACGACAAGAGACCCTTCTTGAAGATCCAGACCTATATCGGCAACCCAATCATGCGGACGTGCACCCGCAGCGCCAGTTGTGAAATCCGACGGGACAAGCGTGCCGTCGGTCAACCGAACCGCATTGGGCAAGACTTCGGCGACTTCGGCATGCTCAACCAGCGAAACATTCAGTTCTTCTAGCGCTGCGAGAAGGCGATTTCGCGTCGGCTCGTTGAACCCGTCCAGCACCTCGCCACGGTCGATCAATGAAACTTCTGGTGCTTGGTCGCGCAGGGCGTATGCCATCGCCATCGCGAGTTCCGCGCCTGCCACGCCACCACCGATTACGGCGACTTTAGGCGTTGTCGCGTTTGCACGGTAGGCATCCCAACGAGACGCAAAAACGCCGAGCGGCTTGGCCGGAATACCGTGTTCGGCAAACCCTGCGAGGGTCGGCATTTCAGACGTAATGCCAACGTCAATTACCGCGACATCATAAGCAATGTCAGGGCGATCTGGCACGCTGATTGTTTTTGCGATCGGATCAATCGCAACGGCTTTGCCAACGATAATGCGTGCACCTGCGAAACGGGCGAGTTTCACCAGATCAATATCCAACTCATCGCGGGTGTAATGTCCGGCAACAAAACCGGGTAACATTCCCGAATAGGGTGCCGTCGGGCCTGGGTTGATAACTGTCAGGCGAACACCTGGAAGCGGATTCATTCCCCAACTGCGCAAAACCAACGCATGGGTGTGGCCACCGCCAACAAGTACAAGATCACGGGTGAAAGGAACTGTTTGTTTCATAAAGCCGTTTTAACGCCCGTTGGCCATTTGGGCGAGGGGCATGTCTTCACGGCTGCGTCACTCATAGCCGGTCATTTCAAGATACCCTACGCCAGTGTGCGAGCCTTCGACGATGATCGGCCCTTCCCAATACGGAACCGACGTCTCCATCCACGATTGCGGGTTGAGGGCGTAAACATCAAGATCGACCCCACGCTCGTCGAGCCGGACATTCCATTGCGTCGGGATTTGACGGCCATTTACGTCAGAATAGGAGATAGGTTCGGCCTGAAACGCACCGTCTGGATATGCGGTCGTTTCACCATCGAGCGTGATCCACGTTGCAGATGTGTAATAGCTTCCATCGTCTTGGCGCAGGCGAAACCCCATCAGTTTTCCGTCCTCCAAAGACAGCGAGAACCAATCCCAACCCGTCTGATTTTCTGACAAAGGCTGGGATGACCATTCGCGATCCAACCATGCGTTTCCGGTTACATGGACATCCCCGTCAGGTAACGTCAGCATCCCTTCGATGGCATAAAAGGGTTGTGAATAATAATAAGACGCTTGCCCGTCGGCGGATTTAACCGAGTAGCCATCATCGCCGTGAAACACGATGTCGCCCAATGCGATCAGGTCCATGTCATAGGCAAAATCTGGCCCGCTCGCCGTCATGTTGAGATTGTCGAAATCAGGTCCGGAAAGTTGCCAGTCATCAATCCACGCTTCAAACGGGGCGGTGGTCACGCCCGCCTGCCCGATCCCGCCGCGTGCAAGGCGTTCTGTAACGTAGTGATCAATTGGCGTGGTGACGGCGGCATGCCCCATCCACAACTGTGGCGACGACCAACCGTCGCCCCCATCAGGGGTCAAAGCGGTGCGAAACAGTGTCCATTGCAGGCCGTAGTGCGTCCCATCATCGTCCTGAAGATTGGCAGTTAGATACCACCATTCAATTCGGTAATCGGGGTGCGGCTCGTGATCGGCGCTAAAGTCAAAGACCGCAGGGCTTTCAGGTGTGGCGAAGCCATCAGTGGATGTCCCGAGCCCAGCGAAGCCTTGGGCAGACGCAGCGAAAGGCCAAAGGAGCACCAGAAGAATTTTAACGTTCATTTGAAAACACCTTGAGAAGGTCTGAAGGGCGCGTTCTGGCGAGTTTTCGCGCTGGCCAAAGGGCCGCAAGAACTGCTGCACCGACTGCAAATATCGCAAGGCGCGCGTAATCCAATGGAAACAGGAACATCGGCAGACGCCAACCGAACGCTTCGACGTTCACGATTGCCAGCAGCGTCCATGCAAGTGCGAGACCGAGCGGGAGAGCAAGGACCGTAGTAAGGAGCGCCAGCAAAACAGCGCGGATGATCTCAATGCGCCCCAGCTGCGCCCGTGTAAGACCTTGTGCCCAAACGGGGGCAAGTTGTGGCAGGCGCATGGTGGCAAGTGTCAGAAGGCTCATCAGGATCGCAAAACCAGCAACGGCGAGGGTCAGCACATTCAGCGCACCCGTTACCGTAAAGGTCCGGTCGAAAACGCTGAGAGAGAAGGCCTTGATCCCCGCTTGGTTCACCATGTTTGCGTCCTCAAGGCCGAAGTCTTCGCGCAATGCGTCCGCCAAGGCAGGTACATTAGCAGTATCCATCCGAACCCCAAAACGCAGCGGCCTAATCTCGGGGAATAGTCGGTTGAATGCAATTTCGGTTACGATGACCTGGCCGATTGGGTTGCCGTAATCGCCATATATTCCAAGGACAGGAAACGGCTCGCCGGCCAAAGTGATTTCATCGCCGATGGCTACGTCGGCGCGTCGAGCGAGTTGCTCGTTTATCGCGGCGCCCTCGCCCGCCTCAATCTGTGCCCATGCCTCTGGGGCTGCTTGGAGGAATAGCCAGTTTTCGCGGTAGGTGGAGTGCGCGGTTGGGCCATAGATTTCTGAAGGCAAACCGCGCACGTTTTGGTTGGCCGATTGGATTGGCAGAACTTGGTCAACCCGCGGTACTAAGTAGGTTTGCAACGCCGCCGCCTGATCAGCGTCATCGGCATAGACGTAAAATTCAGACGCAAGCCGTTGGTCTAGGAAACCCGTGAACGTTAGACGGAAACTGCTCACCATCGTCGACACACCCACGTTTGCAGCCATGGCTAACAAAAGTGCCATCAACGCCAACGACAACCCCGGAAGCTGCTGGCGTGTGTCCGCCCAGAACCACTCAGCCATGACAGACCTTGCCCGCGACGCACCAAATGCAAGTATGCGATCAAGGATCACAGGAAGCGCCAAAGCTGCGCCGATCAACAGCGCGGCGAGCATACCGAAACCCGCCGCGAGGCCGTTTCCAACTGCACCCAAAAACACGGCGAGTATCAACAACGCAACCGCGAGGATTGCCTGATATAGTCGCCCCCTGCCCGCTTGCATCGCCCATGCGCGCGGCCGCGCCGAGGCAAGCAATGGCATGCGTGCGAGTTGGAACAGAGACGCTGCAGCCGCCATGCACGTCCCGCCAACAGCGATCATTAAGCCGGACAACCACCACTCAGGTCGTAGTTGCAACGTGCCGGACACGGATTCTCCGTACAGGCCGGAAATCGTCGCTGCGACATCGGGCAAAAGTGCAGCTGCAACAATGTAGCCAAGCCCGATACCGATTACGCCTGCTACAAGCGAAATCACCAGTAATTCGATCGCGATCAGAGCGATCAAGCGACGCAAAGGGAAGCCCAGCGCACGAAGCGTTCGAATAACAGGGCGGCGTTGTTCAAACGCCAAACCGATTGCGCCGTGCACGATGAAAATGCCAACAGCAAAAGACAACAAACCAAATGCTGTGAGGTTAAGGTGGAAGCTGTCTGTAAGCCTGCCGACGTCAGATCCGTCTTGAGGGGCGCGTAAGGTTAGGGTCGGGGTGACCTCGCTTATTGGAGTTTGCACAACCGGTTGCACAGGTGACACGAGGAGGCGGCTAAGCGTGTTTTCCAAACCGAGAAGCCGTTGTGTTGTCCCGACGTCCGTGATGATAACATTCGGGGCCGCATCGGGTGTCACGATGTGCGACACATCATGACCTTCCAACCGATCGAACGTCTCTTGCGTAGCAAACAAAACGCCGCCGATGAGAACATCAGTCGATAGGCTTTCGTCACGAACGCCCATAGGCGCCATTCCACTTGGAGATGTTAGCGGATCCAGGCCGATCAAGCGCACCCCGTCGAGGCGCCCTTCGACAACGGGGCTGACCAACCACCCAGCACGCCGCAAACGAATGTAATCAGCTTGTGGAATTACACCATCGGCTGACGTGATCTGCGCGAATTGTCCTTCGCCCAAAGTTTGCGCCGCAGCATCATAACTGGCCCGCGCTTCGGCGTTTACCGCCTGCACGCCAGACCAAAGCGCCGTTGCAAGCGACAGCCCAACGATCAATGTGAAAAGCTGCATCGGGTTGCGCAGCCAATGGGATAACAGTGCCTGTAGTCCCGCTTTCGTCATGCCACGCGACCTGCTCGCAGGTGCAACCGGCGATCCATTCGTGCAGCTAAGCGTTCCGAGTGGGTCACCATAAGTAGTGCTGCCTTTGTTTCAGCGGCCAGTTCCAGCATAAGGTTCAATACTGAATCTGCAGTGATTTCATCTAGGTTACCGGTGGGCTCATCCGCCAAGATCAGCGCGGGGCGTGCGGCCAGTGTTCGTGCAATTGCAACGCGCTGTTGCTGCCCGCCTGAGAGCTGCTCAGGGTACTTGGACATCTGTTCCGAAAGACCCATGCGCGTGGCGAGGTCTTTGATCCATGTCTTATCCTCGCGTCCGCCAAGGCGCGCTTGAAACGCTATGTTGGAGGCGACCGTAAGCGAGGGGATAAGATTGAACTGTTGGAACACGACACCAACCTTGTCGCGTCGAACGGCGGCACGTGTCGCATCATCCAACGCTCCAATGTCCGTTCCATCAATCTCAACTAACCCCGTGTCAGGTTGATCCAACCCGCCCACCAGATGCAAAAGCGTGCTTTTCCCTGAACCGGACTCACCGGTTAAAGCAAGCGTTGCACCTGCATTCATTTCCATGCTGATTCCATTCAGGATCGGCAAAGGGCCATCCGGACCAGAGTACGTTTTGACGAGATCAGTTACGCGTAACAACATAGGCCTGTACTCCAACACGCCGTCGATGCGGCGAATAACTGGTATGAGATTATATTAAATGCCAGAGATGAACATGACCCTCATTAGGAATTTAGAAAGATATCTACGGTCAATTTCTTAACGTGGGGGCAGTCAACGCGATTGCCGAGAGGGTTTACAAATGATCCAAGAAAACAACGATGTGCCTGTGATGAAGTTAAGCGAAACACATGCTGATGAAATCAATCAGGAAAGTGATGTTATGGCAATCTTTCGCATCTGGACGCATCTGACAGGCGGGGAAACGATGCGCGATCTAACGGTCGCGAACCGTAAGTTAGGTTAGCTTATTGAACCGCGCTGTGACGTCAGCCTGACGCAACGGCGCGGTCCAGACCCTGTTAGTGCCGCTAACCTGCTGTCGGGTCGGGGTAGTCACGTAAGAAAACAGGTTTGCCTTCGGTTGAGAGGTCGGAGTCGAATGCGTATCCACCCGCGGAAAAATCTTTGATCCCGTCAAATGATGACACGCGGTTCTCAATAATATGTCGCGCCATGGCACCGCGAGCGCGTTTGGCAAAGAAGCTTACGATACGTGGGCGGTCGTCTTTGACTTCCATAAAGACCGGCGTGAGGACATTCAGCTTTAGTGCCTTAGTATCCGCGGCCCCAAAATATTCCTGACTGGCGCAGTTGACCAAGGTATCCGTGCCGTTTTCCTCTCCAAGTGCATTCAACGCCTTGGACAGCGTGGTACCCCAATAATCATAGAGCGATTTTCCACGACGCGTTTTCAAACGACTGCCCATTTCCAATCGATAAGGTTGGATCGCATCGAGCGGGCGCAATAGCCCGTAAAGACCCGACAAAATGCGCAGTTTGTTTTGTGCATAGGCCAAGTCTGCTTCGTTCAGCGTCTTGGCTTCTAACCCTTGGTACGTGTCGCCATTGAACGCCAACGCAGCCGGTTTAACGCGATCAGGTAACGGCGCTTCCTCGAATGCTTTGAACCGGTCGCGGTTTAGTCGGGCAAGGTCGTCGGAGATCGACATCAGATCCTTTAATGCCCCGAGCGTTAGGTTCCGCGAAGTCTTTGCCAAGCGAACAGCGTCGTCCTGAAATTCAGGGTCTGTCGCAGCAATATCAACTGGGTCCCAGTCGAGAGATTTAGCAGGGGAAATAACGGTTAACATAAGCGGCTAAGTCCTTTGATTAAACATCACGTAGCACCGAAAGAAATGCGGTTCCAAAGCGGTCCGCGTGGCGGTCCCCGAGTAGGCGGGTAATTGATTGAACATCGCTTGGCTTTTGGCTGGCGACCTTGGCGAGTTGCGACGCGGAGCAGGACATGGGCTTGTCCGTGCCTTCGGGCCCGCGTGAAAGGTCAGCCTGTACTTCGAGGAGGCGATCGTAAATCGTGCCTTCAGTTCGCCCTGCGAGTTTTTGGCGTTTCGGATGGAGGGCTTCTGCCTCGCCGTTGATGACCTCCAAAAATGCCGCGCCATAGCTGTCGAGCTTCTTGGTGCCGACACCGCCAATACGGGCCATGTCGTCCAGCGTCGCGGGGCGTTTTTCCGCCATTTCAATGAGGGTTTTGTCGTTGAAAACTATATAGGCCGGCCCGCCAAGCTGTTCCGCAAATGCGCGGCGTTTCGCCTTGAGCGCGGACAACAATGGCGCATCTTCTTCGGACACCATTTGTTTGATCTTGGGGCCGGATTTGGCCGATTTGATTGTGTCACGGCGAAGGTCGATGGTTGCCTCGTCTCTCAATATCGGGCGCGCTTTTTGCGTCATCCGCAGCGCACCGTGGCGTTCCGCATCTGGGCGCATAAGGTCATGGCCCATCATTTGTCGAAAGATCGCCTGCCATTGAACGCGGCTGTATTCTTTGCCGACGCCAAATGTCGGTAGTTGGTCGTGACTACGCTGGGCAACCTTTTCCGTCATATTGCCTTGCAGGATATCGATGAGGTGCCCCGCGCCGAACCGTTCTTCAGTTCGCAAAGCAGCAGACAGAGCCATGCGAACCGGCGTCGTTCCATCGAAAACATCCGCGGGTTTGTCGCAAAGGTCGCAGTGACCGCAGGGGGCTGGATCTTCGCCAAAATACGAAAGCAGGTTTTGGCGACGACAGTGTAGTGCTTCGGCAAGCCCGAGGAGCGCATTCAGGCGACCGTGATCTGCTTCGCGGCGTTCTGGTGGCGCAAGGCCCTCGTCAATTTGTTGTCGGCGGTAACGAATGTCATCAGGGCCAAACAGAGTGAGGGTTTCAGCGGGCGCACCGTCACGCCCAGCGCGACCGATTTCTTGGTAGTAGGATTCAATAGATTTAGGCAGATCAGCGTGGGCGACCCAGCGGATATCTGGTTTATCGATGCCCATTCCGAACGCGATTGTCGCACAGACGATCAGACCGTCTTCCTGCTGGAATCGGCGCTCAACGTGCCGACGATCATCGGCTTCCATTCCACCGTGATAGTGACATGCTGAATGGCCAGCGTCGCGCAGCGCTTTGGCCAGCGTTTCGGTTTTGGCACGCGTCCCGCAGTAAACGATGCCTGCTTGTTCACGACGGACATTGGCGAAGTTCAGAATCTGGGCGCGCGGACCGTCTTTGGCTGCAAACGCGAGGTGGATGTTGGGGCGATCAAATCCGTGTAGGAAAATTTCCGGGGGATGATCCCCGAATAGTTTGGCGACGATCTCATCGCGGGTTTCGGCATCTGCCGTGGCGGTAAAGGCTGCAAGCGGGACATCAAGATCGCGACGTAGATCACCGATACGCAAATAATCTGGGCGGAAATCGTGCCCCCATTGAGAAACACAATGCGCCTCGTCCACGGCAATCATCGACACGCCGGCTTGCCGCAACATCCGTTGCGCACCGTTTGACGCGAGGCGTTCTGGGGCAATATAGAGAAGCTTTAGCGTACCGTTTTCCAGGTTACGCCAAACCTCATCGGTCTCTTCTTCGGTGTTTCCGGATGTGAGCGCACCCGCAACTACACCAGCCTCTTTCAGTCCACGCACTTGATCGCGCATGAGGGCGATGAGCGGGGAGATCACGACCGTTACGCCATCACGAACCAACGCCGGAAGTTGGAAGCATAGGGATTTACCGCCACCCGTCGGCATGATCGCGAGAGTGTTTTTGCCGTCGGTAACCGCCTCAACGATCTCTTGTTGGCCCGGACGGAAACCGTCAAAGCCGAAGACGTCGCGAAGAAGCGTGGCAGCGCTCATATTGGTCCCTGTAATTTGAGTGGCATGGTTGCGCGCAAAGAATCACAGGGGGCCGCTCGGGGCAAGTGTTAGCCTATCGCGATCAGTTGATTGGTTAGCACAATACGGATCGCTTCGAGGCCAAGAAGGGCAACCAACGGGGATAGATCAATACCGCTCATCTGCGGAAGAATACGGCGGATCGGACCGTAGATCGGCTCAAGCAGGCGGGACAATCCGTACCAAAGCTGGGCAACGAATTGCTGGCGTAGATTGAGAACTTCAAACTGGATCAGCCATGACATGATGAAGTGCGCAAAAATGAACAGGCGGGCGACGCCGATGATCATTAGTAAGATTTCAAGTAGCGATGCCATAGCAAGTCCTCAAACTGGTTTTCAGAGAGGTAAGCATGCAGGGGTTAAAGGGCAATGACTTTCGCCGTAAACTTTCCGTTGCGTCACCACTTGACGTTAACGTCACTTAATCGTCTGTAGGTTGCATGTATCCATTTTTACGCCTTGGCTGGACTTTGTTTTCAGCACGCAAAATGCCCTCGATGAATCCGCTGGACATGCATGTCTCTCAGCATCGTTGCCGCTTGGTCGATTGTGATATCTTTGGTGAGATGAACAACGGTCGTATTTTGACGCTTTATGAGATGGGGCGCTTTCAAGCGGCTGTCCGCATGGGGCTTTGGGCGTTGCTGAAAAAACGGCGCTGGGGCCTGACCGTCGCAGGCACATCGATCCGATATCGCAAGCGTATTACTCCGTTTGAAAAGTATGAAACACGCACGCGCATTTCCACGTGGGATGAGCGGTTTGTTTATATCGAACAGGGCATGTTCAAGATGAACGGCGAATGCGCGAGCAATGTGTTGTTCCGCACTGCCGTCGTATCAAAGGGGCGCGCGGTTCCGACGCAAGAGCTGATCAAAGCGCTTAACATCACCGCACCGCGACCCGAACCAGCGCAATGGGTAACCAACTGGATCGACGCCGAAGCGACGCGGATTTGGCCGCCTGAGTTGAACAAGACGTAACGCGACCATTGCCAGACCACGCCTTTGCCTGTCTTATCTGTTTCAGGGAATAAGGGAGCGCGAATGTCTACTGTATCCAAGAAACGTATTTGGGGCTGGATGGCCTTTGATTGGGCATCGCAGCCGTTTTACACGCTGGGTTTAACCTTTATTTTCGGCCCATATTTTGCAGTCACCGCTGCGGAATACTTCCTGTCCAACGGATCGGATGCCGAAGCAGCGAAAGCGAATGCGCAAAGCCTTTGGTCAGGCGGGCAAACAGTTGCTGGTCTATTCATCGCATTTACCGCACCGTTCCTTGGTGCGTTTGCTGACAATTCAGGGCGCAAGATGCCGTGGATTGCGTTCTTTTCAATCATCTATGTGGTTGCCACCGCGATGCTGTGGGGGCTGACGCCGGATGGTGCGAATGTCATGTGGATACTGGTGGTCTTCTATGTCGGGTTCTTCGCCGCAGAGAGTGCGCTGAACTTCACGAACGCGATTTTACCGAGCCTTGGCAGCAAAGAAGAAATCGGGCGGATCAGCGGATCGGGCGCGGCGTTCGGGTATTGGGGCGGCGTAAGCGCGCTGTTCATCATGCTGTTGCTTCTCGCCGAAAACGATCAAGGTGTTACCTTATTGGGGACTGCTCCGTTGTTTGGGCTGGACCCTGAAATGCGAGAAGGCACGCGGTCCGTTGGACCGTTCATCGCGATTTGGTTCGCGATCTTTATGATCCCGTTTTGGCTATGGGTACGTGACGATCCGAAACTTGGCGGCAAGCCGACCAGTATCGGTGCCGTCTCCGGAGAGCTTTGGGAAACGTTGAAGTCTGTTAAAGACCGCAAAAGCCTGTTGAACTTCCTGATCGGATCCATGTTTTACCGTGACGCACTGAACGCGCTTTATGCATTTGGCGGCGTTTATGCGGCCTTGGTGCTGGACTGGCAGACAATCGACATCGGCATCTTCGGCATAATCGCGGCAATCGCTGCGGCGATCACCACATGGCTTGCTGGGAAGGCAGACCAACGGATGGGCCCAAAGCCAGTAATTCGAATATCTGTTTGGGCACTGATCGTCGTAAGCATCATCATCGTCGGCATGTCGCGTGAGCAGCTGTTTGGAATGCCACTGGCCGAAGGGTCGTCCCTTCCAGACACTATCTTCTTTGTCTGTGGCGCAGTTATCGGGGGCGCTGGGGGCGCGGTGTACGCATCCAGCCGATCCATGATGGTCCGCCATACCCACCCTGACCGCCCCGCTGAAGCGTTCGGTTTGTTCGCATTGTCTGGGAAAGCCACAGCATTTCTAGCGCCGGCGTTCATTACGCTGTTCACGTATTTGACCAGTAACAACCAATTGGGCTTCCTCCCCGTTATCTTCCTTTTCCTCGCGGGGTTGTTTTTGTTAAGATGGGTAAAGCCAGAAGGAGATCGGGACGAATGGGAAACCTGACCAGAACGCGTATTTTCAAACTTGGCCTGACGATTGCCGCGCTTGCGTTGACCGCAAGCTGCCGCAATTCAGACGTGCAACGCAGCGATGTGCCGGGCAATACAACATCCCCTGCCGCTGTTATGTCCACGCAAAATGCCAACGACAATCGCTCTGCAAAAGAGGTGTTCGGATACATTCCGACAGCGTCCGATCAACGCTCCGAACCGTTTGGTGGATACGCACGTGGTTGTCAGGCTGGAGCTGTGCAGCTTCCAGAAACAGGCCCGACTTGGCAAGCGATGCGCTTGTCGCGCAATCGCAACTGGGCGCAGCCGAACACCGTTGATTACGTACAAGACCTGAGCCGTTTTGCTGCGACACTGGATGGTTGGGAAGGTCTTTACGTCGGCGATATGAGTCAACCACGTGGCGGCCCGATGTTGACTGGGCATGCCAGCCACCAATCTGGCTTGGACATCGATATCTGGATGCTGCAACCAGACCGTTTGGACCTGACGCGACAAGAACGCGAAAATCTGTCCTCGATCTCTATGCGCCGCGAACGTGGTGCGTTCACGAATTCAAGCTGGACCGAAGAGCATATGCAACTGCTGCGCGCCGCTGCTAGCGACCCGCGCACCGCACGGATTTTCGTATTTCCGGGTGCAAAAGTTGCGATGTGCAATTGGGAAACTGGTGATCGTGCCTGGCTGAACCGCATTCGCCCTTGGTACGGGCACCATTACCATTTCCACGTCCGTTTACGCTGCCCTGCTGGGGCCACTGGATGCGAAGACCAAGCGCCGCCACCAGCGGGTGATGGCTGTGCTGATGCGCAAACTTGGGTCAACAATATCCTGAACCCACCGCCGCCAAACCCGAACGCGACCCCCAGCACCCCACGCGGTCCTGTGACAATGGCGCGACTACCCGGACAATGTTTAGCCGTCGCGGAAAGCGAATAAGACACAGACCGTTTGACAAAAGAAACGCCGCCCCCCATTAGGGCGGCGTCCTTTATTCTGAAGGGCCAAGTGTCCGACTACCTTGTCAAAACGGATTGATAAAATGACCAAAATACTTCCAGGCGTTCTCGCCATGGCCATCGTTGTGGTGGCATCTAACATTCTTGTGCAATTCTTCGTTGGCGATTGGCTGACTTGGGGTGCATTTACTTATCCAATCGCATTCCTTGTGACGGACGTCACGAACCGCCTCTATGGGGCACAAACCGCCCGTAAAGTGGTTTTTACGGGCTTTGTGGTTGGTATCCTGTGTTCGCTTATCGGCAGCCAATTTAGCGTAAACCTAGGCACGGCCGATGATCCGTTCCTTGCACCTGCTGTAACACTTCGTGTTGCCATCGGGTCTGGCGTTGCATTCTTGACGGCGCAACTCCTTGATGTGGCTATCTTTTCCAAGCTTCGCGATGGCCATTGGTGGCGCGCTCCGCTTGCGTCTAGTTTTGTGGGTTCGGCGGTTGATACGGCTTTGTTCTTTACGATTGCGTTTTCGGCTGGGGCTGTTGGGCTTCTTGGGGCGGATCATAACACGGACTTCTTTAACGAAGTCGTCGCCACGCCGTTTGGGTTTGACGCCACACGTTGGGTCGGTACGGCCTTTGTGGACTGGCTGGTTAAGATCGCTATCGCCTTACTCGCCCTCGTTCCGTTCCGCTTGATTGTGGGACGTTTGCAACGAAATCCCTAACCCTCGTCATTTTTTGTTTGGTGATCCCAAGATGTTGTGCTTTGCTATCACCATCAGAAACAGAAAAGGAGGTGTACCAGTGTCTAGAAAGATAGTGGAAGCGTGTGTCGGGACAACTGTGGAGGCATGTGTCTAGGGCAGCCCTTGGGCATGTAAATGCATAGGTGAGACGTCTCTAACCGGCGACACCTCCTGAACTTTCGAAGGGCCGTACTCACACGAGGCGGCCCTTTTTAATGGGTTTTTCGTGTATAGATTCCGTATAGAAGCCGTATATATCCCGTATATATCCCGTATATACAGATTTCTTGCAGCAAAACGGGCGGGCCCCTATGGGACTGAGGATCAACGATAATATCGAGGTTAGCGATTGGGAGCTGACGGAGAGCTTCGTGCGCGCCTCTGGGCCCGGTGGTCAGAACGTCAATAAGGTGAGCACGGCGGTTGAGCTGCGGTTTGAAGCGGCGCGATCCCCTGCGTTGTCCGGCCCGATCAAGACGCGGCTAAAACGGCTGGCGGGGCGCAAGTGGACGTCTGATGGCGCGATCGTGGTGTTCGTGCAGGACACCCGTTCCCAAGCCCGCAATCGGGAGTTGGCGCGGGAACGATTGGCCGAGATGATCCGCGCCGCACTGGTGGCCCCGAAACGACGGGTAAAGACTCGCGTATCCCAGAACCAAAAACGCAAACGCGTGGATGCGAAGAAGAAACGCGGGGAGGTTAAGGCGTTGAGGGGGAAGGTGGATTGAAGGCGCTATACCTGCCAGAGGTCAGGCGCCAAGGAAGCCATTGTGTGCTGACGTTCATTGATTGCCTCTTCATTCCAATCATCTCTGACCGCAATTTCTTGTGTCATTAACAGTTCTGACTTCGCTAACTCTGGTTTCTTACTCTCGAAATTTCCGTTCTGTATTTGGCGGTTTAGCCTTGCTGAAAGCAAAGTCAAATTGCCAATGCGGTTGATAACTCTATCATGATTCGCCATTTTCTCACCTGCCAGTGGCTTCTGAGGATAAACATGCTCAACGTGAACATCTTTTGTTCCCGCGATTTCTAGTTCTTCAGTCTTCCGCAGACTCAACTCAAATCGCTTTAAGATATTGCGTCTTGAGCCATTGTGGGAGATTGAAAGCCCTCTGAAAGAGGCCTCAGTAGATTCATCGTCTGGAGCAACCCCACGTATTTTTTCACAAAATGCTGCAACATCTTTTTTCTCATGCAATTCACGAGCGGCTTCATACATGGCGCTTTCGAAGGGGCTGTTTTCAAGATTTCGAATTATTGAGTAACGAACAAAAGCGTTGTGAACTAAATGCACAGGGTCTGTTGCCTCTTCAGCGCCAACAACTTCAATTAGTGCCAAGATTGTAGGAAGTAAGATTCTAGCACGGCTTCCGTACTCTAGAACTTCAGTAAGAATTTTGTTGAGGGCCATCGATGACGTATTAGCGCCAAGAATTTGCCGATATACGTCTGACGATGTATTCATTGACGTCGATAACCGAACGCTTTCCAAGTCTTTATCCAGAATTACGCCCTTAATCTCACGGTAGAGGCTTTGGGTTTTGACATCTCCATATCGGGACACCCAATAGTGGCGAAGAAAGTTTTGGATTTGGGCATCATTCTCAAAAGAAATCAGGTCTTTCCAAAGTTCAACGACTGTATCTTCCTGGCCTTCAGGTGCTCGGCGAATAACAAGGTTTCGCAACAAATCTGGTGTCGAAAGACCAATCCCTCGATCATTGAGTGTTTCAAATACATCCGCAGCGCTGTCTTCGTCTGTTGAGTGAACTGCAATCACGGTCATTTGACGAAGCAGGCATCGAGAAAGCCCAAGGCTTTTCTTAGCCCCATCTTCTGCCGCTAACCCCTCTACAAATTTGGCTAGATAAGCTTCGAACTTCTTCCTAGTGTTCAAGATTAGGTGGTGAGATGAAATCTTCGGTTCGGGTTCACTATAGTCGGCGTTTCTCTCATCTAGAACAAGCTGTCGGAAAAAATCCCGATCGTAGATATTCAATCTGAGCTTATGAACCGTTTTGTTCTCTAAGTGATCGAACCCAACTAAGTAATCCTTTTGAAGTTGTGCGGCCGCGTCCTTGCTATGCTTGCTGACGTAGTCTCGAATTACAGAGATGAGAATGGCTGAAGTGGCAAGCCTTTGCTGACCATCTAAAAGCTTAAGTAAGCCATCTTGAGTCCGAACAATAACAACAGATCCCAAGAAATACTCTGTCTTTACTTTGTCAGTCTGTCGCTCAGAAAAGCGAACGAGGTCATTCCAGAAAGTTTCAACTTGGTCAGTTTTCCAACTGTAATTTCGCTGCCAATCAGGAACAACAATTGAAGGCTCCGTCATCGACAATAGCTGGCTTATCGTTTCTTTATTCGGGGAATATGTCGATACTGGTTTTACTTCATCTGCCATCGTGTTTCCTTTTGCTGGATTTTGGCTAGCCTATCTAAACCACAACCTCCACCCGTTCCTGTTCCCCGACTCCGAACACCCGTTTATAGCGCTCGATTTCCTCGGCGGGGCCCATGGCTTTGTTGGGGTTGTCGCTGAGTTTGACGGTGGGGGAACCGTTGGCGGATATGGCTTTGCAGACGAGGGAGAACGGGGCGAGGGTGTCGCCCTCCGTCAGGCCTTTGAAGTCATTGGTGAGCATGGTGCCCCAACCGAAACTGACTTGGCAGCGGGATTTGAATTGGTTGTGGAGCGTCACGATTTTGTCGGCGTCCAGACCGTCCGAGAAGATCACCAGTTTCTCGCGCGGGTCCTCATTACGGGATTCCCACCATTGAATGGCGGTTTCGGCGGCGGTTGCGGGGTCACCGGAATCCACGCGAATGCCCGTCCAGCCGGCCAGCCAGTCGGGGGCGTTATCAAGGAAGCCCTGCGTGCCGTAGGTGTCGGGCAGGATGATGCGCAGGTTGCCGTCGTGTTCGTCCTGCCAGTCGGCCAGCACGTCATAGGGGGCTTGGAACAGCGCCTCGTCGGTTTTGGCGAGGGCGGAGTAGACCATGGGCAGTTCGTGGGCGTTGGTGCCGATCGCGGCGAGGTCACGGTTCTTGGCGATGAGGCAGTTGGAGGTGCCAGCGAAGTTATCGCCCAGCCCTTCCTGCATGGCTTGCACGGCCCAGTCTTGCCACAGGAAGGAATGGCGGCGGCGGGTGCCGAAGTCCGCGACGCGCAGGCCGTCGAGGGGGCGGAGTTTTTCGACCTTCTCCCAGAGCTTGGTCATGCCGCGCGCGTAGAGGACTTCGAGTTCGAACCTGCCCATGGTGCCCAGCACGGCGCGGTTGCGCAGTTCCATGATGATGGCGAGGGCGGGGATTTCCCAGAGCATGACTTCGGGCCATGAGCCCTCGAATGTGAGCTCGTATTGGCCGTCGCGTTTTTCGAGGTGGTAGGGCGGGAGGCGCAGGTTTTCGAACCAGTCCATGAATTCAGGTGAGAACATGGAGCGTTTGCCGTAGAACGTGTTGCCGCGCATCCATGTGCTTTCGCCACGGGACAGCGAGAGGGAACGGACGTGATCCAGTTGTTCGCGTAATTCGCCCTCGTCAACGAGGTCGGCGAGGCGTACGGATTTGGTGCGGTTGATCAGCGAGAATGTGACTTGGGTATCGGGCTTATTGCGAAACACCGATTGGCACATCAGCAATTTATAAAAGTCGGTATCGATGAGGGAGCGGACGATCGGGTCGATCTTCCATTTGTGGTTCCAAACCCGTGTTGCGATATCGACCATTTTGAATTTCCTTTTGTCTTGCCCTGTTAAATCAAGGCTGCGCCCGAGAGGGAAGCAAAGAAAAAGGGCGCCGCCACTGCAACGCCCTTTTAGGGTTCGTAATCTAGCGTGTTTATTCCGCTGGCGTGCCGTCAAGACCAGAAGGCAGACCATTGCCTGTCGCGCCTTCGATCTTATCGTGCGTCATTGGAACACCAGCCTGTTCGCGGCGGCTGTCGTTGTAGACCGCTTTGAGCAAAGCAATGGCCATCAGTGCCATCACAATCGAGAACGGCAGTGCGCCAATAACCATCGCGGTTTGGATCGCTGTGGTTCCGCCCGAGATCAACAAGCCGGCCACAACGAACGCCAGTGCCGCACCCCAGAACAGAATGTGTGGGCGTGCCTTCGGACCTTCATCGCCCGCAGCGTTAATCGTGTTCACGATCAAAACAGCAGAGTCAGCAGAGGTCACAAGGAACGTCATCAACAAGACAACGATCATGACAGTCATCGCCCAAGACAAAATCGCGCTGATGTCCGCCAACATAAAGTTAGTCATCGCAAAGATTTTGTCGCCGTTGCTGGCATCAAAGATCACGCCATTTGCGCCACCGTTGAGTTCGAGGTCAATGGCGGTGCCGCCTGCCCATGCGAACCAAACAAAGCACATCAACGCAGGAACGATCATCGCACCAAGCACGAACTCGCGAATGGTGCGGCCGCGTGAAATACGTGCGAGGAACAGACCAACGAAGGGTGCAAATGCGATCCACCAAGCCCAGTAGAATACAGGCCACCAGCCCTGCCACTGTGCCAGCAGGAAGGATTCAGAACCTTCAACGCCATCAGAACGGAAGACATTAAAGCTCAGTTCTGGAAGGGCGATAAGATAATCCCAGATGCCGATGAACATGGCATTGAACCCAAAGAACGTCGCGCCAAAGATGATGAAGAAACCCAGCAGGATAATGGACAGCACCATGTTGATGTTGGACAGCCATTTGATACCTTTGCCAACGCCAGATAGCGCGGACAATGTGGATGCACCCATGATGATCAGAAGGGCGACAATGATACCGAATGTCGAGGCGGCACCTTCTGCATCCGTCAAACCACCAATGCCGATCCGAGTTAGGCCAGCGACGAACTGATCCACGCCAAAGCCAAGCGTTTGTGCAACGCCCAGAATGGTCGCGACCACAGCTACGATGTCGATGATGTGACCCAAAATACCCGCGAGGCTGGAACCAAACAAAGGGGTCAGGCCAGAACGGATCGTGAGGGGCAGACCGCGACGGTAGCTGAAGAATGCCAATGACAGACCGCAGATTGCATAACAGGCCCATGCGCCAAGACCCCAATGCAGGAACGACCATTTATAGGCCATCCGAATGTTATCTTCGGTGCCGCCCGTGGTGAGCCCCATGATAGTTTCAGGGTTGGATTGAAAGTGTGTCACAGGTTCGGCGACAGCCCATGTCAGCATGCCAACACCGATACCGGCGCCAAACATCATGGAGAACCATGAGAAGTTACTGAACTCTGGCCCCTCACCATCAAGCCCTAGATTGAGCCGTCCAGCCGCGGGCCAAAGCGCCAGCAAAAAACAAACGATAACAAAAAACGCCACAACCCAAATGTACCACGCTGCAAAGTTCCCCAGAATGAATCCGTTGAAACCGTTTAGCACTGCGCCAGACTGAACCGGCCAGAAAATCGCCCAAACGACGAGGGCAGAAATTATTATTTTAGCGGGCACTGCGACAGATGTCGCAAAGCCATTGTAGAACCCGCCCGCAGTCGTGTTGATATCCAGTTCCGTTAGTGGGGGCCTAATCTTATTGTCATTTGACATATTGTCCTCCTTGTTTACGTCCCACAACTCTGCGCCGAATTGTTTCTAAAAGTGAAACAAAAACGACCAAAACGCCCATAAAGTGGGCGTTTCTTCAGCTTACCTGCGTGGTTTTTGGATATTTGGACGCTTACTCGGACGAAACTGCGTTTGGATTTAACTCTTGTTGCCACGTGTCGATGGCGTCAATCGGGGCGATCAGCTGTATGGTTGAGAGCGTGAGGTTATCGCGCCCAAAGACCCCAGCGATGAGTTCAAGACCGAGCACGCCGATAAGAACAACGGGGATGCGAAGTGCGAACGCCGCGAAGAAACCGCCCATCATGAAGACGTAATCAGCAACCGCGTTCAGCACGCTGTCACCGTGATAGCCTGCGTTGATTGTTGTCGCGCGGAATGCGTCGAGCACCCAGTTTGTGTGCTCGATAACTTCCCAGCCGATTCCAGTGACAATGGCCGCAAGAAATGCGCCATTGAACCCGAAACGCGGGAACGCCAAACGGCCCAAAAGCGCGATGAGAACGCCGTGCAGGATGTGGGAAAGCGTGTACCAATCCGCGATGTGTTGCGAGTTGCCACTGTCAAAGATCGTCGGCACCCAAAGCTTGATGTCACCGCATGTGCAGATCAATGGTTGGCCCCACGCCCAAAGGGTTAGGCCAATGATGAAAAGGCCGCTGAGGGCGAAGATATTTAGGTAGGTACGGGCCATTTTGGGCTCCTGTTAACTGCTCTTCTAGGTTGAGTAGCAGGTGGGTGTGGCGGGAATTGGGCGTTACGGGTGCCGTAGCTAAGTGTTTAACCGAAGATCAGGCGATCCAATTGCTCGTCGCTCATTGGGGGCACTCGAGACGGGTCAAGCAGGGTAATGATCGTTTCTCCGTCCCATTCGTATCGAGGGATATACAAATTGTAGGGCGCTGGGCCCTTACGGGTGCGGCCAGACGTATCAAAATGGGCACTATGACAGGGGCAAAACCAGCCGTTAAAGTCTCCGGCGCCGTCGCCTATCGGGACACACCCCAGATGGGTACAAATGCCAACAAAAAGCACATAGCGACCTTCAGGATCAATTGAACGGCTCTGATCAGTTGCAGGTTCGCCGTTGTGCATTCGACCGTAAAAGTCATATCGATTATGCCGATCAATTAGATCATCCAACGGCGTTGCGCGCGCTTGATCAATTTCCAACTGCGTTCTGTGGCGCAAGAACAGAGGGCGACCTTGATATAAAATGGTAATCTGCTGCCCTTCTTCCAGATCCGCGAAGTCTATCTTAACTTCGCCTTGATATTCCTGATCTGCCGAAGGCCCCACGGCCTTTCCAAGCCCGCCGACTGCGGCTACGACACCCACCGCGCCAACAGCTGCCGTCGTGTAGTATAAGAAGTTGCGTCTGTTGCGTGGGGTGGGCATCCATCTTTCCGATCTTGGTTAGAGCTACTTTGCGGCTAGTTTGACGTCCGATTTATTTCGAAGGACGTTCCAATCAATCGCGGATCGAAACCCCCGCCGCTTTCATCCCGTCAACCGCAGCGTCCAAGCTCCTGTCGAAATCAATCGCGCGGCAGAGGTCGGTGCGCACGGTGACGTTGAGGCCGAGGTTGGCGGCGTCTACGGCGGAATAATTCACGCAGAAATCTGTCGCTAGGCCAACCAGTGTGAGGGTGTCTATGCCGCGGGTTTGCAGATATCCGAACAGGCCTGTGGGTGTTGTGTGGTCGTTTTCAAAGAACGCGGAATAGCTGTCGATGGCTGGGTTATAGCCCTTGCGTATGATCATATCGGCAGCGTCTGCTTGCAGGTCTTTGTGGAAAGCCGCGCCGCCCGTGCCGATGATGCAGTGATCCGGCCAGAGGACTTGGGGGCCATAAGGCATTTCAGTCATGCTCATGGGATCGGCGTTGTGGGTGCTGGCGAAGGATGAATGACCAGCGGGATGCCAGTCTTGGGTCAGTATCACAGCGTCGAAGTCAGGCATGAGGGCGTTGATGCCTGAGACGATTTCATCGCCGCCGGTAACGGCAAGGGCGCCGCCTGGGCAAAAGTCGTTTTGGACATCGATGACAAGAAGTGCGTGGGACATTTGGGACTCCGGCGTGCTGGGTTGCGTTCACACTAGGGGCTGAAGATTTGGGTGCAACGGGATTTGACGTAGGTCAAAGCGAAGGTCCACGCATAAGGCTAATTAAGATCGACGGCAGGGCGAAATGTTGGCGTCTGAAAAATGGAGGATCACCGATGAAGATATTTGTTGGGTATGCATCAAGGCAAGGACAGTCGTGCAAGATCGCGCAGTGGTCTGCGGATCGTTTTGCAGATGCGGGGCATACGGTCGAGCTGATGTCTATGAGTGACGCAACAAACCTAAACCTCAACCGATTTGATCGCGCGGTTTTCGTCGCTTCGGTTCATTCCGGCCACTATGGTTCGTCCTTGATTGATTTCGTTTCTGACAATGACAACGTGCTAAAGGCCCTACCCAACCTTCTGCTGTCGGTTTCGTTAGCGGCTGGTGGGCATGACCCGGAAGACTGGCGAGGGTTAAGCAACATTGTTGCCGATTTAGAGGGCGCGACTGGCTGGGCACCGAACGCGGTGTCACATGTGGCTGGTGCTTATGTGCCGTCGAAGTACGATCTGTTCACGAAATTCATAATGCGACGCATTATCGCCCAGAAAGATCCTGACGCCGATTTAAGCGCTGATCACGAGTACACAGACTGGAACGCACTCGGTGGTGTTTTGGATGGATGGGGCAAAGCCTGACGGTGCGAAACCTAGGCGCTTGCGCTCTCATTATGACGACCTTATTTGGATCACCATGTATACCGTAGCTGCATTATATCATTTCACCCCCTTCGCTGACCCTGCTGAATTGAAGGGTCCGTTGGCGGCCGTTTGTGCGGCTGGTGATGTCATGGGAACATTGTTGCTGGCCCCTGAGGGGATCAACGGGACGATTGCGGGACCACGTGCAGGAATTGATAGAGTGTTGGCGCATATTCGCGCCCTGCCCGGCTGTGCGGATTTCGAGTGGAAAGAGAGCGTGGCGAGCGTTGCGCCATTCAATCGTATGAAGGTGCGCATCAAGCGCGAGATCGTGACGATGGGGCAGCCGGATGTCGACCCGACAGCAAATGTCGGGAACTACGTGGCACCTGAAGATTGGAACGAGCTGATCACGTCTCCGGACGTGGCGGTGATTGATACGCGCAACGATTATGAAGTCGCGATTGGCACGTTTGATGGTGCAATAGACCCTGAAACCAAGAGTTTTGGCGAGTTCCCTGCATGGTGGGAAGCCAACAAAGACCGCTTTCATAATAAGCGGATTGCGATGTTTTGCACAGGTGGCATTCGCTGTGAAAAATCGACGAACTACTTGCTGGGGCAAGGGGTTGAGGACGTTTATCACCTGAAAGGCGGGATCCTGAAATACCTTGAAGAGGTCCCACAGGACGAGAGCACTTGGGATGGGTCGTGCTTTGTTTTTGATGCGCGTGTTTCGGTTGGGCACGGCTTGGAAGAAGGCCCTCATGAGCTGTGCTTCGCCTGCCGTCGCCCATTGATGCCAGATGATAAGAACCTTTCCACGTATGAGCACGGCGTGTCGTGTCACCAATGCGCTGGGGAGACCAGCGACGCAGACAAAGAACGGTTCCGCGAGCGTCAGAAGCAGATCGCGCTCGCCAAAGAGCGTGGTGAAATCCATGTGGGACCAGCTGCGGGTTAGGCTGCGACGCTTGCGCGACTCGGGCAAATGGGTGTTCAATGGAGTTCTTCATGTTTGGGAGGACTTGAAATGCCTAAATTCCTATTCGTTTACCACGGTGGTGGAATGCCAGAGACACCCGAAGAGGGTGCGAAGGCGATGGCTGCTTGGGCCGCGTGGTATGAAACGCTGGGGGCTGCAACAGTTGACGGCGGGGCACCTGTTGGCCAATCGCACACCGTAAGCGCAGATGGTCATGTCGAGAATGGCGGTGCTAACCCTGTATCAGGATACACGGTGATTGAAGCGGCAGACTATGCGTCCGCCTGCGCCCACGCCAAAGGAAACCCAATGGTTGTCGATGGCAGTGGGTCTGTCGAAGTTGCGCAAATGGTCGATATGTAGAACGCCGCCGACTTTAGAAGTCGAGGTGTTCCACATTCAACGCGTTGTCTTGGATGAACTCGCGGCGCGGTTCAACGACGTCGCCCATCAGCTTGGTGAACAGGTCGTCGGCTTCGGCAACGTCTTCGACTTTAACCTGCAGAAGCGTTCGGGCGTCTGGGTCCAATGTGGTTTCCCAGAGCTGGTCGGGGTTCATCTCGCCCAGTCCCTTGTAGCGTTGAAGCGACAAGCCGCGTTCGCCTTCCTCTAGGATCGCCTTGAGCAGATCGAGAGGGCCGTAAATGTTTTGCACACGGTCTTTACGGATCAGCGTTGCAGGCGTGTTGTAGACCTCTTGCAGGTGCTGGGTGAAGGATCCCGTTTTGCGGGCCTCGCCGCCGCGCAACATTGGGCCGTCCAACGTGCGGACTTCTTCGACGCCGCGCAGGATGCGGGTCAGACGCACGCCTTTGTCTTGGGTGATGCGGCCTTGCCAGCCGCGTTCCCATTCGTTGGCAATCAGATCAAGACGCGCGGCAACACGGTCAGCCACGCCCTGCAAATCGGCCTCAACCGCGCCAGAAACGAAGGCGCCTGCGATGGCGGCTTGTTCAAGGATGTGACGTGGATAGTGGGTCGGGAACGCATCGAGTACGCGCTTTAGGCGGCCAGCCTCATCGACGACGCGACGCAGGTCGGCACCAATGATTTCTTCGCCATTGCCCTGACGCAGCATCGCGCCTTCGACACCTTGTTCGGTCAGATAGTCATCCATCGCGGCTTGGTCTTTGAGGTACACCTCGGACTTGCCGCGGCTGACTTTGTAGAGCGGGGGCTGCGCGATGTAGAGGTTACCGCGTTCGATCAGTTCCGGCATCTGCCGGAAGAAGAACGTCAGCAGCAGCGTGCGGATGTGCGCCCCGTCAACATCGGCATCGGTCATGATGACGACCTTGTGGTAGCGCAGTTTTTCGATGTTGAATTCGTCGCGCCCGATACCAGTGCCAAGCGCCATGACGAGGTTGCCGATTTCCTGAGAGCCGAGCATCCGGTCAAAACGCGCGCGTTCAACGTTCAGGATTTTACCCTTCAGCGGCAGGATGGCCTGCGTTTGACGGTCACGCCCTGTTTGGGCGGACCCACCAGCGGAATCACCCTCCACCAAGAAGACTTCGGTTTTGGATGGGTCTTTTTCAGAGCAATCTTTGAGCTTACCTGCGAGGAAGTTCACATCCATCGCCGTTTTACGGCGCGTCAGGTCGCGGGCTTTGCGCGCGGCTTCGCGGGCGTGGGCGGCCTCAAGAATTTTGGAGACGACGACCTTGGCGATCTGTGGGTTCTCTTCGAACCATTCGGCCAGCTTTTCGTTCATCAAAGATTCAACGGCGGGGCGCACTTCAGACGAGACGAGTTTGTCTTTTGTCTGGGACGAGAATTTCGGGTCCGGCACTTTGACGGACAGAACACAGGTCAGGCCTTCACGGGCGTCATCGCCTGTAAAGTTGATCTTTTCCTTTTTGGCGATGCCACTGGAAGCCGCGTAGCTGTTGATGGTGCGGGTCAGGGCCGCGCGGAAGCCGGCCATGTGCGTGCCGCCGTCGCGCTGCGGGATGTTGTTGGTAAAGGGCAGCACCATTTCGTTGTAGCTGTCGTTCCACCACATCGCGACTTCGACGCCGATGTCGTCCTTTTCGCCGATCACGTAGATCGGTTCGGGCAAGATCGAGGTCTTGGAACGGTCGATGTACTTGACGAATTCTTTGACGCCGCCTTCGTAGTACAATTCTGTGCTGAGATGTTCGGCAGGGCGTTCGTCGGTGACGATAATGCGTGCGCCGGAGTTCAGGAACGCCAGTTCGCGCAGGCGCTTTTCCAGCGTCTCGAAGGAATATTCGCGGTTTGAGAATGTTTCGAGGGACGCCATGAAACGCACTTCGGTACCTGTGCGATCACCGCATTCACCGACGACCTTGAGTGACTCGGTTGTATAGCCACCCTCGAACCGTGCGACGTGTTCTTTGCCGTCGCGCCAGATGCGCAGTTCGAGCCAGTCAGACAGGGCGTTCACAACGGATACGCCAACGCCGTGCAGACCACCGGAAACCTTGTAGGAGTTGCTGTCGAATTTACCGCCAGCGTGCAGCTGGGTCATGATAACTTCGGCGGCAGAAACGCCTTCTTCTTTGTGGATGTCGACAGGAATTCCGCGACCGTTATCAGACACAGAAACAGAACCGTCATCATGAATTTTGACGTTCACAGCGTCCGCATGGCCTGCCAAAGCTTCATCGATACCGTTATCGACGACTTCGTAGACCATATGGTGCAAACCGGAGCCATCATCGGTGTCACCGATGTACATGCCTGGACGCTTTCGAACCGCCTCTAAGCCTTTGAGAACTTTGATGGAATCAGCGCCATACTCTTCTGGTGTATTCTGCTCGTCGGTCATTGCGGACCCTTTTTGTTAAGTTGCCCAATATATAGCGATTTGGCGCGGCAATGTCACGCATTTGGGCCATATTTTGTGGGTGAAGTTAGGTCAGGCTTGAGTGGTCTGTGAAACGCTATTTTCGTCCGTTACGTGGACGTATTGGGCGGACTCACCAAGCTCTGCGAACAGTTCGGGTCCGGTACCCGTCATGAAGGCCTGTGCCCCCAACGTGGTGATTTCAGAATAGAGCGCGGCGCGGCGATCAGCGTCAAGATGGGCGGCAACTTCGTCGAGCAGAAGGATCGGGGGGGCGCCGAAATCATCGGCCAAAGCGCGGGCGTTGGCGAGGATGAGGGAGATGAGCAGCGCCTTTTGTTCGCCCGTTGAGCAATCTTTAGCGGGGACATCTTTGGCGGCAAATATTGCGCCGAGGTCTGCGCGATGCGGGCCGATAAGGGTGCGTCCTGCGGCCATATCGCGAGAACGGTTGCCTGCGAAGGCTGAGAGCAGCGCGTCTGGGTCTTTTGGGGCGTCGCACGCAGGGTCCGAGTGCGTGAGAGATAGCGTTGCTGTCGGGAAGGCTGTTTCGGCGGCATCCTGAGCGGTGGACAGAAGATCAAGCGCATGGGTTCGGTTGCGATGGATCTGTGCGCCGGACTCAGCCATCTGGCGTTCTAGGGCGGCGTACCAATGGGCATCGCGCACCATGTCTTTGAGGAGGCGGTTCCGTTCACGCATGGCCTTTTCGTAGGACAGGACCGCCTCGGCGTGGAGGGGTTCAAACGATAGCGTGGCACGATCAAGGAAACGGCGCCGGCCTTCAGCGCCTTCAATCCAAAGACGGTCCATCGCGGGGATAAGCCAAAGGACGCGCCCGATGCGGCCCAGCGCGACCTGAGCGGCGGCTTTACCATCGATTTTGGTTTGGCGTGACGCGCCGTTTTCTGACCACGCTTCGATTTCGTGGTTTTGGCTCAGCGACGTCAGGTCTGCAGTGACTTTCCAGCCGAGCGCTTCGGGGCGGCGGGTCATGTCCTCAGAACTGGAGCGCCGCAGGCCGCGCCCCGGTGACAGGATCGACACGGCCTCAAGGATGTTGGTTTTGCCAGCCCCGTTCGGGCCGTAGATAGCGACTGGGCGCCCGTCGAGGTCCAGACTGGCGCGCTTGTGCGAGCGGAAGTGCGAGAGGGTAAGCCGAGACAGAAAAAGGGCCGACATTACGCGCGGCCCTTTTTCAAATTCTCAGACGTGAAGCGCACCGAGCACTTATACCCGCATCGGCATGACCACGTAGATCGCGCTGGTGTCATTGCCTTCGCGCATCAGGGTCGGGTCGCCAGATGAATTGAACATGAATACCGCGTTCTCGCGGTCCACTTGGGATGCGATTTCGAGGAGGTACTTGGCGTTGAAGCCGATTTCGAGACGCTCGTCGCCGTAAGCCACGACGAGCTCTTCTTCCGCCGCGCCAGAGTCTGGTGCGTTGACGGACAGGATTAGACGGTCTTCGTCGAGTTGCAATTTCACAGCGCGAGAGCGTTCAGAGGAAACTGTCGCAACACGATCAACCGCTTTGGCGAATTCGGCGGCGTCGACTTCCATTTTGCGCGTGTTCCCCTGCGGGATCACGCGGGTGTAGTCGGGGAAGGTGCCGTCGATGACTTTGGACGTCAGGGTGATGTCTGGCGTGGCGAAACGAATTTTGGTTTCAGACACGGACACAGCGATTTCCATATCATCGTCGTCGAGAAGTTTGCGCAATTCTCCAACAGTTTTGCGTGGAACGATAACGCCTGTCATGCCCTCCGCGCCTTCGGGCAGGTCAGCGTCGATGCGCGCCAGACGGTGGCCATCTGTTGCGACGCAGCGCAAAACTTTGCCGCCATCGGATTCGGACACGTGCATGTAGACACCGTTGAGGTAGTAGCGGGTTTCCTCGGTCGAGATCGCGAATTTGGATTTATCGAACAGGCGGCGTAGAACCGGAGCCTTGCACGCGAAGTTCGCAGCGTAATCAGACGTTGCCATCACAGGGAAGTCTTCCTTGGGCAAAGTCGCGAGTGAGAAGTTGGAACGGCCTGCTTCAATCGTCAAACGGCCTGATGCGCTGTCTTCTGTCAGCGTCACAAGCGCGCCGTCAGGAAGTTTGCGAACAATTTCGTTCAGCGTCACGGCGGAGACCGTTGTGGCCCCTGCCCGTTCAACCACGGCTGCGGCTTTGTCGACGACTTCGATGTCGAGGTCTGTCGCGCGGAATGTTGCCTCGGCGCCCTCTGCTTCGATCAAGACGTTCGCGAGGATCGGGATCGTGTTGCGGCGTTCCACAACGGATTGAGCTTGTGCCACGGCTTTAAGCAGTGTTGCGCGTTCGATGCTGAGTTTCATGGCCTGTCTCCGCTAGTGATGCCCGCAAGATGTCGGGACGCCAAAACTAGCGGATTTCAGCCCATCCACAAGGGTTTAATGCCTAGTCTTCGAGTGCGCGGCGCAGCATTTCCAGATCATCGGCAATCTGACTGTCAGATTGGCGCAATTCATCAATTTTGCGCACGCCGTGCATGATTGTGGTGTGGTCACGTTTGCCGAACTTGCGGCCGATTTCAGGCAAGCTGCGGCTGGTGAGCTGTTTGCACAACCACATTGCAACCTGACGTGGGCGGGCCAACGTGCGCGTGCGCTTTGGGCCAAGCATATCGGACAAGCGAATGTCGTAGTGTTCGGACACTTTGCGTTGGATTTCTTCGATGGTGAGCTTGCGATCAGAGGCACGCAGAATGTCGGACAGGCAATCCTGTGCCATTTCAACGGACACGGTGCGGCCGACGAGGGACGCGAGCGCGTAAAGGCGGTTCAATGCGCCTTCAAGAACGCGGACGTTGCTGGAAATCCGGTGCGCGAGGAATTCGAGAACGCCCGTTGCGATTTCGACGCCAGGGTAGACGTTGACGAACATCTCTTGCTTGGCGTGAAGGATGCCGAGGCGGAGTTCGTAATCCGTCGGGTGCAGGTCGACCACGAGGCCACACTGCAGACGGGATTTGATGCGCTCTGACAAGTCACGAATTTCGCCCGGTGCGCGGTCGGCGGAAATGATGATTTGCTTGCCGAGGTCAACGAGTGCGTTGAACGTGTGGAAGAACTCTTCCTGCGTTGATTCTTTGCCCTCTAAGAACTGGATGTCATCGACCATCAACACATCCACGGAGCGGAAGTGCTGTTTGAAGTCCATCATCTTGCGATCGCGCAGAGCGGAAATGAAGCGATAGATGAATTGGTCAGCGGATACATAAAGGACGTTGAGGTCAGGGCGCTTTTCGCCAAGCTCGTGTGCGATAGCGTGCATCAAGTGCGTCTTACCTAAGCCAACGCCGCCATAAAGGAAAAGCGGGTTGAACGTGGTAGGGCCGCCTTCAGCAACGCGTTTTGCGGCAGCATGGGCGAGCTCGTTCGGCTTACCGACGACGAAGCTGTCGAATGTGAAACGTTGGTCAGGCTGTGCATCTGCTTGGGCATTCGCTGGTTTAGCCTGAGCCGGTTTAGCGGCGGGTTGAACTGGGGTGTTGGCAGCACCTTCAACATCAAACGCCAAGCGCTGAACCGCCATACCGTGACGGTTAAGGTGATAGATGATTTGATCGCCATAGGTCTTGCCGACGTAGTCGCCAACAAATGGGCTGGGTGCGCCAAGACGTGCAACGCCTTCAGCAGCTGTCACGAGTGTGAGCGGTTCAATCCAACTCTTGTAGTTGCCTGCGCCAATGGCTGCACGCATGTCCGATTTCACCTTGTCCCACTGCACGTTCGTCATATTGTCCCCGTTGTCCCGATCTAAAATGCACCAATAGCTGCCACCATGGTCCGCGCCCATATCGTTCCCCGCAATCCACAAGATTAGGCACCGCGAAATACCCTTGCGGAGGCTTGCCTTGCACTGATGCGTTGAGCCTACTGCATCAAGGAAACGTCCC